>NZ_VDBZ01000001.1:3152332-3242575 GCF_007693735.1 Sphingobium sp. B2
GCGTGGGCGGCGTTGCCTGGCAAATCGGCGAGATATATCTGCTTTGGCATGGTATCGATCCCGTCTTCAAGCAGATGAGTGGCGAAGCTGTGTCGCAACGTATGTGGCCCGACACGCTTCGTGATGCCGGCGGCGCGTGCCGCCTCGGCCGCGATACGATGCACCTGTCGGTAACAGATAGGCTTGAGATAGTGCTGCCCCGGGAACAGCCAGCCATCGCGGTGCATGACGCTCTGATCCCGGCCCTCCTTCCACCACGCACGCAAGAGAGTCAGCAGATATTTCGGGAGCATGGCATTGCGATGGCCACCACCTTTGCCGCATTCCACCCGGAGCAAGATGCGTTCGCCATCGACATCGCTGACCCTGAGTTTGGCAACCTCCGAGGCGCGCAGACCGGCCCCATAGGCGACGGACAGGATGGCCTGATGCTTGAGGCTGGTGGTCGCTCCCAGCATCCGCGTCACTTCCTCGCGGCTGAGCACGGTCGGCAATGATCGTGGATGCTTCACCCGGTAGAGCTTGCGGGTCAGGTCGGGGCGGTCGATCGTATGCGTGTAGAAGAACCGCAGCGCAGACACGATGCTGTTCAGCGTCGGCCCGCCTAGCCCTGCTTCCCGTTGGTCGAGCTGGAACTGCCGCAGCTCTTCACCGCTCGCAGTATCGGGCGGACGGCCAAGCCACATGGCAAAGCGCGCCACATCCCGCAGGTAGTTGCGCTGCGTGGCGCGTGACAAACGGCGCAGGTCCATGTCTTCGGCCATGCGCTCACGCAATGTCCGGACGGGCATCATCATGGTGGAGGTGTTTATCGTTCGACTCCTCAGTTGAAGGAGTCGATAGGGTCTGCCTGTGCTCGCCCCCGCTCAAGCCAGTCGCATCGCCAGCATGATCAGCATGACATTAGATCCCGGCGCCAATCCCGCGCAGCGGGTTCGTACAAGTCCCAAAGGTTGCCGGTCACAAATCGTGCGCCGGCGACCCAGACTGGCGAACTGGTGGGCCAGCAGTTGCTCACCGCACCGGATATCTTACTGCCGCCTGTTTCGAGCGATCAGATCCCGCAAGCTGTCTACCGGTATGAGTGTCGAAGCGCCGATCTTCACGATGCCGATGTCGCCGGACTGTATCAGTTCATACAGCTTGGACCGGCCGATCCCTGTCATGCGCACCGCTTCCGGGATACGAACCGTAAGAGTTTCAGTTTTGTCGATCCGCAGAGCCTCATCAGCCTCAACAGGAGGAATTTGCGACTTTCGGCGTGTCTTGATGATGTGAACCATGTGATGGTCATCCTGCTAAATAAGGGGTAGCCGGATCGATCCGGCGAATAGGCGAAGGTGTCATTTCGAGGAAAAGAATGTCGCTCGGCCCTTCCCTGCGAAAGGAAGGCGCCTTTCAGCTCACCCCTCTTCGAGCAGACCATGATCCCGCAGGACCGCTTTCGCGCAGTCCATGCCCAGCTCGAGCGTCTCCGGCGATCGCCGGGCTAGATCAACGTGGATGAGTTCCCGCATCTGGAGGACGGCGACAAGCAACTCCTCGCCCGGCGTGCGCAACATCCTGAACGTGGTTTCCGGCAGTGCGAGCTTCCTGAGCATGAGCCGAATCATGGAAGCACAGGGCATTCCTGCACGCGCAGCCCGGTAAAGGAGCTGATCATGGAGATCATCTTCAAGCCGTATCGTAATTCTAGCCATAAGCTATCCTATCATTTGGATGCCTGGCCTGCGTGATGAAGCAGAGGAAATGTATGCCGCTGTCTGCCGTTGGTAAAGGGTGGGATGCCGCGGCAGCCAAGGAAGTCAAAAAATTGGTGGGGGCGTCAAATGTTGCCAAGGAAAATCAATGACTTGAATTTTTTTGGCTGCCAATCGGCGTCAACGGCACCAAACAGTGCCAACGGAGATGTCTGCCAAAATCCGTTCAATGTACTGATTTTGTTGTGTAATTTTCTCGCAGCACCCGTGCGTACGGTGCATTACATTTTGCCCACAGGGCATGCGTCCCGACTTCGCATGAGCCTGCGAATGCGCCCGCATCAAAATAGCCTGGGCGGCCCCAAAAGGCCGGTCGAATCAGGCGATCCTACCCAACGCCGCGAATCGGTGACTGCACATCTGCCACGCTTTGAAACGCCTGCCGTTTTGCGAGGATCATGTATCCCCGCATGTCCTGGGGATCGGTCCTCGCCATCGACTATTGCCGCCCGGCAAGAGTCGGCGATTGCTGGCGGACATGAAAATGGCGCCGATCCAGGGGGGAAGGATCGGCGCCGGGGGGTATGATGAGAAACGGGCCAGTCCCGATTTCGATCCATTGGCCATCGCGATTCTTCTGCCGGCATGACATAGGGCGATCATGCCGATACAGCGCCCGCTCCAATCAGGAGAGAGCATCATGCTGGCCGCGCGTACCTACAGCATATCGATCGATCGCAACTGGCAGGTCCTGTATGAGGCGATCTGGCGGCCCGAGATATTCCCCAAATGGGCGTCTGGCCTCACCGAATCCGATCTTCGCCGGGGTGGAACCGGGTGGATCGCCGATGGCCCGGAGGGTCCGGTCACGATCCGCTTCACGCCCTATAATGACTATGGGGTGATGGACCATGTGGTCGAGACAGGGGATGGACAGGAGGTCCATATTCCCCTGCGCGTTATCGCCAATGGCGATGGGGCGGAGGTCATGCTGACGCTGTTTCGGCAGCCCGGCATGACCGACGAGGATTTCGCGCGGGACGCCAAATGGATCACCCGCGACCTGCGGGCGCTCAAGACCTATGTGATGGGCTGAGCGATGCTTCCAGTTCCGCGATCCGGGCGCTGCACAGCGCCCCAACCATCGCCTGCAGCATCGCGACGCGACTGGCCAGCCAGTCCAGTTCCTCGGCGGTGATGACATATTCGCGGGAATAGCGCGCCTTGATATAGGCCTCGCGCAACAGATTATAGGCGCGCTTTTCGAACTTGCTGTCGGTCGGCCAGATGGCGCGCAGCTGGGGTTCGAGCTGTTCTGTCTGGGCGCGCAGCCGGTTCAGATTATGGGTCTTGGGGCTGTACAGGGTCCGCACAAGAAAGATGCAGTGGTAGAGGCGCTCGGTCGCTTGATGGAAAAGGAATGCGGCGTCCTTTAAATCGCCCTCACCGCTATAAAAGCGCGCACCCTTGAGTGCTTTTCCTGCGCTATCGAACCATTCCTCGAAATAGTCCCGCGTCTCCTTGAGCGCTTCCCCTGCCGATAGCCGCTTGGGCTCCACGAAAGGATGGCCGGGCTCTTCATGCAGCAGGATGCCGTCGCGCAAAATATCCATGAAGAAGTAGCGGCCAAGGCGCAGCTTTTCGTTCACATCGTCAAGGCTGTGATAGACCAGCCCGACCGGGGTACGCAGCCGCATACCCTCGGCCAGTTCCTCCAGCAGCCGCTCCTCGGTCTTTGTCCAGAATTCCGCAATGTCGGTCAGGTCTTCATGATCGACGATGACGAGAATGTCGTAGTCGGAGAAGTAACGCCCCACCGGATCCTCGACCCAGTCGCCGCGCGCATAGCTGCCAAACAGGATGATCTTGAGAATCTGCCCATTGCGAAAGCGCGGCTGGGTGCGGTGGCGGATGGCCTTGGCAAAGCCCTCCCTGATGATGTCGACGACATGACCAAGCTCCCGACGCTTGCCGTCGGGCAATTTTATTTCCGGGTCGTCGAGCCTCTTCATGATGCCGCGCAGAATCGCGGCAAATCATCGCCTTGCCAAGCCCTGAAAGTCGGCAAGGCGATTTAGCATGTTATTGCATTTCGCGGACGATGATCCGGATGGCCTCGAGCATGTGATCTTGCACCTCTTCAAGCGACATGCCCTCCCTCTGCGCAATCTCGACATAGGTGAGCCCCTCCACCTGACTGGCGAAAAAGACCATATATGCCTTGGGTGGCAGTTTCTCGATTGCAGCCAGCGCCTTGGCCTGTTGGTCATCATCGGGCGTCGTCATCATCGCCTCCTGCGTCCCTGATGAAGTTCAGTAGATAGTCGGCGGCCTTGCTGGCCTGACTGGCGGCGCGGAAGATCGCCTTGCTGTCTTCGCGCAGGACAGACAGCCATGCGCCCAGATAATCGGCATGGCGCACGGTCGGCACAATGCCGAGTTCGGCGCACAGGAAGGCGCTGGCCATTTCGGCGATCAGTTCCTCGCGCGCATAGGCGGGACTGCCAAAACCGGTATCGGGCAGTCGGTCGAGCCGCGAACGATGGCCGGTCCAGTGCCCCAGCTCATGCAGCGCGGTGCGATACCAGTTGATGGGTTCATGAAAATGTTCGGGCCGGGGCACACGGATATAGTCGTCTTGCGGGGCATAATAGGCTTCCCCGCCGCCGATACGGATATCCGCGCCGGTCGCCTCGATCAGCGTCTCCGCGCGCGGGATGGCAACGGCCGGATTCCATGTCGCAATGGTGTCAGCCGATGCTGCCACGTCCAGCCCCTCGCACTGGTCGAGATTGAACACGGTAAAGCGTTTGAGGAAAGCAATCTGTCGCGGTTCGCCATCCGGCCCGGTGGGCACATGGTCCTGATCTTTGGGCGTAAACCTGTCGGCATAGCAGACGGTCGTGCCCTGCTCCCCCTTGCGCACATTGCCGCCCAATGCCTGCGCCTGCCGGTAGGTCAGCCAGCGCTGCGAACCATAGCCCTGCTCGAACAGGCGGTGCCACAGGATTAGCACATTGATCCCCGAATAGCGCCTGCCGGTCCCGCCGTTGCGCGGCAGGCCCAGCGCGGCCTTGCCATTATCCCATGGCCGCACCCATGGCAGCGTGCCTTCCTCCAGTTGCGCGATGATCCGGTCTGTCACTTCGCTATAGAGGGTCGCGCCGGCGCGCGTGGACTTGTCGTGATGTCCCATGACCTTTCTCCTTCCCGCATCGCACCGGCCGCCGGAGTGGCGGGGGTGGGCGGCAGGAGCGAACCGGCAGGCGCCCCGACAGAGGCGGGCCGCACCCGCAAGGGCCGCAACGGATGTGGAGGAGTTGGCGCGAAGCCCGACTTGCGACCCGCCGCGGGGGGACTAGAGGGTAGCGACGCCCACCCCCGCCGCGCCGACAGGCCGATCAGACAATGATCCAACGCCATCGTGCCGATTGCGCGATGACCGCTGCCGAACCCTTCGCGCTGCCTTTCGCAGCGCTCCGCATCCCCCGAATTGTCCCGCAAACAATGACGCCGGGCGGCGAAGCCGACCGGCGCCAAATTTCCACCGGCTCGTCCGCCGCTCCCACAAGTGGGAAAGCAGGCGGCGTACTACCGCCGCCTGCAAGGTTTTGGATCAGGCTGCTTGCTGGACCGGTTCGTCCTCGCTGGAGATCACCTCTTCATCGCTGGTGTCTGTCGCGTCGGCGGCACCCTCCTCCGGCTCCCCCTCGTCCTGTGGCTCGATAAACGGCGCAACCGCCTCCCACCGCTCGACGCTGCCAACCCCGCCCCGCTGGGTATAGGTGGACGGCGGAAAGGCCATCCAGCGCGGCACCCAGCCGTCCCGCTTCTCCCGCCCACTGGTCCCGGCAAGACAGTCCCGCACGATCTGCCGCTGCACCTTGGCCGTTGCACCACCATTGCCGGTTGCGGCTTCTTTGCCTGCGACATCGGCAAGGACATGCCCCATCACCTCCCGGTCGCGGATAAGATCAAGCAAAGCGTCATCGGCCTGCCAGCAGGACGTCATTTCCACGGCCATCTGGACGCCCAGCAATTCGACCAGCGCCGACCCGGCTTCCAGCGTTTCGCCCATGACAATGGCGAGAATGCCCAGCACCATGGCGTCGTCGAGTTCGAGCAGCCGCAAATAGAGCGGGATCAGCTCCCGATCATAAGCATGGCCGGTCACGGTCGGCGTGTCGGGATCAAGACCAAGCAAGTCGAGGGCGATCCGTCGCTCCCTGTCGAAATCCGCTTCCGACGTGCAATTCTCGACGCTCTGCGTGATCGCATCGCTTGGCCCCCGCTGCGAGGTCACATCGACCCGCCATAGCGACGATCCGGCAATGACATGGGCAACCATTAACCGCAAAGCGATGGCAGGGGCCGTCCCGACCTTCGCGCGCACGGCGGCATGGCGATGGAGATCGACATAGCTGGCCAGTGGCGCGGACAGTTCGGGCCGAACCGCCTTCTCAACGCTGCCGCCCTGTTCCAGCTTCCGCGCCTCCTTGAGGGTCACATAGCCTTCATGGAAACTGACATCGCCGCCATGACCCATGCTGATATAGACCCGCCCGCCCTTGGCCTTGGGGCAACGCTCATGCTCCCACGCATGAAAAGCCTCGCCCCGCGCCATGACGGCAACGTCCAGCCACCCGGCATCACGATAGCCCTCGACGCGCTCGGCAACCGCCGCCTCCTGCATCTGCCAGAACAGATCGGCATCGGCGAAATAGCTATGATCGCCGAACAGGTCGGCCACGATCCCGCCCTTATAATCGGCCGGATCGAACAGTGCCTTATCGGTCGCAATGGCGCTGCCGCCCAGCAGCCAAGCTTTCACATAATGGCCCATAGGCGGACGCGCATCCTCGTTGTCCAGCAACGCCAGCCATTCACGCTGCCGGGCCTTTGACGCCAAGGTCAGATGCCGCACGGTCACGGCGTCGATATTGTCGCTGCGATAAAGATTGCGGATGCGGGGCAGCAGGTTGCCCAGTGCCAGCGTCCGCTTCACCTGCAAGGCGGTCAATCCAAAGGTCAGCGAAATATCCTCAGGCGACCGGCCCTCCTTGACCAGCCGCGTGAACGTCTCCCACCGCGTCACCTCGTCGGGATCGAGCCGGGCGATATTCTCGATCAGCGATGCTTCCAGCGCCGCCGCGTCGTCGCCCGCCTCCATGATCGCGCAGGGCAGCGGTTCAACGCTCCCCTCCTCCTGCGCGACGATCAGCGCGGCATGATAACGCCGCTTGCCCGCGACAATTTCATAGGTGGTAGGGCTGCCATTCTGCCGAACGATCAACGGGACCAAGACGCCCCGCGCCCGAACGGACGAAAGGATGTTGGTCAGGTCCGGCACCTTCTTAACGCCGCGCATGTTCGCAGGCGAGATCGAGAGGCAGGCGATATCGATATGCTTGAGTTCCATGGTCCGTACTCCTTGCCAAACACCGGCCCCGGAAATCGGGGTGGGCGGCAAGAGCGCACCGGCAGGCCCGGATAAGCGGCGGGCTGCAGCCGCAGGACCGCAACATTAGTGAAGGAGCCGTGCCACCGGCCGGCTTGCCGCCCGCCGCGACGGGCCTAGAGGGAAGCCACGCCCACACCGCTCGTCCGGGTCCGGACCACGCCATCGCCGACAAGCGATGTCCGCCAGCGATCCTTCAGGGTCGCGCGTCAGCGATCAGAACCCGCAAGGGCCGAGACAGGCCAAGCTGGCTCGGTGGAGCGGAAGCGGAATAGAGCGCGGCCCAGAGGGGACGCCCGGAAAACCCCCAAGCAAAACAGCTATCCCTTGCTTGGTCCCCACTAACCGGGCCATGGTCGATATTGCGGCTGATACCGCATCGGGGGGATAACAAGGCCATGGCCTTTGGCGTTTTCATTCATCGGTCGGATTCGATCTACGACGACAGCCCGGCCGAGCGCTATCAGTTCCCGTCCCAATATCTTGGCCGCGTCTCTGCCTGCCTCGACGACTGGATCGTCTATTACGAGCCGGTCAAGGTCAGCGGCACCCGCGGCTATTTTGCTGTCGCCAAAGTCGGCCAGGTCATTCCCGATCCCCAGGCGCCCGGCATGTATATCGCCATGATCGAACCGGGCAGCTATCTTGAATTTGCCAACGCCGTGCCCTTCAACGGTCCCGACGGCCTGGCGGAGCGCGGCCTCCTTAACGACGCCGGAAAGATTTCCGGCCGCGCCCAGGCAGCGGTGCGCCCCATTTCGGCCGCCGACTTCAACCATATTCTCGATCTCGGCCTGGACGAGCGTGCCCCCCTCCTGCCACGCGTCGATGACCTGATGCCGCCCCTCTTCCAGGACGGGGCCATGCCCTTCCTCGCCGAACAGGAACGCCGCCGCACGACAACACTCGTTTCCAGGATCGAGCGCGACCGTGTTTTCCGCCGGGTCGTGCTGCGCGCCTATGACGAGCGCTGCGCCATTACCGGCCTCAAACTCATCAATGGTGGCGGCCGCGCGGAAGCCGAAGCCGCGCATATCCGCCCGGTCGAAGCCAATGGCCCTGATAGCGTCCAGAACGGTATTGCCCTGTCCGGCACCGTCCACTGGATGTTCGACCGGGGGCTGATCAGCCTCTCGGACGATCTCGACATCATGATCTCTCGTCAGGCCAATGACACGGACAGCATAACCGGCCTCATCAACAAGAGCCGCCGCGCCACTCTTCCAATTCGCGCAGCGGACCGGCCACACCCCCATTTCCTGGCCTGGCACCGGGATAATGTCTTCAAGCTCTGAATGCCGAACCTGCCAAAGCAGCCTGACCCGCCCCCGGCATAGCCAAGGATCATCAGCCCATGGCCAGATACCGCCCCGTCATATTGGAAGGCCTGCTGATGCAGGAAGGCCGCCAGCTTATCCTGCAAATGGCCGACGGTGGGCAATGGCGGCTTCTGGCCCTGGGCAGGCAAGAGCATCTTCTGGGCCGCCATGTGCGTATCGAGGGCGTGCGGGAAGGCCATGATATTGTTGCCGTCGACAGGATCGTTCCGCGATGACGCTGACACAGGAGCAGATAGCCTGAGGCGCGGCGTACAAACGGCTCATTCAGCGAGATATCGAATAGGCTGGAGGTTTGACCGAAACCTTACTTGAGATCACAGCGGTCGCATGCATCCTCATTTGAGGCGTGTTGCAAGCACTTTACAGGTCTTCTAGGTCGGTCAAATCACCGAAGGCCCACGAATGATCGATAATTCGCCTCGCAACGAAAAGGCCGATCACCTTGGTGTTGGGCAACTTAGATAGGATCATATCTTTGCAGGCTCTGAAGCTGCAGCCGGTCGTTAACATGTCGTCAACTAGGAAAACGATCTGTGGAAGGTTTGCAAAGTGCTCCGTGCGTAAGCTGAGTTGGGCCTGCAGGGCCACCGGGTCTCGCGCGGTATCGTTTTGATGTGCGGCTGCGCGTGGAGCGGCCAGATATATCAATTCTCGAAGATCGACGTCACGATGGATTGCGCGCACCACTTGCGACATGCGATCATCATACTCCGGATCGTTCGGCAGCTTTGACGGTGGAATCGGTACGAACGCGACAGCGTTTAGGGCATTCATGTTGATGCCATTGGCGAGAGCGGCAGCAGCCTTGAGAATGGCCTGTCCCTTATACTTCCACTGATAAGTTCCACGAGTGCTGGGCTTCTTTTTGAGATTGAGCACTAGCTGATTTGTAGAACTGTGAGAAAATCCTGCACCGGACGTATATTCACCAACAAAATAGCAGTCATCATCCGCCGTGAGGTGATGATGGTCGCCTCTCTCGAGGTCGGTAATCTTCCGGAGCTTACCTAACCAACTGCCGTCGGACGTCGTCATAACTGTCTACCCGGATTGCCCCGTCTTTTTCGAACCGAGCAGGCCATGTTATGTCATCGCGCTCGAAGCAGCTCTTCATGATAAGGAGTTTTCGGCCCTGCCGAAGCGCTTCGCGAGCCTGGACGAGGGTCCCTGATGTCTCTCCGGCTTCAACTATGATGGTAGCGTTCGTGAGTGCTGACATCACCTTGTTCCGTTCAGGGAAGAAGAAGCGGTTAGTCCGGAAATTCTGAGCATCATACCGCTCGACTGGGATCGGGCTGATCAGAAGATATTCCCTGGCAATCTGATCTTGGAGCGCGGCATTGGCTTTCGGATAGGCTTGTCCCAAGGGCGTGCCGATCACGGCAATCGTCTGCCCGCCATTATCGATAGCGCCCTGATGTGCTGCAGTATCGATACCTTCGGCCAAGCCTGAAACGACCGTGATCCCATCTTGTGTCAGCCGCTTGGCGAGAAAGGTGGCTCGCGCCCTCCCCTCTTCCGTTGGCTTGCGAGTTCCGACAACTGCGACGCCCGGTTGAGCAGCCAGCGCCCAATTGCCTTGGAAATAGAACAGCTCGATCGGATCGGTGGCGTCGCGTAGGCGCTCCGGATACTCCCACTCACCGTAAACGCGAACATCGAAACGGTTGCTTGTCCTCGCACGGAGCTTCTCGATAACACGCGCACCCAACGCCCGAGCTTCAGCCTCCGGTACCAAGTCAGAGGGACGGGCACCTGGCGCTTTTCGGAACGTCTCTGCTAGGCTCTTGAAGCTAGCATTATGGGCCGACCAAAGAGCCTCGTAAGCACCAAGCTCCAAGACCGCGTCCAAAGGCGCCGATATAGGATCAGCGCGATCACTCATATTCCAAAATGTGGGTTGCACCAGTGTCCCTCTAGCTCGCCATCAAAGCCTAAGCCCTTTCGAAGGTCAATACGTGACCCTCGCAAAGAGGATAAAATCGATGATCCGATATTGAACAAAACAGGAACATTGTCAACAAAATCGGAACCGCTCGGGTAGGAGGCGAATTAGCTCACACCCCGACCATTTCAATTGTGTTCTGTAAGCGTCCGCTGTGGACCGTTTGCGTGATAGCGGTGGTCGTGTCCCTGGTGGTGGTGTAGGTTTTGAGGGTTAGCGAAGCTGACCGGACGCGCGCTCATCGATAAAGCGCTGTAGCGGCCGGTCAGTTTCGCGGGTGGTCATCGGTGAACTTCGGATAAGTTGGAGTTGCGAAGCTCAACTTACGGAGACCACCGATGACCAATGACAAGATGGACCTGCACGCCTTGGTTGGGAAGACAGCCGATGGCGATTTTCTACGCGACATGATCGGCTTTGCCGCGCAGCGGCTGATGGAACTGGAAGTGGGCAGTGTGACCGGCGCTGCCTATGGTGAGAAAGATCGTGAGCGCCTGGCACAGCGGAACGGCTATCGGGATCGGGACTGGGAGACGCGAGCAGGCACGGTCGAGCTGCGGATCCCCAAGCTGCGCAAGGGAACATATTTTCCCGGGTTCCTGGAGCCCCGTCGCTTGGCGGAGAAAGCGCTGACGGCCGTCATTCAGGAAGCCTATATCCAAGGCATTTCAACCCGCTCGGTCGACGATTTGGTGAAGGCCATGGGGATGAGCGGTATCTCAAAGAGCCAGGTTAGCCGTCTGTGCGTGGAGATCGATGAACGCGTGAAGGCTTTTCTCGATCGTCCGATTGAAGGCGACTGGCCCTACCTGTGGATGGACGCGACCTACATCAAAGTGCGGCGGGCCGGTCGCATTGTCTCGGTCGCCGTCATCATCGCCGTTGGCGTCAACAGCGATGGCCGGCGCGAAGTGCTCGGCATGGCGATCGGTCATTCCGAAGCGGAGGTCTTCTGGACCGACTTTCTACGCAGCCTTGCTCGTCGCGGTCTGCGCGGCGTGAAGCTGGTGATCTCCGATTCCCACGAAGGCATAAAGGCTTCCGTCGCCAAAGTGTTCAGCGCCACCTGCCAGCGATGCCGGGTTCATTTTATGCGCAATGCGCTGGCCCATGCCGGCAAGAGCGGACGCCGGGTCGTATCAGCTTTTATCGCCACCGCCTTCGCTCAGGAAACTCCGGAGGCTGCAAAGGCCCAATGGCGCAGTGTAGCTGATCAGCTCAGGCCAACCGTGCCAAAGCTGGCTGCTCTCATGGATAGTGCTCAAGAAGATGTGCTGGCCTATATGACGTTCCCGGCCCAGCATCGCACAAAGCTCCACAGCAACAATCCGATCGAGCGGCTCAATGGCGAGATCAAGCGGCGCACCGATGTCGTCGGCATCTTCCCCAACGAAGAGGCAATCACACGACTTGTCGGGGCTATCCTATTGGAACAAAATGATGAATGGGCCGTCCAACGCTGCCGCTATATGACACTTGAGAGCGTCTTAGGTTTAAGCGATAATCCCATCATCACGTTGCCTGCCATGGCAGCTTGATCATCCCGGCTTAGCCGGAGGTCGCTGTGACTACCGCCAGCGAACCTACACCACGCCTTGGGGCACGATCATAGCGGTTTGGTGCTTCATCCATTAGGCTGACCGGATGACTTCAGAAAACTCTCAGCTTCACGTTGTCTTTGGGCGTTCCGCAGCAGGAACTTTGCAACAAGCGCTGGAGGTTGCCGGCCGAGAAGGAATTGTCGTTGCGCCATATGATGATTTCAGTTTTGGCCCCATAGACAGGGACGATGCTAATGCACGCGCTCAATGGGTCGAGAATGAATTGGGCTATTCTGACTGGCAGAAGATTTTCGAGGATAGCTTGCCCGTCCTGAGTGCCTCGATGGAGGCAAGTAAGCCCCCCATTGCGTGGATTTCTCCAGACAGCGCGCATAGTGCTGCCGGCTTTTTGTGGTGGCTGTCGCATATGGCGGACAAGGAGTGTCAGATCCTTGATGTGCCGCGCCTCAGCCTACTCGATCCCGAAAGCATGACTGAATATCTCGATAAGGCAGAACCTCTATCGGCGGGGCGACGGGCGCGTAGCTTGGGCTTGTGGCTACAACTTCAAGCGGAGAATGCCCCTCTGCGTATCCTGGGCGACGCCGGGTTGATGTCTGCGCCGCTTGAGCATTTCGATGCAGCCCTATTGGAGCATGCGACACCGGAATGGCAAAAGATGGCGAGAATTGTGGCTGGAGTGCTCGGTGACTTCTTTTTAGAGGGCATTTATCAAACAAGCGATCTTGTCTTGGGATCTCGGTTGGCCGACCTCGCTGAAGCTGGAATATTGGAATGGCGAGGAGATCTAGGACATATGGCGAGCTGCGAAATGCGGCTACCCGCATAAGGGCGGCCAGTTCCAAGGCAGCAACTCATCGACCTTATTGATGGGATGGCCCTTGCCGATCCGGTCGAGCACATCGGCCAGCCAAGCCTGCGGGTTCACATTGTTGAGCTTGGCCGTCTCCAGCAGTGAGTAGATCGCAGCGGCGCGCTCCCCGCCGCAGCCGGCACCCGCGAAAAGCCAGTTCTTCCGGCCCACGGCTATGCCGCGTAGGGCGTTCTCCGCGAGGTTGTTGTCGATCTCCAACCGCCCGTCCTCGGTGTAGGCCAGCAGTTGCAGCTTAAGCTTCACGGCATAGCGCAGCGCTTCGGCCAACGGAGACCGTGCTGAAATCTGCCCCAGCACGCCGTCGGCCCATGCGAAGAAATCCAGCGCCCGCAGCCGAGACAGCTTGCGTGTCTTCCGGCGGTCATCGGCAGGATCGCAGTCGATCCCACGCTCGACATCGTAAAGCTCGCGGATGAGCTTCAGCCCCTCTGCCGCGACGGAATGCGGATCGGCCTTGTAGACATCGTGCAGCTTCCGCCGCGCATGTGCCCAGCAGGCGACAGGCGTTATTAGCCCCGGCTGACGGTCGGGCGCATAGAGGCGCTCGAACCCAGCATAGGCGTCGGCTTGCAGGAATCCCACGAATGTCTTGAGATGTTCGCGCGGACGCTCGCCCTTGCGATCCGGGCTGTAGCGAAACAGCGCTGCGGGCTTATCGCTCGGTCGCCATCGTCGATTGTCGCGCAGATAGACCCATAATCGTCCTGTTGCAGTCTTGCCGGTGCCCGGCGCCAATACCGGCACGGGCGTATCGTCGGCATGGAGCTTGGGGCTGGCCATGAAATGATCGGCGATGCGGTCGACCAGCGGCTGCAACAGCCAACTGACCTGTCCCAGCCAGTCGGCCAGGGTTGAACGGCTGAGGTCGACACCCTCACGGGCATAGATGCGTGACTGCCGGTAAAGCGGCAGATGGTCAGCAAACTTCGATATGACCACATGCGCCAGCAGGTTCGGACCAGCCCTGCCACGCGGGATCGGCAAGGCTGGAGCCGGTGCCTGGCTGATCGCATCGCAGCGCCCGCAGGCCAGCTTGGGGCGAACATGGCGCACGACGCGGAAACGACCGGGCACATACTCCAGCACCTCGGTCACGTCCTCGCCCAGCTTGCCCATGGTGGCGCCGCAGGCGGAGCAGCCATCGACGTCGGGTGCGGCATGCACCGTCTCGTCGCGCGGCAGATGGTCGGGCAATGGCAGGCGCTTCGGCTTGCGAGCCGTCGATGGACGTTCCTCTGTTGGAAACATATCCCCGACGGCACATGCGGCATGGGCATGTTCTGCTTCGAGATCCTCCAGCGTCAGTTCCAGTTGATCCGCCATCTCGGTGATCCGCTCGGACGACTGGCCGAACTTCATCCGCCGTAGGCGGGATAGCTGAACCTTGAGCTTCTCGATCTGGAGCGTGGTCAGCTTGACCGCGTTACGGGTCGCCTCATGGGCTGTCCGCTCGGCTTCCAGCGCCTGTTCCGAGGCAGCGATACGCGCCTGCATATCGGCGAAAAGCGCGCGCAATGCATCGGGATCGGCAGGAAGGTTTATCTCGTCGGCGGACACGGTTCCCCATAGCAAAATGGCCCATGCAGACCAAGGAAAATGCCCGGTTTTACGTCACTTTATGCCTACATCTGTACCGGCAGACGCGGCGCTTCCGGGGCGATGGTTCGCCGCTAATCCATCGCCTCGATCAGCAGTGCAAACTGCGCCGGGGTCAGCACTACGCCGCCCTCGACAAGCGGCGGCCATACGAAACGATGCCGCTCCAGACGCTTGGCGAACAGGCATATGCCCGAGCCGTCCCAGTGCAGCGCCTTGAGATAGTTGCCGCTCCTGCTGCGGAACAGGAAGACGTGACCGCAGTAAGGCTCGACCGCGAACAGCGGTCGCACCAGCGCCGCCAGACCGTCGAACCCCAGGCGCATGCTGACGGGCTTGCTCGCGAGATAGACCTTCGTGCCCGGTGCCAATGAGATCATGAAATATCCCGCAAGGTCCGCAACACGCGGGCGAGCGCCTTCTCGTTCACATAGCTATCCACCGACAGACGAACGCCGCTGGGCAGGTCTATCCCGATCTCGCCAGGGCGTGCGCCGGGATGTGGACGGGTCAACTCTTCCATCACCGGCATCGTCGGAACCGGCTCAGGACGTGCCGGCGGCCGTGCAGCGGGAACAGTGGCGACAGCACCCTCGGGCACGGCCCCATATGAGATGAAAGTCAGCGGCTCGCTGGCGATCTTCTCCGCCTGCCGTCGTGCTGTCCGCCAGCTATAGATCAGGCTCTCGGCTATATCATGCCGCTTCGCCACCTCGCGCACTGTGACATCCGGCGCATCAGCCTCCCGCATGATGGCATCCCGCTCAGCGGGAGAATATTTACGGCGGCGTTCCGTGCGGGTGATGACCTCGATCCGGCCCATCTCCTGATCTCCTTATGGAGTCCAGAAGGAGACTCCTATCGACCCTCCCTCGCCAACAGGGGCGGACCGCGCAACACGCCCAAGGCCGGACGCTTACTGTGTTCTTAACCGCTGCTGCGACAGGGGCGACGCGATAATAACTTTGTCGTCGTTGCGAACGCCTTCGAAACCAGCGGTTTAGCGCAGTGCCGCATAAGACACCGCCGCGCGCCGGTTCGAAAGGCGTCCTTTACCCTACTTGATGGCCGCACCATCCAGATAGTCCGACCAGGCCTGCATCATCGCTATTCGCTCGTCCCAATATTCTCCGCGCGCATAAGCTCGCCGAACCGCGTCTGCCTCAGCGTGCGCCAACTGCCGTTCAATTGCATCAGGATGCCACTTACCCATCTCGTTGAGCAATGTGCTCGCCATGGCTCGAAAGCCGTGACTCGTCATTTCATCGCCTGAATAGCCCAACCGTCGAAGGGCGCCGTTCAACGCATTTTCGGACATGGGCCGCTTTATGGACTGAAAGCCGGGAAACACATATTTACCCGTTCCGGTGACCTCCCTGATGGAAGACAGGATGGCAAGGGATTGCCGCGAAAGCGGGACGCGATGTGGGCGCCGCATCTTCATTTTTTCCGCCGGAATCGACCATAACGCCTTGTCGAAATCGATCTCCAACCATTCGGCATGGCGCAATTCGCCAGGACGGACAAAAACATGCGGAGCCAGCCGCAAGGCGGCTCTTGTCACCGCATGACCATCAAAACCGTCAATCGCACGCATCAGCGGCCCGACCTGTTGACTGTTGGTGATGGCAGCCAGATGCTTCACCCTTGGTGTAGTCAGGGCGTCGCGAAGATTGGCGGAGAGATCATGCTCCGCCCTTCCTGTTGCGATTGCGTAACGAAATACTCTGCCGCAGACACTCCTCAGTCGTCTGGCAGTTTCATGTCGGCCTCGCCCTTCGACCTCCCGCAAAACAGCAAGAAGTTCCATGCTCGTGATCTCGCTCATCTTGCGATCGCCGAGGCTGGGGTAGGCAAATTCGAGAAGCCATTTGATCTTGCCGATGGTGACATCCCCAAGTCCTTCCCGTTCTCGCTTGGCGAGCCACTCCTCGGCAACGGTGCGAAAACCAGTAGTCGCCTCGAAGGCTTCCTGAGCTTCAATTTCCTTTCGCGTTGCGGTGGGATCCGATCCGGCCGCTAGGAGCCTGCGGGCCTCCTCTCTTTTCTCTCGCGCCTCCGCCAAGGTGATCAACGGGAAGACGCCCATCGCCATCGTCTTGGCTCTGCCATCGAAGCGATAATTCATGCGCCAGTAGCGACCGCCTTGTGGCGTCACCAACAGATAAAGACCATGCCCGTCCGCGAGCTTGTAGGGCTTGTCTCTCGGCTTTGCCTTGGACAATGCGAGGAATGAAAGTGCCATGAGGGTATCTCCTGCGGCCCTGTTGGCCGATACCCGCAAAGATACCCTCAGCTACCCTAAATTCCCAAATCCACCAGTGGAAACCGATGGACGTCAGACACAAAAAAACCGCTGAATTCAGCGGTTTTTTCAATCTATGCGGACTGCTCCGGAAGAACAAATGGTGCCCAGAAGAGGACTCGAACCTCCACGACCTTGCGATCGCCAGCACCTGAAGCTGGTGCGTCTACCAATTCCGCCATCTGGGCACGGGGTAGGAGCGCGCAACTAGCCGCTGGCCTTGGGGCTGTCAACGCAGGAAAGCGGATAATTTTTGTGGCTTGGGCAAAAAGCCGGGTTATGGGCGATCAAGCCCTTTGCCTGACAGGATGCCCCGCCATGACCCATGCCGATTTCGTACCGCCCGCCCTGTTTACCCGGCCTGACGGGGTGCGCCTTGCCTATCGTCAGCGGGGTGGCGCGGGGCCGACGATCGTCTTTTTGCCGGGCTATATGTCCGACATGGAAGGGGGCAAGGCGATCGCGCTGGACGCTTGGGCGGCGCGCAGCGGGCGCGCGATGTTGCGGCTAGACTATGCCGGGTGCGGGGCCAGCGACGGGCGGTTCGAGGATGGCACGCTGGCCAGTTGGCGGGACGATGTGCTGTTGCTGGTCGATGCGCTGGTCGAAGGGCCGATGGTGCTGGTGGGATCGTCCATGGGCGGCTGGCTGGCATTGCTGGTGGCGCTGGCGCGGCCAGAGCGGATGGCGGGACTGGTGGGCATCGCCGCAGCGCCGGATTTTACGGACTGGGGCTTTACCGAGGCGGACAAGGCGTTGCTGATGACCGAGGGGCGGATCGAGGAGCCAACGCCCTATAGTGACCAGCCCTATGTGACGACGCGGGGCTTCTGGGAATCGGGGCAGGCGTCGCGGCTGCTGGGTGGACCGATCGCCATCGACTGTCCGGTGCGGTTGCTGCACGGGCAGTGCGACGATGCTGTGCCCTGGGAAACGGCGCTGCGGATCGCGGCGCAGGCGCGTTCATCCGATGTGCAGACGCTGCTGGTTAAGGACGGCGACCACCGCCTTTCCCGCGACAGCGACATCGCCCTGCTGATCCGCACCGTCGCCAGCCTGCTGGATAGTCTCTGATGCCCTTTTTCCTGCCGCTCCTGTTCCTTGCGCAAGGCTATGACCCGGAAATCGAGGCGGTGATGAACCGCAGCCGGAAGGAGAAGCAGGAAGCAGCGGCGGCTGCGACGGCTGCGGCCCCCAAGCCAGCAGCGGCGCGGGAGGATGGACGGATTCCGGTTCCGGCCAAATATGCCGCACCTTTTCAGGCCTGCCTGGATCAGGCGATCGAAGCGCCCGATGCAGGCGTCGCCTTTGCCCAGAAGTGGCGGATCGACGGCGGCAGTTTCTATGCGCGGCATTGCATGGGCTTTGCCTATGCCCGCGCCGAGCGCTGGGGCCCTGCGATCGTCGCGTTCGAGCAGGCAGCCGAGGAAGCGGAGCGCAGCGCCGAAATGGCGCAGAGCGCGCGGCTGTGGGCGCAGGCGGGCAATGCGGCACTGGCCAGTGGTGATCCGGCCAAGGCGCGGCAGGATTTCGATGCGGCGCTGGCGCGTGGGCTGCCGGATGGACTTGAGAAAGGCGAAGTGCATCTCGATCGGGCGCGGGCGCTGGTGGCGCTGGGCGATAGCGCCGCGGCACGCGAATCACTGGATGTGGCGCTCGCGCAGGCCCCAGGAGACCCGCTCGGCTGGCTGCTGTCGGCGACGCTGGCGCGGCGGTCGGGCGAGATGGCCTTGGCACAGGCGCATATTGCCCGTGCCGTGCAACTGTCGCCTGACGATGCGTCGGTGGCGCTGGAGGAAGGCAATATCGCGGTGCTGACACAGCATGACGATGTCGCGCGCTCGGCCTGGCAGCGCGCGGTCAGGCTGGCGCCGACGACAGCGGCGGGGAAGGCAGCGGCGGACAATCTGTCGCGATTGCCCGCCGCGGGTGCGCTTAAACCGACACTGAACTAGACATATGCAATGATTTTTACCGATATATATCTAAGCTGTTGTTATTTAAGGTAAAAATCAACCGTTGTGACGACACGGACCTTTTTGTAGGGCGTATCGCTCGATCCGTCGCCGCCTTCGCCGTCGCGTGCGTCGATCGAAAAATAGCCCTGGGTCGCGCTTTTGATGCCGCCGACGCTGGTGCCGCTGTCTTTCGCGAATTGTTCGGCAGCGTTGCGCGCATCCTTGGTGGCGGCGGCGACCATCGGGGGTTTGAGGTCGTTCAATTTGGTGAAGCTGTAGCGCATGCCGGACCCTTCCTGCAGCGTCACGCCGCGGCGGACCAGGTCGAATTGTTGCGCGACGGCGCGCTGGGCGCGGGCGATGTCGGTGGTGCGCAGCAGCATCCGCTGGGTAATGGTGATATTGTTGACGCCATTGTTGAGATATTGGTTCACGCCAGCGCCGACCGGGGTGAGGGCGTCAGGCTTGAAGCCCAGACTGGCAAAATAGGCTTTGAGTTCGCGCGTGTTGTTGTCGATTTCGGCGCGCACCGTAGGCAGGTCGAAGCCGGTCGCCGAATAGCTGATCGACCAGGTGGCAAGGTCCGCCGTCACATCCTTTTCGGCAAGGCCGCGCACGGTGACAGAGCGGTCCGCTGCCCTGGCCCGTTTCAGCCCGTCGCCCAGCAGATAGCCGCCGCTCATGACGCCCAGCGCCAGCAACGCGGCACTGCCCAGCAAAACCTTGTCCCGCAATTCCAATGCCATAATGCTTTCCTCTTCCTTCGGGGGATGCGCGACCTTATCTATAGGGTTGTCGTGCCAGAACTGAGATGAACCGTTGCTTTATGGCGACGAATGGAGTGACCCTTGCCCAAATATCTGCATAGCATGATCCGCGTGACCGACATCGACAAAAGCATCGCCTTTTTCGACCTGCTGGGGCTGAAAGAGGTCAAGCGGTTCGATAGCGAACAGGGGCGCTTCACATTGGTCTTTCTCGCCGCGCCGGGCGATGAGGAGGCGCAGGTTGAATTGACCTATAACTGGCCCCCGACCGACGGCAGCCAGCCGGAAAGCTATGATGGCGGGCGCAATTTCGGCCATCTCGCCTATCGGGTCGAGAATATATACGAGACCTGCCAGCGTTTCCTGGACGCGGGCGTGACGATCAACCGGCCGCCGCGCGACGGGCATATGGCTTTCGTGCGATCGCCGGACGGCATTTCGATCGAACTGTTGCAGGACGGGCGGCTGGACCCGGCCGAACCCTGGGCGTCGATGCCCAATGTTGGTACATGGTGAGCGCTATGCTGGAAGTGACCCGCATCCCGGTGCTGAGCGACAATTATGTCTGGCTGATGCATGACGCAGCAAGTGGCGAGACGGTGGTGATCGACCCTGCCGTCGCCGATCCGGTTCTGGCAGCGGCGCAGGCGCGCGGCTGGACCATTGGGCAGGTGTGGAACACCCACTGGCATGGGGATCATGTCGGCGGCAATGCGGCGATCAAGGCGGCCACGGGTTGCACGATTACCGGCCCGGCGGCGGAAGCGGACAAGATCGGCACGCTCGACCGGATGGTGGGAGAAGGCGATGAGGTGCGGATCGGCGCACATGTCGCGACCGTGATGGAAATCCCGGCTCACACCGCCGGGCATATCGCCTATCATTTGGCCGACGAGCATATCGTTTTTGTCGGCGACACGCTGCTTGCGATGGGTTGCGGGCGGTTGTTCGAGGGGACCGCGGCGCAGATGTTCGCCAATATGGCGAGGCTGGGCGCTCTGCCGGAGGATACGGCGGTCTATTGCGCGCATGAATATACACTCTCCAACGGTCGTTTCTCTTTGGAGGTGGAGCCGGACAATGCGGCGCTGGCTGCACGGATGGTAGAAGTGGAGGCTGCGCGGGCGCGTGGCGAGGCGACCGTGCCGACGACGATCGGACTGGAGCGGGCGACCAACATCTTCATGCGGGCGCGGAACGTTGATGAACTGGCGCAGCGGCGCGCGGCTAAGGATGCGGCCTGACGGATTCTGCGCTATGTTGCCGTCTTTGGGGGCAGAGAAAGAGGAGAGCCATGATGCGTGCATGGATATGCCTGACGCCCATGCTACTGGCCGCCTGCACCGGTAGCTACGAACCCACCCCCCTGACCCAGAAGCAGGCGACAAAGCTGGAAGAGGAGCTGGCTGGCAAGGTTGCAGGCGAAAAGGTCAGCTGCATCGACCAACAGCCGCAGACCAACCTGACGGTGATCAGCAACAATGTGCTGCTCTATCGCGTGAACAAGCGGCTCATCTACAAGAATGAGCTGATGGGCAGTTGCAACGGCCTGACCTTTGGTGACACGCTGATCGTGCGCGTTTTCGGGACGCAATTGTGCCGGGGCGATCTGGCCGCCAGCGCCAATTTGATGTCGGGGATGACCACGGGCAGTTGCGCACTGGGGGATTTCATACCCTATCGCACACCTGGCAAGTGAGCGGCTGCCCTTATCGTCCTTTGACGGCAGCCGCTTCGCGGGCGAGCCTTTTGTCCAGATTCGAACGCGCAGCAGCGGCGTAGCGGGTGCAAGCCTTGCTATCGATCAAAGGGGCAGTTCCCGCGAGGCGATCGTAAAGAGCGCTGGCGGACGGATGCGGCGTGATGAGCAGGTCGCAGCGGAGCGCCGCGACTTTGGCAATGGTCGCGCGCAGGCGGGCGACATAGGCGGGGTGATCGGCAAAGCGATACCCGTCCGCCGATACTGCGCTCAGACTGTCGGCATATACGATACTGCGGCAATTTTTTCCGGCGCAGGCGGTCCATGACCAGCTGGTGCCGCCCGGCGAATGGCCCGGCGTCAGATGGGCGGTCAGGCGGAGCGATCCCAGCGTGACGGCTTCCCCATCCCTGACGATGCGCCCGACGCGCGCGCCGGTAAAGGCATCGAGGCCGCCGCGTTGCGGATCGTCGCGGGCCGGGGTGCCGCTTTCCAGCATCGGCCGGGCGGCCGTCGACGCGATCAGGGTGGCGCCGGTGCGCTGCTGAAGGGCGTGCAGCCCGCCGGCATGATCGACATGCTCATGGGTGGAGAGCAGATATTTAACGTCCCTGGGGCGAACGCCCAGCCGCTCGATATTGGCGATGATGGTAGGGACAGCCTGCGCGGTGGCCCCGTCGATCAATATATGGCCTTTCGCCCCGGTGATAAGCAGCACCGTGATGCCGCAACTGCCCACGTCATAGACATTGGCGAAGATGCGGACGGGCGGGGCGGGATCGCTCCAGCCATCCTTGCCCGCGCACTGGCGCTGATGCTCGGCCATGCTGGCCGGGCCGGATGGCGTTGCAGCGTGCAATGGCGCGCTGGCGACCATCGCGGCCAAGATTGGCACAGGCAGAGCTTTCAATCCTTCATCCCTTGTACAGCGCGTCCATCCGATCGGCATAGCGTTTGCGGATGACATGGCGGCGGATCTTCATCGACGGGGTCATTTCCTCATTGTCGATGGTGAAGGGTTCGTCGGCCAGGATGAAGCGGCGGACCCGTTCGATCACAGACAGGTCGGCATTGACCCGGTCCACTGCCGCGCGCAGCGCCGCCATATAGGCCGGATTGGCAGGCGCGTCGGCAGGCACGACGCCATTGGCCTGCGCCCATTCGCGGGTCCATTCAGCGTCCGGCACGATCAGGCCGACCAGATAGGGGCGACGGTCGCCATGCACCATCGCCTGACCGATCTCATTCTGGAGCGTCAGCATCCCTTCAATCTTTTGCGGGGAGACATTGTCGCCCTTGTCATTGACGATCAGGTCTTTTTTGCGGTCGGTGATGCGGATGCGTCCCTTGGCATCGAATTCGCCAATATCCCCGGTGTGGAGCCAGCCATCCTTCAGCACTTTTTCGGTTTCGGCCGGGTTGCGCCAATAGCCGTGCATGACCAGTTCGCCGCGCACGAGGATTTCGCCATCGTCCGCGATCTTGACCTCCACCCCTTTGAGTGGTGGCCCGACCGTGTCCATGGCGATGCCCGCGCTAGGGCGGTTACAACTGACCACGGGACCGGCTTCGGTCTGGCCATAGCCCTGGAGCAGGGTGAGGCCCATCGCATCGAAGAACAGGCCGACATCGGGGTTGAGCGGCGCGCCGCCCGACACGAGCGCCTTGAGCCTGCCGCCGAAGCGGGCGCGGATCTTGGGAAGAAGCGTGCGGGCAAGCAGGGCTTTTAACGGCAGGTCGAGGACGGACGCCTTGCCCTGCTGTTCCTTTGCGCCGATGCGCAGCGCCTGCGCCATCAGCCAGGTCGGGAATTTGCCCTGCTTCTCGATCGATTTGATGATGCGGGCGCGCAGCACTTCGAACAGGCGGGGGACGACGACCATGATGGTGGGCCGGGTTTCCTCGATATTGCTGGCGAGTTTTTCCAACCCTTCCGCATAGTAGATTTGCCCGCCCAGCAGCATGGGCAGGAACTGCCCGCCGCTATGTTCATAGGCGTGGGAGAGGGGGAGGAAGGAGAGGAATGTCTCCTCGCCCCAGCCGAAATCCTCCGCAACGATGGTGCCTGCGCCTTCGGCATTGAGCAGGATCGCGCCATGATGCTGCATCACCCCGCGCGGCGCGCCGCCGGTGCCGCTGGTATAGATGATGCAGGCCTGATCCTGACGGGTTGCGGTCTGGGCGGCGGCGCAGGCGGCAACGTCGGTGGGGTGGGCGACGATCAGATCGTCCCACAGATGGCAGGTCGCCTGCCCCTGTGCGCCGCGCAACGGCTCCATGCCGATGACGAAGCTGGCCTGCGAGCGGACGACGGCGGGCATCAGCGCCTGTGCCAGCTTGGCGGTCGAGACGATGACGGCGCGGGCGCCGCTGTCGGTCAGGATATGCTGGTGATCGCGCGTGGTGTTGGTGGTGTAGGTCGGCACGGTGATGCAGCCCGCCGCCATGATCGCCAGGTCGGCGATGCAGAATTCGGGCCGATTCTCGCTGACCAGCATGACCGGGTCGCCGGGCTTGAGGCCCAGGGATTTGAGCGCGGTGGACAGGGCGGCGACCCGGCGGGCGACCTCATTCCAGCTGAGCGGATGCCATGTCCCGCCGCTCTTGCGCCACAGAAAGGGGGTGTCGCCGCGCTCTGCGGCGCGCGTGAAGAACATGGTGACAAGGTTGGGAAATGTCTCGATGGCCCTCAAGGCTCGACTCCTGCGGTTCCGACGCATCTGGCGCGCGCCTGATCTTGGCCATGGCTATAGCCCCGCCATGCCGTAGCGGCCATGCTTTTCTCAGTCGAACAGCCCGTTTTGGACGTCCTGCGGCGGGTTGAGGCCCAGATGCTTCCAGCCCGGACCGTTGAGGCAGCGGCCACGCGCGGTACGGGCGATGAGGCCAAGCTGGATGAGATAAGGCTCGATCACTTCCTCGATCGTGTCGCGCGCTTCGGACAGGCCGGCGGCAAGGGTTTCGACGCCCACCGGACCACCCCGATAAATGTCGGCGATCATCATCAGATAGCGGCGATCCATCAGGTCAAGGCCCAGATCATCGACATCCAGCCGCCGAAGCGAGGCGTCGGCGACCTTGGCATCGACGGCGGGGACGCCGGCGACATTGGCGAAATCGCGCACCCGGCGCAGCAACCGCCCGGCGATGCGCGGGGTGCCGCGCGACCGGCGGGCAATCTCCACAGCGCCGTCGGGGGTGATGGCAAGGTCGAGCAAGCGGGCGGCGCGGCGCACCACCAGTTCCAGTTCGGGCACGGTGTAGAATTGCAGGCGCACCGGGATGCCGAAGCGATCGCGCAGGGGGGTGGTGAGCAACCCCTGCCGCGTGGTCGCACCGACCAGGGTGAAGGGCGGCAGGTCGATGCGGACCGATCGGGCGGACGGGCCTTCGCCGATCATCAGGTCGAGCGCGCGGTCCTCCATCGCGGGGTAGAGGACTTCCTCCACCGCCGGGTTGAGACGATGGATTTCGTCCACGAACAGGACGTCGCCTTCGTCGAGGTTGGTGAGCAGGGCAGCCAGATCGCCGGACTTGGCGATGACCGGGCCGGATGTGGCGCGAAAGCCCACGCCCATTTCCTTGGCGACGATCTGCGCCAGCGTGGTCTTGCCAAGGCCGGGCGGGCCGAAGAAGAGCACATGGTCCAGCGCCTCGCCCCGCGACTTCGCAGCCTCGATAAAGACACGCAGATTGCCGCGCGCGGCTTCCTGCCCGATAAATTCGTCGAGCGATTTGGGACGCAGCGCGGCGTCGACATCCTCGACGCGACGAGTGGGGGCGAGCAGGCGGTCTTCGGTCACTTCGCGGCCTTCCGCAGCGCGAGCCGCACGAGCGCATCGAGGCTGGCGTCATCGCCCAGTTCGGCTTCGGCAGACGCGACGGCGGTGCTGGCTTCATGGGGTTTGAAGCCGAGATTCTGGAGCGCAGAGAGCGCGTCGGCGGCGAAGCTGCCGGTGGGCAGCATGGCGACGCCACCCGCGTCGATTGGGCCACCAGCCGGGGGCGCGCCGATCTTGTCCTTCAATTCATTGACGATGCGCTGGGCGAGTTTGGGGCCGACGCCGTTCGCGCGCGCGATCATCGCCTTGTCCCCCATCGCGACGGCGCGGTGCAGTTCGAGCGGTTCGAGCGCGGACAGGATCGCCAGCGCCACCCGCGATCCCACGCCCTGCACATGGGTGAGCAGCCGATACCAGTCGCGCTCTTCTGCGCGCGCAAAGCCGACGAGGCGGATCGAATCCGCCGCGACCAGCATTTCGGTGTGGATCGTCACCGCTTCGCCGATGCTGCCCAGCGCCGCGAGCGTGCGCGATGAGGCGCCGACCAGATAGCCCACGCCGCCCACATCGATGATGGCATGGTCCAGCCCGGTGCTGTCGAGCCGTCCTTTCAATTTCGCGATCATGTCCGCCGCCCCATGGTCATGATCTGTTCTTTACAGCCTCCCGCGCGCGGCGCCAGCGTAAAAGCGCGGCACCTTTTGCGCGCCCATGCGTAGTGCAGCGCGACACCGATCTTCCAAGGACGCGACAATGCTTATGACCGCACCGATGCTAGGCCCAAAGGATTTTGAATATCCATCGATCATGCTGTCGGGGGTGGTCGACCATGGCATGTATCTGCATTTCAAGAACTGCTTGTCGAACGCGCCGCAGCAGGGTTTGGTGGTGGTGGAAATTTCCACCCTGGGCGGCGACCCGGAAATTGCCCGGCTGATGGGCGAAGATATTCGTTTCCATTCCGACCTTTATCCTGAACGACGGCTGGTATTTCTGGGGCGAACCGCAGTCTATTCGGCGGGGGCGACCTTCATGAGCTTTTTCGCCACCGAAAATCGCTATGTGACCCGCGGCACCCGGATCATGATCCATGAGCGGCTGATCACGAAGAATATCCAGCTGTCAGGGCCGCTTTCCACCTGCATCGCGACATTGAAGGCGACGCTGAACGAGATTGAATCGTCGATCGCGATCCAGAATGAAGGGTTCCAGAATCTGATCCTAGGATCGGACATCAGCATGGAGGAGTTGCTCCAGAAAGCGCCTGAAAACTGGTATCTGGAGGCCAATGAAGCGCAGGCGCGCGGATTGATCGCCGCCGTGCTATGAAGGGCGCATGAGCCGCACGATTTCCCGCCAGCCCATCTTCCCGTGGCGTTATGGCATGTTCCTGGCGCTGCTGGTGACGGCAGCGCCGCTTGGCCTTTGGCTGCGCTGGCATGAAGCGGTGATGGCGGGTTTCGACATCGCCGCGCTGGCTTTCATGGTGTCGGTCGTGCCGCTGATCCGTGCCGATCCCGCCGCCATCCGGCGCAAGGCGCAGGCGAATGACGCCAATCGCGAGTTGATGCTGTTGCTGACCGGGATCGTCAGCCTGGTCATATTGGTCGCGGTCGGCGTGGCTGTGAGCCAGCATGGCGGGCCCAAGGCCTGGGTGATCGCGTTGCTGCTGGCGACGTTGCTGGTCGCCTGGCTATTTTCCAACCTCATTTACGCGATGCATTACGCGCATATCTTCTATCGGGCGGACAAGGGTGGCGGCGACTGCGCCGGGCTGGATTTTCCGGACACGAAGGAGCCGGGCTATTGGGATTTTCTGTATTTCGCTTTCACGCTGGGCATGACATTCCAGACGTCCGACATATCCATCACTGACAGCGGCGTGCGGCGCACCGTATTGTTTCAGTGCCTTGCCGCCTTCCTGTTCAACCTTGGCATATTGGCCTTTACCATCAACGTGCTGGGCGGCTGAGCGAAATTCAAATCCGCCCCATCAGGCGGCGGTGTCGATCGGGCCGCGTCGCCCCTGCGACTGGCTTTGCTTGGCGGAGCGGGGCGCCGAATCGTCCAGTCCCATATGCCGTACCGTCCTCCACCATTCGGGCAATATCGGCTTGAGCACCGAAAGGCTGCCGCTGCGGGGCGCGGCGTACCAATCGTCGCCGACACGCTGGAAACGCCAGACCGGATCGCAGTTGAGCGGCACACGCTCAAACACTGGTTGGCCATTGGGGCTGCCAAGGGCCGGGACTTCCTTCAACTGGGCAGGGACGTTGCGCACGCTGCCATCGGGAAATCGCACCGCAATCGTCATCTCCTGTCTCCATTGTCGAAGCTTAGGTTGAGATAACGCACTGAGATAAAAAGGGTTCATGGCCTTGCCACAGGTTAAGATGATTCCTGCCGGCCGACACGCGCCATGCCTTTCACCGCTTGCTTACCCTTTTGCGCTAGAGCAGCGACCATGCGCGATTCCGTCGATCCCTGCCCCAAATCCGCCGTCAGCCACGGCGTGGGCATCGCTGGCCTAGTCGGCCTTGGCCTCTGGACGCTGGTGGCGCGCCATTATGGCATGGACGGTCCCAATGCCGGGCTGGCCGCGGTCGTCGCCTGCGGCCTGCCAATGGTGCTGTGGTCGCTGATGGTGGACAAGGTGCATCGCAACGCATCGACCGGCATCGACTGGCATGGCCCGGCGCGTCCCGTGCGCGACGTGCTGGACATCAGCATCATCAAGATTGCGGGATTGTGGGCGACCTGGCTCGCCATTGCGATCTTCTATTGCATCGCGCGCTGGTACTGGAACGGCAACTACCGATTTTCGATGGACCTGTTCACCGCTGCAGCGCCCTGGCTGCTCGCTTTGTCCATCCCCTACATCATCTGGATCGACCGGCGGCTGGTGCACCCCAAGGATGCCAGTTACAGTTTTGGCCAATGGGTGATCGGCGGCGCGGCGGGCGCGCCCGACATGCGCCAGGTCGCCCATCATGCCCGCGCCTGGACGGTGAAGGGCTTTTTCCTGGCTTTCATGGTCTCCATCGTGCCCGGCAATTTCGCCAATGTCGTGGACTGGCGGATCGAGGAGGCCTTCGCCAATCCCGTGGCGATGGCTGGTTTCCTGATTGCGGTCATGTTCATGATCGACGTGTGCCTTGCCACGGTGGGTTATATTCTGACCTTCAAGCCGCTGGATTCGCATATCCGCACCGCCAACCCCTATCTGGCGGGCTGGGTCGCAGCGTTGATCTGCTATCCGCCGTTCGTGCTGATGGGGGGCGGGGGACCGCTTGATTATCATGCGGGCGGGGCGGAATGGGACTATTGGACGCAAGGGTCGGGCGTGCTGCAATGGGCGCTGGGTGGATGGCTGGTGCTGCTGACCGGCATCTATGCCTGGGCGACGGTGGCGTTCGGCCTGCGCTTTTCCAACCTGACCCATCGCGGTATCCTGACGCACGGTCCCTATCGCTGGACCCGGCATCCGGCCTATCTGGCGAAAAATCTGTTCTGGTGGTTTTCGGCGCTGCCTTTCCTGAGCGTGTCCGGGTCCATGACCGACATAGTGCGCAATTGCGCGATGCTGGCGCTCACCAATGCGGTCTATTACTGGCGCGCCCGGACGGAAGAACAGCATCTGTCCGCCGACCCCGATTATCGCGCCTATAGCGACTGGATGGAGCGCAACGCGCCGGTGCCGCGCTTCTTCGCGTGGGTGACGGGACGCAAGCGCCCCGCCGCCGCGGTGATTCAGGCAGCCGAATAAGCCGCCCGCATCGCGCGATCAGAAGCTTTCTTCCGCATAGATTTTGCTGACGTCGCCGCCCCATTCGCCATGATAGCGATCCAGCAGCCGTTCGGCGTGGGTCTTGCCGGACGACACGACCTCTTCCAGATCGGACAGATAGCCGGTTTCATTGTCGCCTGCCGTATTGAGACGGGCGCGGGCGGCGAGGCCTGAACGCGCAATGTCGAGCGCGGGACGGGCGATGTCGCGCAGCGTGCGGCCCTTGCCGACCGGCGCATCGAGGCCGAGGCGCGGCACGGAATCGCGCAATATCTGGCGATCTTCCATGCTCCAGTCCTTGACCAGATCCCAGGCGGCGTCGAGCGCGCCCTGATCATAGAGCAGGCCGACCCAGAGCGCGGGCAGGGCGCAGATGCGGCCCCAGGGTCCGCCATCGGCGCCGCGCATTTCAAGGAAGCTTTTGAGCCGCACTTCGGGAAAGGCGGTGGAAAGATGATCCTCCCAATCCTTCTCCGTGGGCTTTTCGCCCGGCAGGACCGACAGTTCGCCGTTCAGGAAATCGCGGAACGACAGGCCCGAAGCGTCGATATATTTGCCGTCGCGATAGACGAAATACATCGGCACATCGAGCGCATAGTCGGCATAGCGTTCATAGCCAAAGCCGTCTTCGAACACGAAGGGCAACATGCCGGTGCGCTTGGGGTCGGTGTCCGACCAGATATGGCTGCGGTAGGAGAGGAAGCCGTTGGGCTTGCCTTCGGTAAAGGGCGAATTGGCGAACAGCGCGGTGCCGAGCGGTTGCAGGGCGAGGGAGACGCGGAACTTCTTGGCCATGTCCGCTTCGCTGCCATAGTCCAGATTGGTCTGGATGGTGCAGGTGCGCAGCATCATGTCCAGCCCCATGGAGCCGACGCGCGGCATGTGCCGCAGCATGATTTCATACCGGCCCTTGGGCATGATCGGCAGGTCCACGCGCGTCTTGTCTGGCCACATGCCCAGGCCCAGAAAGCCCAGGCCCAGCATGTCGCCGACATATTTCACCTGTTCCAGATGGCGGCCGGTTTCGGCGCAGGTCTGGTGAATATTGTCGAGCGGCGCGCCGGACAGTTCGAGCTGCCCGGCCGGTTCCAGGCTGATCGTGCCGTCGGCGCCGGACAGGGCGATGATATTCTCACCCTCGAACACCGGGTTCCAGCCATATCGGGTCAGGCCGATCAGCAGCGTGTGGATGCCGCCCTTTTCCTCATAGGAAGGGGCGTGATGATCCTTGCGGTTATAGACGAATTTCTCGTGCTCCGTGCCGATGCGCCAGCGATCCTTGGGCTTTTCGCCCTTGGCAAAGGCCGCGATCAACTGGTCGCGGCTTTCGATGACGGGATCTTCACCCGCTGAGTCGGTTCTGGTGCTCATGCCCCGCCCTTAATGCTTCCCCTCGGCCGGTCAAACAGCGACTGGCGTTGATCAGATAGGGCCTGTCTATAAACGGTTCAATCCAATAGCGAAATGAAACTTAGTGCCAGTCCCCGTTCAGCGTCATCCACGCTGCCGTTGCGGCGATGGCAGCGGTTTCGGCGCGCAGGATCCGGGGACCGAGCGAAACCGCCACGGCGCGCGGGTGGGCGCGGATCGCTTCGCGTTCGGCCGGGTCGAATCCGCCCTCCGGCCCGATCAGGAAAGCGGCGGGACCGGGGTGGGCGGCAAAGGCCGCGGCGAGCGGTGCGCCGCCGGTTTCATCGGCAAAGAACAGGTGACGGTCCTGCGGCCAGTCGCGCAGCAACGCATCGAGCTTCACCATCGCGGCAAGATCCGGCAGGCTGGTGCGGCCGCATTGTTCGGCGGCCTCGACCAGATGGGCGTGCAAACGGTCCAGGTTGAGCTTGTCCACCACGGCGCGGCGAGTGAGGACCGGCTGGAGCTTGGCCACGCCCAGTTCGCACGCCTTTTCAGCGATCAAATCTATTCGGCCCTTCTTGATCGGGGCGCAGCAGAGCCAGAAATCCGGGACGGATTCGGGCGGTCGCGTCTGGCGGATGCATTCCAATATCAGGTCGCGCTTGCGGATGTCGCGGGCGCGGGCGGCCCATTCGCCTGATCGGCCGTCGAACAGCAGGACGATGTCGTCGGGCTTCACCCGCATGACGCTGATCAGATAATGGGCCGGATTGCCATCGACAGGCACCGACACGCCATCCCCCAACTGGGTTTCGACATGCAGACGCGGCGCGCTTTGCGGCGGCCAGGCGGGAGTTGCGGTCATGATGCGCTTTCCGTTCGACGAAACTTGCCCGGAGGCTATGGGAGTCTTTAGAGAAGAACGGGGCTTCGACAAGTCGGCCCGAATGGAGTGCGTCAGTTGAGCCAGATCATCGTTCCCGACAGCCAGGCGCGTGGGCTGCTGGCGCGGCTGCCGGACACCCCGCGCGCGCTGGTGCAGATGGCGCGGTTCGACCGGCCCATCGGCTGGTGGCTGCTCTTCTGGCCGGGGGCCTGGGCGGTAGCGCTGGCGGGGGGCGGCTTTGCGCGCTGGCCGCTGATACTCTGGCTGTTGGCGGGGAGCATCGCGATGCGCGGCGCTGGCTGCGTATTCAACGATATCGTCGATCGCGATCTCGACCGCAAAGTGGCGCGCACGGCCGCGCGCCCGCTGGCGAGCGGCACGATGACGCTGCGCACGGCCTGGCTGTGGCTGGTTGCGCTATGTCTGGTCGGGCTGATCGTGCTGCTGCAATTGCGCCTCTATGCGCAGGTCGTTGCGCTGGCGTCGCTGGCGCTGGTCGCGGCCTATCCCTTCATGAAACGGATCACCGGCTGGCCGCAAGTCTGGCTTGGCCTCGTCTTTTCATGGGCGGCGCTGGTCGGGTGGAGCGAGGTGATGGGCGCGCTGACGCTGCCGGGAATTTCACTCTATGCCGGAACCATTTTCTGGGTTGTGGGCTATGACACGATCTACGCGCTGCAGGACCGGGAGGACGACGCGCTGATCGGCATTGGTTCCAGCGCCCTATCCATGGGGCGGCACGTCCGGCTGGGCGTGGCGCTCTGCTATCTGTGCGCGCTCGGCCTGTGGAGCGGGGCGATCTGGCAGGTGCGGCCCCAGATGCTGGCGCTGGCCGCATTGCTGCCGGTGGCGGGGCATCTGCTGTGGCAGGTCGCCACCCTGCGCGAGGATGGTCTCGATCCACTCGTCAAATTCCGATCCAACCGCTTTGCCGGACTGCTGATGTTTCTGGGATGCCTAGTGGTCGGCAGCGCATGAGCGCGCCAATTGCCGGCCCCGTCGCCGGAGAGGATTGCTGGCAGATCGCACGGGCAACGCGCGCCAGCACGATCATCGACGCCGACGCCTATTTCCGCCATGCCCGCACGGCGATGCTCAAGGCGAAACGGCGGATCATGCTGATCGGCTGGGATTTTGATGCCGCGATCAGCCTGGTGCGGGAGGATGAGGTCCATGATGGCGCGCCAGTGGTCATCGGCGATTTCATCAGCTGGCTGGTGGACCGCACGCCGGATCTGGAAATCTTCCTGCTGCGCTGGGACGTCGGCGCGATGAAGTCGATGGTGCGGCCAACCAACCTGTTCACGACGCTCAAATGGATGGCCCATCCGCGCGTGACGGTGAAGCTGGACAGTCATCATCCGCCCGCTGCCTCCCATCATCAGAAGATCGTGGTGATTGACGATTGCTTCGCCTTTTGCGGCGGCATCGACATGACTGGCGACCGATGGGACACGCGCCATCATCGCGATGAAGAACCGGGCCGGCTGCATCCGGACGGGTCGCCCTATGGCCCCTGGCACGATGCGACCACGGCGCTGACCGGACCTGTCGCCGCGGCGCTGGGGGAACATGCCCGCAATCGCTGGGTCGGGGCGGGCGGCGATGCGCTGGCACCGGTCGAGGGGGTGGAAGATTGCTGGCCCGACCATCTGCCGGTGCAATTCACCGATGTCGATGTCGCCATTTCCCGCTCCGCGCCCAAAATGGACGATCAGGAAGAACTGATCGAGATCGAGCGGCTCTATTGTCACCAGATCGCAGCGGCGCAGCGTTGCATTTATGCCGAAAGCCAATATTTCGCATCGCGCCGCATTGCCGAAGCGATCGCCAATCGGCTCGACGAAGCGGACGGGCCGGACATCGTCATCATCAATCCGACCCAGGCCGATGGCTGGCTGGAGCAGCAGGCGATGGATTCGGCGCGAGCGCGCCTGTTCGAGGCTTTGAAGGCGCGTGACGTCCATGGGCGGCTGCGCATCTATCATCCCTTCACGACGCGCGGCGTTCCCATCTATGTCCACGCCAAGATCCTGATCGTCGATGATCGGCTGATCCGGGTCGGTTCATCCAACATGAACAACCGCTCGATGCGGCTGGACACCGAATGCGACGTGACGATCGATACCGCGCTGCCCGCCAATGCCGGCTGGCAGGACAGGATCAGGGCGATCCGAGACGATCTGATCGCCGAGCATCTCGACCTGCCAGTGGAGCGGGTGGCGCGCGTCGTCGCGCAGCGCGGGCTGGTCGCGGGGATAGAGGAAATGCGCCAGAAGCCCGGCCGGACGCTGCGCCCCTATGAGACACCAGACCTGAACGACGTACAGGCCTGGCTGGCCGACCATGAGGTGCTGGACCCCGAAGGACCGGACGAAATGTTCGAGCCGATCAGCGAACGTGGCCTGTTCCGGCGGATGAAGGGCTGGTTAGGGCGGGTTAAGGATTAAAGGCCGAGCGCCTTGCGGAGTTCGGCGTTGATCCGGCTTTGCCAGCCCGGCCCGGTGGCGCGGAAACCGTCCAGTACGGCAGCGTCGAGGCGAAGGGTTACCTGTTGTTTGGGGGCGTCCGATTTGGGGCGGCCGGGACGGGTCAGCGTGCCAGTGGCGGGGCGGATAACCCTATCGCCGATGCGAAATTCCGCTCGATCAAATATCTCCTCCGTCCATTCGGGAATGTCATCATCATCCCAATCTGCGGGCAAAGGCTTTCTGCTCTCGGTCATTGCATTTCCTCATGGAGATGACCCGGATTCCACCATCAACCGGCGTCCAGACCACCGTAATGAGCCTGTCGTTCATCAGGCCATAAGTCTGAAAACGCGGCTCAACATAGTCATATCTATCGTCCTCCACCGTGTAGGACGGACCGTCAAAAACCTGCGCGGCATCAGCGAAATCCAATCCCCGTTCCTGTAGGGTTTTCAATCGCTTTGCCGGATCGAAGCTCAATTCCATTTTCATGCCCCTAGAACGTAGTTACGCGACGCGCTCCAGGGTGGACAAAAACGCTTTGCCATTTTGCATAACTACAGAAATTCGTCAAGAATTTTTGTAACTACAATAATCATTCTGCCGCCAGCAAGGCTTCGGCGCTCTGGAGGTTGACCGAAACGAGGCGGCTGACGCCGCGTTCGACCATGGTGACGCCGAACAGGCGGTGCATCCGCGCCATGCTGACGGCGTTGTGGGTGACGATGAGGTAGCGGGTCTGGGTCTGGGCGACCATGGCGTCGAGCAGGTCGCAGAACCGCTCGACATTGGCGTCGTCCAGCGGTGCGTCGACTTCGTCGAGCACGCAGATCGGCGCGGGATTGGTAAGGAACAGGCCGAAGATCAGCGCCACGGCGGTCAACGCCTGTTCCCCGCCCGACAGCAGGGTGAGCGCAGCCAGCTTCTTGCCCGGTGGCTGGGCCATGATCTCAAGCCCCGATTCCAGCGGATCGTCACTGTCGATCAGTTCCAGATGCGCCTGACCGCCATTGAACAGGGTGGTGAAGAGGCGGCGGAAATGGGCGTCGACCGCCTCGAACGCGGCGAGCAGGCGCTGGCGGCCTTCGCGGTTGAGGCTACCGATCGAGCCGCGCAGGCGATGGATCGCCTGGGTCAGTTCCTCGCTTTCGGCGCGGCTGCTGGCCTGCACCTGCTCCAGTTCCTCCAGTTCCTGCGCCGCGACGAGATTGACCGGGCCAATCCGCTCGCGATCGGCCGTGAAGCGGTCATGGTCGGCCTGTTCGGTCTGGGCGAGGCGGATGTCGGCGCTGGCAAAGCCCAGCTTTTCGGGCAGGAGCGGGGGTGGGCATTCGAAACGTTCGCCCGACAGCCGATTGGTTTCGATCCGCCGTTCATCCGCGGATTCGGCGCGGGCCGTGGCGGTGGCGCGCGCTTCGCGGGCAGCGGCGAACATTTCGCCAGCCTGTGCGGATCGCTGCTCGGCCTGGCGCAAGGCAGCTTCGGCGTCCTGCTCGGCATGGCGGGCAGCATCGGCGGCAGCGGTCAGCGTCGCACCCTGATCGTCCAGCGCGGCGATGGCCTGCGCCAGCACGTCGGGCTGGCCCGCGATGGCGGCGCGTTCGGTGGCTATCTCGTCGCCACGTGCGACCATCGCGGCGATGCGTTTGGCCGCTTCGCCCGCGCGGGCGCGCCAGCCCTTGATCTCCGCATCGGCAGCGGCTTGCCGTTCGCGGGCGCTCGACAGGGCACGGTCGGCCAGGGCCTGATCGGCCTGTAGCTGGCTGACGATGGCGCGTGCCTTTTCGCTTGCCTGCGCCAGCGTGGCGACCTGGGTGCGCGGGTGCGCTCCGTCGGGCATGGTGGCGCGGGCCGATTGCGCGCTGTCATGATCGGCGCGGGCGGCATCGGCATCGCGGCGCGCCTCCGCCAGTCGCTCCTCAATCCCTTCGCGCCGCCCGGCCAGTCGTTCCAGCGCAGTCGTTGCCTCGTCTGCGCTACGCAGCGCGATCCGCAAGCTCTGATCGGCCTGGGCAAGCTGGGTGCGGCCGCTGGCGAGCGAATCGCTGGCAGCCTGTTCGCGGACCTTGGCCTGCTGCTGGTCGGTGCTGGCGGCATCGACCTGCGCCTGGACGGTGGGGCGGTTCGCGGCGATCGCCTCCAGCCGGTTGAGGCGGATCAGTCGTTCCGCCGCCGCAGCCCCGCCTTCCATCGCCACATAGCCATCCCAGCGGCGCAACTGGCCATCGCGGGTGACGAGGCGCTGGCCGACGGCTAGGAGATGGCCCTCATCCCTGTCGGTGACCGCAATCTGGGCCAGACGGCGGGCGAGTTCGGGCGGGGCGGTGACATGGGCGGCGAGTGGCGCGCAGCCGTCGGGCAGTGTGGGGTCGCTTGTCAGCGACGGCGCGCCGGCCCAGCGGCGCTTGCCGTCGGGGGCGATCGGCGCTTCCAGATCGTCGCCCAGCGCGGCGGCCAAAGCGCGTTCATAGCCCGGCGCGGCCTTGAGCTGATCGAGCGCACGGGTGCGACCGCCGGGACCGCTGTCTACCGCGCGTTTGAGCGCAGCCGCTTCGCTGTCGAGCGCTGCGAGGGCGGCGCGCGCGGCGGAGAGTGCGCCTTCGGCAGAGGCACGTTGCTCACTTGCCGACTGACGCGCGGCTTCGGCGGCATGGATCGCGGCTTCGGCGGCATCGCGGGCGGCGCTGGCCTGTTGCTGCGCAGCGATGGCGGCGGCGCGCTGCGCTTCCAGCGGTGCGGGGTCGGGCAGGGCGGCGGCTTCGCCGCTCAAGCGCTGAACGTCGCGTTCCGCGCGCTCCAACCGGTTGCGCGCGGCCACCAGCGCCGCTTCGGCGACGCGCAGTTCGGCCTGTTCGCCTGCCTGCTTCGCCATCGCCTTGGCCAGATCCAGTTCGGCGTCGCGGGCGCTGTCCTCGGCGCTGGCTATGCGGCTGGCGAAATCGGGGCGCAGCTTTTCGGTTTCGGCGATGCGCGCCTTCAACGTTGCGATTTCGGCGGTGAGGCGCGCGATGGCGTCGGCGGCGTCATTGGCGAGGGTGCCTTCGCGCGCGCGATCTTCCTCCAGCCGGGCGGCCTGCTGGGCCAGATCATGCAGCCGCCGGACCACGCCGTCGCGCTCGGTACGTAGCGTGGCGAGGCGATGGCCAGCCTCACTGGCGTCATCGCGCGCGCGTTGGGCGGCGGCGCGACGCTCGGCCAGCGCGGCCAGCGCGGCTTGGGCATGCGCGGCGGCAGCGAGTTGCGCGTCCTGCGCGGCGGCGACGGCGGCCTCCGCCTCTTTCGCCTGCGCGCGGGCGGTTTCGGCGCTGGCATGGGCCTCACGCCAGCGGGCGAAAAGGGCGCGCGCTTCGGCGACCCTGATCTGATCGGACAGGCGGATATAGCGTTCGGCGGCGCGGGCCTGACGACGCAGGGCATTGGCGCGCGCGTCCATGTCGAGCAATATTTCGGCGAGCCGGGCAAGATTGGTTTCGGCCGCGCGCAGTTTCTGCTCGGCGTCCTTGCGTCGGACATGCAGGCCCGCAATCCCGGCCGCTTCCTCCAGCATGGCGCGCCGCTCCTGGGGCCGGGCGGCGATGACGGCGGCGATTCGGCCCTGGCTGACCAGCGCCGGGCTGTGCGGGCCGGTGGCGGCGTCGGCAAAGATCAGCGACACATCCTTGGCGCGCACGTCGCGGCCATTGGCGCGATAGGCGCTGCCTGCGCCGCGCTCGATCCGCCGGGTGACCTCCAGTTCGCCGTCCGGGCCTATATCGACGGCGGAAAAAAGCTCGCCCTGTTCCTGCACCGTCAGGAGCGAGACTTCGGCAAAATCGCGTTGGGGCCGGGTGGCGGTGCCTGCGAAGATCACATCCTCCATGCCGCCGCCGCGCATGGATTTGGCGCTGGATTCGCCCATGACCCAGCGTATGGCTTCCAGCAGGTTGGACTTGCCGCAGCCATTGGGGCCGACAATGCCAGTCAGGCCGGGTTCAATGCGCAATTCGGTCGCATCGACGAAGCTTTTGAAGCCGGAAAGCTTGAGCCGCTTTATCTGCATTGCTGTTGTCTGCGCCAAGGCCGCAATGCGGCGCAGAACAAGGCCGCGCAGGGGAGGCGTGCGGCCACCCCTGCCTTCAAGCGCTCAGGCGCTGATGTCCGCCCCCCGACGCGCAATCAGATGCCTGCTTCCTTGAGCTTGGGCTGAAGCGTCGCCCAGTTGGCGACATTGTCGACCAACACGCCGTTGATCAGGAAGCTGGGCGTGCCCGTGATCTGATACTGGCTGTTGGCTGTTTCGACGCCCTTGGCCAGCTTTTCGGCTGCCCCGGTATCGGCCAGACACTGTTTCGCCTGATCTTCGGCAATGCCGCGCTGCTTGGCGAAATCGATAAGGCCCAGCGCACCGGCCAGCCGGCCGAAACGCTGTGCCGGCGGGGCGCTCATCAACGCCTGATAGGGCTGGTCGCCCAGAGCCTGCGCCTTTTCGAACATCGCGTTCTGGTTCGCGAAAAACTGTTCGGACAGGGGATAGAAGATGTCCTTGCCGCCGCAACGGGCGAGCAGCGCGGTCGAAATGTCGATCGGGTCGCGGACATAGGTGCGGAATTCAAAGCTCATCTTGCCGGTATCGACCAGCTTCTTGATCTCCTCCGACGCTTCGACGGAAAAGTCACGGCAATGGCTGCAAGTGTAGGAGCCATATTCGACCAGCTTCAGCTTGGCCGCCGGATTGCCCATGACGAAATAGCCCTCTGGCGTCGCCGCGATGGTTTCCGACCAGCTGGTGCCCGCTGGCGGCGCGACGGCGGCAATGGCTTCGCCCTTGGGCACGGCGCCTTCTTCGCTCTTGCCGCAGGCGGCAAGGGTGAGGGACAGGGCGATAAGGACGACACCGGACAAGGCTTTCACGACGGGCAAGGCTCCGATTATGGGCGGGTTGACGGCTTTATTAGATCAGCGGGCGACGGGGGGCAATGCAGCCTGGAGCTTGCCCCAGTCCGATCCGGCGACCAGCGCGCCGTTGATGGTGAAGCCGGGCGTGCCGTTGATCTTCACCTTGTTCCATGCCTCGTCGGTCATCGCCATGACCTGCTTCATCGCCATGGGGCTGGCGATGCAGGCATTCAACTGGGCGGGCGTGTAGCCGCGCTTGGCCATCAGCGTGTAGAGGCCGGTTTTCTGGCCGATGTCGCGCAGCGCCGCAATCTGTTCGGTCGGCTTCACCGCGTCCCGATCATAGGCAAGCAGCTGTTCCATCCACGCATCCTGATTGGCGAACAGCGCTTCATGATTGCCCATGAAGCGCGCCGGGCCGCCGCAGCGGGCAAGCAGCGCGGCGGTCAGGTCATATTTGTCGCGCACGGCGTTGCGCACTTCGACGCTGACCTTGCCGCTTTTGACATAATCGGCCTTGAGCGGGGCGCTCGCTTCGCCGACGAAATGGGCGCAATGGCTACAGGTGTAGCTGACATATTCGACCAGCTTCGTGGGCGCGGCGGGATTGCCCATGGCATGGCCGCCGATCGCCGAGACGGTGACGCGGTCGACCCAGTTGGCGGCGGGTGCGGCCAGGACGGCGACGGGCAGGGCGAGAAGGGCGAGGGAAAGCAGCTTTTTCATGAGCCAAGTCCAGTTAATGACTGGTGCTGAACGCCAGCCGAACGATTATCCGATTTTGGGCAGGCCGCTGCTGTTGGCAAGTCCCTGCGCCAGCGATTCCAGCACCGTGCGCAATTCCGGGTCGCCAATGTCGCGCAGCGAATCGCCCAGTTCGACCGGAATGGGCTTGAGATTGCGGGGCGGCGGGCGGCGCTCGGCGGGGCTGGGCATGATTTCGCCCTGCCGCATCGCCACTTTCGCCACGGCGGCATAGCCGAAAAAGCGGTTCACTCGTTCGATGATGTCCGGCACCATGTGCTGGACCATCGGCGCATGGCCGCTCATGACCGTGAGTTGCAGCGTGCCGCCAGCCTTTTGCCCGACCGGGAAGCGGATCGATTCGGGTGCGGAAATGCTGGCATAATGGCTGCCGACGATTTCCGACCAGCGGGTGACGATGCTCGACTGGACGAAGCCGAACTTGCGGAAGGCGGCGCGGCCAATGTCGGGCATCAGATCGGCGATTCGCCGCGATCCGCCGACGCGCGGCCGCTCCGCCGCTGGAATGGCGCGACTTTTCACTTTGGGTGTCGGGGGGCGTTCCGTCATGGGCCGCACCATGGCATAGCGCCGCCATGCGCGTCGAGGGTGACATGGTAAAAGACGGGGTAAAAATAGCGGCCGACCTGCTGGCCCATTATGATGTCCATGCCCGGCGCCTGCCCTGGCGCGCGCTGCCCGGCGCCAATGCGACCGACGCCTATCGGGTCTGGCTGTCCGAAGTCATGCTGCAACAGACGACGGTGGCGGCGGTCGGCCCCTATTTCGCGAAATTCACGGCGCGCTGGCCCAGCGTAGAGGCACTGGCGGCGGCGGACGATGCCGATCTGATGGCGGCCTGGGCGGGGCTTGGCTACTATGCCCGCGCCCGTAACCTGCTGGCCTGCGCGCGCGCGGTGGTGCGCGATCATGGCGGGCATTTCCCCGATACGGAGGAGGGGTTGCGCGCCCTGCCGGGGGTGGGCGCCTATACCGCCGCTGCGGTGGCGGCAATCGCCTTTGGGCGGCGCGCGGTAGTGGTGGACGCCAATGTCGAGCGGGTGGTGGCGCGGCTGTTTGCCATCGATACGCCTTTGCCAGCGGCCCGTCCGGCGATCCGCGCGGCAGCGGATGCGATCACGCCCGATGCGCGGGCGGGGGATTTTGCGCAGGCGATGATGGACCTAGGCGCGACCATCTGCACGTCGCGCAATCCGGCGTGCGGCATCTGCCCGTTGCGGGATGATTGTGCGGCAGTGCGCACGGCTGACCCCGCCGCCTATCCGGTCAAGGCGGCCAAGAAGACGCGGCCCCATCGTAACGGTCATGGCTGGTGGATCGAGCGGGCGGACGGTCATGTCTGGCTGGTGCGCCGTCCGGACAAGGGGCTGCTGGGCGGGATGCGGGCGCTGCCCAGTTCCGACTGGAGCGCCGATCCCGCCGCCGCGCCACCCTTTGCCGGGGACTGGCGGACGCTGGCCGATCCGGTTGCCCATGTCTTTACCCATTTCTCGCTGGCGCTGACCGTCCATACCACCCATGTGGAGCAGGATCATGCCCCGTGCGGCGCGGGCGAATGGTGGCCGGTCGAACGCATTGCCGATGCGGGGCTGCCCACTTTATTCGCCCGCGCGGCGCAGGCGGTGTTGAAGGAGAAGGATGCGGATGCACGGCACTGACCCCCGGCTTGATGACCCGCCCGGCTTTGTCGGCGGCACGCTCGATCGTGTCGACCATATCCGCTCGAACCCTGCATTGCTGGCGGAGACATTTGCCGATCCGGCAGCGCGCGTGCTGGTGCTGGACGGGCTGGAGCCGGTCGAGGTCGATGGCGCGCTGGTGCTGGAGCCGATCGATGGCGGCGCGCTGGTCGAGGATCATGTGCTGTTGGGCGTCGATCCGGAGGGACGACCGATCTTCGCTGAATTGCTGGTCGAATTGACGGGCGGTTCGGGGGCGACGCCCCGTAGCCGGGCATTGGCGGGGCAAGTGTCAGCGCAGGAACTGGCGCTTTACGGGACAGCGCGCAGTTTGCTGCATTGGCACGTGCGCCACCGCTTCTGCGCGGTCTGCGGCGGGCGGACTGCGCCGGTCAAGGCAGGCTGGGCGCGCCAGTGCGGGACGTGTCAGGCGGAGCATTTTCCACGCGTGGACCCGGTGTCGATCATGCTGGCGGAATATGAGGGCAAGGTGCTGCTGGGCCGCCAGCACGCCTGGCCACCGGGACGCTATTCGGCGCTCGCGGGCTTTATCGAGCCGGGCGAGACGATCGAGGAAGCGGTGGCGCGCGAATTGTTCGAGGAAGCGGGTATCCGCGTCCATGGCGTGCGCTATGTGATGAGCCAGCCCTGGCCCTTCCCATCGTCGTTGATGATCGCCTGCGTCGCGCAGGCAGCGGGCGACGCGCTGACGCTGGACCCGACCGAGATTGAGGACGCTTTCTGGTGCGATGCCGATGGCGTGCGCGCAGCGATGGCCGGGCAGCCGGACGCACCCTTCATCGCGCCGCCGCGCATGGCGGGGGCGTGGCACTTGCTCGACCATTGGCTGGCGGGCGTTGCCCCGCGCGAGCCAAGCGCGTAAGGCCGACCCATTGTTTTTTCGTTTCGGGAATAGCTTGCCTCCATGCTCAGCCTAGAAGAAGCCCAGTCGCGCGCGCAGGATCTGGTGAGCGCCGCGCGCAAGGCGGGGGCGGACGCAGCCGACGCCATCTATGCCTGCAATGCCTCCACCAACATATCGGTGCGGCTTGGCGCGCTGGAGGATATTGAGCGGTCGGAGGGCGAGGAGATCGGCCTGCGCGTGTTCATCGGCAACCGGTCGGCCAGCATTTCCGCGTCTGACATGAACCCCGCAACGCTCGGCACGCTGGTCGACCGGGCGGTGGCGATGGCGCGCGAGGCACCCGAAGATCCTTATGCAGGCCTTGCCCCGCAGGACCGGCTGATGAAGAAGCGCCTGCCCGCGCTGGACCTGACCGACAGCGAGGAGCCGGAACCCGCTGCGCTGCGCGAACGCGCGATGATAGCGGAGGACGCGGCGCGCGCCGTGCCGGGCATCACCAATAGCGAGGGCGGGGGCGCGTCGAGCGGGCGTAGCCAGATTGCGCTGGCGACCAGCCATGGTTTTGCGGGCGCCTATGGCGCAACCAGCCATTCGACCTGGGCCAGCGTCCTGGCGGGCAGCGGATCGGACATGCAGCGCGACTATGCCAGCCACAGCGCGCGTCATCTGGAAGATCTGGATCAGGCCGAGGCGGTCGGCGTGCGGGCGGGCCAGCGGGCGGTGGCGCGGCTGAATCCGGTCAAGGTCGATAGTGGCGTGATGCCGGTGATTTTCGATCCGCGCATTGGTTCCAGCCTGGTGGGGCATCTGATTGGCGGCATGGTCGGCCCGGCGATTGCGCGGCGATCGAGTTTCCTGCTCGAATCGCTGGGCGAGGCGCTGTTTGACGCGAACGTCACCATCATCGACGATCCGTTGCTGGCGCGCGGGCTGCGATCGCGCCCGTTCGATGGCGAAGGGCTGCCGGTCGAACGGCGCGCGCTGATCGACAAGGGGGTGCTGACCGGCTGGCTGATGGACAGTGCGTCGGCACGCCAGTTGGGACAGGAACCGACCGGCCATGCCAGCCGTGGCGGCAGCGGCGCGCCGGGGGTCAGCATCACCAACGTCCATATGGAGCCGGGCAGCATATCCCCCGGCGACCTGATGGCGGACGTGAAGCGCGGCATCTATGTCACCGAACTGATCGGCATGGGGGTCAACGGCGTCACGGGCGATTATAGCCGGGGGGCGGCTGGCTTCCTGATCGAAAATGGGGCGGTGACCAACGCGGTGTCCGAAATCACCATCGCCAGCAATTTGAAGGCGATGTTCCGTTCCCTGATACCCGCCAATGACCTGCATTTCCGCTATGCCATGAATGTGCCGACGCTACGCGTACACGGGATGACCGTTGCCGGGGGCTGATATCGACCTGCGCGCGATCGTGGGGGCCGTGTCGGATGCGGCCGATCATGCGCTGGCGCTATGGGCGGGTGGCGAAACGCGCGTGCGCCAGTGGGAAAAAGTGCCGGGCCATCCGGTATGCGATGCCGATCTGGAAGTCGATGGCCTGCTGCGCGCCTCGCTCGGCGCGATCGATCCGGGGGCGGGATGGCTGTCGGAGGAGACCGCCGATACCGTGCATCGGCTGGGCGTGTCGCGGGTGTGGGTGGTCGATCCGATCGACGGCACGCGCGACTATCTGCGCGGACGACGCGGCTGGGCGGTGTCGGTCGCGCTGGTCGAGGATGGCGCGGTGCGGCTGGGGATATTGGCCGCGCCTGCCCGCAACGAATATTGGATCGCGCAGGCCGGGCATGGGGCGACCCGCAATGGGCGGACGTTGCGCGCGGGATCGCGCACGCTTCTCACCGGCGCGCGGGTGCCAGCCGAACAATTGCCGCGTAACGACAATGATCTGGTGATGGTCGAAAAGCCCAACAGCATCGCGCTGCGCATGGCGATGGTTGCCGCCGATGAGGCTGATCTGGTCGCCACGGTGCGCTGGGGCAATGAATGGGACATAGCGGCCGCCGCGATCATCTGTCAGGAGGCCGGCGCGATGGTGACCGATGCGCTGGGCGATCCGTTGCTGTTCAACCGGCCCCGGCCAACCGCCTTTGGCCTGCTATGCGCCGCGCCCGGCATCCACGCCGCCGCAACAGAACGGCTTGCGCCGCGCGCGCGGGAGATATTGGGCGGTTAAGTGCAGGCGCTGACCATTGGCGATGTCATTTTCCCCCGCATAGAGGATGATCGCGCGGTGGACGGAACTGCTCCCCACGAACCAGAGGGCGTGTGACGCGCATCCAACGGCCAATCCAGGGGACGCTTCAGGTCCATCCTGGCAGTCTTGAACCCATTTGCAGTTGGGCGAAAGCCATCGGAAGAATTGGTCTGTGCGTGTCGTTTAACGGGATGTTTAAGACATGGGCGGTAGCCAGTTTCTATCCAGATTATCGGGGACATAGGGCTATCAGGTGACGAAAAATCCGTCTGTGGACCTGATTAAAGCGGTGCTGATTCTATTCGTCATGGCTGGGCATGCCATGGAACTGACCCATCAGGCGCATCTGGCAATGTGGGTCGGGGCGGGTTTTCGCATGCCGTTGATGATCGGCATTTCGGGCTATCTGCTCAATCTCGTCCGCACGCGACATGATCCGGCAGAGCGAATTTTTGGTCGCTATGCCAATCGCATTCTACTGCCATGGATGGTCGCGCTACTCATATATATACTGGTTAGCGGCTGGACAGTGAGTTGGACCCTGCCGATCGAGTTACTGCTGCGTCCGCCATTTCATCTTTGGTACATACCGGTCCTGTTCTTCCTGATCCTGGTGACGCGACTGGTGCCTTTCTCGCCGCTCCAGTTGCTTGCCGTCGGGACGCCGATCAGCCTGGCGATCATGTATTGTTTTGGACTGGGGCATGGCGCGATCGGCGACAGTCTGTTGTCGCCCGACAATCGCTTCCTGCGCTTTCCTGTCTATTTCTTCTTCGGAATGCTGGTGGCGGAGCGAGGGTTGCCGAGCCGTTATCTGGGGGTGGTATTGCTGACCGGTGCGCTGGGCATGATATGGTGGAGCACCCTCCAGGGTAGCGACAACGACTTGGCCTTCGTGCCTGCGCGGTTGCTGATGTGCCTGGGGTTGATCGCACTGTTGCCGCGCTTGTCAGCCTTGCGACTGTCGTTTGCGCCCCTCAATGCGCTCGGGCGGGACAGTTTGTTCTTCTATCTGTGGCATCCCCTTGTGATGGCGGTGTTGATGATGGCGGGAGCAGATACTCTCCCCATGTTTGTGCTGTCGCTCGTGCTGCTGGCGGTTGCCAGCAAGTCGACGGCACGCCATGCGCTGGTCCAGCGGTTCGTCGGCAGTAGAGCGGCGATGCGTTCTGCGTCAGCGCCAATCGGGCCGGACACTGTTCCGGCCCGCGCTGCTTAGACTGCGATCAGGCGCGCGTTACTAGAAAGATTCTTACAGCTTGCCATATTTGGCTTCGAAGCCAGCGATGTCGCCTGCGGCGAGATATTTGGCTTGGTCGATCCACTGGTCGCGGACCGGGCGGCCCTTGAAATTGCCGAGTTTGGCGTCGATCGCGGCGAGGTCCGTGTCGGTCCAGGCGGCGATCTGGGCGAAGCGGGTGACGCCGAGTTCGATCAGCAATGTCTTGAGCTTTGGTCCCACGCCCTTGAGGCGGAGCAGATCGTCGTCGGCTTCCGGTGCAGCCGTGGCGGCGGGTGAGACCGGCATGGGTTCCGGCGCTGGTTCGGGGGCAGTCGCGATCGGGGCTATCGGGGCTATCGGCGCGGCCACGGGCTCGACCGGCGCGGCAACGGGGGGCGCGGGTGTCGGCTCTACCAGAGCGGCAGGCGGGGTCTGGGCGGGCGGCGTGGGTGCGATGTCTTGCGGGGCGTCCTGCGCCTTGTCCTTGCCGGACAACAGAAAGACGAGGCCGATGATCACCAGCAGCCCGATCAACAGCCACAGGCCATAGTCCATGAAAAATTCCTGCATCGCGCGCTGCCTTTCGTGATTATGCCGTGCCTATGTAAATAGGTGTCGCCCCGGACGGCAAGGCTTCATGCCTGTTCGCGGGCGACTTCGCGCCAGCCGATGTCGCGGCGGCAAAAGCCGGTGGGAAAGTCGATGGCGTCGACTGCGGCGTAAGCTGCCGCCTGCGCCGTGCCGACCGTATCGCCGGTGGCGGTCACATTGAGGACGCGGCCGCCATTGGCGACCAGCGTGCCGTTCTGATCGGCGGTTCCAGCGTGGAACACCAGTGCGCCGCCAGCCTGCGCCGCGTCGATGCCGCTGATCGCGCCGCCCTTTTCCGGGGTGCCGGGATAGCCCTTGGCAGCCATGACGATGGTGAGAGCGGTGCGATCGGCCAGCGCGACTGGTCCCTGGCTGGCCAGCGTGCCCTGGGCGACGCTGAGCAGCAGGTCGACCAGATCGCCGTCGAAGCGCATCATCAGCACCTGACATTCGGGATCGCCGAAGCGGGCATTATATTCGATCAGTTTCGGCCCCTGATCGGTCAGCATCAGCCCGGCGTAGAGCACGCCTGAGTAGGGCATGCCCTCGGCGGCCAAGGTGGCGACGGTCGGCCTGATGATCGTTTCGATCACCTGGGCTTCGAGTTCCGGGGTCAGGACGCGCGCCGGGCTGTAGGCGCCCATGCCGCCGGTGTTCGGTCCGGTGTCGCCATCGCCGACGCGCTTATGATCCTGCGCAGAGCCAAAGGGCAGGATGGCGGTGCCGTCGGTCAGAGCGAAGAAGCTGGCTTCCTCGCCGGTCATGAACTCTTCCAGCACCACTTCCTCGCCCGCCGCGCCGAACGCGCCGGAGAACATGGTGTCGCGTGCGTCCAGCGCTTCATCGCGCGTTGCGGCGATGATCACGCCCTTGCCCGCGGCGAGGCCATCGGCCCTGTCTCTTATACACATCTAGATGTGTATAAGAGACAGTGTCGAGTGCGTCCAGCGCTTCATCGCGCGTTTCGGCGATGATCACGCCCTTGCCCGCGGCGAGGCCATCGGCCTTGATCACCACCGGCAGCGCGAAATCGTCCAGCGCGGCAATCGCGCCATCCTTGGACGTGACGCGGACATAGGCGGCGGTCGGAATGTTCGCGCGTTTGCACAGATCCTTGGTAAAGCCCTTGGACCCTTCGAGTTGCGCAGCCTTCTTGCCGGGGCCGAATACCGGCACGCCCATGGTGCGCAGATTGTCGGCGAGGCCATCGACCAGCGGCGCTTCCGGGCCGATCACCACCAGCCCGATCGAATGGCGGGTGCAGAAATCCAGCACGGCGCGATGATCGGTCGCGGCAAGGTCGACCAATGTCGCGTGCTGGGCTATGCCGGGGTTGCCCGGCGCGGCATAGAGCGTATCGAGCCGGGGCGATTGCGCCAGCTTCCACGCCAGCGCATGTTCGCGGCCGCCGCCGCCAAGCAAAAGGATGTTCATGTCGCCCATGTCCCCGGAATATGATGCCTATGACAGTTCGGGCCGCCTGTTAGCGGAGGAACGGGCGGGCGACAACGCGCCGCCGCTATCGGTCAGCGAATTGTCGGGGATGCTCAAGCGCACGGTGGAGGATCGTTTCGGCCATGTGCGGCTGCGCGGCGAGATTTCCGGGTTCAAGCGGGCGGCGTCCGGGCATCTCTATCTGGCGTTGAAAGACGATAATGCGGTGCTGGACGGGGTGATGTGGAAGGGCGGGGCGCAGCGGCTGGCTTTTGCGCCCCAGGATGGGGTGGAGGTGATCGCCACCGGCAAGCTGACCACCTATCCCGGCCGGTCGAAATATCAGATCGTGATCGATCGGATGGAGTTGGCGGGCGAAGGCGCGCTGATGGCGCTGCTGGAGAAGCTGAAAGCGAAACTGGCGGGCGAAGGGCTGTTTGCGGCGGAGCGCAAGCGGCGGCTGCCCTTCCTGCCGCGCACGATTGGCGTCGTGACATCGCCCACGGGCGCCGTCATTCGCGATATTTTGCACCGGCTGGCGGATCGTTGCCCGACCGATGTGCTGGTCTGGCCGGTGCTGGTGCAAGGGCAGGGGGCTGCCGAACAGATTGCGCGTGCGGTGCGCGGATTCAGCGCGATGGAAGCGGGCGGGCGGCTGCCCCGGCCCGATCTGGTGATCGTGGCGCGCGGCGGCGGATCGATCGAGGATCTGTGGAGCTTCAACGAGGAAATCGTCGTGCGCGCAGTCGCCGACTGTTCGATTCCGATCATATCCGCGGTCGGGCATGAAACTGACACCACGCTGTGTGACTATGCCGCCGACATGCGCGCGCCCACGCCGACGGCGGCGGCGGAACTGGCGGTGCCGGTACGGGCGGACCTGCTGGCGATGCTGGGCGAGATGGGCTTGCGTGCCGGGCGCGCGGTACGGCGCGGGGCGGGGCAGGCCAGGGAAAGGCTTGAGATGCAGGCGCGGCTGATGCCGACGCCCGATATGTTGCTGGCGCCGCAGCGGCAACGGCTGGATCAACTGTCCGATGCGCTGGGCAGCGGCTTGCGCCACCGGATTGCGGATGCGCGCGCGCAACTGGGGCAAGCAGGCGGGGCGTTGCGACCCGCGCTGCTTCAGCAATATCTCCAGCGGGCGAGCGAGCGGCTGGACCGTTTGCGGCCACGCCCTGACTATCTGGCGCGCGTCTATCGCGACCGGGCGACGGCGCTTGATCGGGTGTCGCGCCATTTCGCCTCGCTTGATCCCGACCTGCCGCTGGCGCGGGGCTATGCGCGGGTGATGGCCGACGGGCGGCTGGTTCAGTCGGTCGCAGCGGCGCAGGCCGCAGGCGCGGTGACGCTGCATTTCCGGGACGGGACGGTCGATGCGACGGTCGGGGATGGCGGGGCATCGCTTGAGAAGCCCGCCCCAGCCGCTATATCTGCTCCACCACGCCCGACGCGCAAACCGCGCGGGGCGGAAGAGCCGCAGAAGGATCTGTTTTCGTGAAGCGCCAGAAGGTCTGACCCATGTTGATGTCCAACAGCGATCGTGTCGCCCGGCTCCATTATATGGCCTATAGTTTCCGCGTGCTGCAGGCGGGCGATCATGTGCTGTGCGCGGTGACCGGCCAGAAGATCGCGCTTGAGGATCTGCGCTATTGGAGCATCGCGCGGCAGGAACCCTATGCCAATGCGGAAGCCTCTGCGCGGGCCGAAATCAGGGCGAATGGCGGCCGATGAGGCACTGGGCGGCGGTACTGCTGATTGCGCTGGCGGGCGTTTCCGCACCTGCCGCACCCTTGCCCGACCGCGCCGACTTCACGATCAAGGGGGCGGCGACGCAGGGTGGCGTGCTGCTGGGCACTGCCCCTGCGGGCACGGTGGCGTTGACGTTGGATGGCAAGCTGGTCCCGGTCGATGGCGATGGCCGTTTTCTGATCGCGTTTGATCGCGACGCCGGGCCGACCGGGCAACTGACCGCCCGCTTGGCCGATGGCCGCACGCTTGACCACCCGATTGCCATTGCTCCGCGTGCATGGCGGATCGAGCGGATCAATGCGCCGATGCGGCCCACCAAAAGCAGTGAGGCGTTTCTGGCGCTGCGCAAGCCGGAACTGGAACAGATCGCCGCAGCGCGCGCGGTGGTGACTGACGCAACGGGTTGGCGGCAACGGTTCGTCTGGCCGCGAGTGGGGCGTATATCGGGCCTGTTCGGGGCGCAGCGCATCTATCAGGGGACGGCTGGTGCCTATCATGGCGGGGTCGACGTGGCCGGGGCGACCGGTGCGCCGGTCGTAGCCCCGGCCGACGGCGTGGTGATACTGGCCGCCGACAAGCCTTTCACGCTGGAAGGCAATTTGCTGATGATAGACCACGGCCATGGCCTGAACAGCGCGTTCCTGCATCTGTCGCGCATTGATGTGAAGCTTGGCGATCATGTATCGCAGGGACAGCGTATCGGTGCGATCGGCGCGACCGGGCGGGCTACTGGCCCGCACCTTCATTGGGGGATGAAATGGAATGACGCGCGGATCGATCCGCTCTTGCTCGCCGGGCCGATGCCCAGCGGGCAATAACCTCGTCAGCTTATCCGCTTCATCCTTACGGCGCGACCGCCATCGACCTTGCCCATGAAACTGCCCATGGCGGCGCGTTTCAGTTCGATCGACTGGCCGACCTTGGGATCACGCGCGGTCATCGCTTCGGTCGTGATCCATAGCGCGCCGTCGTCCAGCCCGATCTGCCATTTGCCATAGCCTAGGCTGCGGACCGATGCGATCACCGCCTGGATATGGGTGACGCCTTCCTCGGCTGGCGCATCTTCCTTGTCGTCGCCACCCCCAAGGAAGGGCAATTTGGGGAAGGAGAAGCCGAACAGGGTCTTGCGCGTCTTGTTCAGTTCGCCCTTGTCCAGCACCACCACTTCATCGCGTTGCGCCGCAGCATCCATTGCGCCGACCTGCCGGTCGAAACAGGCAAGCCGTTCCGAATCGACTGTGATCGTCCGGCATTTCAGGAGGTCATTGAAAATTTCGGGTCGGGGCTGTTGCCGTTGCGGCGCAGCGGAAGATTGGGCCGCGATACAGAGCGGGACCAGCAAAAACAGTGCGCGCAAGCCCGCCATAAATCGTCTCTCCATCGCGTCGGACACATTGTTCCTCTACAATGCACCCGCCAGAGGCAAGGTCAATATGCGCCTGCGAACGCCATCCAAGCATGCGCAACGCCACAATAGGGCTGCCTTGTTTGGTCGCGCGGCATGATTGCTGCATGGCGTAGGACCGCCGTGCAACTATATTGCTAACCACCTGTAAAACAGTCATGCCACGTTGATGTTGCATTTATGATACAGGGGCGTTCAAAAGCGGTGAATGCCCTTTTCCCCGGCTTTACAGCGCCGTTCGCCCCGCGCAGTTTCCCCCTATCCATATGGGGGGATCGCTGTCGGGCACCATGTCCCCCTGTAGGTGCATTAGAGTGGCAGGCCATCTGCCAACCTCCAGAGCAAGGGACTGGACCGTGAAGACATTTTCCAAAAGGGCACTTTTGCGTGCCAGCGTCGCACCCGCGATTCTGGGCGCGTCGCTGATCGCGACCGCCGCCATCGCGCAGGACGCGCCGCAGGCTGCCGATGCCGAAATGGGCGACACCATCATCGTTACCGGGTCGCTGATCAAGAACCCCAATCTGGTGCGTTCGACCCCGGTTACGGCAACCACCGCCGACCAGATCGAACTGAAGCAGAACAACACCGCCGAAGAAATTCTGCGTGAAATTCCGGGTATCGTCCCCAGCATCGGTTCGGCGGTGAACAACGGCAATGGCGGTTCGTCCTTCGTCGACCTTCGTGGTTTGGGTAATAATCGCAACATCGTTCTATTGGACGGTTTGCGCTTAACCCCTGCTGATCTTCTGGGGCGTTTCGATCTCAACAACGTGCCTGTGGCATTGATCGAACGTGTTGATGTGCTGACGGGCGGTGCGTCAACGACCTATGGTGCTGATGCGATTTCGGGCGTCGTCAACTTTGTAACGAAGACGGATTTTGCTGGCCTTGAGGGAACAGTTTCGAATCAGTTGACGGAAGATGGCGACGGCAACTATTTCCGCGCTGATATTACTATGGGCGCCAACTTTGATGACGGTCGTGGTAACGCGGTGTTCAGCGTTGGGTATCAGCAGGCTGATCCAGTATATCAAGGTGCTCGCAGCTTCTCTGTCAATCAGATCGATTCTTTCACTGGCAATGCTGGTGGTTCGGGAACGTCGGTGCCCTCACGTTTTTCGGGCGTCAATGCACTCGGTCTTGATACGGTGACTGATGGATGTGGCGAAACTGGGCAGCCAGATTGCGTTGTTACCCAAGGAACGCGGCAGGTTAATGCTGCTGGCGATGCTTTTAGGCCGACATCGGCTTTCAGCGCATTTAACTTCAATCCTTACAACATCTTCCAAACGCCGTTTGAGCGTTTCAACATGTTTGGTTCGGCGCGCTATGAAGTTAGTGATGCCGTAGAAGTGTACACTCGTGGGGTGTTCTCGAAAAATACCGTCAAGACGATTATTGCACCGTCGGGTTCATTTGGCGTTGCGGTGACGGTTCCTCTTAGCAACCCTTATCTCACCGATGCGTTACGTAACGGTTTCTGCCAATTCGATACCAATCCAGGTGTCGGATACACGCCTCGTTTCACATCTGCCGAGTGCGCTGCGGCAGCAACGGCTACCGATCCTAACGATCCTAACTATCGTGAGGTTACAACGCAGCTTTCCCGCCGTGCGGTCGAAGTTGGACCACGCATCAGCGAGTTCAAGACGACTTATTTCGATTACAGCGCAGGCTTCCGTGGCGGCATCACCGACAGCATCGACTGGGATGTTTCCGGTTCATATGGCGAAAGCGAGAATGTCCAGTCGCAGACCGGTTATACTTTCAATTCGCGTGTAATCGATTCGCTGTACGCGACCAACACGACTTCATGCTTGCCGGGAACTGCTGATGGTTGCGTCCCTGCCAACTTCTTCGGCCCTGAAGGGTCGCTGAACGGCGACATGACCAACTTCCTTACGGCCGGGCGTACTGCTTCGACGGTTTCGACCGTGACGTCGTTGGCGCAGGTTCGTGGAACTATTTCGGGTGACTTGGGATTTGTCGTTCCGTCAGCTTCCGAACCCGTGGCATTCGCGATCGGTGGCGAATATCGCAAGTACAAGGCATCGCAGGTTTCCGACCTGCTGTCGCAGTCGGGTGACTTGGGTGGTGCTGGCGGCGCTGCTCCGAATATTAACGGCGGCTACGACGTATATGAAGCCTACGGCGAACTCATTGTGCCGCTTGTGCAGGACAAGCCTTTCTTCCAGAGCCTGACCTTCGAAGGAGGGTTGCGCTATTCCAGCTATACAGTTGAAGCGCCAGGGAAGCCGGGTTTCAAGACCACGACTTGGAAGGCTGGCGGGAGTTGGGAACCGGTCGATGGCCTGAAGTTGCGCGGCAACTATGCTCATGCCGTTCGCGCACCCAATATCTTTGAGTTGTTTAACCCCTTCACGACCGGCCTGACCAACCTTGCTACTGACCCTTGTGCGTCGCTTGATGACGAGGGGGCTGTTATTGCTCCGGCTCCAACGGGTGCAGTTCGCGATGTCTGCATCGCGCAGATTGTTAATGGTGGGGCATCGGCCGCTCAGGCTGCTGGTTTGCTTGGTACGATCGGTGTCCCGACTGCTGGGCAAGCGAATGCGTCGTTTGGCGGTAGTCTCGATCTGAAGCCGGAAACTTCAAATAGCTGGACGCTGGGCGTCGTCGTGCAACCGGCTTCGTTGCGTGGTTTCTCCGCGACACTGGATTATTATAATATCGATGTGAAGAATGCGATCACCTCGCCGACTCCGGGTGACGCGATCCATGCTTGCTTTGATAATCCAAGCACCACGAACAATGCTTGTACGGTCATTGTCCGCAACCCGTTGACCGGCCAGTTGAGCGGCGACCCAAGCGATACGCCGGGTCTTTTCCTGCCGACAACCAACCAAGGCAAGCTGCGTGCGCGAGGGTTTGACCTCAGCCTGAACTATTCAAAGGACGTCGGTTTTGCTAAGCTCGCACTGAGCTTTGTCGGCAACTATACGCTTGATCAGAAGTTCCAGGCGATCCCAGGCGCAGTGTTCCGCGAATGTGTCGGCTATTACAGCGTCAACTGCGCTTCGATCCAGCCCAAGTTCCAATGGTCGCAAAGGACTACGTTGGGTTTCAAGCACTTTGATGTGTCGCTGTTGTGGAGGCATATCGACGGTGTAAAGCAGGAACCATTGGACGCCGACGCAAGCGATCCGTTCGCTTCTGGTCCGGCTTACTCCGGTCCGGTTGCAGCTTTGGGTGGCAAGACTTATAACTTTGGAAAAATCAAATCTTACGATTATTTTGATCTGACAGGTCGTTTCATGGCTTCTGATAACGTGACACTCACGTTGACAGTTCAAAATATGCTCAACAAAAAGCCGCCGATCGTTGGTAATACGGTCGGGTCAACTTCCTACGATAGTGGCAACACCTATCCATCTACCTATGATGCACTGGGACGTCGTTACGCGGTATCTGCGAAGTTTAACTTCTGATCCACAAGAGATTGGACTATAGTGAGGGGGCCGGTGGCGACACCGGCCCCCTTTTTCGTGGGCGAAAGCAAGGCGGGCGAGTTAGTCGATCAATGATCGGGGCAGGTGCAGCGCAATGCCCGCATTGTCCGCCATCACCGTCGCCCAATGGGTCACCTTGGCAATCTCGTCGGCATGCGCCTCCACACCGCGCTGGGCAGCCTCGGCGCGCTGGCCGGGCGTGAAGGCCGCGCCATTTTTAGCGTCGCGGGCAAAGACCGGGCCATTGGCGATTGCGCGAACCCTCGCATCGTCCAGTTGCAGCCCGAACAGCCGTGCCAATGCAGCGAGGCTCTCGGTCGGCCTTGCGACCAGCGTTTCGCTGTCCAGCGTGGCGACCCGCGCTCCCAGTTGATCGCATAGCGTGTGGAACTGATGCTGCTGCGCCAGCCAGCCGACGGCGGCGACCTGAATATCGGTCAGTCCCAGATAGTCTGACGGGGCGATGCCCAGAGGGGTGATCATCCCTTCACGCGCCAGCTTCTGGAACAGATCGCGCACCCACAGCCGCCCCCACAGCCCTTTGCGCGCGATCGAGGCGAGATAGGGTTCGAGCGGGGCATGGAGCAGGAGGGCGCGCGCACCGGGGCGCAAGCTCATGATCGCGGGGATCAGCGGATTGATGACGTTCGAGGGCTTGACGACCACGGCCTCGCCTGGCCCGAAGGGGCGGGCCAGCAGGTGCAGGCTTGCGTCCAGCACGCGGGCAACCTCCGGCCCCTTTGCGCCGCGATGTCGCCAGCCGATCAGGTCATTGAGCAGCACCGGTTCCTTCAGGCCCATCGCGACGCCCGGAATATCCATTGCGGCGGCCAGCAAGGTCGAACAGCAATAGGCCGAATGAAACAGGAAATGGATCGGCGCGCGAGGCGGCCCCTGCATCATGGCGTCGCCCAGCCGCAGCACGAGAGGCGCGTCGGTCGCGCCCAGATACTCGTCGGTCAGGAAGGGGATATCGCCATGCCGTGCGCGTGGCACAAAGCGCATATGGACTGCGTCATGCCCCGGATCGTAGCGATGGGCCAGCCATTGGGCGTCGCGCACGATGTCGCGGATCGCAGGATCGGGGGAGCTCATGACGACCAGCCTTCGCATGGCTTTTCGGGTCATTCAAGCCGCAGGACTTTCCCTTACTTGCCCCTGCGCGCACTTGTGGTAGCGATGATGGACAAGAAGCTGGGGGGCTTTATGGACGGGGCTGTTGGTCGGTTAGTGCAGCAAGCGGCGGAGGCGCGGCGACAGGGGCGCATCACGGCGGCCGAGCAATTGCTGGGCGACGCATTGAAGCGACAGGCAGGGGAGCCGCAGGCGCTCAACCTGCTGGGGATGATTGCGCTCGACCGGCGCGATTTTGCAGCGGCCAGCGTGCATTTTCGCGGTGCCGCGGCGGCTGATCCCAGGGAGGCGGCGCTGTGGATGAACGTGGCGTCGGCAGAACGCGGCCTTGGCGCGGCGGAAGCGGAGCGAGCGGCGCTACAGGCGGCGATCGACATCGACCAGCGCAATTTGATGGCGCAAATCCGCATGGCGCAACTCCAGCAACGGCTGGAAGAAAGGCAAGCGGCAGCAGACAGCTGGAGCAAGGCGCTGGCGCTGTCAGCGGGACTGACCGACCTGCCGCCTGCATTGGCAGACATATTGGCGCAGGCACGGGACTTCGTTACAGCCCATCAGGCGCAATTCGCCGCTTTTGTCGAGGCGGGGGTCGCGGCCCAGTTGAAGGCATCGGACGGGGTGACGCAGCGGCGCTTTCAGGCTTGCCTGGACCGGGAGTTTGGCCGCCGGACCATCTACCAGAATCACTGTTCGGGTTTGCATTACCCGTTCCTGCCCGCCGACGAATATTTCGACCGGCAGCATTTCCCCTGGATGGACGCGCTGGAGGCGCAGACGGACGTGATCCGCGCCGAATTTCTCGCCATGGTGGACAAGCGTGGCGACGCGATCCGCCCCTATGTGCGACAGGATGCAGGAACACCGCAGAATAAATGGACCGCACTTGACGGGTCGCTGGACTGGGGGGCGGCGTTCCTGTGGGAATATGGCGTACGAAACGAAGCGGTGTGCGCCGCCTGCCCGCAGACCGTCGCGGCGCTGGAGGCTTTGCCGCGGGCCGACATTCCGGGGCGGGCGCCGTCGGCCTTCTTTTCCCTGCTCAAGCCGCGCAGCCGGATTCCGGCGCATACCGGCGTCACCAATACGCGCGCGATCATTCATCTGCCGCTGATCGTGCCGCCGGGCTGCTTCTTTCGCGTTGGGGGTGAAACGCGGGCATGGCAAGAAGGGGTCGCCTTCGGCTTTGACGATACGATCGATCATGAAGCCTGGAATGACAGCGATCATTTGCGGGTCGTGCTGATTTTCGACGTATGGAACCCGCATTTGTCGCTTGCGGAGCAGCAACTATTGAAGCAATTCTATGCCACGGCTGATGCGAGCAAGACGAATAACGTCCCGCCGCGCATCTGATCGACGACATGGAGGCTGGCCCATTCGGAGAGAGGGGATTCGCACTGTCGTCATTCTGGGAGAATTAGAGTGCATATGTTGAAGGCAGTGATTGCGTCCAGCCTGATCGTTCTGGCGATGCCCGCAGTGGCGCAGGACAAGGCTCCGCTGGACAAGAATGATCCCAATGCAGTGCGGTGCAAGCGGTTTCAGGTCACTGGTTCGCTGGTGAAGAAGGAACGCATCTGCAAGACCAACGCCGAATGGCGGGCGATTTCCGAGCAGCAGAACCGGGATGCCGATGACATCATCACCCGCAGCCGCGCCGGGATGAACCCCAACGGTTGAAGCACGGGAGGGGGCATTGCCCCTCCCGCACGATAGCCTCAAGCGACGCTCAAAACCAGCGCGCCGTCGCCATCTTCCACCCGGACGGTCGAGCCATCCGGCACCTCGCCGCGCAGGATCAGGTCGGCCAGCGGGTCTTGCAGGTAACGCTGGACTGCGCGCTTCAATGGCCGCGCGCCATAGACCGGGTCATAGCCGACCCGTCCCAGCCATGCCCGCGCACCGTCGGTCAGGTCGAGCATGATCTGGCGATCCTTGAGCAGCTTCTGCACGCGGGCGACCGGAATATCGACGATCGGCGCCATATGCGCGACGCCGAGGCGATGGAACAGGATCTGTCTCTTATACACATCTAGATGTGTATAAGAGACAGCTGCAAGACCCGCTGGCCCTGTCTCTTATACACATCTAGATGTGTATAAGAGACAGTCCTTGAGCAGCTTCTGCACGCGGGCGACCTGAATATCGACGATCGGCGCCATATGCGCGACGCCGAGGCGATGGAACAGGATGATCTCGTCCAGGCGGTTGAGGAATTCGGGGCGGAAATGGCCGCGAACGACCTCCATCACCTGCTCCTCGACCTTTTCGACCGGATCATCATCGCCCAGCGCCGCGATATACTGGCTGCCCAGATTTGATGTCAGCACGATGATCGTGTTGGTGAAATCGACCGTGCGACCCTGCCCGTCGGTCAGCCGGCCATCGTCCAGCACCTGGAGCAGGATGTTGAACACGTCGCCATGGGCCTTTTCCACCTCGTCGAACAGCACGACCTGATAGGGGCGGCGGCGGACGGCTTCGGTCAGCACGCCGCCTTCCTCATAGCCGACATAGCCCGGAGGCGCGCCGATCAGGCGGGCGACCGAATGTTTCTCCATGAATTCGCTCATGTCGATGCGAACCATGGCGTTTTCATCGTCGAACAGGAAACCGGCCAGCGCCTTGGTCAGCTCCGTCTTGCCGACGCCCGTGGGGCCAAGGAAGAGGAAGGAGCCAAGCGGGCGATTGGGGTCCTGTAGCCCTGCGCGGGCGCGGCGCACGGCGGTGGACACGGCCCTGACCGCGTGGGCCTGGCCAATGACGCGCTTGCCCAGCGTTTCTTCCATCGCCAGCAGCTTCTCGCGCTCGCCGGTCATCATCCGCTCGACCGGAATCCCGGTCCAGCGGGCGACGACCCCGGCAATATCCTCTGCGGTCACTTCCTCGCGCAGCATCGCGCCTTCGGACGCGGTCGCCGCTTCCGCCAGGCGCTTTTCGAGGCTGGGGATCGTGCCGTAGGACAGTTCGCTCATCTTCGCGAGGTCGCCGGCGCGCTGTGCCTGTTCCAGTTCGAGCCGGGCGGCGTCGAGCTGTTCCTTGATCTTCGCTTCGCCGGCGATCTTGTCCTTTTCCGCCTGCCAACGGGTGGTGAGTGCAGCGGATTGCTCCTCCAGATTGGCAAGATCGGTTTCCAGCGTCGCCAGCCGGTCGGCCGAGGCCTTGTCGGTTTCCTTCTTGAGCGCCTCGCGCTCGATCTTGAGCTGGATGATGCGGCGGTCGAGATTTTCAATCTCTTCGGGCTTGGATTCCACTTCCATCCGCAGGCGCGACGCGGCCTCGTCCATCAGGTCGATCGCCTTGTCGGGCAGGAAGCGGTCGGTGATGTAACGGTTGGAAAGCGTCGCGGCAGACACCAGCGCGCTGTCAGTGATCCGCACGCCATGGTGTAGTTCATATTTTTCCTTCAGGCCGCGCAGGATCGAGATGGTATCCTCTACCGTGGGTTCGCCGACGAACACGGGCTGGAAACGACGCTGGAGCGCAGGGTCCTTTTCGACATGCTTGCGATATTCGTCGAGCGTCGTCGCGCCGATGCAATGCAGTTCGCCGCGTGCCAAAGCGGGCTTGAGCAGATTGCCCGCATCCATCGCGCCTTCGGATTTGCCCGCGCCGATCAGCGTGTGCATTTCGTCGATGAAGAGGACGATCTGTCCTTCGGCGGCTTTGACTTCGTCCAGCACGCCCTTCAACCGTTCCTCAAATTCACCGCGATATTTGGCGCCCGCGATCAGGCTGCCCATGTCGAGCGCCATCAGCGTGCGATCTTTCAGCGTATCGGGCACGTCGCCATTGGCGATGCGCAGCGCGAGGCCTTCGGCGATTGCGGTCTTGCCGACGCCGGGATCGCCGATCAGCACCGGGTTGTTCTTGGTGCGGCGGGCTAGGATCTGGATGGTGCGGCGGATTTCCTCGTCCCGGCCGATGACCGGATCAAGCTTGCCGCTGCGCGCCGCTTCGGTGAGGTCGCGGGCGAATTTCTTGAGCGCATCATAGCGATCCTCAGCGCCGGCCGTGTCGGCGCTGCGGCCCTGACGCAGTTGGTTGATCGCGGCGTTGAGCGCTTCGGGCTTGACCCCGGCGGCGGCGAGCGCCTTGCCCGCAGCCGTCGTGCTGGCCAGTGTCAGCGCCAGCAGCAGCCGCTCGACAGTGACGAAGCTGTCCCCGGCCTTCGTCGCGACCTGTTCGGCCGAATCCAGCACGCGAACGGCATCATTGTCGAGGCCCGGCGTTTGCTGCGCGCCGCTGCCGGAGACCGATGGCACTTTGGCGAGGGCGGCATCGGTATCACGCAGCGCGATGTCGGGCGCGCCGCCTGCGGCCTTGATCAGACCGGACGCCATGCCCTGCTCATCTTCCAGCAATGCCTTGAGCAGATGTTCCGGACTGATCCGCTGATGGCTCATGCGGATCGCGACGGTTTGCGCCGACTGGAGGAAGCCTTTGGCGCGGTCGGTGAATTTTTCGAGGTTCATGACTTACCTTCTTGAAGCCCTGGGCTCTTTATCAAACTGCGGCTCATGTGGTGTTGCCAAAAGGCCACACAAGAGGCACTACGCAATTTCCACCCAAATCCTTATCAGTCTGGCGCGCGGGCGAGGGCGTAATGGACGCGCGGGCCAGGCACCGAAGCGAGCAGGGGCGGGCGGCGGAGTCGGTACAGCCCTTATAGTCGATTGATCGTCGGGAACCTATCGCGACCAGCCGCGCTGTCCAGCGTCATGCGTATTGCGCTGCTAAAACGCCCCGCTATTCTAGCGCCCTTCGCGGGCGCTTCGTCCTGCTGCATTTTCTCTGAGGTTGTCCATGACCCTTTCCCCCCTGTCGCGTCGCCTGTCCCTGCTGATCGGCCTGTCGGCCATGGCGCTGACCCCGATGACGCAGGCGGTGGCGCAGACCAGTGCGACCAGCGCCGCGCCAGCGCCGCTGTCCAGCCTGGTGGCGGCGGTCGATATTCCCTATGAACAGTTCACGCTGAAGAACGGGCTGCGGGTCATCGTCCATACCGACCGCAAGGCGCCGGTCGTCGCGGTTTCCGTCTGGTATCATGTCGGGTCGCGGTTCGAACCGGCGGGCAAGACCGGCTTTGCCCATCTGTTCGAACATCTGATGTTCTATGGCTCCGAAAATGCCGACGGGCCGTTTTTCGGGCGGCTGGAAGATATTGGCGCGACCGACTGGAACGGGACGACCTGGTTCGATCGCACCAATTATTTCGAGACGGTGCCGACCGGAGCGCTCGACCGGGCGCTGTTCCTGGAGTCCGACCGGATGGGCCATCTGCTGGGCGCGGTGACGCAACTGAAGCTGGATACCCAGCGCGGGGTCGTCCAGAATGAAAAGCGCATGGGGGAAAATGAACCCTATGGGCTAGTCGAATATGCACAACTGGCCGCGCTGCTGCCCGAAGGGCATCCCTATCGCCATTCGACCATCGGGTCGATGGCGGACCTTAACAACGCCAGCCTGGGCGATGTGCAGACCTGGTTCAAGACGCATTATGGCCCGAACAACGCCGTGCTGGTGCTGGCGGGGGATATTGACGTGGCGACCGCGAAGAAGAAGGTCGAACGCTGGTTCGGCAATATCGTCGCCGGTCCCCCGCCGCAGGATGTGGAAGCGACCGTGCCGACGCTCGACAAGGATGTCGAGAAGGTGATGCATGACAATGTCGCGGCGACCCGTCTCTATCGCAACTGGGTGGTGCCGGGCGTCAATGGCGCGGACCTGCCCGCGATCGATCTGGCGCTGTCGGTCTTTGGCGGGCTGGCATCCTCTCGCCTCTACAACACGCTGGTCCGCGACGAGAAGGTGGCGGTGGGCGTCAAGGCCAATGTCCAGCCGTTCGAGAAGCTGAGCATTGCCGAGATCACGGTCGATGTGAAGCCGGGGACGGATGCGGTTGCGGTGGGCAAGCGGCTCGATGCGCTGCTGGCGGACTATCTGGCCAAGGGACCGACCGCCGACGAGGTACAGCGGGCCGCGACCCGGCAACTGGCGGGGACAATATCGGGGCTGGAACAGGTGGGCGGCTTTTCGGGCAAGGCGGTGACGCTGGCCGAAGGGGCGGTCTATTCCAACGATCCGGACAAATATCGCAAGGATCTGGCCGCTTATGCCGCCGCGACGCCAGCGCAGGTGGGCGAGGCCGCGCGCAAATGGCTGGGGCGGCCAGTGTTCCGCCTGACGGTGGCGCCGGGCGAGCGATCGGCCGCCGACAATGCGCTGGCGGGGAATGTCCAGGCCGAAGGGGCGACCCACAAGCCAGCCCATTTCCGTGATCCCGCCGCGCCCGCGCCAGCCGCGGCGACGCCGCCTGCGCCCACGAAGATTGCCGAACCGCCGATCGAGCCGGTCGCTGATCTGGATTTCCCCGCGGTCGAACATGCCACGTTGAAGAACGGGATTGCGGTGCAGTTTGCGCGCCGGGCGACGGTGCCGGTCGTGCGCGTGTCCGTGGCGTTCGACGCGGGCAATGCGGCGGATGACCGGGCCAAGCTGGGGACCGCGGCGCTGACGACGGCGCTGCTGGACGAAGGCACGACGACGCGCAGCGCCCTGGAGATCGCGGAAGAGCAGGAGCGGCTGGGCGCGTCGGTGAGTGCGGGCAACAGCATGGACCGGACGACGGTGGGCCTGTTTGCGCTCAAGCCCAATCTGGACGCATCGCTGGGGCTGCTGGCCGATGTGGTGCGCAATCCGGCGTTTGCGCCGGGCGAGGTGGAGCGGCTGCGCGGGCAGATGCTGACCCGGATCGCGGCGGAAAAGACCGAGCCGACGGCGATCGCCCAGCGCATGTTGCCGCCGCTGCTCTATGGCAAGCTGCATCCCTATGGCATCCCGTTCACCGGGTCGGGCACCGAAAGCGGGGTCAAGGCGGTGACGCGGGCGGACCTGACCGCCTTCCACGATCGCTGGCTGCGGCCGGACAATGCGACGATCTTCGTCACGGGCGACACGAGCCTGGCTGAATTGCTGCCGCTGCTTGAAAAGCGCTTTGGCGACTGGAAGGCGCCCGCGACGCCCAAGGGCAGCAAGCTGTTCCGCATGGACCGGATGGCGCGCCCGCCGCGGATCATCCTGATCGACAAGCCGCAAAGCCCGCAGTCGATGATCCTGGCGGGCGTGCTGACAGCCAAGAAGGGGACCGACAATCCGGTCACGCTCCAGTCGGCCAACGAAGTGCTGGGCGGCAGCACGACGTCGCGCCTGACGATGGATCTGCGCGAGACGAAGGGTTGGGCCTATGGCGCGGGCACGTCGCTGCCCGGCGTCAAGGACACGATTCCGCTGCTGGTCTATGCCCCGGTCCAGACCGACAAGACGGGCGAATCGATCATTGCCGCGCGGCAGGACATTAAGGATTTCCTGACGACCAAGGGCACGACCGAGGCGGAGCGCAACCAGACGATCAACGGGCAGATATTGTCGTTGCCCGGCAGCTTCGAGACATCGTCCGACCTGCTGGGCGCGATGATGCGCAACAGCCTGATCGGGCGGGCCGACGATTTCTACGAAACGCTGCCCAATATCTATCGCGCGATGACCGCCGCCGATTTCGACAAGGCGGCGCGGGAGGCGATCAATGCCGACGGGCTGATCTGGGTCGTGGTCGGCGACGCGAAACTGGTTCGGCCGCAGCTTGACGCGGTGGGCCTGCCGGTCGAGGTGGGAACATTGGCCGATTGACCGGCATTCAGTGCGGACGGGCCTGCAAAAGCGTTCCGTCTGGACTGATTGGCGATCAATCGGGATTTGAGGGTACGCATCGTTGAATGATGCTTTGATGGAGTGATGATGATGGCAAGTGTCGATGGCGCCTATGACTGCGTAGCCAAGACGCCGATGGGCGACCAGAAGGGTGTGTTCACCGTGGTCAGCAGCGGTGACCGGTTTAACGGCACCTTTGCGGGCATGATGGGATCGCTCGACGTGGTCGATGGCAAGGTCGCGGGCAACAGCCTGACCTGGAAGATGGAAATGACGATGCCGATGCCGATGACGCTGGAGTGCGAGGCGGAAGTCAGCGGCGACGCCATCACCGGGACGATGCAGTTGGGCGCGTTCGGGGCGTCGGCCTTTACCGGCACGCGGCGGGCCTGAGCCTGTGGGGTCCGGCCTGACCGGACCCCATGAAGCCGACACTAAGCTGAACACCTATAACGGCCTTGCCCGATTGTGTTTAGTTAGCTAACTAATGGACATGAAGAAGCGGGATGCCGGACGGGCCTTGTTGCATTTGCTGGGGCCGGTGGCGCGGGGGTGGCGGCAGGCTGCCGACGGGGCGCTGGCAGGGCTGGGCGTGTCCGGCAGCGCAGGCTGGTGCCTGGTGCATCTGGCCATGGAGGGTACGCCGCCGCGACAGGCGGAACTGGCGCAATGGCTGGACGTCAGCGCGCCGTCGCTGGTGCGGACGCTGGATCAATTGCAGAAAGCAGGCTGGATCGAGCGCGTGGCCGATGCCGATGACGGACGGTCCAACCGGGTGGCGATGACCCCGGCGGGCAAGGCTCTGGCAGGCGAGATACAGGCGCGGCTGGACAGGCTGGGCGGCGAATTGCTGAGCGGCCTGCCGGATGGGGCGATCGAGATCGGGGCCGAACTGCTGGGGTTGATGCGGTTGCGCATCGCCGAAGAAAAGCTGGCGCAGCTATTGGCCGATGGCCGCGACGATCCCGGCGTCGACGCCCGGCCGTGACGCTGGAAGGGCGCGACTATCCTGTCATGTCCTGATGGCGCGGGCCCAACAGAAAAAAGGCCCGCCGGTCGGGGACTGGCGGGCCTTTCGATCATATTGGGCGACGGGCGATCAATATTGGATCGTCACCGTCACGGCACGGCGGTTCTGCGCCCAGGAGGCTTCGTCCGAGCCGAGCGCGGCGGGGCGTTCCTTGCCATAGCTGACCGTGGTGATGCGGCTGGGATCGATGCCGAGCGAGGCGAGATAGTTTTTCGCCGCATTGGCGCGGCGTTCGCCCAGCGCGATATTATAGTCGCGGGTGCCGCGTTCGTCCGCATGTCCTTCGACCGTGACGCGCACGGCAGGATTTTGTTGCAGCCAGGCGGCCTGGCTTTGCAGCGTCGCCTGATCCTCCGCATCGATATCATATTGATCGAGGCCGAAGAAAATCCGGTCGGACGAGACCGACGCGACGAAATCTTCCTGGCTGCCCTTCACCGGGCCGGTGGGTCCGGTCGATCCGACCGGTTCGGTCGTGGCCGGGCCGGGCGCGGGCGGCAATTCGGCAGGCGGCTTTTTCGAGCAGGCGGCCAGCGCGATGATGGCGGTAGCCATGACCAGCGTTCTAGACAATTTCATCGGGGGTCTCCTTTGGTTGATCCGGGCACCGCCCGCCGGGACGGTGTCAGGGTCCGTGATGTTCGTTACGCTGTCAAGACGATTGGGTTCCATCCCGACCGCCAGGAGCGCGCTATTTTCAGGGCAGCAATGGTCCCCAGGCAGGGTCGGAACCACTGAGAGGGGTGGGGATGCGGCGTTCGTTCACGCCGGTCAGGTCGACCTGCCACACCTGGCTCGTCCCCTGCTTGCCGGGCGATGTGCGGAAGAATTGCAGCACCCGGCCATTGGGCGACCAGGTCGGCTGTTCGTCCTGCCAGCCATTGGTCAGGATCCGCTCATTATCGCCAGTGGGCGTCATCACCGCGATCTTGAAATCGCCAGCCATCTTGGTGAAGGCGATAAGGTCGCCGCGCGGCGACCATTCGGGCGTCGCATAGCGGCCGCCGCCATGGCTGATCCGGCGCTGGTTGGAGCCATCGGCGTTCATGACATAGATTTGCTGGCCGCCCGACCGGTCGCTTTCGAACACGATCTGGCTGCCGTCTGGCGAATAGCTGCCGCCCACGTCGATGCCCGGCGACGTGGTCAGGCGGACGGGGGTACCACCGCTGGCGGGCACGCGATAAATGTCGGTATTGCCCGCAATCGCCATCGAAAAGAGGATATTGCGCCCGTCCGGCGACCAGCGCGGGGCGAAGGTCGGGTTGTTGCTTTCGGTCACCAGCCGCTGCTGGCCAGCGCCAATGTCGTAGATATAGAGGCGCACCCGGCTGCCCAGATAGCTGACATAGAGGATGGATTTATAGTCGGGCGAAAAGCGCGGGGTGAGCGCCATCGACTGGCCATTGGTGATGAAGCGATGGTTCGCGCCGTCGCTGTCCATGATGGCGAGCCGCTTGACCCGCGCACCCTTCGGCCCGCTTTCGGCGATATAGGCGATGCGGCTGTCGAAGAAGGGGCTTTCGCCCGACAGGCGCGCATAGATGGCGTCGGCGCATTTATGCGCGGCGCGCCGCCAGTCGCGCGGGGCGACGACATAGCCTTGGCGGGTCAGTTCCGGCTTCAGCGCCACGTCATAGAGGTAGCAGCCGACGGTGATGTCGGCTTCCCCGCCGCTGGTGCGGACGAACCCCTGTACCAGCGCCTGATAGGCGCCCCATTTGTCGAATTGCGGAAAGGTGACTTCGGCAAAGGGAATTTGCGGCAGGCCGGCGGGACCGGACGGATCGAACAGGCCGGAGCCTTTCAGGTCCGAGGCGATGACTTCGGCGATCTTGCGGCCAAGTTCGGTGGCCGACCCGGCTGGCGTGTCGACCTCCTGCTGGGCGGGCATGGGGGGGACGGCGACCTTCACATTGCTGTCAATCTCGCCGGTCACGTCGACCGAGAGCTGGGCCATGGCAGGCAGGGCGGTGAGGGCGAGCAACGCGGCGGCCGCCACGCTCAGGCGGCGCAAAAGGGAGGGTTTCATCGGTTCAGCCTCGCGTCAAAGCGGAGTGGCCGGAGCCATTTCCATTGGTCGTAAAATTCGGGCGGCATGTTGCGGAAGGGGGAGGCAAGCTTGACCGCCTGAATCGCCCGTTCCGCATGGAGTTTGGCCTGGGGCCGGTTGCTGGCGGTGACGCCGAGCTGGTCGATCACCTCCGGCGTGCCGATCACCGCGCCGCTCTTGTCGAGCCGCACCTCAAGCAGGGTGACGAGCCGGTCCGCGTCCGCGCCCGAAGGCGGGCGCCAGTGCGGTTTCAGCTGACGGCGCAGTTCGGCGTCGAGCGCGGCCTTCTGCGCCGGGCCCATCGCGGTAGCGGGGGCTGGCGCGGGCGGTTTGCGCGGCGCGTCGGCGCTGGTGTCTATGCCCTTGAGGAAATCATCGCCCAGCAGCGATCCCTTGGGCTTGTCCGCCTTGCCCTGGCCCGATGCGCGCGCGGGCGTCTTGGCCGCAGGCTTGGTCGATGCCTTGGCGGCGGGCTTGGATGGCGCTGCGGCCTTGGGCTTTTCGGGCGCTGGTTTTTTTGGGGGCGCGGGCTTTTCCGGCGCTGGCTTGGGCTTGGGTTTGGGCGCGGCCTTGGCCACTTCCTTCTTGGGCGGGGCGGGCTTGGGCTTTGCTGGTGCGGCTTTGGGCTGCGGCTTGGGGGGCGCAGGTGTGGGCTTTGGCTGGGGTTTCGGCGGGACCGGCACCGGTTCGGGCGCGGGTTCCGGTTCCGGCGCGGGGGCGGCGTCCTGCGTTGGCCCCCGTTCGGGCGCGACGCTGGGCGGCGGGGGTTCGGCCGAAAGCTTGGGCGCGGTCGATTGCAGCGCGACCTCATCCACCATGGAGACTTCCATCGGCGGGGTCTTGAGCTTCAACGGGTTGGGGGTGGCCAGGAAGCCGGCCGACAGCAGCCCGAACAGCAGGACATGCCCCGCTGTCGCGACGCCAAGGCCGATTTTCTCCGTGCGCTCCATCGCTGTCTATTCCGTCCCGTCGCTGGCCGTGTCATCGGGCGAGGAAACCAGCGACACCTTGTTCAGGCCAGCCCGGTTGAGTTCGGCCATCACCCGCATGACCCGGCCATAGTCCAGCCCCTTGTCGGCGCGCAGGAAGATTGGCGGCGCGTCCGCCTTGCCCGCATTGGCCGCCACGATCTCCGCCAGGCGATCGGGCAGGTCGGCGTCGCTTACCGCATCTTCATCGACATAGGTCGCGCCGTCGCGATCGATCGACACGACGGTGGGCTTGGCGTCCTGATCCAGCCCCTTGGCACGGGTTTCGGGCAGGTTGACCGGCACGCCGGTCACCAGCAGCGGCGCTGTGACCATGAAGATGATCAGCAGCACCAGCATGACGTCGACCAGCGGCGTGACGTTGATGTCCGCCATCGGCGCGCGGCCACGGCCACGGCGGCTGGAGGGAGGGCCGGACATGGCCATTAGTCTCTCCGTCCCATGCTTGTCATCCCAGCGGAAGCTGGGATCCCGATTCTTTCTTCACGCGACGGCCAAGGGAGTGAGATGCCAGCGTTCGCTGGCATGACGGAAGAGAAATATTTCACCGTTGCGCCTCCAGTTCGCGGCTGAGGGTGGCGTAGAAGCCGTCGGCAAAGCGGGTCAGGCGCGATTCCATGCGGTTGATGCCATGGCTGAAGCGGTTATAGGCGATGACCGCCGGGATCGCCGCGAACAGGCCGATCGCGGTGGCGAACAGCGCTTCGGCAATGCCCGGCGCGACCACGGCGAGCGAGCTATTCTGTTCCGCCGCGATCGCGGTGAAGGCGCGCATGATGCCCCACACGGTGCCGAACAGGCCGACAAACGGCGCGACCGATCCGACCGTCGCCAAAATGTTGAGTCGGTCGGACAGCCGGTCAACCTCCGCCGCGATCGTGCTGGACATGGTCGTCGCCAGCCGGTCGCGCGTGCCGTCGCGGTCGATCACCTTCTGCGCGGTCGATCGACGCCATTCGGTGACGCCGGCGGCCATCACCTTCGCCGCGGGATAGTCCGCCTTGCCGCGCGCTTCGTAGAAGCGATCAATATCCTCCGCCTTCCAGAAATCCTGCTCGAAACTCTTGCTATGCTTGCTGGCGCGGCGGAGCGTCACGGAAAAGCCGATGATGATCGCCCAGGTCCAGATGCTGGCCAGCAACAGGCCCAGCATCACGCCCTTCACGACGATGTCGGCCTGAAGAAACAGGGCTAGCGGGGAAATGGTCGCGGCGTCGGCCACCGCGGCGACGTCTGGCAGGTTGAGGGTCATGGGTGGAAATCTTCCCCTTGGCAAAGGCGGCTGAAAATATCGGTCCAGGCTTTGGGTTGCCGTTGCGGGCGACCCTGCGGCGTCAACCAGGCGACCGATATGGTAGCGTCGGTCAACTGTTCTTCGGCGCGCATGACTGATTGATGAATGGCGCAGGTCGCCGCGCCCACCTGCACCACCCGGCTGACGACCATCAGGTCATCGTCCAGGCGCGCGGGGCGGCGGTAGCGGATCGTGAGGTCGGTGACGGCATAGACGCCGGTGCCGCTGTCATGGGCGGCGCGCTGGTCGATCCCGGCCAGGCGGAGCATGTCGGACCGGGCGCGCTCCATATAGCGCAGATAATTGGCGTGATAGACCAGGCCCGACAGGTCGGTATCCTCAAAATAGATGCGCAGCGGGAAGTGATGCACGGCAGCGACAAAGCGTCCGGTCGCCGGCATGGGCATCTGGTCTGAAACGGGCATGAGCGGCTTTTAACCATGGCGCACGGTTCAGGCAAAGGCGGAAACGTCTGTTTCTCGCGCTGGTAGCGCATTTTGTCGCCTGTGCTTTTTGGCGCGCGCACGCCTCTGGTCCCCGGACGGCACGAAGGCTAGGGAGTGGGCGCGAGTCAGAATGTGGGAGAAGGCCAGGATGACGGATATTCAAACGGTAGGTGTGATCGGCGCAGGGCAGATGGGCGCGGGAATCGCGCAGGTTGCGGCGCAGGCGGGGTATGAGGTGATCCTGTCGGACGTCGCCCTGCCGCGCGCGCAGAAGGGCCGGGACGGCATCATTCGCCTGCTCGCCACGGGCGTGGAGAAGGGCAAGATAGCTGCGAGCGATGCGGATGAGGCGATCGCGCGGATCACCCCGGTGCTGTCTCTTATACACATCTAGATGTGTATAAGAGACAGGTATGAGGTGATCCTGTCGGCCGTCGACCTGCCGCGCGCGCAGAAGGGCCGTGACGGCATCATTCGCCTGCTCGCCAAGGGCGTGGAGAAGGGCAAGATAGCTGAGAGCGATGCGGATGAGGCGATCGCGCGGATCACCCCGGTGGGCGAAGTCGCGCCGCTGGCGGGCGCGCAGCTGGTGATCGAGGCGGCGACCGAGCGTGAGGAGGTCAAGCGCGCGATCTTCACCAATGTCGGGCCGCTGCTGGCCGCTGACGCGATCCTGGCAACCAACACATCGTCCATTCCCATCACCCGCCTGGCGCAGGCCGCGCCGGATGCGGGGCGCTTTGTCGGCGTGCATTTCTTCAACCCCGTGCCGGTGATGGTGCTGGTAGAGGTCATTCGCGGCCTGGCCACCACGCCCGAAACGGTCGCGGCGGTCGAGGGCTTTGCGGGCCGGATCGGCAAGACGGTGGTGCAGGCGTTCGATGCGCCGGGTTTCGTCGTCAACCGCATATTGCTGCCGATGCTGAACGAGGCGGTGTTCGTGCTGGGCGAGGGCGTGGGCAGCGTGGTCGACATCGACATGGGGTGCAAGCTGGGCCTCAATCATCCCATGGGTCCGCTGACGCTGCTGGATTTCGTCGGGCTGGATACGGCGCTGGAAATCCTCAACGTGTTCCTGAGCACGACGGGCGATCCCAAATATCGCCCGGCGCCGCTGCTGGTCAAATATGTCGAAGCGGGCTGGTATGGCCGCAAGACCGGGCGGGGATTTTACGACTATTCGGGCGCGGAGCCTGTGCCGACGCGGTGAGGGGCGTAAGGAAGGCAGTGCTATAGTCGGGCTGCCTTCCTCAGGGCATGATCTTCCATTTCTCCGTCATCCTGGCGAAAGTCAGGATCCATTCGGCGCTACGTCTGCGTGACGATCCGGCCTAGCGTCGAATGGATCCCAGCTTTCGCCGGGATGACGATGGTGGAGGGGGCGGGGAGGTTATCCCGCGCCCAGTCCATGTTTCTTCATGCAGTGGCGTAGCTGGTCGTAGGTCAGTCCCAGCCCCTTGGCGGTGGCGCGCTGGTTGTAGCGGTGGCGGTCTAGCGCGGCGCGGATGATGGCGGCTTCGTGGGCGTCGACGGCGGCTTTCAGGTCGCTGATGGTTTCAGTGGCGGGGGCGGGCGCTGGCGCGGGGGTGCTGTCGCCCGATGGCGCGGGCGCGCCGGGCATCAATGGTTTGGGCTTCCAGGGGGAGGCGAAGGGATCGAAGGTCAGGCGGTCGATCGGCTTGCCCGGTTCGTCCCAGCGATAGACGGCCCGTTCCACCACATTGCGCAGTTCGCGGACATTGCCGGGCCAGCCATAGGCTTCGAGTTGCGCGGCGCAGACGGGGGAGAAGCCGGGCCATTGCGGCCAGTTGAGTTCGGCGGCCATGCGCCGCCCGAAATGGTCGGCCAGCACCGGAATATCGCCTTCCCGCGCGCGCAGGGGTGGCAGGGTGATAACTTCGAAACTCAGCCGATCGAGCAGGTCGGGGCGGAAGCGCCCGGCATCGGCGGCGGCGGGCAGATCATCATTGGTCGCCGCCACGATCCGCACGTCCACCCGCAGCGGTTTCGACGCGCCGATCCGGGTGACTTCGCCATATTCGATCACGCGCAGCAGTCTTTCCTGCGCCGCCATCGAAAGCGTACCCAATTCGTCCAGAAACAGCGTGCCGCCATCGGCTTCCTCGAACCGGCCGGGCCGGGCGCGGTTCGCGCCGGTGAACGCGCCCTGTTCATGGCCGAACAGTTCGGCTTCTATGAGGGTTTCGGGCAGGGCGGCGCAGTTCATGACGATCAGCGGTTCGCCCCAGCGCGGGGAGAGGTGATGGAGCCGCTCGGCAATCAGTTCCTTGCCGGTCCCGCGCTCGCCGATCACCAGCACCGGGCGGTTGAGTTCGGCCGCGCGGCCCGCCAGTTCGACCGCGTCGAGAAAGGCGAAGGACTGGCCGACAAATTGGGTATTTTTCTCCATGTCCCAACTTATGGTGAAATTTCCCACCTTTTGGCAAGGAATATTCTGGCACGGGCCTGGAAAAGGGCGGAAAAATGGCGCAAATCCGCGCTTTTTCGAAATTGGCACGGCCCCTGCAAAGCTACAGGCAATCCGCACAGACACAAGCGGAACGTCACGAAGGCCAAGGTTCAGGGAGTTATATCATGGAAAAGAACAACAACAGCATTCGCGAAATCGGCCAGCTGATGTCGGTCGCAGTCGCTGCGCTGCTGTTCGGATCGACCCTGATCCTGTCAGCGGTCGGCCCGGCCCGCGCCAGCGAAGCGCCGGCGTCCGCCAGTCAGGCGGCCCCCATGGCCCTGTGCTATCTGGCCTAAGGTCGCCGTCCCCAAAGCATAAGATAAGGAGTGAAGTTCAGATGGGTATTTTTTCCCGCACCCGCGACATTATCGCCGCCAACGTCACCGACCTGCTCGACAAGGCCGAAGACCCGGCGAAGATGATCCGCATGATCATCCTCGAAATGGAGGAAACCCTGGTCGAGGTGCGCGCGTCCGCCGCCCGCACGATCGCCGACCAGAAGGAAATGCGCCGCCACATCGCCAAGCTGACGGCCCTGCAGGACAGCTGGACCGAGAAGGCGCAGCTGGCCTTGTCCAAGGATCGCGAGGATCTGGCCAAGGCGGCCCTGGTCGAACGCCAGAAGGCGACCGACATGGCCGAGCATCTGGCCCATGAGATCGAAACCCTCGACGAAGCGCTCAAAGCCGCCGAAGAGGATATTTCCAAGCTGCAGGGCAAGCTGCGCGAAGCCCGCGCCCGCCAGAACAGCCTGGTCACCCGGATGCAGAGCGCGGAAAACCGCCTGCGGGTGCGCGAAGCCTATGCCGGTGAGAAGGTGAACGAGGCTTTTGCGCGCTTCGACATGCTCGAAAGCCGGGTCGATCTGGCCGAAGGCCGCGCCGATGCGATGGCGCTGGGCGGCACGCCCAAGACGCTGGAGGAAGAGATTGCAGAGCTGAAGTCCGCCGACAAGGTGGACGCCGATCTGGCAGCGCTCAAGGCGTCCATGAACAAGGGAGCCTGATATCATGGAGGACATATTCCTGCCCATCATGATCTGCGGCATGTTGTTCATCGGCATGCCGTGGCTTATCTTCCACTATGTCACCAAATGGAAGCAGGCGCCCAAGATCACCGACGAGGATGAGAAGCTGCTGGATGAACTCCACCTTCTCGCCCGCCGCCTGGAAGAAAGGCTGATGACGGTCGAACGGATCGTCGCCGCCGACAACCCCGATTTCCGTCCGCGCCGCCCGGCACCCGATGCCGACCTGGGCGACGATGATTACAGCTTCGACCGGAGGAACTGAGATGACCGCCCGCCGCACCAAATTCTACCTCAACAAGGCCAATGGCAAATGGTCGGGCGTGTGCGCTGGCATCGCCGACTATAGCGGGATCGACGTCGTCTGGGTTCGTGTCGGCGCGGTGCTGATCACCCTGATGGGGGCTTTCCCCTGGACGCTGATCGCCTATTTCGCCGCTGTCTATTTCGCCGATGACAAGCCCAAGGGCCTCTATTCGGACCGGGATGACGAGAAATTCTGGCAGGGCGTGCGGACCAATCCGACCCGCTCCACCCGCGATGTCCGGTCCAAGTTCCGCGACATCGACCGCCGCCTGGCTGACATCGAAATCTACTATACCAGCCGCAACACGCGCCTGGCGGACGAGATCGACAGCCTGCGCTGAGCAGATCCCGGGCAGAATAACAGGGAGTTAAACCCATGAATTTCGGTGGACCTTTCTTTGTCCTGGCGATCATCGCCATGTCGACCCTGGGCTGGATGTTCACCACCTGGGTCCGTGCCCGCCACGGTTATCCGGTGGAAAATGAATGGACCGGCACCGTTGATCGAACGGACGGCGACGCTGGTCGAAAAATCGCCCTGTTGTCGGGTGAAAACGAAAAGCTGATGGGCCGCATCAGCCGCCTGGAGGAACGCATCGCCGTGCTGGAACGGATCGCCACCGATCCGGCCATCCGCACCGCGCGCGAAATCGAGGGGCTGCGCTGAGCGCGGTGCAAGGGAGTAGAGATCATGTTTCCATTTGCAGATTTCGCGCCGGTCGTCTTTGCCGTCGGATCGCTGGCGATCGTTGGCTGGGTGTTCACGACCTGGCTGCGCGTCAAGAACGGCTATCCGCTCGACGGCGCATGGGGGCAGGCGGTCTATCCGCAGAAGAATGAGGAAATGGTCGAGCGGGTGAAGCTGCTCAGCCAGGAAAATGCCCAGCTGCGCGCCGAAATCGGATCGATGAAGGATCGGCTGGCCGTGGTCGAGCGGATCGTCACCGACGAAAGCCACCAACTCAATCGCGAAATCGAACGGCTGCGCAGCCCGGCCAACTGAGCGCGCGGTCAAAGGGAGAAATCATCATGAACCCGTTTGAAATGGTCGTCGCCATCATTGCGATCACCGCTATCGCCAGCGTCCTGCGCGCCAAATATGGCGTCGTGCGCCGGCACAAGGGCGAAGAATTCATCGCCCGCGGGCCGGACCCGGAAGCCGAACGGCTGCGTGCAGAGGTGAAGGCGCTGAAGGACCGCGTCGCGGTGCTGGAGCGTCTGGCGACCGATGGCACCAGCGCACTGGAACGCGAATTCGAGAAATTGCGGGACCGCGATTGAACGCGGCCCAAAGCCCAGGGAGGCTATCATGCAGGACCCCGCTCTCTATCTGACGATTGCATTGGCCGGACTGGCCGGCCTTTCCATCGTGACCATGGCCACTTTGCGCGGCTGGAACGGCTGGCTGGAATTGAAGCGCGCGGAACTGGGGCATCGCGGCGAAGCGAGCGCGCCCCCGTCTGCCGCCGCGCGGATCGAGGTCGCCGACCTTAAGGAACGCATCCGCAAGCTGGAAGCGATCGCGGCGGGCGTGGATTTGTAAGCTGCTCTTTCCCCGTTCGGCCCCGGACGTGATCCGGGGTTGTTGAAGCCTAGCGCTTGCTTTCAATAGAAGTACGGCCCTTCGACAGGCTCAGGGCGAACGGTTTGAGGGCTTTCCCCCCGCGATAATCCCCCTATATGGGCGGCCATGACCGATCCAAGCGCCCTGGCCGATATTTACGACGAATATGAATTTCTGGACGCGGACGACCGTTATCGTCTGCTGATCGATCTGGGCCGGGCGCTCGAACCCATGCCCGACGCGCTCAAGACCGATGCGACGCTGGTGCGTGGCTGTTCGGCGGCAGTGTGGGTCTATCCCACCGTGCTGGACGATGGGAGGCTGCATTTCCTGGCCGACAGCAACGCCGCGATTACCAAGGGGATCATCGCGCTGGTGCTGCTGACCGTGCAGGACAAAAGTCCCGCCATGATCGGCGCGGCGGACATAGAGGGGGCGCTGGCCCCGTTCGACCTCAAAAATCAGCTGAGTTCCAACCGGACCCAGGGCATCCCCAACATGATCGCCCTGATCCGCGACACAGCGGCGCGGTACAGCGCTTAAAGGGAAACCTGCATCAAGTTGCGGCGTTGAATGTCCCGACAAGGAGATTCAGTCATGCGCCATTTCATCGCCATCGCAGCCATCGGGATGCTCGCGGCCTGTTCGTCGGGCGACAAGGGGCCGACCCAGCGCGACACGATCGGCCAGACGTGGAAATATGAGGCCGGGTCGGGCGGCAAGCCCAAGCTGGCCTATATTGGCAGCGCCAATGCGGTGCCGACGATGACGGCGGCGGACACGTTCGCGGTCATGCTGGTCCAGCCGATGGACAATGGCGAAAAGTCGGTGACGGTGAAGCTGGTCGGCGCGCCGTTCCAGTGCGACCTGTCCGATTGCGCCGTGACCGCGACGGCCGATGGCGGTCGGCCGCTGCGCTGGAAGGGGCGGATGACCGACGCCAAGGACGGGATCGAGATATTGCCGTCGCAAAATGCCTATGAGGCGATCGCCAAGGCGCAGACGGTATCGGTCAATCTGGTGACCGGGCCGAAGGATCAGAGCGCGCCCTTTGCCTTCAACGTCGCCGGGCTGGATTTGAAGGGGTGATGCAACAATAGTCGTCATCCCTTTCTTCGGCGCTCAGGCAAAGAAGGCAGAGAGACCCCAGCGTTCGCTGGGGTGACGGTTAGGTTTCACTCCTGCAACGACACGCCGGGGCTGCGCGGGTCGGCGGCGCCGATCCAGTGGCCATCGGGCGCGCGTTCGGCGGCGTTGGCTTTCAGGCCAAGGCGCGAGACGGTGACGCGGTGGCCCAGCTTCTCCAGCGGCGCCTGCATCGCTTCCAGCCCGGTGCCCTGTTCGAGCACCAGCCCGTCGCCGTTGAAGAAGATGAGGCCCGTCGCTATCGAATCCTGCGCCGACATGCCCCAGTCGAAATGGGCGATCAGCGCCTTGGCCACCTGCATGATGATGGTCTTGCCGCCCGCCGCGCCGACGGTGAAGATGGGCGTCCCCTTGGCATCATAGACGATGGTGGGCGACATGGAGGAGAGGGGCCGCTTGCCCGGCCCCACGGCGTTGGCGACCGGCGCGCCATCCTTTTCCGGCGTGAAGCTGAAATCGGTCAGTTCATTGTTGAGGATGACGCCGTTGGCGACCAGCTGGCTGCCGAAAAAGCTTTCGATGGTGGATGTCCAGGCGGCGATGTCGCCATTGCGGTCGACCGCGACGAAATGGCTGGTGCCGCTTTCGGGCTGGGGCAGCGACGCGGTGCGCGGCTGCGCGCCGGGCGGGGTGCCGGGCTGATAGTCATTGAGCGCCTTGTTGAGGCGGATGCGGGCGGAGCGTTGCTTGAGATAGGTCGGGTCGATCAGGCCGCTGATCGGCACGGCGACGAAATCGGGATCGCCAAGCCAGGTGCCGCGATCGGCATAGGCCAGTTGCATCGCTTCGCCGATGACGTGCCAGGAGCGCGGATCATCCTTGCCCCAAGCGCTAAGCGGAAAGCGCTCCACCATGCCCAATATCTGGAGCACGGTAATGCCGCCGCCCGATGCCGGGCCCATGCCGCACACGGTATAGACGCGATATGTCCCGCAGACCGGCTTGCGTGGCTTGGCCTGATAGGCGGCGATGTCCGCTTCGGTCATCGGCACCGGGTTTTTGGGGGCGTTGGTGACCGCCTGCGCCATCAGCCGGGCATTGTCGCCGGTGTAGAAGGCGTCCGGCCCCTCCGCCGCGATCCGTTTGAACAGCGCGGCGAGCGGCGGATTTTTGAGGATCGTGCCCATCGGCGCGGGCTTGCCGTCGATCCAGAAATATTTCTGGATTTCGGGGAAGTCGGCCCAGACCCCCGCCACCGCCTTCATTGCCGTGTCGAGCCGCTGGCGTACCTCAAATCCCTCCTCCGCCGCGCGGATCGCGGGCTGGAACAGGTCGGCCCAGGGCAGCTTGCCCCATTTCCTGTGGGCGTCCCACGCCAGACGCAGATTGCCCGGCACGCCGACGGAATAGCCGCCGGGCCAGGCGTTGCGGAAGGACAACGGCTTGCCATCGGCGCCCATGAAGCGATCGGGCCGGGCGGCGGCGGGCGCGGTTTCGCGACCGTCGATCGATTCCAGCACACCGCTCTGCCCGTCATGATGCATCAGGAAACCGCCGCCGCCGATGCCGCTATTATGCGGTTCGACGACATTGAGCGTCAGCATCATCGCGATGGCCGCGTCCGTCGCGCTGCCGCCCTTGCGCAATATTTCCTGCCCGGCGGCAGCGGCGCGCGGATCGGCGGCGGAGACGGTGGCGTTGGTCGATACTGGCTCGCGCGCCATGGCGGGCAGCGGCAGGGTGGCGATAAGGGCGATGGGGGCCAGCAGGCCGAGCGGGCGGAATCTCATGCCCGCTACCCTACGCATTGCGTTGCCTGCCGCAACCCTTTGACGATGCCAATAGCAGGCAGGCGGACTGCGCTTCATGACAATCCTGCCCTTGCAGAGGGGATACCCCTCCACCATTCGCTTCGCGAACGGTCCCCACCCCCTTGCAGGGGAGGATGTTGCGGGACTGCATTGCCACAAAAAGGGCCGCGCAGTTTGCACCGCGCGGCCTTTTCGATTCGGTCGGACAAGCGGACGTTTCAGTCCTTCTTGGTCGCCTGATAGCGGGCAATGGCTTCCAGCGTGATCTGCCGGGCGTCCTCAGCGCCGCCCCAGGTGCCGATCCGCACCCATTTGGTCTTTTCCAAGTCCTTGTAATGGGTGAAGAAATGTTCGATCTGTTCCATCACGATGCCGGGCAGGTCATCCTTTTCGCCCACGTCGGCATAATAAGGGAAGGTCTTGTTGTCCGGCACGCAGACCAGCTTTTCGTCGCCGCCCGCTTCATCTTCCAGGTTCAGCACCGCGATCGGGCGTGCGCGGACGACCGAACCGGGGACGAAGGGCGAACGCGCGATGACGAGTGCGTCCAGCGGATCGCCATCGGGCGACAGCGTGTGCGGCACGAAGCCGTAATTGGCCGGATAGCGCATCGGCGTGTGCAGGATGCGATCCACGAACAGCGCGCCCGACGCCTTGTCGAACTCATATTTCACCGGTTCGCCGCCGACCGGAACTTCGATGATGACATTCAGGCTGTTGGGCGGATCATCGCCAACCGGAATCAGTTCGATATTCATGGATACGCCTTTTGTTGCACTTGGCTTCGGGGTGTTTATGTTTTCGGTTTGAGCAGCTTGTCGAGGCTGCCCTCACCCTCTCCTGTCTTTTCGAGGCGCGGATAGCGCAGCCCGCCCGAATAATCGAGTGACAAAGTGCGGTAATATTTGTCCTTCTTTAGGATGATCTGGAACGGCGCCTTGGCCTTGATCGCCGCCTTGAACACATCGCCCGAATATTCATCGCCATTGACTGCCACGATCTTGGCACCGACCAGCAGGCCCGCCTTGAATGCCGGGCTGTCCCAGATGACGCTGCTGATTTCGCCGTCATTCTTGACGATCAGGCCGATGCCATAGCTTTGGTCGACAATCTTGTTCGCGCCTTCGGCCGCTTTGGTAATGGCGTTGGGGGTGTCGCCATAGACCAGCTTGTATCCGCCCATGGTAAAGCCGCCCTTGGGCGTTTCGCGCGTCGGACTGTCGACATAGGTCTGGAAGAAGCCGGCCCAGTCATAGGGCGCGATGCCGTTCAGCGTGTTGATGACGTCCTGCCGATTATAGACAAGTTCGCCCCACTCGCCCGGCTTCACGCCGAAAAAGGCCTTGGCGAAATCGTCCAGCCCCTTGGCGCCCCTGGTCTGCTTGCGGATGATCGCGTCCGCCTCCAGCCAGATCATCAGCCCTTCATTATAATAGTCCTCCGACCGCTGCCAGCTGACCCAGCCCTTGGGCCGGCGGGCGGAAATGATGGGATCATGCGTCGTATCCTCCATCGGCCGCCATTGCCGACCGACCGTGGTGTCCAGCTTGGCCGCGATCTGGGCATAGGCGTCGAGCGTTTCCTGCTTGGTGAACAGGCCCGACCGCGCGCCCAGCACATAGCCCCAGAATTGCGTCTGCCCTTCATAGACCCACAGCAGATTGTCCTGCATCGGCGTGCGGAAATCGGGGGTCCATAGCAGGTCGGGGCGGCGGAACTTGCCGTCCCAGCTATGGGTGAATTCATGGGGCAGCAGGTTGCGGTCCAGCAACGCCTCGCCATCGCTCCATTTCTTGAAATAGCCCGGTTCGACCTGATTTTCCGAGCTGCGATGATGCTCCAGGCCAATGCCGCCCATTTCGTCGGTGATGGCCAGCAGGAAATCATAATGGTCGAAATGATAGCTGCCGAACAGCGCGCCCGCTTCGTCCACCAGGCGTTTGTGCTTGGCGATCTGCTCCGGGGTATAGACCAGTTCGTCGGCATCATCGGCCACGATGTTGAGCGTGACATTGTTGCCCAGATCCACCGCCTTGAAATGCTCGCCGGCAAAGACTGGCGAATCCTGCAACGCTTCATAGTCGATCACGTCATAGGCGACGGTATCGCCGGTCCGCTTGCCCCGCAGCGCGGTCGCGGCCTGCCAGCCGGCGGGATAGGTGACGGTCGCCTGCACCGGAATCTGGCGGGTATAATAGCCCGCCGGATAGAGCGAGACCGCCTCCCACTGGATATTCTGCATCTTGGGCGTCACGACGACGCGGCCCTGATTGCCCGCGGTCGCGGACAGGAACTGGAACTGGGCGACGACCTGTTTCGTCCCCTGCGGCACGTCGATGACGAAGCCGTAGACGTTCAGCGGATCGCGCTTCCAGCTCAGCGGCTTGCCATCGGCGGTGAAGGTCAGGCCGTTCAGCTTTTCCAGCTGGCCGCGCGGGGCGTGATTGCCCGGCAACCATTCGGGCATCAGCAGCGTCATCGGCCCGCTGGTCGCGACCGGGATCGTCTCCTTCACGCGGAAGATGCGCTGGGTCGTGTCGCTGGCGTCAACCTCCAGCCTGATGGTGCCGCCGGGATAGGGAATGTCCTTTGGCGCGGGGGTTGCGTCGTTGACCGGCAGGGCGGTGGGCTTGGACCGGATCGCTTCCTGGGCGGCTAGCGGGCTGGCGATCGCCAGGGAAATGCCCGTTGTCAGGCAAAGGGCGGCAGCAAGGCTGCGGATCATGAACGTCTCCGAAAATACAGGCTGGGCCGGACGGCCCTCATGCCGTCACAATGGCCTTGTCTCTTGGCCTCGTCCACCCCTTGCGCCGACCCAAATATTCATTTCAACCGGCCTGAAATGAAGCTAAAGGCCCGGCATATGGCGAAAATCGAAACCCCGCGCCCGGTTCGCGGCACGCAAGACATGTTGGGCGGCACAGCAGAAGCGTTTGCAGAACGCTTTGCGCATGTGGTCGCAACCTTTGACCGGGTGCGCAAACTTTACGGCTTTCAGCGGGTAGAGGTGCCGGTATTCGAATCCACTGCCGTTTTCGCCCGGTCGCTGGGCGAATCCACCGACGTCGTGTCGAAGGAAATGTACACGTTCGAGGATCGCGGCGGCGATTCCATCACGCTGCGCCCGGAATTTACCGCCGGGATCAGCCGCGCCTATATTACCGAGGGCTGGCAGCAATATGCGCCGCTCAAGGTGGCGACGCATGGGCCGCTGTTCCGCTACGAACGGCCGCAAAAGGGCCGCTTCCGCCAGTTTCACCAGCTCGACGCCGAAATCATCGGCGCGGCCGAGCCGGGCGCGGACGTCGAATTGCTGGTGTTCGCGGACCAGTTGCTCAAGGAACTGGGCATTGACGACGGCGTGACGCTGACGCTCAACACGCTGGGCGACGCGGCCAGCCGGGAAGCCTGGCGCGCCGCGCTGATCGCGCATTTCGAGGCGCATCGCGGGGACTTGTCGGAGGACAGCGTCGATCGGCTGGCGAAGAACCCCTTGCGCATCCTCGACAGCAAAGACCCGCGCGACCGCCCCGTCGCCGACAGCGCGCCCGACATCGACGCCTATCTGACCGATGAAGCGCGCAGCTTTTTCGAGAAGGTGACGAGCGGCCTGGATGCGGCGGGCGTCGCATGGGAACGCAATGCCCGGCTGGTCCGCGGCCTCGATTATTACCGCCACACCGCGTTCGAGTTCGTCACCGACCGGCTGGGCGCGCAAGGCACGGTGCTGGGTGGCGGGCGCTATGACGGGCTGATCGAGAATCTGGGCGGCCCGGCGACGCCTGCGGTCGGTTGGGCAGCGGGGATCGAGCGGCTGGCGATGCTGGTGGATGCGCCGGAAAGTCATAAGATCGACGTTGCGATCATCCCGATGGGCGAGGCGGCCGAGACGGCGGCGATCGGCATCATCGCCAGTCTGCGCCGTTCCGGTATCGTTGCCGACATGGGTTTTCGTGGCAACATGAAGAAGCGGATGCAGCGGGCTAATGCATCCGGCGCACAAACTGCCATCATTATAGGCGACGATGAACTGGCGGGGGGCGAAGTGACGGTTCGCAATCTCATGGACGGGTCGCAGGAGCGCTGCAAAATCGAGGCGCTTGGTGACTATCCTTTAGTTGCCAATCCCAGCTTCGTGGAGACTTTGCTGCGCAATTTCGACCCCACCAAGGCAATCGCCGACTAATGCTAACCTCCGCCCATCGCGCTACCCCACCCCCGTTCGCCCTGAGCCTGTCGAAGGGCCGTCGTTCTGCTGCGCGCAGGGCAGGGCAGGGCTTCGACAGGCTCAGCCCGAACGGATTGGGGGAAGCCCGTTAATGCACATCTCCGCCGAACGCATTGCGCAGAGCGAGGCGCGCCGGGATGAGGTGCAGGCGTCGATGACGCGGGCCGATCTGCCCGCCGATGCGTTTGTGCGCCTGTCCAAGGAATATGCCGAGATCGAGCCGGTGGCCCGCGCCGCGCATGAAGTGCGCCGTTTGCGGCAGGAACTGGCCGCGCTCGATTATATGACGGGGGGCGCGGACGCGGACGCGGACCCGCTGATGCGCGAAATGGCGCAGGAGGAGATGCAGATCCTCAAAAGCCAGCTGCCTGCCGCCGAACGGGCGCTGGCGCTGCAATTGCTGCCCCGCGATTCGGCCGATGCGCGCCCGGCCATGCTGGAAATCCGCGCCGGGACTGGCGGGGACGAGGCGGCGTTGTTCGCGGGCGACCTGTTCCGCATGTATCAGCGCTATGCCGATTCGGTCGGCTGGAAGATGGAGCTGATGTCCGCCAACCCCTCCGAAGCGGGCGGGTATAAGGAAGTCGTCGCGTCCGTCACCGGCACCGGCGTGTTTGCGAAACTGAAGTTTGAAAGCGGCGTCCACCGCGTCCAGCGCGTGCCCGTCACCGAAAGCGGCGGGCGCATCCATACATCGGCGGCGACCGTCGCGGTGCTGCCGGAGCCGGAGGAAGTCGACGTCCAGATCGCCGACAGCGACCTGAAGATCGACATATATCGGGCGTCGGGCGCTGGCGGTCAGCATGTCAACACCACCGATTCGGCGGTCCGCATCACCCATTTGCCCAGCGGTCTGGTCGTGATCCAGCAGGACGAACGGTCCCAGCACAAGAACAAGGCCAAGGCGATGCAGGTGCTGCGCGCGCGCCTCTACGAAGCCGAACGCGAACGCACCCAGAGCGAGCAGGCCGGCGCGCGCAAGGCGATGGTGGGATCGGGCGACCGTTCCGAACGCATCCGCACCTATAATTTCCCGCAAGGGCGCGTCACCGACCATCGCATCAACCTGACGCTGCATCGCCTGCCGGAAATATTGGAAGGGCCGGGGCTGGCCGAAGTGATCGACGCGCTGATTGCGGAGGATGAAGCCGCCCGGCTGGCGCAACTGGACGGGATCGGTTGAGCGGCATCGCAGGGGACGGGGGCATGGCCGACGCCCTGCGCGCCGCCACTGCCCGGATCAGCGCCGCTAGCGACACGCCGCGCCTGGACGCGGAATTGCTGATGGCCCATGCGCTGGGTCTTTCGCGCAACGCATTGCTGCTGCGCCAGCGCGACCTGCGCGTCCCGCCCGGCTTTGCGGCGCTGACGGATCGCCGCGTCGCGGGGGAGCCGGTTGCCTATATTACGGGCTTTCGCGATTTCTGGACGATCAGCCTGGCCGTCACCCCCGACGTCCTTATCCCGCGCCCGGACAGCGAAACGCTGATCGAGGCGGCGGTCGCCCATTTCACGGCGCGCGCGCCGCGATCCATCCTCGACCTTGGCACAGGCTCCGGCGCGTTGCTGCTGGCGGCGCTGAGCGAATGGCCCGATGCCCATGGCCTGGGCGTCGACGCTTCGCCCGGCGCGCTGGCGGTGGCGCAAGGCAATGCGGAACGGCTGGGGCTGGCGGGCCGCGCGACCTTCCGCCCCGGCGACTGGGCGCAGGGCATTGACGGGCGGTTCGACCTGATCCTGATCAACCCGCCCTATATCGCGCGCAGCGTCGCGCTGGCGGGCGATGTGCTGCATGAGCCGGACAGCGCGCTGTTCGCGGGGGTTGAGGGGCTGGACGACTATCGCCGGATCGTGCCCGACCTGCCCCGCCTGATCGCGCCGGACGGCATGGCCGCGATCGAGATCGGCTATGATCAGAAGGATGCGGTTTCTACGCTGCTGGGCGATGCGGGGCTGACCGTCCGGGCGCTGCAAGACCTTGCCGGGCATGATCGTTGTCTGGTCGCAACCATGTCCAAAAGGACAGGCGCAATGCAATTAACGCCGTGACAAGCGGAAATTGCTTGGTTTCTCCAGCGAAAGTCTCTACATCGACAGCAGGGATGGCACTATATCGTGATATGGTTAGTTTAGGCCATTGATAGAAAAAGCCATTTTCTACGCTCCTGACAGTCATGACGGCGCTGCTGCCCGGCGCCGCTGGCATCTTGAGGCACTGGCCCTTTGAACCGGCCATGCCCTGCGGAGCCGTATCCGGCCTGATGTGCGGGCCGTGCTTGGGGATGGCGACGGAACAGAGTTTTCAGCCAATATGATGACAGCGAACGCAAGGATCATGTCTTGATCAACAACCGGCAGGCCGGTCGCCGCAATCGCGGCCGGAACAATAATAACAATGGACGTCCCAATAATGGTGGCAATCGCGGCGGGGGCGATAGCGGTAACCGCATCGACAACCGCGCGCGGGGCAATGCGGCCCAGCTTCTTGAGAAATACAAGAATATGGCGCGCGATGCCCAGATGGCGGGCGACCGGGTGAATGCGGAATATTATCTGCAATTTGCCGACCATTATTTCCGCGTCCTGGCCGACAATCGCGCCCGGCAGGAAGAGCAGCAGGCCAATCAGCCGCAGCGTCACCGCCGCCCGGACGAGAATTTCGACGAGGATGGCGACGATTTCGACGGCGTCGCCGACGGTGTCGACGAATTCCGCACCGATTCTGCCTCCTATGACCGCACCCCGCGCGAACAGCCCGACCGCGCCCCACGGGACTATAATGACCGCGCGCCGCGCGATCAGGACCGTGCCCCGCGCGACAATGACCGTGCCACGCGCGATCAGGGCGATCGTCCGCAGCGCGACCAGAATCGCCGTCAGGACGAATCACGCGATAGTCGTGAGGATCGTGGGCGCGAGGATCGTGGACGTGAAGATCGTGGCCCGCGCCGTGACCGTCCGCGTCGCGACCGTCCCGTCTTTGCCGAAGCGCAGCCGCAGGTCGAACAGCCCGCGCCTGCGCCTGTCGCAGCGCCGGTCGTAGAGGCTGCGCCCGTCCAGCAGGCACCCGCGCCGCAGAGCGAAGAGGCGCCCCGTCCGCGCCGTGGCCGTCCGCGCAAGGTCGTCGAACCGGCAGCCGCCGAAGCGACCGAGGGTCTGGACATGGCGATCCTGCCGCCCTCGATCGCGCGGGCCGACAATGACAGCGAAGCCAGCGAGGAGGCGCCCAAGAAGCGCACCCGCCGCCCCCGCGCCACGACGACGCAGGCGGCCGAATAAGCCGCTTCGCCGCATCCGGCATGAAAAAGGGGACGACGCCAGGCGCGCCGTCCCCTTTTTCATGCCCGCTTCCCAAGGCGGGCCGCTTGCGGCACAAGGCGACGACATTGTTGGGAGAGACCTGGCCCCATGACTGCCCTTCGCCTGTTCGTGCCGCTTTTATGTGCCCTCCCCATTGCCGCGCTGGCGCAGGACGCCGCCGATCCGACCGGGGCTTCGGCCCAGGGCGATGTTGCGGTCACCATCTATAATGGCGGCCAGTCGCTGGTGCAGGATGACCGGCAACTGGCGATGACGCAGGGGCGCAATCGCATCGAATTTCCCGATGTGTCGGCGCGCATCCGGCCTGAAACCGTCACCCTGTCGGGGCCGGGCATCGCGATCGTCGAACAGAATTTCGACTATGATCTGCTGTCGCCCGACAAGCTGATGGACAAGGCCGTCGGGCAGGAAGTGACGCTGGTGCGGACCAATCCCGCGACCGGCGCGGAAACGCGCGAGCGGGCCAAGATACTCGCGGCCAATGGCGGCATCGTGCTCCAGATCGGGGCGCGGATCGAGGTTCTGCGCGACGATGGCCTGCCGGTGCGGGTGATATTCGATCGGGTGCCGCCCAATTTGCGCGCCAAGCCGACCCTGTCGGTCACGGTCGATGCGGCGCGCGGCGGCACGGTACCGACCCGCTTGTCCTACCTGACCCCCAATATGGGCTGGACCGCCGATTATGTCGCGCTGTTCGACGCCGCCAAGGGCGCGATGGACATGCAGGGCTGGGTCACGCTGACCAACAATACCGGCACGACCTTCAACAATGCGCGGACTATTCTGGTCGCCGGCAATCCCGCCAATGGGGGCGGTCGCCGCAACTGGTGGCAATCGGGCAGCGGCGCGATCGACCAGGCGGGAACAGAAAGCGGCCCGCGCGAACGGCTGGGCGACTATTATCTCTATCCGCTGGAGCGCCGCACGACGATTGCCAACGCACAGCAGAAACAGGTGAGTTTTCTGGACGTAAAGGGCGCGCCCGCGCGGGCGACCTATGAATATCTCAACCCCTGGCTCGGCAGTTCAGCCGAACCGCTGAGTGCGTCGAGCGTGCTGAAATTCTCGACATCCAAACAGGGCGGGCTTGGCGATCAACTGCCCGCGGGCACGATTCGCGTCTATATGCGCGACGCGCGCGGCGATCCGCAATTCATCGGTGAAAACAGCATCGACCATACGCCGATGGGATCGTCGATGGCGCTGCGCACGGGCGAGGCGTTCGACGGCAAGGTCCGGCCAACGGTCGAACAGCGCATGAACAAGGGCGGATCGCGCTGGGAAACACGGATGCGCTATACGCTGACCAACGCCCGGCCCGAAGCGATCACGATCGATCTGGCGCAGGACGGGCTGTGGGGCGACACCCGCGTCACCGCGCAGAGCGTCGAAGGGCGGCGCGTGTCGGCCGACCGGATGGAATGGAGCGTGCCGGTCCCGGCCAACGGGTCGGTCGACCTGACCGTCACGTTCGAATCGCGCTACTGAAGCGGGTCGTAGTGCGGCTTTTGCGATATTGGGCGCCTGTTCCCGCCTTCGCGGGTTGGCTTTTGACGCTGTCTCTTTGTGTCATTGCTCCATCGGTGCAGGCCGATACCGTCATTTCCACCCGGATCGATGCGGTATCGGTCACCGTATATCGCGCGCCGGACCGCGCGGCTGGCGCGATCGATCGTAACTGGCCGGGCGGCTATGCACTGGTCACCGAAACCCGCACGGTCGATCTGCCGCAGGGCGAATCGGTGGTCCGGTTCGAAGGGGTGGCCGAAGGGCTGATGCCCGAAACCGCCATCCTGACCGGCATGCCGCGCGGCGTGCGGGAGAAGAATCGCGATGCGCGGCTGCTGTCGCCCGCAGGGTTGGTCGACGCCTATCTCAAGCGCCGCGTCACGCTGCGCCGCACCGACCGCGCCACCGGCAAGGTGACCGAGCAGGACGCGATACTGAGCGCCGGGCCGACCGGCGGTGTGATCGTCCACACAGAGCAGGGCTATGAAGCGCTGGGGTGCAGCGGCCTGCCCGAAAGGATGCTCTACCCACAGGCACCCAAGGATCTGTCGCCGCGTCCGACGCTGTCGGTGATTGCGACCAGCGACCGGGCGACCCGCGCGACGTTGCAACTCACCTATCTGGCCGAAGGGTTCGACTGGTCCGCTTCCTATGTCGCCGACATGCAGGGGGATGGCAGCAGGCTGGACCTGATGGCGTGGCTGACGGTCGCCAATGGCGGCGTCACCGGCTTTGCCGACGCCCAGCTCAACGTCATTGCCGGACAGCCCCATCGCCAGCCACGCGGGGATCAGCCACGGCCCACCGGCGGCCCGCTGCGCCTGACCTGCTGGCCGATGGACATTACCAGCACCCATCCGCGCTGGAACCTGTTTCCGGTCGAGATGCCCCCGGCAATGATGGCGGGCGGCGCGCAGGAGATCGTGGTGACGGGGCAGCGCGCGACCGGAGCGGTCTTTTCGCCGATGGCTGTTGCCGCTCCGCCGCCGCCCGCGCCTGTCGTGGCGGAACAGGAGGATCTGGGCGATCTGAAATTCTACCGCGTGCCCGTGTCCGTGACGGTCGCGGCCAGCAGCCAGAAGCAGGTCGCGCTGCTGCGCCAGCCCGGCGTCAAGGTCGAGCGTCTTTACGCAGCGACGGTCAGCGGGGCATCGGGCGCGGGCGAATCCCGGCCGATGACGCTGCGGTTGCGGCTACACAATCGCAAGGATGATGGCCTTGGCCTGCCCATGCCGTCAGGGCGCGTCGCGGTTTTCGAGCGGGTGGACGATATGCGCCTGCTGGCCGGAGAGGCGGACATTGGCGACAAGGCGGAAGGGGAACGGATCGACTATGACCTCGCTGAAAGTGCGGACGTCCGCATCGCGGTGCGGCCGACGGGGTCGACGCGCGAGCGCCCGGACTGGACGATCGCGCTCAGCAACGCCCGGCCGTTCGACGTGACCGCCGAAGTCACCATCCCGCACGACATAGAGCCCCGCCCGAAGGACATGGAGCGGCGCGGCAATGCATGGATCTGGCGAGTCACAGTCCCCGCCAATGGCAAGGTCGACCTTACCTATACGCGGCGTTTGCCGCGCTGAGCTTTCAGGCGTCGGGCAGGGGCCGGGGCCGGTGATTTTCGTCCAGCGCGACGAAGGTGAACAGCCCGCTGGTCAGATCCACTTGCTCCTCCTGCGGTCCGCGAACCGCCACCACGTCGATGCGGATGGCGACCGACGTGCGGCCCCGCCGCTCCTCATGGGCGTAGACCGACACGACATCCCCCAGCAATATGGGGGTGATGAACTTCATGCTTTCGATCGCCACGGTCGCAACCGCGCCCTGCGCGATCCGATGGGCGATGATGCCGCCCGCAATGTCCATCTGGCTGAGTACCCAGCCGCCGAAAATATGGCCATTGGCGTTGATGTCCGCCAGCCGCGGCATCACGCGCAACACGACATCACCGCGCGTCTTGGTCATGCTCTGGCACCTCATCCTTGATCCGGTCGATTACCTGTTCATCATGCCCGGTGCCGCTGGACAGGAAAACCAGCGCCATCAGGCCGGTTCCCAGCATGAAGGTCAACCATACGCCCAAAATCGTGGCGATGATCATGTGGATCGGCATCGGCCCGGCCCATAGCCGCAGGAAGATGAGCGAAGCCGCCACGCAGGCCGCGCCCCCCGCAGCCATCCACAGCATGATGCGGCGAAACCGCGTCCATGCGGCTGCGGCAATTTGTGGATCGTCGAGGGCTTGTTTGCGTGTCATCTCTTTTCTTTGGCTCACGAAAATGTGATCATCAAGCATTGAGACATAATGTCCAGGAAAGGAGAGCGGTCATGACCATCGCGGCGATATTGGAGGGCAAGGGGCGTGACGTCATCCAGGTGCGATCGACCGACAGCGTGCTGTCCGTCGTGACGCTGCTGGCGGAACAGCGGATCGGTTGCGTGCCGGTGGTGGATGACGGGCAGGTGGTCGGGATATTTTCCGAGCGCGACCTGGTCTATCGCGTCGCGACCGAAGGCGCAGCGGCGCTGGAGCGTCCCGTTGCGGAAGTGATGACTGCCCCTGCCATCACCATTGACGACGACACGCCGGTCATGGCGGGGCTGTCGCTGATGACCAAGCGGCGCATCCGCCACCTGCCGGTCATCGTCGGCGGCGAATTGATCGGGCTGATTTCGATCGGCGATCTCGTCAAGTTCCGCATCGACCGGATCGAGGCGGAAGCGGCTGCGCTGCGCGACTATATCCAGACCGCTTGAAAGACGGGCTCGACACGCGCTCTTGCGCCTGTCGAGCCCGTCTTTCAGGCGGGCGCCTGAACCGGCGGCGCGCGGCGAATCANTCGACACGCGCTCTTGCGCCTGTCGAGCCCGTCTTTCAGGCGGGCGCCTGAACCGGCGGCGCGCGGCGAATCACCAGCGCGACCAGTTCCATCAACGTGCCCCGCGCGCACAGCATCAACGCGGCGAGGAAGGCTATGCCCCCCGTCGGCACCAGCACGGCAAGCCGCACCGGCGCAGCTAGCGGCGGCAGGATGCGATCGACCGCCAGCACGACGCCCGCCATCAGGATCGCGCAGCCCAGCCCCGGCGCGGCGGCCCGCACCAGATCGATCAGGCGCAGGCCCATCGGCGCCCCGGCCAGCCGCGCCGTCACGATCGTCAGGATCGGAAACGCGCCGAGCCACGCCCAGGCAAGGCCGATCGCGCCGAAAGAGATGCCGATGAGGAAGGCGACCGGCATCAGCACCGCGCCGACGCCCGCGATTCGCGCGGTCGTCCCGGGGCGGCCCAGCGCATTGCTGACCGGCGCGAACATCACCTGCAACGTCATGAACGGCATGGCCAGCGCCAGCACCGCGACGAAGGGGGCCATCTCCAGCCATTTCGCCCCGAACAATGTTTCGACCAAAGGCTCTGCGGTCACGGCCATGCCCAGATAGACCGGGCAGGATATGAGCAGCAGCAGCCGCACCGCCTTGCAAAAGGACCAGGCGACACGCGATGGGTCTTTCTGCATCCGCGCATAGGCGGGAAAGGCGACGTCGTTGAGCGGCGGGATGAATTTGCTGACGAAAATCTGGGTCAGGAACAGCGCTTCGGCATAAAGGCCCAGCTGGTGCGGCTCCAGCACGCGCCCGCCGATGAAAATATCCGCCTGGCTCTGGATGATCCAGAAAAGCTGGCCGCCCAGCAGCGAAGCGCCATAGGCGACCATCGCGCCAGTGCCGCGAAAATCGAATGTGGGAATCGGCCGGAACCCGGTCGCCAGCACATAGCCCAGCCCCTTGACCCAGAAGCCCGCGATCGGCGCGAACACCAATGTCCATACGCCCCAGCCCGACAGCGCGCCGACCAGCGCCACGGCGGCGGAGGCGATGGCGGCGATCAGGTTGACCAGGGCAGGCCGCTTGAAATCGAGCGCCCGTCCCATGATCGCTTCGGGAATCGAGATGAAGGGGGTGGAGAGGTAGAGCAAAGCCTGCACCCGCAGCAGGTCGGCGACCATCGGCTGGTCGTAATAATCCGACGCGATCGGGGCGATTCCCAGCTGGAGCAAGGCCAGGCTGCCATTGAGCAGCAGCATGATGGTGAAGGCTTGCCGCAGGCGGTGCGAATCCAGCTTGTCCGACTGCACCAGTGCGCTGACCAGCCCATAGCCGTTGAGGAAGGTGGCGAAATTCAAGATCACCTGGGTCATCGCGAACAGGCCGTAATCGCTCGGATCGAGCAGGCGGATGACCGCCAGCGTCACCACCCAGCTCATCATCTGCGACACGATCTGGCTTCCCGAACGCCAGAAAATCGCGCTTCTTATGCGTGCGCCAAACCCCGCATCGTTCGCGTCGGCATCCTGCAAACTCATAGTCTCGATCACCCATGGCCATGATGGCCGTCCGCCCCGTCTAGCCTCCAAACGCCAAAAATTTCTGAAATAAAATTGCAAAAAGCATTTGACGGGTCGGCAGGTCGGGCCTAGAGGGCTTTTCACCGGACGGGGCGCTGCCAGCA
>NZ_VDBZ01000010.1:0-12634 GCF_007693735.1 Sphingobium sp. B2
GCCTAGCCGAGTGCTTGGAAAGGTGGGTGCCGTTTCTAAACGACGGCGGCGTGCTGATCGATCAGGCTTATCAGCCGCAGTCGTCCGAGGGCATGGTCCGCTGCTACGTGTGCGGGCACCGAGTGGTTGGCTTTGGGCACAACCTGATCACTGCGCTGATGACGCCAACGGCCATTGATACAACGTCGTCAACCCCACAGCCGATGGGCCGCGCCATGTTCGGACCGGAGGTGACGCGCTTCGCAGCCTTACGGAAAGCGATGGAGGATCGCTGGATTCCAGAGATGCAAAGGTTGCTGTCGATCGTCGACCACGATCTTCCGCTTCTTTGGGACGCCGACTTCCTATTTCGCCCTGGTGAAGCCATCAGCGATGGCTCCTATGCGCTTTGCGAGATCAATGCTAGTTCGGTTGCACCATTTCCGCCAAGCGCCGTCCAGCCAGTCGCCGCAGCGGCAATCGGTCGCGCTCTTGCCATTCGTTTGACGAAGGAGACCTCCAATCCTCATTGATATGATTCAAGCAATTCAAGAGACGTGACATTGGTCGTATCAATCAGACAAGCCTAAGGGTGAGCGAGGCTGGGTGAAACCGGCTCAGGTGGCAGCGCGGAGATACTGGTAGAGGGTTTCGCGACTGATCCCCAGGTCACGGGCGATGACGGCCTTGCGCTCGCCGTCATCAACACGGCGGTGCAGCTCGGCGACCATTTCGTCGGAGAGGGAACGTTTCCGCCCGCGATAAGCACCGCGTTGTCTGGCGACCGCAATGCCTTCGCGCTGCCGCTCCCGGATCAGGGCGCGCTCGAATTCGGCGAACGCACCCATGACCGAGAGCATCAGGTTGGCCATCGGGGAATCCTCGCCCGAGAAGGCCAGGCTTTCCTTCACGAACTCGATCCGGACGCCTCTTTTGGTGAGGGACTGAACCAGTTTGCGCAGATCGTCGAGATTACGCGCCAATCGATCCATGCTGTGGACCACGACGGTGTCACCCTCGCGGGCGAAGGCGAGCATGGCATCGAGTTCGGGGCGGTTGATGTCCTTGCCCGATGCCTTGTCGGTGAAAATCCGGTCGAGCGACTGCCCGTCCAACTGGCGATCGACATTCTGATCGAATGTGCTCACCCGGACGTAACCGATCCTCTGGCCTTTCATCGCCGCCTCCGGTCAAAATGTCAGGTTGAATTCTATGACACGGCGGAACATGCGTCAATAAATGCTTGCCATAACCCTATCCTGACAGAAACCGCCGCTGCATCCTGACGTCCGGTTAGGCTATACTCCAGATTGACGCTAGCCTGTCGCTCTCGACTCGGGATGGAGGCAGGATGGCGCGGCGGCGATTATTGACCGGAGAAGAAAGGCGTCGCCTGTTCGATATCCCCCATGACGAAACCGCGATCGTCGGCCACTATACCCTTGCCGCCGAGGATCTCGAACTGGTCGGTCGCCGCTATCGCCCTGCCAACCGCCTCGGTCTGGCAACGCAGATCGCGCTTATGCGGCATCCCGGCTTCGGTTTGCAGCCCGACGTCGACGTCCCCGATGCGGTCCTTCACTATCTCGCCGCCCAGCTCTTCGTCGATGTTGATGCGTTCGCCGACTATGGCCAGCGCGCGCAAACACGTAACGATCATGCCGACATTGCGGCACGGCATCTGGGGCTACACCCTTTTCGGCGAGGGGATATACCGCTCGCGCTCGATCTCGCCGCAAGAGCTGCGGAGCGGACCGATCGGGGCGAACCTATTGTCCGCGCATTGATGGAGGGGCTGAAGCAGGAACGCTTCATTCTTCCATCGGCAGACACGCTCGAACGTGCGGGCCTCGCCGGCAGGGCACGCGCCCGCAAAGCCGCGGCGGCGCTCATTGTCGAAAGCCTGGGTCATGCCGAACTGGCGCGGATCGATGATCTGATCGTCAACAACAGCGACTTCGGCATGACGCCGCTGGCCTGGCTGCGCAATTTCGAGGGCTCTGTTGCAAACTCTGACACGGTTTCCAAGATTGGGCTCATGTACTGTCAAGGTCAGTTGCGATGAACGATTTCAAAGGACGGCATTTTACCGGCGAGGTCATCCTATGGGCGGTGCGCTGGTATTGTCGATACGGCATCAGCTACCGTGATCTCGAGGAAATGCTGTCCGAGCGTGGGATCGATGTCGATCATACGACGATCTATCGCTGGGTGCAGCGCTACGCGCCGGAGATGGAGAAGCGTCTCCGCTGGTTCTGGCGGCGCGGCTTTGATCCGAGCTGGCGTCTGGATGAGACCTACGTAAAGGTGCGGGGCAAATGGACCTACCTGTACCGGGCGGTCGACAAACGGGGCGACACGATTGATTTCTATCTGTCATCGACACGCAGCGCCAAAGCGGCGAAGCGCTTTCTGGGCAAAGCTCTTCGTGGCCTGAAGGACTGGGAAAAGCCGGCCAAACTCAATACCGACAAGGCACCCAGCTACGGCGCAGCAATCGCTGAGCTGAAACGCGAAGGCAAACTGGCGGCGGAAACCGAGCACCGGCAGGTGAAATATCTGAACAACGTGCTCGAGGCCGACCACGGCAAGCTGAAGATGCTGATCAAGCCGGTACGTGGCTTCAAGTCGATGCCAACGGCCTACGCCACGATCAAGGGCTTCGAGGTCATGCGCGCCCTACGCAAAGGACAGGCCCAGGCATGGTGCCTGCAGCCAGGTATCATGGGGGAGGTGCGCCTGGTTGAAAGAGCATTCGGAATTGGACCCTCGGCCCTGACCGAAACCATGATTATGCTCAATAAGCATTTCGCCAATGCTGCCTAATCCCCCAACTGGGTGACGCCGCGCGGCCGTGCCCCATGTTTGCAACAGAGCCCAAAATCAGCCCTGCGAAGTCCGACGACTTATCTGAATCAGTGGCGCGTGATTAATTCACCCGCTGAATCAGTGAGGGCAAAGAGAGAAGGATGCAGCGATATAGGACAGAGCATTTGGCGGCGGAGGATCGCGTTGATCCGTGCCTGATATAGCCGAACCTACGCCTATTCAGCCGCCTTTACGTCGATCGTGCAGCGCACCACTTTCCTAGCCCTGGTCGCCTGTTCCCGACATCGGTCGATCGCTTCGCGATTGTCCTTCGCCAGACTGGCGCTAGCGACGATCATGCGCCACCCCTCCGCATTTGCGGCGCGCATCAGACGCTGCCCCGCATCGAACTCCGTAGATTCGCCTAGCACGCGCGTCGCCACCCGCTCGGGCCATTGCCAGCTTGCCGGTGCGAGCCGCGCGATCGGTCCCGCCATCAAGGCGTAGAGCAAGAGCCCCAGCACCATGCCGCCTCCGCCGAACATATATAGCCAGCGATTTTGCTCCTCGCCGCGTCGCGCCGAAGCGACCAACCCCGCTAAGTCTCGCGCCACGCCCTTCAGTACCGTATCGGTCGCCTGCACCCGATTGCGCAATTCACGGGCCGCATCGGCGACGGAGGCGTTTAAACGCTGTCCCATAGATTCCGGAGTGAGCATCATGGCAGGCCTTTTCCCCACAGCATCGACCTGCTGTACCAATATCTCCAAAACCTTTTCAGTGCGGGCCAACGTTGGCTCGTAATCGGGTATCTCGATATTCTCGCGCGCGGCGGTCAATCCCTCGACGGCGGCGCGCAACAACGATATCTCACGTCCCAGCTGGATGAACGCCCGCGCCGCACCATCCTCGCCCTGGCTCTCATCCTCGTCCTGATTGCTCATCCACTTTCGCTCCTAGCCATCCGCCCGAACGCCGCCAAAAGTCTGCACGGCGATGATGCGTGCGCCTCGTAACAGGTCACCCGCGCCAGCCCGTCCAGTTGCTCTTCCAGAGTCAGCAGTTCGACGAACCGTCCTTCCTGCAAGAAAGTGACGATCTGGGTGGGCGGCGATCTGACTAAAAGCAATCCGCTTATGAAGACATTGATATCGACAAGGACCCCGCACGGGATCATGCGGCAGGCTGACGCGCGGCGGTAACCGCCTTCCCGATCAGCACATCCAGCGCGCCAAGGGCCATATCCTCGAACCCCTCCCGCGCCTCGGTGATGGTCTGATCGAGAAAGCGCCATCTGACCGCTTCCTCGATAAAGCGGGAATAGATCACCCTTCTTCATGCCGCGTCGCGCGAGGAAGCCTCGCACCGCAATGTTAGTGCTTTTCGCTATCGAGACAGTCCAGCGGTTCCGGCGCTTATTCAAGGGAGACATTACTCCGCAGCCATTGTGTCAAGTGCTCGAAAGTGAACGTGCGGGACTCGTGAAGCCCGATGATGAAAGCATGGGCATCAAGGGCGTCCGCCGTGATCCACCCGCCATTGATGGCTAGAAAGGTATAGGTCACAGCAAAGGCCGTGCGCTTGTTGCCGTCGATGAATGGGTGATTTTGCGCCAGACTTTCCCATAGCGCCGCCGCCTCCTCTATCAGGTCCGCGTAATATCCCGTTTGCGGGCGATATAAGGCGGCTTCCAGCAGGCCGAAATCACGCACACCGTCCGCGCCGCCGTAGCACGCGATCTGATCGTCATGAATGGCGAGAACCTCGGCGAGCGTGAGGTAGTCGGTCATTCAGCCAGCTTTTTGTAGAGCGCCCCAAACTTCTCATGGCTTGCCTGATAGACCGCCATGACGGCGCTGCGCGGCTTGCTCTGCCGCCGCTTCTCAATCAGATCGGCCAGCGCCTCATCGACAAGCGCCTGAAGCTGCCGCCCCTCGCTCTGTGCAAGACTGCGGACATGGGCCAAAATCTCCGAATTTACTTGGGTCGCGAATTTCTCGCGGGCCTGGCTCGCCATGTCATACCTCCATTTTCTGGCGCACACTCTATCATGAAAGATCATGAAACGCCAGAAAGCCGGCAAAAGGCATCAGCGTCTCATGCCGCGATCACGGCCTATCCCGAGTTCGTGCGTCAGCGGGCGGCCAAGATCGCCGCCGCCCATGCCCCGGTCCTGGTTCATGTCGATCTCAAGCCCCAGCTCGCGCGTACGGTTTCGCAGGATCGATTTCACCTGAGGATCGCGCTCAAGGCTTTTCGCCATGCCCGCCATTTCCTTGCACGTACGCTCCCGCCCCGTCATGTCGCCGGCACGATAGAGGCGGTCGCGGTCCTGGGAGAGCTGTTGCCAGCGTTCCACGAACCGATCGGCGCGCACCCTGCCTCATGCGCCATCGCCGCGACCATCGGGCCGCTGCGCGACACCCTCGCCCTGATCTGGTCCAGCGTCTGCGTCGTGCGCTCAAGCGCGACCTTCCCCTTCCAGCGCTGCGATCGCCGGCATCGCGAACCCCAAATATCTCCACGCCTTTGCGTCCGGGCGCCTGCGCAGATGTCACCCGATCGACGCGCACAGGTCAAGCGGAACGGCTATGCGTCATTGACATATGCGCCATTGACGCATAATTAGATGGCATGACCAGCTTGCAGACCATCGTCGAGTTGCCGGAGTTCCTACGGCGCGCGAAGGCCATCATGACCGAGGATGAGCGGACGGCGCTGGTAAATTATATCGCGGCCAACCCGGAAGCGGGCGTCTCGCTGGGCGGCGGCTTGCGCAAGGTCCGCATACCCCGTGAGGGCGGCGGCAAGAGCGGCGGCTACAGGACCATCTATGTTCTAGGCGGCGCGCCTATGCCGATCTTCCTCGTCACCGTGTTCGCCAAGAACGAGAAGGACAACCTAACCAAGGCCGAGCAGGCCGCCGCCGTCGAGCTGGCGAAGGCATTGGTCGCAACCTATGGAGACCACAGATGAGCGCATACGACAGCATCATGCAGGGATTGAACGAGGCGCTGGATTATGCCCAGGGCAAGGAGACCGGCGCAGTTGTCCGCCAGATCGAGGTGCCTACCGTGGACGTGGCGGCGATCCGGGCCAGCACCGGCCTCTCCCAAGGGGCGTTCGCGCGCAGCATCGGCGTCGCCAAGGGCACGCTGCTCAACTGGGAACATGGCCGCCGCCATCCCACCGGCCCCGCCCAGGTCCTGCTTGCGATGCTGGCCAAGAAGCCATCGCTGGTGAGCGAGCTGCTGCGCTGATCTTCTACGCCACACGCGACCATCCCATAGAGCCAACAATTTTGCTCATCACCGCGTCGCGCCGATGCAAGCCGGTTACCGATCTCACGAGTAGCCTAACCCAGTCCCGCGCGCGCCTCGGACACAAGCCGCGCGTCCTCGCGGCGTGCGGTCGTAGCCGCCGTCGCGATCTGGCTCGCCATAGAGTTCGGCGTCATCGACAGGAGTGGACTTTTGGCGATGGGGTCGATCCGCTGGGCGAGCGCCGCCAATATCTTTTCGGTGCGTTCCAGCGTCGGCTCATAGTCGAGAATCTCGATATTCTCGCGCGCGGTGGTCAGCCCTTCAACCGCATGACGCAGCAACGACACCTCGCCGCGCAACCGCTCGAACGCCGCCACCGGATCGTCGCCGGCATGGGCTCGCGACACTCGTCCTGATCGCTCATGCACCCTCGTCCCTGAGCAACCGCCCGAACATCGCCAGAAAGTCCCGCACGGCGATGATGCGCGCGCCCCCGTAGCGGACCATCGACAGCAAATCCCGCTTGTCGTCGGTCACAAGATGGTCGCCCCTGCCCGCCACGATCATCGCCAGCAGTTAATTGTCCCAGGGATCGGCGCAGGCCGTCACATGCCGAAGGTCGGTCACCGTCACGGCCACATCGCGCAGCTCGTTGACAAGCCGCCACGCAAGCGCCGGGGCAAGCCGCTCGCGGATTTTGGGATAGCGCGTCACCCGCGCCAGCTCGTCCAGTTGCTCGGCCGAAGTCAGCAGCTCGAACCGCCCTTCCCGCCAGAGCGTGACGATCTGCGCGGCGACGACTTCTCCGAAAGCAGCGCGCTTATGAGGACATTGGTATCGATAACGACACGCACGGGTCAGCCTGCGGGCTGACGCGCGGCGGCGACAGCCTCCCCTATCAGCGCATCCAACTCGTCGGGGGCTATATATCCTCGAACTTGCTTCGCGCCTCGGTGATGGTCTGGTCGAGAACGCGCCATTTGACCGCTTCCTCAATGAAACGGGAAAAGTCGCCCTTCTTCATGCCACGCTGGGCGAGAAAGCTACGCACAACAAATGTCGGTGGTTTTGGATACAGAGACGGTCCAGCGGGTCATATCGTTCATGGGATCGGCTCTCCGGCGCGTAGCATCTTAGCATGACAGGCGCTTATCCGCAAAACTATCAGCGGCTCATGCCCCGATCGCGGCCGATTCCCAGCGCCTGCGTCAACTGCCGGCCCAGTTCGCCGCCGCCCATGTCGCGACCCTGGCCCATGGCGATCTCAAGCCCCAGCTCGCGGGTGCGATTACGCAGGATCGATTCCACTTGGGGATCGCGCTCAAGGCTTTTCGCCATGCCCGCCATCTCCTTACCCGTGCGATCCCGACCCGTCATGTCGCCGGAACGATAAAGCCGGTCACGGTCCTGCGAGAGCTGTTGCCAGCGTTCCACGAACCGATCGGCGCGCAAATGGGGATCGGCGCGCACACGCGCCCCCTGCGCCATTGCCTCGATCATCGGGCCGCTGCGCCCCGCCGCCGCCTCATGGAGCAAGCCAGGATTACGCTGGAACGCCGATGCCAGGTCGCGCGACGCTCCGGGCCTGATCGTGTCCAGCGCCTGTGTCGCGCGCTCGAGCGCGACCTTCTGATGCTCAAGTACCGGCCCGCCCGATGCGCGGGCCTGCAACACCGCCTCGGCTGAACGCGAGGCCCGCTCGAGCGCGCGGACAAAATCACGATCCTGGCCACGATCGGTCGCCTTCGTCGGGGTGGATGGCGCCGACGTGCGCGACGACAGTTTCAGCCCGTCGAACATGCTCTGCCTAGGAGCCGCCTTCTCCTTTGCCGCCTGCACCGGCTCGGGCGACAGCTTCAACCCATCGAACATACCGCGCCGCGGCTGTCGCTCGGCCGCGGCCTTCCCCTCGCCAGCACCGCGGTCGCCACTCTCCCCATTGCCGATCTCGCGCGTGCGTGGATGTTCGCCCATCTGGCGCATGGTGCCGGCGCGCGGGCCAGGAAGCTCCACCCCCTTGCGCTTGGGCGGTTCCGCAACGCGGATCTCGCCCGATAGGCCCCGCCGATCGGCGAACGATTGCACCCCCTTCTCAAAATCATGACTGTCGCGGTCGCGGAACAGCGGATAATCCGACGCCATATCCTTCGCCCGCTCGCGCCCCAGCGTGCGGGTGAGCTGGCGCTGATCGGCGAAGTCGTCGCGGCCGTAATGGAGATGCACGCCGTCACGGTGCCGCGACAGCGCCACATAGGCGGAATGGCGGTCCATCCCCGGCGTCGCCAGCACATGCGCCTGATCGACCGTCACGCCCTGCGATTTGTGGATGGTCGCGGCATAGCCATGATCGACATGGGCATAATCCTTGAGGTCGAACGCCACTCGTCGGCCATCGTCAAGGCGAACGGCCATGCTGTCGGGCGACACGCGCTCGACCTTGCCCAGCGTGCCGTTCTTCACGCCCATGCCGCGCTCGTTCTTGAGGAACATGATACGGTCGCCGGTCGCGAACTCGCGCGCGCCCCGCTCGGCCGACACCGCCACATCCTGCCCCAGCTCGCCGGCGTCGCGCAGCCGATCGCGCGCGGCAAGGTTGAGGTCGCGGACCTCGGCATTGGTGTGGGTGAGGATGATCCGCGTCTTGTCGGAATCGGCAAGCCGCTGCGCGTCCCATGTGTCGATCAGCTCGGCCCGTGCAGCCTCGCGCGTATCGGCCGCGTGGACCATGCCATGCTCGGCATAGGCATGGATCGCCTCGCCGGTTCTGCCCGTCGCCAACGCCCGCGTAGCGTCCTTCTGCCAATCCTCGTGCTGCCGGCGAACCTCGCTGATCTCGGCCGCGCCATGCCGTTCGGCAAGGGACCGGAACGCCGCGCCGGCCTCGATCGCCTGCAACTGCTCGGCGTCGCCGACTAGAACGACCTTCGCCCCTGCTTGGCTTGCCTCGGACAATACGCGCTCCATCTGGCGCGTGCCGATCATGCCGGCCTCGTCAATCACCAGGACGTCGCGCGGGCTTAGCAGCTCGCGGCCTTGGTCCCACTGATATTCCATGCTGGCGATCGTGCGGGACTGGATGCCGGAGCCGCCCTCAAGCCCCTCGGCTGCAATGCCGGACAGGGCCGCGCCGCGCACATTGAAACCGGCGCGCTCCCATTCGTCGCGCGCCACGCCCAACATGGTCGATTTGCCGGTGCCGGCATAGCCCACGACGATTGCCAGGTCGTCCCTGCCGGTGATATGCGCCAGCGCTTCCTGCTGCTGGTCCCCCAGTGACAGGGCGCCACTGGCGTAGGTCGCGTCCGCCGGGAGACCATGCCCCGCCCTGTCGGCAAGCCGATCGCCAGCGCGTTCCAACCGCTGCTCCGTCTCGATCATCTCGCGCGACGTGAACCGGTCCTCGCCGCGCCCGTCCTTGCCTAGCGCCACCAGCTCGGGCGAGGTCCGCACCGCGCGCATCACCTGGTCGAACTGATCCTTGCCGTCGCTGTGCCGGAACGCGAACTGCGCCAGATCGCGCCGCGTGAACGTCGCTTGTTGCCGCGTGATCGCATCGAGCGCGATTTGCGGATTGGCGATGATCTTCTCGCCATTCTCGCGCGCGATCCGGGCATGGTCCTCGACCCGCTCGGCCTCAAGCCCCTGTTCGGGCATCCGCGACGCCGCCGGCCCGATCTTGTGTTGCGGCTCAAGGTCGATGCCCTGTGCCTCCAACGTGCGGTGATCTATGCGGGCGTCGATATCCAGCTCGGCCAATCGCTGGTTGACATGGATACCCCACGCCTCGCGCCATTCCTGCAACAGCGCCATGCTGTTCCACTCGCGAACCTTCTGGCCGAACCCCTCCGGCCCTACCTCGCGCATCGACAGCATGACATGCGCGTGCGGCTTGGGTTGACCGTCCTCGCCCATGTCCCAATGCACATTCATGTCCGCGACCATGCCGCGTTCCACGAACTGCTTTTCGACAAAATCGCGGGCGAGGCTGACGCCCTGTTTCTGGTTCATCTCGCGTGGAATCGAGAACTCGACCTCGCGCGCCAGTTGCGCGTCCTTGCGCTTCTCCCCTCCCTCGACCTCATTCCACAAGGTCGCGCGATCGTTTAAACGCTCCGGCGCGCCTTCGGGCAGCAAAACTTCGGAATGGACGACGCCGGCCTTGTTCGAGAAGTCGTGGTTACGCCCGAGCCGCTCGTCGTGCAGCTCGGACGCCGAACGATAGGCGGCCGACGCAACCGCGCTCGATCCGTTGGCGCGGCTGATGACCTTGGCCGAGAAATGGTAGATCGCCATGACGGCCACCATACTGCCCTCCTGAGCGCACGTCGGCAACGACGTATAAGCGCGCACTCACACTCTCTGCCGTTCGCATGATTGACTTCGCCGCATTTTCGGGTGTCGCCCGTTTTCTCATGTGTGCGCTGTGCTACGATCCTGCTTCATCGACGTGCGAGGAAAGGAACGTGATGACGGCCAACCACAGTCCGCAACTCGATGCGCTCTGGCGCGATCCCGCCCATTGGTCGGACGGCCTGTTTGGCTGCTATTGCGCCAAGGCCGATCCGCGCCTGTGGGTGCCCAAGCGCAATCCCGCATTGGGCTGGACGCTCAACATGGCCCACCCTCGCGCGGGGTGGTGGATGATCGGCACGGTCCTGTTCGCCGCCCTCTTTCCCGTCGCCCTCATCCTCACTGTCGGAGCGATCTCCCATGCGTAAGGTACGCGACTATGATGCGGAGCTAAAAGCGCTCGGCGACAAGGCCAGGGCGCTGAAGGCGAAGAAGGTCCAGCAGCTCGGTGAACTCGTGATGGCCACCGGAGCCGACGCGCTCGACGCCGAAGTGCTGGCCGGTGCGCTGCTGCATGTCATCGGCGAGGCGCAGGTCGCGGACAATCGGGAGGCGTGGCGCTCTGATGGCGCGGCCTTCTTTCAGCGGCGCGGGCGCAAGTCTGGCAAGGGCAATGCAGGCAACGACGGTGGCGCAGGCGAAACTTCAGCAGGCGGTGCGCAGGGCTGAGGCCGCACAGCGCCGCACCGATACGAGAGGATGGGTCGTGCAACGACGCGAACGCACCCGCCACCTGATCGAGCTGGGCGGCCTCGTCCAGAAAGCCGGCCTCGTCGATCTCGCCGACGACGATCGCGCCACCCTCTACGGCGCGATGCTCGAACTGGCGGCGAAAGCCCGGGACGAAAATACCGGCGACGTGCTGGCGCTGTGGAAGCGGCGCGGCAAGCGTGCGTTCGACGCGGAAGCGGAAGCCGGCGAGGAGCAACCGGACGATGGTTGATCGGCCCGATTTCCATATCATCACCGGCGGTCCCGGCTCGGGCAAAACCTCCCTGATCGAAGCACTGGCGGCGCAAGGCGTCCACCACATGCCAGAGGCCGGTCGCGCCATCATTCGCGATCAGGTCGCGATTGGCGGCGCCGCCCTCCCCTGGGCTAATCGCGCCGCCTATGCGGAATTGATGCTGGGATGGGAATTGCGGTCCTGGCATGAGGCCCATGATCGCGCGGGGCCAGTCATCTTCGATCGCGGCGTCCCCGATGTCATTGGCTATCTGCATCTGTGCAGCCTCCCGGTGTCGGCCCATGTCAGCCAGGCAGCGGACCTGTTTCGCTATCAGCGCCGCGTCTTCATCGCTCCGCCCTGGCGCGAGATATTTGGGCAGGACGCGGAGCGGAAACAGGATTGGGCAGAGGCGCAGGCGACCTATGAGGCAATGGTCACGGTCTATGCCAGCCTCGGCTACGAACTGGTGAAGCTCCCCCTCGCTCCGGTTTCGGAACGGGCGCGCTTCGTCCGCGCACGGATGGGAGAACAAGATGGCTGACACCTCACGCCTTTCCTGGCAGCTTCTGATGGTGGGGCCGGGGATTGATCGCATCACCCCCGACATTCAGGACAAGCTCGCCACCCTGNGCCCTGTGCCTCCAACGTGCGGTGATCTATGCGGGCGTCGATATCCAGCTCGGCCAATCGCTGGTTGACATGGATACCCCACGCCTCGCGCCATTCCTGCAACAGCGCCATGCTGTTCCACTCGCGAACCTTCTGGCCGAACCCCTCCGGCCCTACCTCGCGCATCGACAGCATGACATGCGCGTGCGGCTTGGGTTGACCGTCCTCGCCCATGTCCCAATGCACATTCATGTCCGCGACCATGCCGCGTTCCACGAACTGCTTTTCGACAAAATCGCGGGCGAGGCTGACGCCCTGTTTCTGGTTCATCTCGCGTGGAATCGAGAACTCGACCTCGCGCGCCAGTTGCGCGTCCTTGCGCTTCTCCCCTCCCTCGACCTCATTCCACAAGGTCGCGCGATCGTTTAAACGCTCCGGCGCGCCTTCGGGCAGCAAAACTTCGGAATGGACGACGCCGGCCTTGTTCGAGAAGTCGTGGTTACGCCCGAGCCGCTCGTCGTGCAGCTCGGACGCCGAACGATAGGCGGCCGACGCAACCGCGCTCGATCCGTTGGCGCGGCTGATGACCTTGGCCGAGAAATGGTAGATCGCCATGACGGCCACCATACTGCCCTCCTGAGCGCACGTCGGCAACGACGTATAAGCGCGCACTCAC
>NZ_VDBZ01000010.1:13620-21729 GCF_007693735.1 Sphingobium sp. B2
TCGACGAACTGCTTTTCGACAAAATCGCGGGCGAGGCTGACGCCCTGTTTCTGGTTCATCTCGCGTGGAATCGAGAACTCGACCTCGCGCGCCAGTTGCGCGTCCTTGCGCTTCTCCCCTCCCTCGACCTCATTCCACAAGGTCGCGCGATCGTTTAAACGCTCCGGCGCGCCTTCGGGCAGCAAAACTTCGGAATGGACGACGCCGGCCTTGTTCGAGAAGTCGTGGTTACGCCCGAGCCGCTCGTCGTGCAGCTCGGACGCCGAACGATAGGCGGCCGACGCAACCGCGCTCGATCCGTTGGCGCGGCTGATGACCTTGGCCGAGAAATGGTAGATCGCCATGACGGCCACCATACTGCCCTCCTGAGCGCACGTCGGCAACGACGTATAAGCGCGCACTCACACTCTCTGCCGTTCGCATGATTGACTTCGCCGCATTTTCGGGTGTCGCCCGTTTTCTCATGTGTGCGCTGTGCTACGATCCTGCTTCATCGACGTGCGAGGAAAGGAACGTGATGACGGCCAACCACAGTCCGCAACTCGATGCGCTCTGGCGCGATCCCGCCCATTGGTCGGACGGCCTGTTTGGCTGCTATTGCGCCAAGGCCGATCCGCGCCTGTGGGTGCCCAAGCGCAATCCCGCATTGGGCTGGACGCTCAACATGGCCCACCCTCGCGCGGGGTGGTGGATGATCGGCACGGTCCTGTTCGCCGCCCTCTTTCCCGTCGCCCTCATCCTCACTGTCGGAGCGATCTCCCATGCGTAAGGTACGCGACTATGATGCGGAGCTAAAAGCGCTCGGCGACAAGGCCAGGGCGCTGAAGGCGAAGAAGGTCCAGCAGCTCGGTGAACTCGTGATGGCCACCGGAGCCGACGCGCTCGACGCCGAAGTGCTGGCCGGTGCGCTGCTGCATGTCATCGGCGAGGCGCAGGTCGCGGACAATCGGGAGGCGTGGCGCTCTGATGGCGCGGCCTTCTTTCAGCGGCGCGGGCGCAAGTCTGGCAAGGGCAATGCAGGCAACGACGGTGGCGCAGGCGAAACTTCAGCAGGCGGTGCGCAGGGCTGAGGCCGCACAGCGCCGCACCGATACGAGAGGATGGGTCGTGCAACGACGCGAACGCACCCGCCACCTGATCGAGCTGGGCGGCCTCGTCCAGAAAGCCGGCCTCGTCGATCTCGCCGACGACGATCGCGCCACCCTCTACGGCGCGATGCTCGAACTGGCGGCGAAAGCCCGGGACGAAAATACCGGCGACGTGCTGGCGCTGTGGAAGCGGCGCGGCAAGCGTGCGTTCGACGCGGAAGCGGAAGCCGGCGAGGAGCAACCGGACGATGGTTGATCGGCCCGATTTCCATATCATCACCGGCGGTCCCGGCTCGGGCAAAACCTCCCTGATCGAAGCACTGGCGGCGCAAGGCGTCCACCACATGCCAGAGGCCGGTCGCGCCATCATTCGCGATCAGGTCGCGATTGGCGGCGCCGCCCTCCCCTGGGCTAATCGCGCCGCCTATGCGGAATTGATGCTGGGATGGGAATTGCGGTCCTGGCATGAGGCCCATGATCGCGCGGGGCCAGTCATCTTCGATCGCGGCGTCCCCGATGTCATTGGCTATCTGCATCTGTGCAGCCTCCCGGTGTCGGCCCATGTCAGCCAGGCAGCGGACCTGTTTCGCTATCAGCGCCGCGTCTTCATCGCTCCGCCCTGGCGCGAGATATTTGGGCAGGACGCGGAGCGGAAACAGGATTGGGCAGAGGCGCAGGCGACCTATGAGGCAATGGTCACGGTCTATGCCAGCCTCGGCTACGAACTGGTGAAGCTCCCCCTCGCTCCGGTTTCGGAACGGGCGCGCTTCGTCCGCGCACGGATGGGAGAACAAGATGGCTGACACCTCACGCCTTTCCTGGCAGCTTCTGATGGTGGGGCCGGGGATTGATCGCATCACCCCCGACATTCAGGACAAGCTCGCCACCCTGCTCGACCTGCTGCCCGCCACCGCGACCATCAATGTCCAGACCGACGCCGGCTATGTCACCGTCTCGCGCGACTGGCCCAGCCACCGCATGGAAACCGTCGACAGCCTGGTGGACGCCATCGCCGCCGCGCCAGGCATCATCCATATCTCCGTGCCCGACAAGGGAGACTCAACCGATGAATGACCACCCCATCCCGGATGAAGAACGCGCCCAGCGCCAACGAGCAATCGATTTCGCGCGGATCAGTACCGAGCTGTCAGGGGCGTCACCTCAAGGTTTGTGCGCCAGACAACGATTTGGCGGACATAATGAGAACACTGGCTATGCCACGAGTTTGAGGCGGGCCATGGGATCGTTGAGGGTGCGGAACTCGCCAGGGGAGAGCCGGTTTGCCCTTTGCCACAGATAGTCGCCGGTCAAACTGATATGCACCCAGCCCATCGGCGAGAGATGGGCAAGCAGCGCATCATCGAAGGTGCCGCCGGATGATTGGAGATGCTGGGCGGCCCTGTCCATATAGACGGTGTTCCAGTAAGAAATCGCCGCGATCAGCAGATTGAGGCCCGATGCCCGATATTCCTGATTCTCGATCGAGCGATCGGTGAACCGCCCCTGTCGGTTGGTGTAGATCGCGGCGGCAAGGGTATGACGTGCTTCGCCTTTATTGAGGCCGGCCTGGCAGGCGCGACGCAAGTCGGGCTGTTCAAGCCAGTCGAGCGCAAATAGCGTCCGCTCGATGCGGCCGAGTTCGGCCAGCGCAAAATCCAGCCTGTTCTGGCGCTTGTAGGCGGCCAGCTTGCGCAGGATCGCGGAGGGCGCAACGGCTCCTTCCTTAATGGAGGCGACGATCCTGACGATGTCATCCCAATCGGCTTCGATCGCCGCCGTCTTGATCGTGCGGCCCATGAGGCTTTCGATGCCTTTGTAGGTCGAAGGCGCGGCGATCGAGCCGAGTTTCCGGTCGGCGATGTCGCGCAGACGGGGCACGAACCGGAAGCCGAGAAGATGGCAAAGGGCAAAGACATGGTCCGTCGCGCCGCCGGTATCAGTGTAATGCTCATGCAGCGGTAGCGCGCCGGCGCCGAGCATCAGGCCATCCAGCACGTAGGGGGCCTCGCCGGCGGTGGCCGACATGATCCGCGATCCGAACGAGGCAAAATGATCGGACAGGTGGGAGTAGATCTTCAGGCCCGGCTCGCTGCCATATTTCGCATTGATGTCGGCCGCCGCCGATCGGTTGCGGCCCGAGCGGAAGAACTGCCCATCGGAGGATGAACTAGTGCCGGCTCCCCAATGGCGCGTGAAAGGAAGATCATGGTGCGCGGCAACGATCATCCCCAACGCGGCCTGATAGTTTTCGGGCGACAAATACCAGTTGTGGGTCCAGGCAAGCTGGGCGTAGCTCACCCCGTCGCTGGCGTTGGCCATGCGCTCTAGACCCAGATTCGATCCATCAGCGAGAATGGCGGCGAGGATCGCGTGCGGGTTGTCATGCTCCTTGCCGGACCGAAGATCGCGAAATGCGCTCAGGAACCCGGTGCGCTCGGCCACCTCGACCAGGAGTTCGGTGATCCGCACGCGCGGAAGCAAGGCGTCGAGCCTGCGATCGAGAGCCTCCGCCTCGGGTGGAGTGATCGCCGGCATGGGTTGCAGCTTGAGCCGGTCGCGTTCGAGCGCCACGCCCGCGAGCCTGTTCGCCTTGAGTTGCTTGGCGAAACGGCGCAGCCGCCAGTCGAGCGTCCTTGCCCGCTCCTCCAGATAGGCGGCCGCATCGGTCTGGAATGGCAGGCTGTCGGCCACCTTATCGGCATCGCGTCGACTCAGCAAATAGGTGTCGAAGCGGCGATAATTGCGGGTTCCTTCGACCCATATGTCGCCGGCGCGCAACCGATCGCGCAGCGTGGCCATGATGGCCGTCTCGTATCGCCGGCGATCGACCTGGCCACCTTCGGTGATGAGGCGCTTCCACTGCCGGTTGGCGAATGGGAGCGGAACGCCCTCGGGCAGGCTGCGGGCCTTGCGGGCATTGGTATCGCGGATGACCTCGATGGCCTTGACCAGTTGCGATCCGCTCCCCGATGCCTTGAACGTGAATGTATCGAGGAAAGCCGGGCTGAACCGCCGCAGCGTCGCATAGCGACCAGTCGCCGCGACAAGCGCATCTTCGCCCGCCAGCTCGGCCAGCGCATCGACCTGCGATTTGGCTGCGACCAGTCTGTGCCAGCCTACCGCTTCGTCGATCAGTTCGAGCGGATTACCGCCATGTTCGACCGCCTCTCCCAGCGCGGCGATCGTCGCGCCGAACAGCCGCATAAGTTCGCCGACCGAGCGGATGCTGTCCTGATAGCGCCTTTCCCGCCCGCGCCGCGCCCGTGTGAACAGGCTTCCGACAAGCCTGTCGAACATCTGGATCGCACCATCGGCGAGCCTGGCATCGAGGTCGATGACCGCCGCGATCAGCGTCGCGCGGCGCCTGTTAAGGCTATAATCGGAGAGCAGGAACGCCGGCGCAACGCCACCTTCGCGCATGAACTGCGCGAACCGGAAGTCGGGGATTTTCGCGCCGATCGCCGGGTCGATGCCGATTCCGCGCACATAGCGTAGCCGTTCCAGCAGCCCGTTGATGTTCGCCGTGGTGGGCGCTTCCTCGAAATGGCTCTGTTGCAAACTCTGACACGGTTTCCAAGATTGGGCTCATGTACTGTCAAGGTCAGTTGCGATGAACGATTTCAAAGGACGGCATTTTACCGGCGAGGTCATCCTATGGGCGGTGCGCTGGTATTGTCGATACGGCATCAGCTACCGTGATCTCGAGGAAATGCTGTCCGAGCGTGGGATCGATGTCGATCATACGACGATCTATCGCTGGGTGCAGCGCTACGCGCCGGAGATGGAGAAGCGTCTCCGCTGGTTCTGGCGGCGCGGCTTTGATCCGAGCTGGCGTCTGGATGAGACCTACGTAAAGGTGCGGGGCAAATGGACCTACCTGTACCGGGCGGTCGACAAACGGGGCGACACGATTGATTTCTATCTGTCATCGACACGCAGCGCCAAAGCGGCGAAGCGCTTTCTGGGCAAAGCTCTTCGTGGCCTGAAGGACTGGGAAAAGCCGGCCAAACTCAATACCGACAAGGCACCCAGCTACGGCGCAGCAATCGCTGAGCTGAAACGCGAAGGCAAACTGGCGGCGGAAACCGAGCACCGGCAGGTGAAATATCTGAACAACGTGCTCGAGGCCGACCACGGCAAGCTGAAGATGCTGATCAAGCCGGTACGTGGCTTCAAGTCGATGCCAACGGCCTACGCCACGATCAAGGGCTTCGAGGTCATGCGCGCCCTACGCAAAGGACAGGCCCAGGCATGGTGCCTGCAGCCAGGTATCATGGGGGAGGTGCGCCTGGTTGAAAGAGCATTCGGAATTGGACCCTCGGCCCTGACCGAAACCATGATTATGCTCAATAAGCATTTCGCCAATGCTGCCTAATCCCCCAACTGGGTGACGCCGCGCGGCCGTGCCCCATGTTTGCAACAGAGCCGCTCCGGCCGCGGCGCCGCGCGAGATATTCGAGACCGCCCCGGCCCATCATCATGATACCGTCGAGAAGGTGGACGTTCGCATTCACGATCCCGGGGATCACGAATTTTCCGCTCGCATCGACGGTGCGCCGAGCCTCGGGCAAGGTCGAGCCGTTTCGTGCACCCGCCGCAACGATCTTTTGTCCTTCGATCCGGATTACCGCGTCGCGGACAGGAGCGCCCCCGTTTCCGTCGATCAGCGTGGCTCCGACTATAAGTAGATCAGTCTCAATTAACTCCCGAGATTCGATTGCACCCGAGGCGGCAGCCACACGATCACGCCGTGCGACCGCCGCCGCGCGCCGAGACTGTCAGGCAGGCTCGCAGCGGGGATATTCGGTGACCAGTCGCTTGACCGGCAACGCGGACCGATCGACCTTGCGGCCACCTTGGTAGATAGCGTGAATGCGCTTGTAATTGTCCTCGTCGTCGAGCGGATTGGCATCGAGGATCAGGAAGTCCGCAAATTTCCCGGCCTCAACGGTGCCGAGATCGGCTTCCTTCTTGTAGGCTCGCGCGATGTTCTTCGTCGCCGCCTGCAGCATGTCCATCGGCTTCATGCCGAGCTGCCGCATTGCACGGAACCAATGGAAATGATCGCCGCCGATCGACCATGGGCGCTCGTGCCGGTCGCCCTCGCTCATGTCTGCGAGGCAGTCGGGGTCCGTACACCCGGCATCGGTGCCGAGAAGAATGGGTGCGCCCGCCGCGATGAGCCGCTGAATATTCTCGCGGTGCACGCCGCCGGCGTAGCCCGCCATCATTCCGCCGCTCGTCTCGAGATGATGCTGATACTCGTCATGAACCGGCTGGATTTCCGCCCACACCGTCTTTTTGATGATCTGCTCGATGATATCATCGGGAATCGGAACTCCCGCCGTCATACTTGTATGCATCATCGCATCGACCCCGAGCGTCACGGCATCGTTGAGGCTTTCGAGCGAGGTCGTATGGCTGAGGAGCGGCTTTCCGGCCGCCCATGTCTCTTCGGCGATCACGCGCTGTACGCGCGCCGAAAATGTGAGGTGCGGATTCATATATTCGAGCACAATATGATCGCTGATCGCAAATTTGAGAAGGTCGACTCCCTTGCTGAGATAGTCGCGAATGATGAGACGCACCTCTTCGGGCGGCAATGCCGCTAGCCTGCGGCCGACGCCGGCCTCGAACATGGCATCCATGCGGTCACAGAAGGTCTGGCTGCTTGTTTCGCGCGCCTTCTTCGAGAAGTCGGCAGAGAAAGGGCCGCCCATGCCGACGATGTTGCCGGCCGCATAGATCCGAGCGCCGAGCGCTTCGCCCGATGCGATACGATCGCGCGCAAACAGCACGGGCTGAAGGGCGTTGTAGGTATCGAAAACGGTGGTCATGCCGTTGGCCAGAGCAATCTGGGCGGCCTCCTCGATCACCTCGTGCAGCCGACCCTCGAAACGGGCGAGATACTCCACTGTCCCCGTTCCGATCATGAAAGTCCACGCGTCGAGAAGATGCACGTTCGAGTTAATCAGCCCCGGAATTAGAAACTTTCCGGATGCGTCGACTTGCGTCGCCCCCTCGGGAAGCGTCGATCCGTTGCGTGCGCCTGCACCGACAAAACGGTCTCCTTCGAACAGGACGACTGCGTCCGGGATCGGCGAACCGCCATTCCCGTCGATCAGGGTCGCGCCAGTAATTGCGGTTTGGGTCACCTCAGGCCTCCTTCTTCTGCTGAACTTCCCGGGTCGCCGGCATCGGCTGCTGCCCCAGCGCTAGCCTGTGCGCCAATTCCGTCAGGCCCGCGGGCCGAACCGGCGATACGCCGATGCTGCGCAAAATCGACATGCCGAGCCCGAGCGAGAACGAGGCGTATGCGCCGTCGAAAATCGCTTGGGCGTCCCCGTCCCCGCCCTTCGACAGATCGGTAGCCAGGTCGTGCAGGATTTCGTCGTACAAGCCAAACACGCGCCTAGCGACGTCGTCGGAGTAATTCGTCATCCGCCACAGCTCGATGACGATGCGGTTCGAGTGTTCGTCCGAGAAAAACTCCTCGAAGTAGAGCCGCACCAGCATGGCGGTGTCGCCATTACTGCGCTCGCGCATCTTTGCGACCCGCGCCGAGGTCCGGGCAAGAAGCCGGTCAACAAGCTTCGCGACCAGTTCGTCGCGGTTCCCTGCGAAATAGCGAACAAACGACCGCGGCTGCCCGGCCTCGCGCGCAATATCCTCCAGCGTCGTTCGCTCGATCCCCTGACGTACAACGCAGGCCTCGAAAGCTTCGAGAATCTCCTCGCGCCGCGCCGCGTCCACTCGCGCCCTAGCCATGCGGTTCGCTCCTCTCGCCGAATCTTTTCACAAATGACAATCTATCGGGTTACCAATATTGTCAATCGCGAAAAGATTGGTACTGCCGCGCCCTTCCCGATCCGGCGACAATCTAACCCCCATCCGCGCAGGGCGGTCCCGCGTGCCGATCGGTGTCGACGGGAATGGCTCCCGCAGCGCGGATCCGCTACGCGATGCCCGTGGGCAGATAAAAATCGCCCGTGACGGCTTCGTCGGCCGGGCTCTGTTGCAA
>NZ_VDBZ01000011.1:0-21091 GCF_007693735.1 Sphingobium sp. B2
TAGCGTAGGATTCCGCCCCCTCCCGCAAACGCCCCCTCATTTCAGATTCACCCGCCCGCTATCGTCATTTCGATTACGCTTGGAGGGCGCGCGCGGGGCCTGGCGCTATCGTCATAGTGGATTCGCTTTTTCGTCACTCTGGATTCGCTTTTTCGTCATAGTGGATTCACCCACGCGCAAAAATCGGCCGATTATCTCCCTATTTTCAAGGAGATACGAAACCGCCAGAATCCCGTAACACATCACTAAACCCATATTTTAACACTAGGGCGAGGCTGTGGATAACTTTTGGCCGTCGCGCTTTCCTCCACGCCGAAAGGAAGAAAAGCGCCGCCTCTTGGGGCTTCGCCCCGCCGGCTCGCGCCCTACGGGCGCCCCGGATGGCTAAAGCCATCCTCCCACCCGGCATCCCCATGATGAGCCGGCTACGCCGGCACACTTTTTGTTTGTTTGGAATTGTTTAAACGCCGCGCCCAACCATCCAGCTCACCGCCAAGCCGAACCGTCCAATTGGCTTTCCAAAAAAGCCATGCGGATAGCGCGGCGATCAACATGAGAGGGCAGGGGAGACGGAAACGTCCCCGCAGGCGCGATTTCCGGCCCGCCCAGCCCCTTTTCAGGCGTCAGGCAAGGGGTGAGAGGGTCAACCGCCCACGGCGCTCTACGGGCCTCCCAGGCGGCCGATTTTCCGACGCGAGATCCTCGCGCCGTTTAAACGCCCTCACGCCGATCCTGCCTTGCGATCGTGGCCGTGCTATCAGGCCTCGGCGTTACCAAGGAGCGCATCGCCCGGCTCGTGGCCCGCGACTTGCCTCCGATCAAGCTTCCGCCGTCCGAGTTGCTCTAGGCGCAGCCAGGCAGCGGCGCGATCTTGTCGGTCGCATGATAACCGCCACGGTGGCAGAGAAGCGGCGCTTCATCCAAGCCCCGTGCTAGCGCTGAGACTTCGCCGACGACAAGCAGATGATCGCCCAGTTCGATCACTCGCATGATCTCGCACTCACCCCCAGGTAAGGAAACGACCGGTCCAGGCGATCGCCTGCCGAGCACCATGCCCCGCCGCTCGACATCGCTTCGGCATTCTCGCACATCAGCGTTCATCCAGGCTGCCATTCCAGATTCTGGATTGCCCCCCGGTCGCCCGCTCGTCGACATCGCCAATCATGACACTGGGCCGGCGGCGGCGAATGCCTGGGCCGTCGCGCCGTCCGTGATGAGAACGGCTGCAGGCATCTTCCGAATGTCTTGCCATCCTATGCTTCCACGATGGTCGCATGCCGCTGATTGTCGAGGCCGGTCTTGATCATGTCTGCCGCCTTCTCGGCGATCCGCGCTCGTAAAATCCTCGGCATAGGGATAACCGGCCTCGCGACTGGCCCCAATGAAGGCGCGCGATAGAGGATGGTTGCTTTCGGCCCGAGAGACCGGCAGCGGGCTCTGGCCACCGTGGAGCGCATCGCCGCCGCGCGCGAAATGCTCGGCCTTACGAAAATAGGGGAGGACATCATCCCAACCCCAGCCTGTTAGTCCGGTGGACTTCCATTGCTCATAGTCGAGTGGGTGGCCGCGGACATAGACATACCGTTGATCGAAGAGGATCCGCCCCAGACCTTCCCGCGAGGCCAGCTGATGCGCCGTCCTGCCAGATTAGCCTGGGGTTCGGTCTCGAAGCACCAGTTGAAATAGCGCTGCGTGAACCAGTAACCGGCCACGATCGGCACCTGGAGCAGCGGCTGGCGATCGCGTCCTCCTGCCTCGCTCAAGAGGATCTGGGCTCCGGGGTCTTCGGACAAACGATTTGCAAGGACACACCCCGCTGACCCGGCGCCAATGATGATATAGTCGAAGCCTTTTCCACCCACTGTCTTCGCCCTCTCATTGGCGACCCCTCTCGCATGGGGAACGAGCCTGTTCGGCGGCGTGCGCGTGCCCCGATCGAGATGCGCGTAGCCTAGATCGGTCGCGCGCCGACGCGATCCTCGCCAAATTCGTTGATGGTCGCCCGACGCAGATCCCGCCGGTCCTCCATGTACGCATATTCGGTCGCGCGATGCATAGTGCAGCGATTGTCCCAGATAACGAGGTCGCCGGGCAGCCATTTGTGTGAATATATATACTCCGGTCGGCTGGCATCCGAGATCAACTTGTCGAGCAGGGTCCGCCCGGCCGCCTCATCCATGCCGACAACGGTTGCGGCGTGTGCGCCGATATAGAGAGCCTTACGGCCCGATGCGCTTGTCCGTACAAGTGGCTGTGTCACCGGCGGAAAGGCGCGATCGAAAACAGTCGTGCCGGTGAGGCCACCCCTTTCGCGCGAGTAGGTGAGACTGTGAATGACGCTCAGTGGTTCGACCTGCTCCTTCATCGAAGGCGACAGCGCATCATAGGCTGCCCGTGTATCGACAAATTCGGTATTGCCCCCCGTGGGCGTGACGACGTGGGCCAACAACATCGACCATTTGGTCGGCAGGTCATTGAATGAGCTGTCCGTATGGAAGAGCTCGTTGCCCTTGGCGAACTTGCGGCGCAGCGTATCGGGTTTGTCCAGATTGCCGTTCTCGTCCAAGTTCGACACGTCGTAGAGTTTCGGATGGACGCGCGTCGGCCTCGTCCTCTCCGACATGCCGAGATCGGGCGGCAACTCCAAGGGCCCGAATGCCTTAGCAAAGCGGACCTGATCCTCGTCACTCGCGGCCGCCTGATCGCGGATAACCAGCACGGCATATTTGGCCATCGCATCTTCGACGGCATTTCTCGTTTCATCCGTCACCGGCTTGAGGATGTCGCAACCGAACATTTCTGCCGCAAAGATCGGATGCAGCTGATTGACCTGGAATGGCATGGCTCTCTCCTATGATTAGCTTCTGCAAAAGTAGATATAATGTTACGCATATCTGTGCAAGGGAGTAAGCGTCTGCGAAGGCGAATGGACCACTCAAGTGCGCTGAAAGGGAGGCGGGTTTTACGATACCTCCGTGCGGAGCGAAGCTGATGGCCGCCACGGATTGGTGCGTTGCACGCGGGCTGCCAAGCGCATTATTGCAGATTCTCGCAACGCCTTGCGAGAGCCGCGATACTGGCCTGCGCAAGTTAACGAGGTGTCTTTTGGCCGATTGCATCAAACAACGTTCACGCACAGAGATGAACGTAGATTGCTGGAAGTGCAGGGAGTGTTCATGTCCAAAGTGAGACCTCCTCTCTTCGAAGACGCTCCGCAGTATGGCGACCATTATCCGACCAACTCTCGCATCGAACGAGAGTTTCGCGCTATTTTCTTGATACTGCGGGCGGGCCGTCACTGGACAAAATGGGTCGACCAGCTGCTCGCCGAAAGATGCGAGCAAAGCCGCGTTCGCTGGGAGACTTTATCGGCCATCGCATTCGCCGAGGGGTAAGCATACGCCGAGTACCGCGGCGCAGTTTGGATCAGGCGGCGAGCGCGACTTGGGCGGCCTTCCAATTCCACGGGAGCAGTTCGTCGAGGCGGCTGACGGGATGGTCGGCGATGCGGGCGAGGACGTAGGCGAGCCATGCCTGCGGATCGACGTTGTTGAGTCGACAGGTCAGGATCAGCGAATAGGCGACCGCCGCCCGCTGGCCACCGCGATCCGAGCCGCAAAACAGCCACGACTTGCGCCCGAGAGGCACGCAGCGCAGTGAACGCTCGGCGGCGTTGTTTGAGAGACAGACCTTGCCATCGCTGAGGAAGCGGGTGAACGCGTCCCAGCGGCGCAGCATATAGTTGATGGCCTTGGCGAGGTCGTGGTTGCGCGAGATCCGGGCCAGCTGCGCGTTCAGCCATTTGTGGAGCTCGGCCATCAACGGCGCGCTGAGTTCCTGACGGACGGCGAGGCGCTCGGCCGGGCTCTTGCCATTGATGTCGCGCTCGATCGCGAACAGGGCGTCGAGCTTCTGCACGGCCTCGAGCGCGATCGGATAGACGATCGGCGCCTTCTTGCCGCGGCTCTTCTTGCGTGCCGCGCCCTCGACGTCGGCGAGCTCGAAAAACTTCCTCCGCGCGTGCGCGAAGCATCCCGCCTCGAGGATCGGCCCGGGCTGCCGGTTGGGCGCATAGAGCTCATTGTAGCCGCTATAGGCGTCGGCTTGCAGAATCCCTGACCAGGCCGTGAGGTGGCGCCGTGGATGGTCGCCGCATCGGTCGCGGGAATAGTAGAAGACGACCGAGGGCGGATCATTGCCCCCGAAGGGTCGATCGTCATGCACATAGTTCCATAATCGACCGGTGACGGTCTTGCCCTTGGCCATGACCGGCACGGTGGTATCGTCGCCGTGCAGGCGCTCGGCGGCGAAGGTGTGGCCCTCCATCAGGTGGAAGACTGGCATGAGCGCCTGACAGGCCGCACCGATCTGGTCAGCCAGTGTTGACACGCTGAGCGGCACGCCTTCGCTGGCGAAGCGCTCGGCCTGGCGGTGGAGCGGCTGATGCTGGCCGTACTTGTCGAACAGCAGCATGGCGAGGAAGCTGGGGCCAGCCCATCCGCGCGGGGTGACGTGGAAGGGTGCGGGCGGCTGCGTGATCTTCTCGCAATCCCGGCAGGCGAACTTCTCACGCACCGTCTGGATGACCTTCCACGAACGCGGGATCACCTCGAGCGTCTCGGTTATATCTTCGCCGAGCTTCGACAGGCGCCCGCCCCCACAAGCCGGGCACGAGCACGGCGCGGGCACGACGACGCGCTCGCGCGGCAGGTGGTCGGGAAATGGCTTCCTGACCGGCTTCCTGCGCTGGAAAGCGGAAACGGTTGCCGTCATTGCCGCGGCGGCTTCGGCGGCGAGTTCGTCCTCGGCCGCGTCGGCTTCGAGGTCTTCGAGCCGGAGCTCAAACTGCGCGAGCAGCCGCTCCGTGCGTTCGGCACTGGGGCCGAACTGCTCACGCCTCAGCTTGGCGTTCTGCAGCTTGAGGTGTGCGATCAGCGCTTCGGTGGCGCTCGCGAGGGCGCGGGCGTTGGCCAGCTCGGCCTCGACGCTTGCGGCGCGTTGCTCAGCCTCGTCAGCCCTCAGAAGCGCCGTTGCGAGGAGCGCCTTGAGCGCATCGGCGTCGTCCGGAAAGGGCGAAACGGCGGCTTCCATGAACGAAGTGAATCATCCCCAGGCCCCGAGGGCAAGCCGAAAATGCGCGGTCTTGTGAAGTTATCCGGCACTCTGCGGACGCCAGCTATACTGCGGGTTGCGCCAGTCGATCCCGTCGAGCAGGCAGGCCAATTGCGAACTCGTCAGCGACACCACGCCGTCCTTCGCGGAGGGCCAGATGAACTTACCCTTCTCGAGCCGCCGTGTGTACAGCGACATGGCAATCCCATCATGCCAGATAATCTTTATCAGCGATCCGGAGCGGCCCCGGAAGACCCAGAGATCGCCGGCGAACGGGTCCCTGGTGAAGTGCTGCTGGACCATCGCCGCCAGGCTCTGCATCCCGCGCCGCATATCGGTATGGCCCATCGCGATCCACACCCGCGCACCCGACGGGATCATCGCACCGCCCTCAGCGCAGCCGCTGCCAACGCCGGCGGCGTCGATGCCGAAATGCGCATCCGCCGACCATCGGTCAGCTCCAGCACGATCGCCGCTTCCGGCTCGGTCGGTGCGGTGGGGACCACGGCCGGCTCCGGCGTATTGTCGATCACCGCCGGGACGAACGCCTCTTGCACCCGGCGCAGAGCCGCACGACGCCACTGATAGATCAGGCTACGAGAGACGTCGTACCGCCGCGCAACGTGCTGGACCTTGGCACCAGGCGAAAACGCCTCACGAAGAATCTCGAGCCGTTCCTCATCCGACCAATCCCGGCGGCGAGCAGCCCCCGTCAACACCGTCACCTGCGTCATGGCTGTCCTTAAGCGCGTCCTTATGTGCGACCTTAAGGACGTCCTGCGCACTCCTCTGCGCTTCGGCAAGCGGGTCAGGCCGGACGGTTACAGCCCGTCAAACCTAAGCTCCGGATCGAGGGCGTCACTGGCGGCGGTGGGTCCCCTGCCCCACATATCGAGCATTAGGCCACGCTCGCGCGCGTCCTGCGCCGGCACCTGGGAAGCGAAGAGCGGGATTCCGCGCGCGATGCACCCCATCCCGATCGTCTGCACGTGGGCGACAAGCTGGCGGCGACAAGCCTCGGGAAGTGCGCCGAGATAGTGCGGCTGCATGTCGTGGATCAGCAGCGCGCAGCGGCCGGGCTCGATAGCCCAGCTCACCTTGTTCGAGAACGTCACTTCGCTTTCCTCCCTCGGAGGCCGCCGCGACAGGTGACGTTTGCTGATTAGACCATTCCCCCCGGCACGGCGGCGATGGTCATGAATGATGACGACATGCCGCTCCCTAGAGGGAGCGCCAATAGTCCGCGCAGAACAGGGTGGCAGAGTCGGTCATCGGCGACTTAATGGCATGCGCGGCACCGACAGGCAATGCGGTGGATGAACGCTTAGCGTTACTGCGCTTCAGGTCGATCGCCGACATGGCGAGGGAAGAGGGCGAGCCACCTACGGCCGCAACTTCTTCATCCACACAGCGTGGTCTCGGGCTCCGGGTATCCTTTGGCCGCACAGGTACGGCATAAACCTCGCCGTAACCCGGCACGATGACCGTGCGCGCAACCGCACGGGGATCATCGGTTGGCACGGGCTGGACAAGAACAGTGCCGCGTCCCGGCACATAGACCATGCGCGGTTGCGGAGCCTTCTGGTCGGCCGACTGCGCGGCGATCGGCGAGGCCGCGCCGATCGCGAGCATCAAGGCTGCTACGGTCGAAGCCCTATGGCGCATGAAAAAACACATGAACTGAACCAGGGAGAGCATCAAGCATTGCCGGCTGAGTTATCGCGACACTTCTATAGACTTTGTGAATCAATGGGCGGCTTTTGATTCAAAGAAGTCGTCGGACAACGCAGAGCTGATTTTGTAGGCTTTGCGCCATGAAAGGCGCAATTATCCCCGATGCGATCGAGTTGGTGGCGCTCGATCCGGCGCGCAACATCCGCCGGCGCTATAGTATCACCGCGAGCCTCGACCTGTTCGGCATGATCGTTGTCGAAACCCGTTGGGGCCGGATCGGCACACGCGGCCAGGCGCAGCGCCACGCCTTTCCCGATCGCGCGGCGGCCGAGCGTCATATCGCCGCCACTCTGCGCCGGCGGGGCACCGCCAAAATCCGGATCGGAGTGCCTTATAGACCAATGACAGACGCCGGCGATTGGACGGAGAGCGTTTAAACGGAGCCGTGCTACTATCAATCTCGGCTCGCCTTTGATGAAAGGGCGAGGATCGTATCGACATCGATATGTCGTTCGAGTTCGGCGGCAAGACCATCGAGCGCGGCATCGACCGAGGCGTGATAATCGACGCCCGCGCCATTGCCGCCGAGCCGCGCGATCCATGCTGCCCGCTGCCGGGCATCCGCCAGCAGCCCATGAAGATAGGTGCCCGAGACCAAGCCGTCTGCGCTCACGGCACCATCGTTGCGGCCGCTGTCGAGCCGCACGAGCGGGCGCTCTGTATCGGGACCAAAGGTAGCGCCGATGTGCATCTCATAGCCCTCACACCGCGCGCCCAGCGCCTCGCCCGCGACCCGCCGCAACGTCTTTTCTCCAGCTAGCACGGTTTCGACATCAAGCAGGCCGAGGCCCGCCACATCAGCCTGTGCGCCCTCGATGCCGTCCGGGTCTGCGATGCGCTTGCCGAGCATCTGATAACCACCGCACAGGCCCAAAACCGCGCCGCCATGACGATGGTGGGCGAGGATATCAATGTCCCAGCCTTCGCGCCGGATCGCGGCAAGATCGGCGATGGTCGCCTTGGAGCCCGGCAGCACGATCAAAGCAGCCTCGACCGGGATTGGCTGACCCGGGGAAATCATCGCCAATTCTATGCCCGGTTCGAGCTTGAGCGGATCGAGATCGTCGAAATTGGAGATGCGCGGCGTGACGAGGCAGGCGATGAGCAATCGGCCGGAGGCGAGCGCTTGCCGCCTTTCGAGCACGACCGCATCCTCGCTCGGGAGCCGCGCGCACTCTGCGAGCCACGGCACCACGCCGAAGCCGGGCCAGCCCGAAAGGCGCTCGATGTCGCGATAGCGGTCCTCGAACAGCGCGGGATCACCGCGAAACTTGTTGATGAGGAATCCCTGGATCATCGCCGCGTCTTCGGGATCGATCCCCGGCTGCGGGATCGTTGAAGTCGATCCCGTCCACAAAGACCAGCGTGTGGTTCGCCTCCGCTCCGCGAATGCGTATCTGGGTGAGCGAGCCCTGCGTGCCCGATGACGCGACCGTGAGGCGGATAAGGTCGAGCGCGAGGGGCTGGCCCAGTGACTCGATCGTCTTGGCATCGAGCTGGAGGCGGGCACGTCAGCGGACGCTACGGGCACCAGCGCAGCGGTAACGACGATATCGGGCGGCACCGCGCCGTCCACGGTGACAGGTCCGGCAGCGGCAGCGGCAAGAAGTAGGGCGATGGGCATGGAAATTCCTCCGGGTAATGCGACATACGTTGTCGCCCCAGAGGATCGGCACGGTCCCGCCAAAGGCCCACACTTCTCCACGCGCTTGCGGCTGGACCCGGCCGGGCGCGGACGACGGCGAGGGTAGGTTCCCGACTTGCCGGCTCAACCCGAAGGCTCGCGCACTGGCATTACGGTTGCGGGCACAGCGCCGGAATCACACCGGCTTCCCTTTTCACCGTCCCCCCGCATCCGCCCAATGGCAGCGCGTGGACGGCACCTTCGCTTAGCGTACTGCTTAAGGGTGGGCGGAAAGGAGTGTCAATGTGAAGAAGGCCAGTTATGGGCACGCTCGCCATTATCTGGGTGATGCGTAACTCAAAACTTTTGCATCAGGGCGATGGTGCTTGAAACAGGGATACTGGCAGCAGAACAGCGCCAGAATGTGCATCAGATTTTTGCATCACGGAGAGGCGCAGATTTCTGCGCTTTCTAGTCTGATGCAAAACTTGTGAGTTCTGCATCAGCGGGGGGTGTTCTCCTGTTTTTCGTCTCAACCGCGCGGGGTTTCGGGCAACTAAAACCGTGCTGAGGCTGAGAGCGGCGGTGCAAAAACCTACCACGGTAGCGGCGGGATAGTCCCGCTTCGGGCGGCGTAAAAGTCGTCCACCTATGTCCTGTCTGCAGCGTGCAGGGAGGGCCGGGAGATCTATACCGTGGAACTTTATCGGGAGGTCCGCGTCGCCTGTGGGAACGGCATGACCCAGCGCGAGGCGGCGAGGCATTTCAACATATCGCGCGACAGTGTTCGCAAGATGCTGTCGTATTCGACCCCACCCGGCTACCGGCGGCAGGCTCCGGTGCGCCGGCCGAAGCTGGATGCGTTTGTTTCAACGATCGATCACTGGCTTGATGAGGACGTGAAGGTACCGCGCAAGCAGCGGCACACGGCCAAGCGGGTGTTCGACCGGCTTCGCGACGAATGCGGGTTCACCGGCGGCTACACGATCATCAAGGATTACATGCGCGAGCGCGAGCAGCGCCGACAGGAAGTGTTCGTGCCGCTGTCGCACCCGCCGGGCCATGCGCAGGCCGACTTTGGCGAGGCGATGGTGGTGATCGGCGGCGTGGAGCAGAAGGCCCGCTTCTTCGTGCTCGACCTGCCGCACAGCGACGGCTGCTATGTGCGAGCCTATCCGGCGGCGGTGGCCGAGGCCTGGGTGGATGGCCACATCCATGCGTTCGCCTTCTTCGGCGCGGTGCCGCAATCGATCGTCTACGACAATGACCGCTGCCTTGTGGCGAAGATCCTGCCCGACGGGACACGCAAGCGTGCGGCACTGTTCAGTGGCTTCCTGTCCCACTACCTGATCCGGGATCGCTATGGCCGTCCGGGAAAGGGCAACGACAAGGGGAACGTCGAGGGGCTGGTCGGTTATGCCCGGCGCAACTTCATGGTGCCGATCCCGCGGTTTGCGACATGGGATGCGTTCAACGCCTGGCTGGAAGAGCAATGCCGCAAGCGTCAGCATGACAGGCTGCGCGGCGAGAGCGAGACGATCGGGGAACGGCTGCAGCGGGATCTTGCCGCCATGCGTCCATTGCCGGCGGCACCCTTCGATGCCTGCGACCAGGCCAGCGCCAAAGTGACGGCGCAGTCGCTGGTGCGCTACAAGACCAACGACTATTCGGTCCCGGTCGCCTACGGGCATCAGGATGTCTGGGTTCGCGGCTACGTCGACGCGGTGGTGATCGGCTGCCGCGGCGAGATCATCGCCCGCCATCCGCGGTGCTGGGAACGCGAAGACGTCGTCTTCGATCCGCTGCATTACCTGCCGCTGATCGAGCAGAAGATCAACGCGCTGGATCAGGCTGCTCCTCTCCAGGGCTGGGACTTGCCCGGCGAGTTCGCCACGCTGCGCCGCCTGATGGAGGCGAGGATGAACAAGCACGGCCGGCGCGAGTACGTGCAGGTTCTGCGGCTGCTGGAAAGCTTCGACCTCGCCGATCTGCATGCGGCGGTGAAGCAGGCCCTGCATCTCGGTGCGATCGGCTTCGATGCGGTCAAGCATCTGGTCCTGTGCCAGGTGGAGCGCCGGCCGCCGCGACTGGACCTGTCGATCTACCCATACCTGCCGAGGGCGAATGTCGAGACGACCTCGGTCAAGGCCTACATGCGCCTGCTCGGTAACGTTGAGGGGGAGGAAGCGGCATGAGCACCGAGGCCCCCGAGATCCTGCTTGCCCACTATCTCAAAACCTTGAAGCTGCCGACCTTCCAGCGCGAGTACCAGAAGCTGGCCCGGCAATGCGCCGCCGAGGGCGTCGATCATATCGGCTATCTGACCCGGCTTGCCGAACGGGAGATGATCGAGCGCGACCGCCGCAAGGTCGAACGCCGCATCAAGGCGGCGAAGTTCCCGGTCGTCAAAAGTCTCGACAGCTTCGACTTTGCCGCCATCCCGAAGCTCAACAAGATGCAGGTGCTGGAACTGGCGCGTTGCGAATGGATCGAGCGGCGCGAGAATGTCATCGCGCTCGGTCCCAGCGGCACGGGCAAGACTCATGTCGCCCTCGGGCTCGGCCTGGCCGCCTGCCAGAGGGGCCTGGCCGTCGGCTTCACGACCGCCGCCGCACTGGTCAGCGAGATGATGGAGGCGCGCGACGAGCGGCGGCTGTTACGCTTCCAGAAGCAGATGGCCGCCTACAAGCTCCTCATCATCGACGAGTTGGGCTTCGTGCCGCTCTCGAAGACCGGCGCGGAACTGCTGTTCGAGCTGATCTCGCAACGCTACGAGCGCGGCGCGACCCTGATCACCAGCAATCTGCCCTTTGACGAGTGGACGGAAACACTCGGGTCCGAGCGCCTGACCGGCGCGCTGCTCGACCGTATCACCCACCATGTCAACATCCTCGAGATGAACGGCGAAAGCTACCGTCTCGCCCAAAGCCGCGCCCGAAAGGCAGGCTGAAACCCTCACCAAAATCGCCGACGCCGCAAGCGGGAAACTCTGGTCGGGCTACGCCCTCCCGACGTTCCCCGCTTGCGCCGCCAAGTGGCCTACTTTTACGCCGCCGTGTGGCCGGATTTTGCTCCGCCGTTGACAGCTCGACCCGCACCACCCAGCTCTATGACCGTCGCCCCGATGACGTGACGCTTGACGAGGTGGAGCGGGTGTTGATTTGAGCCGGCGTTGGGGAATCGAGGGTTTTCGTTGCCTCGTAAGGCTATGCTTTGCATGGTGAAGCCATGAAACTTTGGCGATTGACTCAGAAAGAACATCTGGCCCTTGATGGCAAAGGCGCTTTGCAGTTTGGGGGGCGAGACTTCTCACCCGGTCAGCCCATCATCAGTTTTGCGAGCGAAGCCGGATTAGCTGTTCTTGTCGCCTTGCGGTATCTTCAATCCGGCGATGCCGATATGGATTATATGTTGGGCTGGACCCTGGTGAACGCGGTGCCGGAACGCGTGCCCGACAGTCTGGATGACCAGGCTAAAAAAGCTTTCGTGGACGAATGGGCCGGCTCAGCGCGTTCCCTCCTGATCGCTGTGCAATCGGCCGTGCTGCCGGAGGCCGATGTGATCCTGATGAATGCCCGGCACCATGCGGCGCAGGCGGTAGCTCCGCTGACAACACGCCCGTTTCGCTTTTCCGAGTGCTTGCACCGGCCGCCGATGCTGGATCAGTATCGGTCAACGCTTGTTTGATTTTCGGCGCACGCCGGGAAATTGCGAGGTGACGGAAAACCCCACCGGGCTGGTTGTCGTGCATCCGGGCAATCCGACAGGGTTTTTCGGACATTGTTAGGGATGGAGAGGCGGCGCAACAGTGTGAGAGGCCGGAATCTCTAGGATTTGCGCCGTCCCCTGCCGGATTTCATGTGTTTTCCGTCGCCTCAACGATAAAATCGTCCGATTGCTCGCGTTAGCAGGGATTGGTATTCTGGAGGGAAGAGGGCACCGCGTTGTTTGGTAAATTATTCAAAAGTGGTTCAATATCCCCGGCGCGGCAAGTCTGGGATGCTATGGAAAGCGGTGATCCAGCGTTAGTCCGCCGCGTCTTCATAAGATTCCCGGATGAACTCGCAAATGCGGAACCGGTGACCGGATGCCATTTTCATAATGCCTGCGGGCGCGGCAACATCGCCATTGTTGAGGGTTTGGTCGATGCTGGGGCGGACATCAACTTGCGGGATAGCCGCGATGGCGTCGCCCCTATTGCAGAGGCGTGTGCGAATGGCAGGGTTCAGGTAGTTGAATTTCTGCTATCGCGTGGTTGTAAATTGGATGTTTCTACGTCCCTCCGAAATCCTCTCTTTTCCTGCATTTCTTCTTCACTTTACCGCAATGCTACGTTCGCGACCCAAGCCGGATATCGTGATGTGAATGAGGCAATCGACAATCTTGTCCAATCGGCCCGTCTCCTTATCGAGCATGGCATCGATTTGACCGCTTGCTATATTCAGGACTCGATGGTCGATATGGATGCGGCTGCTTTCGCCTACATGATGGGGCGAGAAGAAATTGCTAAGGATATTATAGCAGCCCTCTATGGCCATGACGAACGGCTCACCGCCGCTGCATGGGCGGAAACTATTGAGGTCGCTCTTGGCAACGCATTCAGCCGACAGAAATTCAGGAAGCTGCGGTATCCATCAAAGCGCGGCAAGAACGCAGACCAGCTACCCGCTACCGGCGAGTTTTGGGTTTAGCTTTCTGACGCCCGACAAACAGGCCATTTCCGACGCCCGCCATGTGATTGCCGTCAGGGCAAAGCTGTCGGTCGGCACGCGACCGGTTGCGGACGTTCGCTACTATGAAGCGGAGGCAAACGCCGCTTCCGCGACGAACTCCAGCCGCGATGCAATCGCATCCACGCCCGAAAGTTCCTTGCCCACCTCATATACTCCGTTGTCGACAACGCCATCTCGGCGAGCATAATCGGTGTAGCTCTGTATCAAAGAGGGCACGCGCTCCGGTTGCGCGAGGGCCGCAGCGGCGACGCCGTAGTAGCCCCGAAGTGGGAAGTTGTTGCAGAGCGGGTGCGTGTGCCCTTCGATGGGCGCATTTAAACCAACGGAGCACTCGTAAATGTCCGAATAGTGGCGAAAGAACTTGAAGCCGTCTGTAAGAAGCATTTCTGAAACACAGGATGCGACAGAACGTGTTCCCGCTTCCATTTGGTCGGGAGAAATGACCTTCTCGTTATCTCTCGCCTCGTCGAAAGGGAAGTATCCAAGCCCCCGGTAGAGGGTGGTAGTATTCTTCTTATTAACTTCACCCCATATATGTCCGAGCCGATTGACAATCTCATCGACTTGGTTGTGCCGAACGCCTAGACCTACGTTGATCACATAGGGGCCACCCTTGCCCATCGCGAACGATGGAAACGAGAGATAATGGAATCCGAAGCTGGTGCGCCTCTTAAATCCCAGCTGCGGCTGAGACTTGAACCCCTCTTCACGCAACATCGGTTCAAGAAGGGTCTTTAACGCTTGCTCAGCTTGATTCATCAACAGCCCACCGGTTTAGTTGGAGGGGTGTTGACTGCCACGGCGAGTGTGCGCTTTCCACCCCATTCTAGCCGTTCCCTGTCCGACGCGCGAAAATCAGGCGGTTTCCGCCATCACGCGGCGACGGCCGACGCACAGGCCCAGCGGTCGCCCTGCCAATGGAACCCTACCCGCTCCGCGTTGCTGATCGCTGGCGGCTCGCCCTTGCGCCAGAAGGCGCGCATCTTGGCCCGATCGTCCAGATGGGCGTCGGCGACGATCGCGCGCGCGGCCTGGATGAACTGCCCATGCCCGAACACATAGACCAGCGATCCCGCAGGCATGGCGGCGAGGCGCGCAAGCGCCGCGTCGCAGCGCCGGAGCAAGGCGCGGAAACTTTCCGCCCCTTCCCCGTCGCAATAATCCGGGTCGGCCGCGCTCCAATAGCGTTCGAGGTGCGGCATCCGTTCGGCGCTGCGCGTGCCGTTCCAGCGCGCCGGTTGCAGATAGGTGAACTCTTCTATCGGCCACGTCTCCACCGGCACGGCGGGGAATCTGGCGATCGTCGGCGCGGCGGTCTGCCGGGTGCGGGTATAGGGCGAGGTGACGATGAGCGCGGGCGCTTGCGCCCAGCTCGCCGCGACCGCGCGCGCCTGTTCGTGGCCCCGCTCCGTCAGCTCGATCGTCGCGAGGTCGTGACAGGGAACGCCGGCGTTGCCGGTGCTTTCGCCATGCCGGATGAATATCGCCCTCATGGTCTGCGGCCCTTGGCGCGGCGCGCGAGCAATTCGGCTCCCGTCTCGCCAGCGCCGATCTTCTGCGCCGCCGCCAGTGCGGCCGCGATCTTCGCCGTATGGGCATCGCTGCGCGCGCTGCGCTCATTCCGTTCCTTCAACAGATCGGAAAACGAGCGGCGGCCGATCAGGCTCATTACAATACCCCTTCGATGCCCTTGCGGCGGATCACGTTCAGGATCGCGAGTGCCGGCCCCTTGGCCTGCTTGGTGCCGCGTTCGAGCTGCGAGATATAACCCGGCGTCAGGTTCGTATATTTGGCCAGGGCGGCCTGACTCAGATGCGCCCGCTTGCGAACGCTGCGGATTTCTTCCGGGCTGATCGGCTCGGCCGAGGGCACCACGTCCGGCCCCAGGTGGCGAACGGTGATCTTCTCATAGGTTTCATCGCCCATCAGGCCGGCGCGGTGCATGTCCTCGGCCGTTTCCAGCAGGGCTTCGGTCAGTTTGCTAAGCTTCTTCGCCATTGTCGATTTCCTGTAGCTTGCCCTCGCCCACGGCGTCATCAAGGGCGGTGTCGTCATGTTTCAAAAATTCGGCGGCGATGTCCCGCAAGGTCTGCAATTCGTCGTCCTCGATGTTATCGCGCTCGTTCTTGGCGAAGCCATAGAGAAAGAACGCCCGTTCCTCCGTCCGATAGGCGACGATCATGCGGAACCCGCCCGATCGCCCCTGCCCTGGTCGCGCGACCCGCTGCTTGATGAGGCCGCCGCCCAGATCGGCGTCGATGATTCCGCGCTCCGCCCGCGCGATAGCCTCTTTCAAGCCCGCATCATCAATTCGTTCGCGCCGGACAAACCGCGCGACCCATTTGGTTTTGAAAATCCGCACGGCATTGTCCTATTAACACTATGAACTATAGCACATGATCGCATATTTGCAACCTTGGGGCGGGCATCCGCGAACGCCCTCCCCGTCTCTCACGCATGGTTGTCACAGCGAATAAGCGATTTAGCGCCTGCCGCTGGCGCGGCACCGTGGCTCTAGTCGCGCGCGCTCCCCAAGCCCGCATGCGGTCTTGGCCCAAGGTGACGATCCACATGGCGGGCGAGAGCGCGTGCGCGGATCTCGCTTGGGCGATGGGCCGGCGCGGGCGCCGGCATGTCGTGTGTTGAGTGGGGAGAGGACCTGTCTCTTATACACATCTAGATGTGTATAAGAGACAGGAGTAGAGGCAATGGAACAGGACAACCGCGAAAGCTGGCTCAACCGGGTGGCGCAGGGCATGGCTCCGCTGTTCGAGGCGCTGGAAAGCCCCCTGCCCTCGCGTGTGCGCGTGGCGATCGGCTTCACCAGCAGGGGAGCCAAGGGCAAGGCGATCGGCGAGTGCTGGGACAACCGGCTAAGCGCGGACGGGCCTTTTGAAATCTTCATCCGCCCGGACCTGGCGCACGCGGCCGACGCCATGCCGGCGCAGATCGCGGCCATTCTCGCGCATGAGCTGGTCCATGCCGCTGTCGGCAGCCCGGCAGGGCATGGGAAGGCGTTTAAACGGGTCGCGCTGGGGCTTGGCCTTGTCGGGCCGATGCGCGCCACCACTCCCGGCGAGGCGTTCCTTGCGGCGGTCGCGCCGATCCTGGCCGATGCTGGTCCCCTACCCCATGCCCGTCTCGACACCGGCGGGGAGTCGACCGCGCCCAAGAAGCAGAAAGCTCGGATGCTCAAATGCGAGTGCGCGACGTGCGGCTATACCGTCAGGACCGCGAGCAAATGGCTGGAACTGGCCGGAGCGCCGCTCTGCCCGATCGAGGATCACGGCCAGATGAGCCATGAGCCGCTGGACGATGACGAGGCCGAGGGAGACGAGGGCAAAGGGGGTTAAGCCCCCTCCCCTCTCCCCCTTTCATTCGGATGCCGCTTGCTCTATGCCCACATGCAAACATGCGGTCATGTAAGGATATTCACATGCCAACAATTGCCATCATCAGCCAGAAGGGCGGCGCGGGGAAAACCACCCTCGCCCTGCATCTGGCCGCCGCCGCCGAGGATTCCGGGCATACCGCGCTGGTGATCGACCTGGACCCGCAGGCGACGGCGAGCCAATGGGCGGCATGGCGTCAGGACGCGCCCCCGGTCGTGATCGACAGCGCCCCCCCTCGCCTCGCGGCCAAGATCGAGCAGGCGACGGCGCAGGGCGCGGCGTTCATCGTCATAGACACCCCGCCCCATGCCGACAGCGCCGCCAGCGCCGCCGTCGAGGCGGCCGACCTGGTATTGATCCCCTGTCGGCCGAGCGCGTTCGACCTGGCCGCGATCAAGACCACCGCCAGCCTTGTGAAGATGCGCGGCAAGCCCGCTTTCGTCATCTTCACGGCGGGAAGCCCGACCGCGCCGCGCATGTATGACGAGGCCGCGCAGCTTGTGCAGGGCTATGGGCTGGACGCCTGCCCGCTGCATGTCGCCGACCGCGCCGCGTTCCGCCACGCGGCGACCGAAGGGAAAACCGTGATGGAGATCGAGCCGAACGGCAAGGCGGCCGACGAGGTGCGCGAGCTTTACAAGTGGGCATGTAAGCATGTAAACATGCCAGCATCTAGGAAGCGGAGGGCCAGCGCATGAGCCGGAAGCCATCATTGCTTGCATTGCGGGATCGCGAACCCGCGCCGTCGCCGGCGTCGGCCGAGCCGGAGGGCAGGGCATCCGCGCCGATCGCGCCCAGGACCGGCACGGCGACCGGCAGCGGATCGAGCAGCAGCCCGGTTGCGCCGAGCCGTCAGGGCAAGAAGGCGATGACGGGCTATTTCAGTCCGGAAATGTCGTTCGCCATGCACATGACCGCGCGCAAGCACGGCATGAGCTTGCAGGACGCGATGGCCGAGGCGTTCAACGACTGGCTTCGCAAGATGGGGGAAAGCCCTGTAGGCAAGTGAGCATGTGCACATGCAAACATCTGCGTTAGGGAATGTTCATGGCCGTTCTAATCATATCCGCCATCTTCGCGCTGCCGATGCAATGGATGATTTCTCGGTCAGAGCCTCTTTCCAAAACAGTGATCGGGTCTGCCCCCCGCGCGCTCGTTCTTAGTTTTACCCCTGTTCTGGCGATCTGCGTGCTGGGGCTGTTCAATATTGGAGCGATGACCCTAACGCCCAGGCCCGGCCAAGAGGGAATGGTGATTCCGTCCTTGATCTTCATAGGAAGCGGGTTTGTCGCGGCCCATATTTTCCATCTTTGGCTGATCGAGAAAACCTTGCGCCGCAACGGCGACTAAATACCAGTTGCGGGCATGTTCACATGCAAACATATTGGGGAGGGCGCATATATGTTCGTTGTCGAAAATGTTGACGATCTTTGGAATCATATAGCCTACGTACGAGGCTATGCGCCTGACGACTTTCCGTATCGGGATTTCCTCCCCGAAGATCAGCAGATGAACTTGGATCGCGCCTTTGAACTCTTGCGTCAAGGAGTGGAGGTTGCCTACCCGGAATCTGAGCATGAGACAAAGCGCGCAACGCTCAATGAAATATTGGGCCGCTCCTTTGCTGCTTATAAGGCAGGCGAAGATATTGCTGCGGGGCATTTACTGAATGAGTTCGAGAGCCATATTTTCAAACGATAGCAGTCAATCCGCAAGATCATCCATTTCCGGTGTGTTCACATGTTCACATGCTTGCATGTGAACATGTCCGCTTGCCCGCATAGGGGCGAAGGTCAGCGCAGCGGCTTGCGTTCGTGCCGTTTCTTGCAGAATCCGAGGAAGGCGGCGCGGGGGCTTTTCAGTTCGGGCTTGCCCATGTCGTGCCACCACGACACCCATTCGTCACGGAGCGCATACACGTCATAGCCTGGCGCGGCCGTCTTGGCGTCGTGCATGGTTTCCGGGTCGATATAGGGCGCATCGTCGGCGATGGCGACCGGATCGGGCTTGCCCTTGAGGCCCGAGCGGTTGCGGAACAGGATAACGTCATCCTCCATCGTCACCGCATAGTCGGGGAAATGGCCGTGATCCGCGTCATGTTCGCAGACCTTCTTGACCAGGGCGCGGAACACTCGGAGCGGACTGTTCGAGCCGCATTTCTTTTGCAGCAGCTCTAGCCCGATCTTCCATTCGTCCTTCACGCCGCAATGCTTGCGGGCCAGCTCATACATGCGCCGCTCGAACGGCTTGCGGAGCCGGAAATAGTCGCGGTGGAGCGTCAGGACGTTCTTGCTGATAACCGAGCGATAGACCCAATCCGACAGGGTGATTTCCAGATCGAGCATCCGCCCGTCGAACGTCTTGCGGGTGATCTTGGCTTCTTCGATCAGGCCGAAAATCCGCGTTTCCTCGACGCCGCCCGTCTGAATGTTGGTCCGCACGGTCGTTCCGCGCAGGCGGGTGAGGGCGTCGGCCATCAGCCGATAGCCTTCGCCGCTGGTCTGCCGGTTGGTGGCGACCAGCATGTCATAGGCTTGCAGGCGCACGGTGCGGCTAGGCTGCTCGCCCCGGTTCATCTTCGCGACGAGCTGCGAAATGCAGTAGATCAATATGTCCTTGTCGTGGATCGTCGCCAGGCCCTTGCCCGAGGGGATAATCTCGATGATGTTGCCGTTATGCTCGTAGCGCCGCATCCGGTTGTCGGGCTTGGTCGAGAGCGAAAAGACCGGATGCTCCATCGAGGCCATGTCATCCTTGGGGATGGCGTCCAGCACGTCGCAGATGAACAGGTCCTGGTTGGGGTGCCGCACCGGCAGCAGGGGCGTGCGATCGTCGCCGTCCACGGCGGGGGGCGGCACGGCGTCGAACAGGGAAGGGGCAGGGTCTATCGTCATTTCAGTGACAGAGAGCTACTATCGTCATTTCACATACGCAAGCGGATTATCGTCATTGGGGGCGTTTGCGGGAGGGGGCGGAATCCTACGCCAAGCTCGCCCAGATAGCCGGCGCGAGATCTTACTTGTTGCTGCCTTCTACGGTCGCGCCAGAAAGGCGACGGCTCAGTTCTATCCGGCGATGGCTACGCATTTTGAAGGTGTCTGGCCCAACGCGCCGATACTCAATGAAGCCGAGAGAACGCCAAAATCGCTCTGCCGCTTCATTCGCTTCCAGCACGGCCAACCGAATCTCTGTGGCACCTCTCGCAGCGGCCCAGCTTTCGACCGTCGAGTAAATTGAGCGTCCGACGCCACGACCACGCTGTGCGGCATCTACGATCATGAAGCCGAGATACCATGTGCCATCACGCGGATAATCGCGGAGGATGGCCGCGATTGCATATAGGCCGCCAGGCCCCTTCCATCCCAGGACAGCTTGATTGTGGGCGCTCTTTTCGGGCGGCACATCGGAGAAAAGCTCGCGAGCATCGTCCAGCGTGGGCGCGGCCCCGTCCTGCAACAGGAAATAGTCGCTGCAACGGTTGTACAGGTCTGCAACGTCTGCGGCGTCCGCTTGGGTAAGTTTGATCGGGGCTCCCGTCATCATCATCGCGTTTTGGCAGCAAGCACGCGCTGACCGTAATCCCGGAGTTCCCCGTTGGGACCGACATAGCGGTAGAGAGTGACGCGCTCGATCCCGAGTTCCTTGCAGAGGTCGGAAACGGACGTGTCGCGTTGGGCCATAGCAGCCTGAGCGAGCCGCACCTGGGCCTTGGAGAGGGCGAACTTGCGGCCACCCTTGCGTCCCCGCGCGCGGGCAGCGGCCAGGCCAGCCATGGTGCGCTCGCGGATCATATCCCGCTCAAACTCCGCCAGTGTGGCAAAAATGCCGAACACCATCCGGCCCGATGGCGTCGTGGTGTCGATCTGCGCGCCCTTGCCGGTGAGCACCCGCAGACCGATACCGCGATCCGACAGATTCTGCACCGTGCTGACCAGGTGGGTGAGCGTTCGGCCGAGCCGGTCGAGCTTCCAAACGATGAGGACATCGCCGTCGCGCAACGATTTCAGGCAGGCGGCAAGACCGGGGCGATCATCACGGCTACCGGATGCACGATCATCATAGATATTGCCTGGCTCGACACCGGCAGCGCGAAGGGCATCGTGCTGCAGGTCGAGCGACTGCGAGCCGTCGGCTTTGGACACGCGGGCGTAGCCGATCAGCATGGATCACAAACGAAGGTTTGAGGCGGTGACGAACATGAGCACATAAGATTGGGCTATTGTGTATCTTAACCAGCATCTCAATCAAGCTATCTCAAACCGTAGCTCGGAAAGTATAAGGAGCATGTATGCCGCGTCGCGTGACCCTGACCGATCGACAGCGCGAGGCGCCGCTTCACTTGCCGGTCGATCAAGGTGAGCTGCTGCGGCACTATACCCTCAGCGATGAGGATCTCGGGCATATCCGCCAGCGCCGGCGCGCCCACAATCGTTTTGGCTTCGCGCTGCAACTGTGCGTCCTGCGCTACCCGGGCCGGGTGCTCGCTCCTGGCGAGT
>NZ_VDBZ01000012.1:0-20613 GCF_007693735.1 Sphingobium sp. B2
ATCTCGCCGACGACGATCGCGCCACCCTCTACGGCGCTCTACTGGATTGCGCGGCCCGCGCCCGAGGCGATGATGCCGGCGACGTGCTGGCGCTCTGGAAGCGGCGCGGCAAGCGGGCGTTCGATGCGGAGGCGGTCTCGCCTGAGAGGTTGGACAATGACGGATGACGCTGTTTCGGTCTGGTGCTTCGCGGGCAAGGATATGTGGGCGCTGACCGACGACGACAGCGGCCATGCGCTCCCGGCTGAGCGGCCACAGGGCACGCGATCGGAACTAAGGGTGCAGCGGAAGGGAGAAGGCCCAATCCTCGCCTCCTGGCCGGCCCCTGCCCCCTCCACAAGGCCCAGTCGGCCCGAAGCTGCGATTTTGGTCATCTTGGAGAACACGTCGGGAACGGGCTGGTTGTTGTTGACGATCGCCCATGCGAGGAACGACGTTCCGCTCCGATAAGGGAGCGGCGTTATGAGCCTTGGCGTTTCGAGTGGGGATCTGATCGGCTCCTGGAGCCTGAGTTTTTCGGACATCGCGTTCGTGACCGGCAAAGCGGAGACGGCACGACTGGGATTGGCGGTTCAGCTTAGATTTTTCGCCGGGCATGGCTTCTTTGTGCCGGATCATGCGTCGATACCCTCCGACGGTGTCTTGTATCTGGCGGAGCAACTTGGTCTCGATGCCAAATCCGTGAACCACTATGATTTTTCCGGGCGCACCGCCCGCCGGCATTGCGCGGAGATTTTGCGGCATCTCGGGTTCCGCCGTATGACGCAGACGGATCGCAGGGCGTTGTCGAGGTGGATTTCCGACGATCTTTGTGCGGGCGGGCAGCCGATCAATGCCATGCTCGAGCATGTTTTCCTGTGGTGCCGCGACCGCCGTATCTATGGGCCGTCGCGCAAGGAGCTGGAACGCCTCGTCCGTTCGCAACGACACCTCTATCTGGAGGCCCTGTTGGCCCGAGTCCGCGATCGGCTTGCGCCGGATGCGGTCGCCTTGCTGGAAGCCTCGCTCGCCGATCCCGATGGCCCGACCGGCTTCAACACGATGAAGGGGGATGCAGGTCAGGCGACGCTCGAAAACATTCTTGGCGTGACCGCCAAACTCGCCTTTATCCAACGGCTTGCTCTTCCCCGAGATTTCCTATCGGTCACGGGCAAGGCATGGGTCGATCAGATCGTTCGCCGGGTTGCCGGCGAGAAAGCCTCGGAGATGCGCCGGCATGTACCGGCGCGCCAGCTCGGGCTCTATGCCGTTTATCTGATGGCGCGGGAAGCTCAGCTTACGGATGCGATGGTCGACCTGCTGATCGAGACGGTCCATAAGATCGGATCGCGCTCGAAACGCAAGGTGGTGGGCGATATCGCGAAAGACATCGAGCGGGTCTATGGCAAGGAGCGACTCCTGGTCGAGATTGCCAGCGCTTCGATCGACGATCCATCCGGGCGCATCTGCGATGTCATTTTCCCAATCGCCGGCAAGGACAAACTGGCGGCGATCATCAAGGAAAGCCAGGCAAAGGGCGCCTTGGATCGGCGGATCTACAAGGTGATGCGGAGGTCATGGGCCAATCATTATCGCCGTATGCTGCCAAGCCTGCTTTCGGCACTGGAGTTCCGGTCGAACAACGCCGTGTGGCGTCCGGTGCTGGCGGCCCTGGACTGGATCAGAAGCAAAGTGGATGATGGATGCCGCTACGTGCCGCCGCACGCAGTGCCGGTCGACGAGGTCATTCCGGCGAGATGGCGCAGTTCCGTCATTGATGAAGAGGGGCGCGTAAACCGGATCAGTTATGAGCTTTGTGTCCTCGCGCAACTGCGCGATCGCATCCGTTCTAAGGAAATCTGGGTTGTCGGGGCGGACCGATACCGCAATCCCGATGACGATCTTCCCAAGGACTTCGATGCGCGGCGAGAAGCATATTACACAGGATTGAACCTGACGGCGGATGCGCGTGCATTTTCAAGCGCCATCCGGGAAGAGCTTGCTCAGGAACTGTTGCTCCTCAATGCCAATATTCCCCGGAACGACAAGGTTCGGCTGCTGTGGCGCGGCGAGAACCGTATATCTCTCACCCCGTTCAAACCCTTGCCCGAACCCAGGGGTCTCGCCTCGATCAAGACCGAGATCGGCCAACGCTGGCCGATGACCGGGCTGCTCGACGTACTGAAGGAGGCTGCCCTTGATACGGGACTTCTCGAAGCGTTCGAAACATCGGCCTCGCGTGTTGCACTGCCGAAAACCGCGCTGGATCAACGTCTCCTGCTATGCCTCTACGGCCTGGGAACGAATGCCGGGCTCAAGCGGATCGCCGGCGCCACCCCCGATGTCAGCTATGAAGAGCTGCTGCATGTCCATCGCCGCTTCGTTCATGCCGCGGCGCTCAAGGAGGCGTGTGCCAGGGTTGCGAATGCGACCCTGGCAATCCGCAATGCTGCAGTCTGGGGGGACGCCGGCACGGCCTGTGCGTCAGATTCCACAAAGTTCGGAGCCTGGGATCGCAACCTGATGACGGAATGGCATGCGCGTTATGGTGGACGGGGCGTCATGATCTACTGGCATGTCGAACGACGCGCGACATGCGTCTATTCCCAGCTCAAGCGCTGCTCTTCCTCCGAGGTCGCCTCCATGATCGAGGGCGTGCTGCGCCATTGCACCGACATGGAAATCCAGCGACAATATGTTGATAGTCATGGCCAAAGCGCGGTTGGCTTTGCATTTTGCCGGCTTCTCGGATTTGAGCTTGCACCCCGCCTGAAAGCGATCGCTCGCCAGAAGCTGGCTCTTCCCGATGTCGGCATGCGAACGCGGCTTCCCCACTTGCAGCCGATCCTCTCCAGTCCGATCAACTGGGATGAGATCGAGCAGCAATATGACGAGATGGTCAAATATGCAGCCGCGATGCAGACAAAAACCGCCGACCCGGAGGCGATCCTGCGCCGGTTTAGCCGCTCCGAGGTGATGCACCCGACCTACAAGGCGTTGAGTGAGCTGGGCCGCGCGGTCAAGACGATCTTCCTGTGCCGGTATCTGCGCGAGGAGTCCTTCCGCCGCGAAATTCATGAAGGCCTGAATGTCGTTGAAAACTGGAACAGTGCCAATGGGTTCGTTTTCTTCGGCAAGGGCGGCGAGATCGCCACTAACCGCATCGATGAGCAGCAGCTCTCGGTCCTGGCGCTACATTTGCTGCAAGCGTCGCTTGTCTATGTGAACACCCGAATGCTTCAGAGCGTGCTGGTGGAACCGAAATGGACGGGCCGGATGACGCCGGATGATTATCGCGGCCTCACACCGCTGATTTACAGCCACGTCAATCCTTATGGCCGCTTCGACCTCGATCTGAATAGCCGGATCGATTTTGGGCGGCTTGCTGCCTGACCGGGGCCTTTCCGCTCGCACCATTTGGGTGCACCCGAACGTGACGATCGGAAGTGACATATACGACATGTCACAAAAGGGTGGTTCCGTCACCAATGTTACTGTACGAGGGCAAAGCCACCCTAATGTGACGGATTTGCCCATGACCCGCGTCGGCTACGCCCGCGTCAGCACCATCGACCAGGATCTCGACATCCAGGTTGCCCGGTTGAAGGCAGCGGGCTGTGAAATCCTCCGCTCCGAAACAGGCTCGGGCGCATCGCGCACTGGACGCACGGAGCTTGAGACGATCATGCAGTTCCTGCGCGCCGATGACGAACTCGTCGTCCTGCGTCTCGATCGGCTCGGTCGCTCCACACGCGATGTTCTCAATCTGGTTCATGAACTCGACCAGAAGGGAGCCTCATTGCGGGTGCTTGAGCCGGAGGTGACGACGGCCGGAAGCATGGGGCGGATGGTGATCACCATTCTGGGCATGGTCGCGGACATGGAACTGACGTTCATCAAGGACCGGCAGCGCGCCGGGATCGAGGCGGCGCGCGCCGAAGGCGTCTACAAAGGCCGGAAGAAAAACATCGATGACGATGAAATCCGACGCCGGATCACCGCCGGCGCGAGCAAGGCCAGCGTCGCGCGCGACCTCAAGATCTCAAGAATGACCGTCTATCGGGCGCTTGACGTCATTCCTTCAAGGATCGGGCTGCCGGAAAAGCCGCCTTCTGTCACCATCGCCCTGCATCTGACCATCGAGAACTTCAACAAGCATGGTCGTGGCAGAAAGCCCGCTCGCGAGCGCATTGAGGCGATGCTGGAGCGGGATTACCAGATGCAAAAGACCGGGAACTGCGATTACACGCTGACCGTCGCCTATGATCAGGGTGCCGATGGCGTCAGCCTCGATGATGAGATCGCATCTCTCCAGACAGAGATGTTCAACATCGCAGAGAGCTACAGGTGCTCGATCGAGACCGATGTTTACGAGATTGGAGGACAAGAGCGAGCCTGGTAGATCGCCATGTTCAATCTTTGTTCTTCAACATGGCCAAAATCGCAGCTTCGGGCCGACTGGGCCCACTAGGCGCTAGGGTCCGATTGGACGCTGCGCCCGCCCCACTTCCCCCTCGGAAGCCCAGCGACCGCAGGTCGCCCTGTGACGGCATCGCCGTCACGCACCAAACAGCGCATTGGCCGTTAGGCCAATTCCGCTTGCCTTGCTTTACTGTGGGGGAACGCACCTCGCTTTCCCAAAATGCCCTTGTGTTATATTGTGTTAGAATCTGTGTTACGCTGAAATAAAGTGCCGATTTTCTGTTTTGAATCAGTTAGTTATAAAATACTCTCATGGGTGATAACACGAAAGATCATGGGTGATAACACGAAAGATCATGGGTGATAACACGAAAGGAAAACAGGGGTTGTCCACAGCTCAATGGGTGAAAGCACGAAGCCTATTGGTCCATGGGTGAAAACACGATAGGTATCAGCTATGGGTGATAACACGAATCCAGATGATCGCTCCCCTCTCCTACCGGATCGTTATCCTCAGCAGGACTTTTTCGTATGCGACGTTTTCGATGCCGCTCCCAAAGGGGACATGGCCTCGATGGAGCATCCCTTATTCAGCATCTCCACCAAGCCTGATCTGACCGCGCGGGAATATCGCAACGGCTCCACCTTCGTTCGCGTGTCTCCCGGCGAGCTGGGGCTGGCGACAGTTCACGACCGGGATGTGCTGATCTATTGCATCAGCCAGCTCATGGCGGCGCTAAACTCCGGACAGCCAGTCAACCAGGTCGTGCGCTTCAAGGCCTATGACCTATTGGTGGCGACCAATCGGGGAACTGATGGCCGGGGCTATGAGCAGCTACGCAGCGCCTTTAAACGCCTTCAGGGAACGCAAATTGAAACCAATATCCTGACTGGTGGGACTGAGGCGCTGGATATTTTCAGCCTGATCGATCGTGTGAGGATCATGCGCGAAACGCGAGAAGGCCGGATGCAAGAGGTCGAGGTGCGGCTATCGGATTGGGTGTTCAACGCGATCCGTTCCAATGAAGTGCTGACCCTGAACCGCCAATATTTTCGGCTACGGAAGCCGCTGGAAAGGCGGCTATACGAGATTGCCCGCAAGCATTGCGGGTGGCCGGGCAAAGCTGTCAAATTCGGTCTGGATACGCTGCAACGCAAATGCGGGTCCAAATCGACCGACTTTGAGTTTCGGCGTCTCATCAAGACAATTGTGGACCAGGACGATGCCCATGGTCATTTTCCGGACTATGCGCTGAGCTTTGACAACACCCGCGATCAGGTGACTTTCACGCCCCGCGCGGGAAAGGCCCTGCCCCAAGAAACGCTGTTCCCTATGATCTCCAACCAGGCCCTGGAAAAGGCCCGCACGGTCGCGCCAGGATATGATGTTTACGCGCTCAAGGGTGATTATCTCGCCTTCTGGGATGACAAGGGGCAGCAACCCCTCAAGAATGCGGATGCTGCCTTTCTAGGCTGGTGCAAAAAGCGACACGAACGTAATCCATTGCGCTAGCAGTGCCAGCATGGGATCGCGGATGCGTTTTGTCATGACCCGAATTTAGCTCGCGCATCATACTTCGCCACAAGGTCGCTGATTGCCTCCCCCAATAAGTCTTGTTGTTTGCGGCGGGTCTTTGCAGCCAATACGCGGAAGGCTTCAGCGGTCGGATCATCCTGATCGAAATAGCCGCCCAAGTGATACTTGCCTGCGTTACTGTTAGGTCGCTTGGCCTCTGCCCGTACAGCATCTGCCACAGGCTGCGGGATAGTGTTTTCGTTAGCCTCGGCCTGCGGCCGCTCGATAGCGGCGGATAATAGGGATTTTCTAGCCATGTGCAGCCTTACCTTTCGTCTTCACATGTGACGGTTTGATAATTTGCAAATATTCAAATATGAAATCTCGCAAAGCTGCAATCTCTAATGCGGCCTTCCCTTCCGGCTCATGCTCAATCACGCCTAGGCCATACGGCCACGCAGCTCGAAAGCTACTACGCTCACGGATTACCGCGCGGGCAACCTGTAAGCCGGTTGCCTCGGCCAACGTGCGAGCATCGTCTAACAAGGCAGTGGCGGTTGGCGGTGCGCCATTCAGGACGACGAAGGCCTGCTTGCCGGTCGCTGTGATAAGCTGCGCGGTGCGTTTGATTGCCTCTAGGTCGATCAGGGAAGGTCGGCATGGTATCAAAACCATATCCGAACGCTGCACGGCCTCTGCTGCTTCTGCGCCTGCCGCAGGCGGTGTGTCGATGATCGCCAGCGCAAAGCCTTCGGCTTCAGCTGCATTGATCCAGGGAGATAATCTACGGGCGCTTAATGGTTCGACGTGGGGCAGTTCAGCTGTTCGCCTCTCGCTCCACGCGGTTGCGCTTTCCTGCGGATCGAGGTCGATCAGAGCAGTTTTGATCCCTCCGGCCTGGGCGGCAACAGCTAGATTAACGGCCAGGGTTGTTTTTCCTGCACCGCCTTTCTGCGCTGCAATCGTGATAATTTTCATGTTTGCAAACTTTCAGGGATGAATTATTGATAGTTTGCCGATTTGAAGCGGCGCGTCAACATTCAGGAAAGCAGGCGGCTACGCGATGCCGAATGCATCGCGGATTGCCGCAACGAAAATATCAGCCTGCCCGACTGCCCATACGGCGTCATCGTCGCTGACAGGATCACCCGTGTAATCAGCGAGCAGGCGGAGACGCTCGACCTTGTTAAGCGAACTGCCGAGTTCTGACGCGACGTGTCCGCCAAGGACAAGATGCTGACCGAAGGCCGCAATCAATCCTCTATGGGTTTTGGTAGCGGAAGCGGTTTCCGCGACGTTGGCAGAACGGAGCGCCGCGTGAGCGGCGTCGAACATGGCATAATAAGCGCGGTTACAAGCGCCATCAGCATCACCACCGGCAAGCAATTGATGCGCGCTTGCCAAGGCTTGAGCCGCCTTCCGCATATAGGATGCCGGTGTGACGGGCTTGCTCACAGGGCTACCCCTTCACGCTGGATCGTGCGGATCAGGGCGGGATTGCTGAATTGTTCAGGGTTTTCCATTTCGTCGCCCCACAGCGGCAGGGCTTCGACCAGGATTCCGGTTTCCAGCATTACGTCGAACGCGATGCCCGCCATGTCGATTGCCGTGGTTGACCGTTTGCCGTGTTCGCCTTTCAGCACCACGGCAATATCAGCGTCACTTGTCGCGTTGTGTGTGCGACGGGCGCGGCTTCCGAACAGAATGGCGCGATCAACGGCGTAGCGGCCTGATATGCGGCTCATGAACACCCGCGCTGCGCGCTCAGTATCCGAATCCAATGGTGGTTGGGCCTTTGCGGGGATGAGCTTGTTCCCAAGGCGGGATATGGTGCTTTGGCTGACGTTGAACCGGCGCGCGAGATCCGCTTGCGTTGCGCTGCCATCGGCCAGCGCGCGCAGGGCTTCGGTGCGTTGATGGGCGGTGAGCATTGGCGGGCGTCCCATATGCTGTCCGCGCGCCACGGCGCGGGCGCGCCCCTCCCCTGTCCGCGTAACGATCAGCTCGCGCTCAAACTCGGCCAGCCCGCCCAGCACCGTCAGCATTAAGCGGCCATGTGGGGTTGTGGTATCGGCCCACGGATCACCGAGCGAGCGGAACAACGCCCCTGCCCTTGCCACCGTGTCGAGAATGTTGAGCAGATCGCGCGTTGAGCGCGCCAGTCGGTCGAGACGGGTAACGATCAGCGTATCCCCTGCTCCCAGCACCTTGAGCGCCTTCGCCAGCTCCTTGCGATCGCTCTTTATGCCACTCGCGGTTTCGTGGAACACCTTCGCAGCCCCAGCGGCGACAAGTGCCGCTCGCTGTGCATCGAGAGTCTGGCCGTCTGTTGAGACGCGGGCATAGCCATAAATGGTCATGCCCAAACTATAACCGAAATGCCCTTCTTTATGCAAATATCTTTCGCATACCCGAGAGCCGCAGATTTAGGTGGTTTTCCGACTTATGCAAAACTTGTGATTTTTGGATCAAGCAAACCTCACTCAATAAAATTTGGCGTGCCAACCTCATATTATTAATTAATTTAATTTTTTATCTTTATTATTTTAACTCTTCTGTCTGTTTTGCATTCCTCAGTATATATTTTCCCTTCTTCAGTTAAGGATTTTATTTTTAAATAAAACCCCCTGTTTGATATATTTAGAAAACTCATTAGATTTTTTGTAGAAAGCCCGCCGTGCTTTTCCAAAAGAATGAGAATTTTAGCCTCTTCCCTAAGGAGATCTATTCCGTATTTTTTTTTTAAAACTTTTGCTAGCTTCAATTATATTGAAATTATCTATGTTGGTCATTTGCGGTAACCCTGTAAATTACAGGAATATTTGCGACCCGCCAAAGACAACTAAAGTCTCTGCAATACCCCCCAAAGATGCCGCCAAACAGCCAGCAGCCAGCAGCCAGCAGCCAGCAGCCAGCAGCCAGTTACAATATTTGTAATTCCGCGCAACCATTAGAACTATTTACATGCATTTTTTGCAGTCGATAGCTGTTGTGATTGCCATTTATGTCAATACACCCGCAAATTGACGGCGAAGCTACGATCATATCGTAGCTATGCAGTCGCGTGCAATCATTTAGGTTTCCGGGGGGAATTGATGTCGTGACCAATATTTATATGGCTGCAACCGCCAACTAATCACATATTTTAAAAAACTCAGATCGCCCTCCGCTAAATATTAGCGAATGGGCGCGGCATTTTATGCCGCCTGAGAACACTAAGGAAATGGTAGAAACATGCTCAAGAATTTCCAAAAATCGCTGCTTATTTCGACAGCTATTCCGGTCGCTTTTATGGCGGCTTCCGCCGCACAAGCGCGTGATGTCAGCGTGCCCGCTCCAGTCGCACCCGCGACGTCGGTGCCCGGTACCACCGTGAATGCGGCGATCGTGACTGCAATCACGGCCCCCGACGACGCAAATCTAAAGCTGACGGTGCCGTCAGCCGGTGTCGTGTTGGGCGATTCGATCGTGCTGAATCCCAACACCGGTCAAGGCGATGGCAAGATTGAATTTCTGAGCGATGGCAAGATCGGCGCGGTCGATGCAGCGACTGGTTCAGTGACCGATGGCGCAGGCGCAATCTTCAACGGCCGTGCGGCGGCTGGTGCAGCGAACAGCTTCAAAGGCACCAATAACGGCCTGATCGCTGGTGGGCTGCGCACCGTTGGCTTCGGCGGCGATGCCTCCATCACTAATGGCGGCGAAATCTATAACGGCATCACGGCATCGGGTCAGGGCAATGTGTCGATCACGACATCGGCTGCGGGCGCGGTGCGGTCGGGTAATGTCGTGGCAAGCTCGATCACGGTGGATACCGCCGCTGCGCCAGTTGATGGCGTTACAAAGACCAGCTTTGCTGGTGGGAAAGCCAGCATTGTGCAGGCCGGCGATGCGGCGGATGCTGAAGACAGCGTACGCGGCAATCTGAACGCGACCGGCCTGAATGGCGCGGAAGTGACCGTTTCCGCCAAGGCGCGCAATGTCATCGCGTCGGCCGGCGGCGTGACCGAAACGGTGGGCGGCAGCAATGCAGTGACCAGCGGCACTGTAACCACCACCACCGTCCGCAACGACGTCACGCGCGGGGGCGGATCGGCCAATGTAACTGTCGGCGGTGACGGCGATGTGGCCCTTGTCAGCGCGACCGGCATCGGGGGTGCCAGCGCAACCATTGATGGTGCGGTTGCGGGCAATGTGAATGCCAGTTCGAACGGCACTTCTACCACCTACACGGATATCAGCGTCGTCGATGGCGCCGTCCCGGTCAGCGGTTCAACAAAAACCACCAGCACTGCCGTTGGCAAAGCCGCCGACGTTTCTGTCGGCGAAGATGGCAGCGTCGGAGGTTCGGTCAGCGTAAATGGCCAAGGCAGCGCATCGACAGTGATCGACGGCACGGTTGACGGGAATGTCAGTCTTACTTCGACTGCTACAAATAATGCCTATGATTATGCTTCGACCCCCACGGGCTACACCTATAGCGACACTAATGTTGGGGCGGGCGGCGCCGCTACCGGCGCGGTCGGCGCGACCGGGACGGTCGATGGCAACTTCACAGCCATCGGGGACAATAGCGTCGTTCTGAACAATGCCGGGACGATCAAGGGCAATGTCACAGGCACGTCGCGCCGGTCTCTGACAAATTCCAGCGGCAAGGTCGGCAGTAGCACCACGACCAGCGCTACGCTGATCGAGACAACCAGCCAGAGCGAATCGACCTCACGCAGCGCAACCACCACTGGCACCGCCAGCTTCGTCAACGAAGTTGGTGGGCAAGTGCAGGGCAATGTCTCGCTGAGCGCGGGTGGTGACGTGACTTACAACAACGACGGTGTTGTATTCGGTTCGACCAGCTTGGTCAGTCAAGGCACGGACAACGCGACGACCAGCAGCAACACGACCAAGGTTTCGACCGCGATCGCGACGCCGCCCGCGCTGGATGTCGTAACGACCTCTGTCGAAGACAAATCCACGACCGTCACGACACACACCGGCGGCAATGTCACCGGCACTTATGCCAATGCCAACGGCACGCTGAATTTCGGCGTCAACGGCAATGGATCGGTAAACCAACTCGCCGACCAGGCGAGCAGCGCGACCGTTTCCGGCGTAATTTATGGTAGCCTGACGTCGCAAGCCGGCTCGGCGAACAGCCAGTCGAACAGCGAAAGCAAATCGGTTGAGGTTTTGTCGGGCGGCAACGGCACGCGCAGCCTGACCAGCGCGTCCAGTTCTTCGTCCACCACCAATGCAGGTGGCGACAGCAGCGTCACCGTCAGCGGCAAGCTGGCTGAGGGCGAGGCCGGAGTAGTGCCTTCGCTGTCCTCCTATGCCACCGGCAACAGCGGTGTCACCCTTTCGGGCACCGTCGAAGGCGGGATATATTCGAGCGCATCGGGTACTGATGTCAGCAGTGCTTCCACCCAGACGGCATCGCAGACGATCACGTCCAGCGTAGCGCGCACAGACAGTCTGGCGCGAACTGATGACTACGGCTACAATTCGGTCGGCGGTGCCTCCACCGTCGATGTTGCGGCCACGGGCAAGGCCGCCACGCTGTCTGGCAATGTCAATGCCTATGGCCAAACGGGCGCAAGCGTCACGGTTGCCAAGGGCGGCGTGGTCGGCAGCAGCGCTGACAATCCTTTTGGCGGCGTTTATGCCAATGCGGATGGCACTGACTATACCACCAAACAGGAGCGAAGCTTCACGCGCGTTCCGGCGGAGGGCACAGCAACAGCTTCCGACAAATACACCTCCAGCTATGCCACCAGCGCCGATGTAGGTGATGCAACTGTAGCAGTCGCCGGAACCGTGGCTGGCAACGCGGAAAGCTCCACCACGCGCGGAAAGGCGACGACCACCGTCACCGGCACTATCGGCGGGGACGCTGTCGCCACGGCAGCCTATGGCAACGACTATCAGTCTAGCAGCACGACTGACTATGCGGGCAAGGTAGCGGCTTCCGGTTCGACCAGCTTTGGTTCGCTGGTACCCAAGGTGTCCAAGCAAGTGAGCAGTTCCACCAGCAACAATGTCGGCGGCGCAGCTTCGATCCTGGTCGATACGGCCAGCGATCTGCAAAAGGCTGACAAGATTGGGGTATCCGGTTCGGTCTATGCAACCGGCCTCTCCTCCGCCACAGCGACGATTGCCAATGGTTCCAAAGTAAATGGCAACGTTGAAGCCTACAGCCACTTCACCAACTCGGCCAGCGAAGCGACCACGCTCTACAATAGCGCCGGTGAAGCAACCGAAAACAGCGCGTCTTACGCCACAACCTTGGCTGGCGGTGACGCTAATGTAGCGGTCGGCACCAAGAGCGAGATCGGCGGCAGCGTCTATGCCGATGGCGACAAGACGGCCACGGTCAGCAATGCCGGTATGATCGAGGGGTCTGTCATTGCCGATACCCTGCATTCGGTAGTGTCATCGACCTCGAAGAGCACCAACCTCAACAATGTCGGCCTACGCCAGGACGAAACCACCAATGCATATACCGGCATCGGTGGCGCGGCGACGGTCACCAACGCCGCAGGCGCGCTGATCGGGGGCGATGTCTATGTCGCTGGTGCGACCGGCATCCTTACCAATGGCGGCGGCATTGCGGGCACGGTGGTGTTGGGCCAATCAATCGATAATCACAGCCAAACCCAAATCGATACCGTCACCACCACCACCCAGACGGTCACGCCTGCCGAAGCACTGACAGCGCAAACCTATACGTTCGACCAGAATAACTTCCTGGGCGGCGGCGTCTATGTCGGCGATGCGACTATTACCGACCCCTTCGGTAGGGATGACGCCCCAGACATCAAGACGAGTGACGTGAAGGCAACGGTCAACCTGAATGCCGGGTCGGTCACACTGGGCAACATCGTCGGCCAGCGTGACGCTGAAACGGGTGCATTCCTGACCGATACGGTCCTGAACCTCAACGGATCGGGTTTCCTGGGGGCTGATGTCCTCAACCTCAAAACCCCGACTTCACCCACCTACACTCCCGAAGCAGTGCTGCCGAAGGAAGCACAGGAACTTGGCTTCGGTACTTATAGCACCGGTGCAGTACGTATTCTGGGCGTCAACAGCGTCAATAAGGCCGATGCGGGCACTTTCGTTCTCGATCTTGCCCCCTATATTGAGGATTCTGTAGACCTCAATCGCTGGAGTGCCGATGTCGGGTCAATCAACGTTAGTGCTGGTGAATTGCAGATCACGGGACCTGCCTATGACCCAACCGACGCAGATGGTGCCTATATCGGTATTCAGGGTAACATTGTCGTCGATGGCGGCTCACTGGTCTTCGGTCGCCGGACGTTGATCGACGGTGGCCTTGTCGGAGGCAGCATCACCTCTGCAGGCGTGGAAACGATCTCTGGCGTGCATGTTGTACTGAATGGCGACTATAGCCAGTCGGACACGGGCACGACTGTGGTCGGGGTGAGCCCGTCACTGGTGCGTTTCGCTCCGGTGTCGGTCGGCACGGCCAATGGCGGCAGCGAAGTGCTTGGGCCGATCGAAGCAGGGGCGACCGTGCCCTTCTTCACCACGCCGGCCAATGGCTTCTCCGCTCAGTCCACCCCCTCGCGTATCGACGTGACGGGCAAGGTCACTCTGAGCGGCAAGGTGCTGGTCGATGTGACTAAGGATGCAATCTATTCGGCGGGAGATGGCTATACGCTGTTCACCTATGGCGATACGGACAGCGCTGTGAGCGCGACTGTCAACCAGTCGATCAGTTCACCCTTTGTAAGCTTCGATCTGCAGAAGGATGACGCGACCAAGACCGTCAAGATCGTCGCCAAACGTGTCGGTTACGCTACTGCGGCGACTAACCCCAATGCCGTATCGGCCGCCAATGCACTGGATGCGCTGATCCCAACGATCGTCCAGAAGATCAGTGACGACGCCAATGGCGGATCGGTATTCACCACGGTGAGCGAGATCGGCCTGGTGCAGGATGCCGCGAACATCATCTCGGGTCTCGACTGGCGTCTCAGCCAAGCGGGCGCGGCGCAGGTGTTCAATGAACTGTCATCGGCGGAAATCTATGGTTCGCTGGCGGCGATCGAGCAGAATTCAGCCCTGACCGAATCGTTCGAGACCGCAGCAGCCATTGGCAGCAACGGCGTGTGGATCAATCCGGTTGGTCGCTTCGCCCGCTATGGCGACACGAATTCGGGCGCATCGAAGATTCGTGACAACAGCTATGGCGGAGCGATCGGCCTGAACCTGGGTTATGCGGACAATGGCACCTTCGGTATCGGCTTCGCCTATGCTGAACACGACATTGCCGCTCGCGGCACCCCAGAAACGGCGAAAGCCAAGACCTACTCGCTCGGCGTCAACTGGAAGCATGTCTTTGGACCGATCCAGGCCGGTGCACAGTTCGTCTATGGCTTTTCCAACTTCGACGTCACCCGCGATCTGACCGTGCTTGATCGCACGATCACGGCATCCTTCAAGGGTCGCCAGTGGGACGGCAATGTCGAACTGGGTTATGACGTGCTGGCCGGTTCGGGCGTCACTGTCCTGCCCTTTGGCAAGCTGGCGCTACGTCACTGGACGCTGGGTGGCTTCACCGAACAGGGTGGAGCAGGTATCGGCCTGACTGCCGGACGCGACTCCAAGACAGTATTCGTGCCTGAACTGGGCGTTCGCCTGGGTGCAGAACTGTCCAATGGCGGCGACGTCTCCATCCGTCCCTTCGGCAAGCTGAGCTACACCTTCCAGGGGGATGTCGGCAGCAGCCGTGAATTTGCCTTCGCGACGGGTGGAAGCCCATTCACTCTGAAGGGTGTCGATCCGAAGGGCTTCGGCTCCATTGACGGCGGAATCAGCGCACTGTTCAAAGAACGCATCGGCGTCTTTGTCCAAGGCGGTCTCAATTTCGGTGGCTCTCAGAAGGGTGCCGAAGCGCGTGGTGGCATCAACGTCCGGTTCTGACCCCCAAAGACCAAAATGAACTAACGTAGATGTTACCCAAGGGGATGGAAGCTCGCTTCCGTCCCCTTGTTCTTAAATATCCGAGGAAAGGCCATAGATGGTACGCTGAGCAACGCTTAGCGAAAGCCAAACGGTGATTTTTAACCCGATCGTCAGCGCCTGCAAGGTAACAAAGCACGAGAGACGACGATATGAGCAAGAAACCCCTTGAGGCCGCGTTGCAGGATCAACTCAACAAGCTGGCTTCACTGCCGGATGATCAGATCGATACTGTCGATACTCATGAGACTTCCCCTGAGGCTTGGCTGCATGCGCGCCGACCTGGCCTTTACAAGCCCGTCAAGAAGCCGGTCACGCTTCGGCTCGACGCCGATGTCGTGGCCTGGTTTAAGGATCACGCGGAAGGTCGAGGATACCAGACCGAGATCAATCGCGTGCTTCGTCTCTATATCACGGAAACTCGCGCCTGATCGCTTCCAAAGTGCCTTATTCCTCCGCCTGCAGGGGGAGGCGAAGTCAATGCTAGAGATGCCTATAGCGGACGGTAGGCGACGCCGATCCGGCTCTCGGCGGTATCGCGCCGGCTCAGGGTCGCGGCGATATGCCGCTCGGCCGCCGCGCGATCGGCGAAGGCTCGGGCCTGCGCCTGACCGCGCGCGCCGATCCGCCCCCAGCGGGTTTCGACGACGATCATGCCAAAGAGGTCGAGGCTGGCGGTGATGCTGTAGCGCCGGCGAATGTTGCGGGCCGGGTCGAGCGCCACCAGCTCGATCGGATCAGGCAGAGGAAGGTTCGCGCCGAACATGGCGCGGAGCCTACAAAATCAGCTTTGCGAAGTCCGACGACTTATCTGACTCAATGGCGCGTCGCTGATTCACGCGCTGAATCAATGAGGATGAGATCGGGGGCGGAAATCGCCAGATACGACCGCACGGCCTGCTCGATCGCCGGCCATCGCGCCAACGAATGGGCGGGATGCGCCAGTTGCTCCAAGCTGATCGTGCCACCGATCGACACCACCATGCGCCAGAAGCACAGCGCGCGCGGTATCCATATCCTGGGCAGGGAGGACGGTACTATCGCCATCCAGCCATGCTCATCGGGTTCGGTGAACTCGGTGGGATCGACGCTGCCGAACATCCAGTCGCCCCGTTCGGCCTGGGGCGGGGCATCGCCAAGCGCCTCGGCGCGTATCATCCGGTCGAGCAAGGCCACCAAAGTATTTCGGTCCAATTCGGTCGAAACCTCCATGCCTATTGCGCCGCCTTCACGTCGATCGTGCAGCGCACCGCCTTCTTGGCCTTGGCGGCCTTCTCGCGGCACGTCTGAATAGCCTCGCGGTTGCCATCCGCGAGCGGTGCCGCCGCGACGATCACGCCCCAGCTCTCGGGCGCGGCCGTCTGCATCAGGTGTTGCCCTGCTTCCCACGGGCTACCCTCGTCCAGAACGCGCGTCGCCAGGCGCTCGGGCCAGCGCCAGCTTGTCGGCGCGAGAAGCGCGAGCGGTATTTGCGCCAGGGCGTAGAGCAACATCCCCAACACCACGCCGCCCAATCCGGCCCACACCAGCCAGCGGTTCTGCTCGTCGCCCCGGCGCGCGGATGCTAGCCGGTTGCCGATCTCGCGGGCGGCCTTGTCCAGCCCTGCGCGTGCCTCGGCGACAAGCCGCGCGTCCTCGCGGCGCGCGCCGCTCGCCGCCGTCGCGATCTGGCTCGTCATGGAATCCGGGGTCATCGACAATAGCGGACTTTTGGCGATGGGATCGATCCGCTGGGCGAGCGCCACCAATATTTTCTCCGTGCGCTCAAGCGTCGGCTGATAATCGGGTATCTCGATGGACTCGCGCGCGGCCGTCAGTCCCTCGATGGCACTGCGCAGCAACGACACCTCGCGGCCAAGCTGGGCGAATGCCCGCGCCGCGTCATCCTCGCCCATGTCTTCGCGGTCGTCGTCCATATCCTCTCCTTACCGGCTCATCCCCAAGCCCCTGCCGAGCCCCAAATCGCGGGTCAGCTCGCGGGCAAGCTCACGGCTCTGGTTGATGCCCCTCTCAAGCCCCAACTCGCGACTACGGCCGCGCAGGAGCGATTCAACCTGGGGATCGCGCTCAAGGCTTTTCGCTATGCCCGCCATTTCCTGCCCCGCCTTTTCCCGGCCCGACATGTCGCCGGCGCGATAGAGGCGGTCCCGATCGGCGCTGAGGCCCTGCCAGCGTTCCACGAACCGATCGGCGCGCAAAGCCGGATCGACGCGCACGCGGGCTTCTCGGGCCATCGCCTCGATCATCGGGCCGCTGCGCCCCGCCGCCGCTTCGCGCAGCAATTCAGGATTGCGCTTCATCGCCTCCGTCATATCGTCCGAAGCCCCCGGCCGGAGCGTATCGAGCGCATGGATCGCGCGCTCGAGCGCGACCTTCTGATGCTCAAGGATCGGCGCACCCGATGCCCGCGCCTGCAACACCACCTCGGCCGAGCGCGAGGTCCGCTCGACAGCGCGCGCGAAGGCGCGGTCCTCGCCGCGATCGGCCCGCGCGGGCGAAGGCGTCGCCGGCGTCGCGTCGAGCTTCAACCCGTCGAACATGCCGCGCTTGGGTTTCTCGCCCTGGACACGCCCCGGCGCGGGTCGCTCGATCGGCTTCGGCTTGAATCCGTCGAACATGCCCCGCCGCGGCTGACGCTCACCCGCGGCCTTCGCCTCCTGATCGCCGCGGCTGATCGGCCGTGGATCCTCACGCACTTCGCGCGAATATCCACGGCGAGGCGCAAAGATCTCGACCCCCTGCCTCTCGGGCGCATCCGGCAAGCGGATCTCGCCCGACAACCCGCGCCGATCGGCGAAGTCACGAACCTCGGCGTCGCGGTCCCGATACATCGGATAATCCGACGCCATATCCTTCGACCGCTCGCGCGACAGGGTGCGGACAAGCTGGCGCTGATCGGCGAAGTCGTCGCGCCCGTAATGGAGCTGCACCCCGTCACGGTGTCGCGACAAGCCGACATAAGCCGAATGGCGGTCCATGCCGGGGGTGGCGAGGACGTGCGCCCGATCGACCGTCACGCCCTGCGATTTATGGATGGTCGCCGCATAGCCATGATCGACATGGGCATAGTCTTTCAGGTCGAACGCGACCGATCGACCGTCGTCGAGCCGGACCGCCATATGCTCTGGCGTAACCCGCTCGACCTTACCCAGCGTGCCGTTCTTCACCCCAAGCCCGCGCTCGTTCTTGAGGAACATGATGCGGTCGCCGCTGGCGAACTCCCGCGCGCCCCGCTCGGCCTTCACCTCCACGTCGGGACCAAGCGCAGCCGAGTCACGCAAGCGTGCGCGCGCGGCCAGGTTCAAATCGCGAACCTCGGCATTGGTGTGGGTGAGGATGATCCGGCTCTTGTCCGGATCGGCAAGGCGCTGCGCGTCCCAACCGTCCACCAGCTCGGCACGCGCCTGCTCGCGCGTGTCGGCCGCCTCGACCATCCCATGACGCTCATAGGCATGGATCGCCTCGCCGGTCCTGCCGGTCGCCAGCGCCCGCGTGGCGTCCTTCTGCCAATCCTCATGCTGTCGGCGTATCTCGCTGATCTCGGCGGCACCGTGCCGCTCGGCCAGCGCCCGGAACGCGGCACCCGCCTCGATCGCCTGCAACTGCTCGGCATCGCCGACAAGCACGACCTTGGCCCCGGCCCGTTCGGCTTCGCCAAGCACGCGCTCCATCTGGCGCGTGCCGATCATCCCGGCCTCGTCGATCACCAGCACGTCGCGCGGCCCGAGCTGCTCGCGGCCCTGCCCCCACTGATATTCGAGGCTGGCGATCGTGCGCGAGGCGATGCCCGATCCGCCTTCCAGCCCCTCGGCCGCGATCCCCGACAGGGCGGCACCGCGCACCGTGTAGCCGGCGCGCTCCCATTCGTCGCGCGCCACGCCCAGCATGGCCGACTTGCCGGTGCCGGCATAGCCGACCACGATTGAAAGATCGTTCCGGCTGGTGATATGCGCCAACGCGGCTTCCTGCTGGGTTCCCAGCACCAGGCTATCACTCCCGGTAGCGGCCACCCCCCTAACGGCCGCTGCCGGGAGACCATGCCCTCCCCGCTCTGCAAGCCTGTCAGCGGCCCGCTCAAGCCGCTGCTCGACCGCGATCATCTCGCGCGAGGTGAACCGCTCCTGCCCTTTCCCGTCCTGCCCCAGCCCCACCAGCTCGGGCGACGCCTTCACCGCGCTCATAGCGGAATCGAACTGGTCCTTGCCGTCGCTGTGCCGATGGACGAACATCGCCAGGTCGCGGGTGGTGAACGTCGCCTGTTGCCGCGTGATCGCGTCCAATGCGATCCCCGGCTCGGCAATGATCTTCTCGCCATTCGCGCGCGCGATCCGGGCATGGTCCTCGACCCGCTCGGCCTCAAGCCCCTGTTCGGGCATCCGCGATGCTGCCGGCCCGATCTTGTGCTGCGGCTCAAGCTCGATCCCCTGCGCCGCTAATGTGCGATGGTCGATCCGCGCATCAATATCGAGCGACGCAAGCCGTTCGTTGACATGATCGGCCCATGCCTCGCGCCACCCTTTCAAAAGCTCGGCGCTGTTCCACTCGCGCACCTTCTGGCCGAACCCCTCCGGCCCTACCTCGCGCATCGACAGCATGACGTGCGCGTGCGGCTTGGGCTGGCCGTCCTTGCCCATGTCCCAATGCACATTGAGGTCCGCGACCATGCCGCGTTCGACGAACTGCTTGTTCACGAAATCGCGCGCCAGCTCGACGCCCTGCGCCTGATTCATTTCGCGCGGAATTGAAAACTCAACCTCGCGGGCAAGCTGCGCGTCCTTGCGTTTCTCGCCGGCCTCGACCTCGTTCCACAAGGTCGCGCGATCGTTTAAACGCTCCGGCGCACCCTCGGGCAGCATGATTTCCGAATGGACGACACCGGCCTTGTTCGAGAAATCTTGGATACGCCCGAGTCGGTCATCGTGCAGCTCGGACGCCGAACGATAGGCGGCCGATGCAACCGCGCTCGATCCATTGGCGCGGCTGATGACCTTGGCTGAGAAATGGTAGATCGCCATGACGGCCGCTATACTGCCTTTCTTAGCGCACGTCGGCAACGACGTATAAGCGCGCACTCACACTCCCTGTCGTTCCTGTGATTGACTTCGCCGCATTTTTTGTTCGGAACGGTTCCTCGCGCGCGCGATCATGCTATCCTNCCTGTCGTTCCTGTGATTGACTTCGCCGCATTTTTTGTTCGGAACGGTTCCTCGCGCGCGCGATCATGCTATCCTGCGGCTTCAGTTTTCGGGCACGAGGGAGAGAATGATGCGCAAAACGCGCGACTATGACGCGGAGCTGAAAGCCCTTGGCGACAAGGCCAGGGCGTTGAAGGTGAAGAAGGTCCAGCAGCTTGGCGAGCTTGTCACGTCCACCGGAGCCGATGCGCTCGATCTCGATACGCTGGCGGGCGCACTGCTTGCCGCTGTGGAATCGGCCAGCACGGAAGAAAAGGAGGCGTGGCGCGCGAAAGGTTCCGCCTTCTTTCAGCGGCGCGGGAAGAAAGCTCGCGGATAATGTCGCGGCGACCGCCAAGGCGATGGCGCGAACCGGGCAAGCGCTACGCCGCGTTGAAGCCGCCGCGCGCCGCACCGATACGAGAGGATGGGTCGTGCAACGCCGCGAACGAACCCGCCATCTCATAGAACTGGGCGGCCTCGTCCAGAAAGCCGGCCTGGTCGATCTCGCCGACGACGATCGCGCCACCCTCTACG
>NZ_VDBZ01000013.1:0-19478 GCF_007693735.1 Sphingobium sp. B2
AATCTTGGAAACCGTGTCAGAGTTTGCAACAGAGCCACAAAAAGGGGAGCATCGAGACCTGGCAAGGGTGGTTCGATGCTCCCCGAGGCCTGCCGCCCCGTAAGGGGCGGCAGGGTCGACGCTGGGAGGTGCCGCTTTAGGCGAGCGTCTTGACTTCGGTCTCGTTGTTGCGAAGGTCGGTGAGATAGGGGAACCGCTCGACGGTTGCCCGGATGTCCTTGATCCGGCCGCCGAAATCGCCCCACTGGACCACGACCTCGGTACCGATATCGGTCACGTCGAGGTCGACGCAGGCCATCGAGATGACTTCACGGAAATAGTAGCTGTAAGTGGTGCCCGAGGACCAGCCCACACGCTTACCGTTCAGCAGGACATGGTCCGCGTGGGCACGGGCAGGGTTGTCCGGCGCGACGGGAAAATCGATCATCTTATATTCTTCGCCCGGCTGGAACATCGAGGCGTAAGTGTCGATGATATCTTCGGGATTCCAGCGAAGCATGACGGTCGTCCGCCGGGGCGCGGCAATTTCCGCCTCGAGTGCGGCGCGGCCAAGGAAATCATGATCGAAGCGCGCCATCTTGTGCCACCGCGCCTCATAGGCCGTGCGCATCCTTGCGCGTGCGTCGTTCGGGTCGACGCTGCCGGACACGACATAGTGCGGGATATTCTCGAAGCCCGGGTTGGCGAAGGTCACGGACGACTGGGGAAACCCGCCTTCCACATGATTGACCCGGTAGGTCTTCCAGCCGAGCCGCTCGAGCCCGAACTCGGGGCCGGTTCCGGCCCGGTACACGATATCATAGATCTTCGGACCTTCCTCGAGCGGTCCGTGCAACTCGTAGCCCAGATTTCCGCTCATGCTCAGGCGAGCGACCCGGACCGCGATGCCCTCGATCTCGGTGTCGAGATAGTGCATGAACTTGAGGTCGCGCAGATTTTCGCCTGTCAACTTCTCGAGCAGGGCGAGCGACTTCGGGCCAGCGACCTGAAAAAGATAGTTTTTCCGGATTTCGGTCTCGACCTTCAGGTGGCTATAGGCCGGTTCCTGCAATTTCATACGCGGCCAGGCTCCGCCGGCGAACATATGATATTCGTCCTCCGCGACGCGGGCGGTCGCCGCGTGCGACATGATCAGCCCGTCTTCCTGGAGCATGACGAGGTGCTTCAAGCTCCCCACCGGATATTTCTGGAAGCCATTGATGCAGAGGCTTTCGAGCAGCTTCCCGGCGTCCGGGCCCTTGTAGACGACCGTATTGGCGCCAGACAGCCCGGCGTGGATATAGCATCCCGTCTTCCACGACATGCTTTCCTGTTTCCACCCGTTGAACTCCCAGGCGCGCATGAACGCCGTGCCTGGGCGCCACTCGGACGCGAGATATGTGACGTTGTCCGCATAAAATAGGCCCAGTCGGCCCGAAGCTGCGATTTTGGTCATCTTGGAGAACACGTCGGGAACGGGCTGGTTGTTGTTGACGATCGCCCATGCGAGGAACGACGTTCCGCTCCGATAAGGGAGCGGCGTTATGAGCCTTGGCGTTTCGAGTGGGGATCTGATCGGCTCCTGGAGCCTGAGTTTTTCGGACATCGCGTTCGTGACCGGCAAAGCGGAGACGGCACGACTGGGATTGGCGGTTCAGCTTAGATTTTTCGCCGGGCATGGCTTCTTTGTGCCGGATCATGCGTCGATACCCTCCGACGGTGTCTTGTATCTGGCGGAGCAACTTGGTCTCGATGCCAAATCCGTGAACCACTATGATTTTTCCGGGCGCACCGCCCGCCGGCATTGCGCGGAGATTTTGCGGCATCTCGGGTTCCGCCGTATGACGCAGACGGATCGCAGGGCGTTGTCGAGGTGGATTTCCGACGATCTTTGTGCGGGCGGGCAGCCGATCAATGCCATGCTCGAGCATGTTTTCCTGTGGTGCCGCGACCGCCGTATCTATGGGCCGTCGCGCAAGGAGCTGGAACGCCTCGTCCGTTCGCAACGACACCTCTATCTGGAGGCCCTGTTGGCCCGAGTCCGCGATCGGCTTGCGCCGGATGCGGTCGCCTTGCTGGAAGCCTCGCTCGCCGATCCCGATGGCCCGACCGGCTTCAACACGATGAAGGGGGATGCAGGTCAGGCGACGCTCGAAAACATTCTTGGCGTGACCGCCAAACTCGCCTTTATCCAACGGCTTGCTCTTCCCCGAGATTTCCTATCGGTCACGGGCAAGGCATGGGTCGATCAGATCGTTCGCCGGGTTGCCGGCGAGAAAGCCTCGGAGATGCGCCGGCATGTACCGGCGCGCCAGCTCGGGCTCTATGCCGTTTATCTGATGGCGCGGGAAGCTCAGCTTACGGATGCGATGGTCGACCTGCTGATCGAGACGGTCCATAAGATCGGATCGCGCTCGAAACGCAAGGTGGTGGGCGATATCGCGAAAGACATCGAGCGGGTCTATGGCAAGGAGCGACTCCTGGTCGAGATTGCCAGCGCTTCGATCGACGATCCATCCGGGCGCATCTGCGATGTCATTTTCCCAATCGCCGGCAAGGACAAACTGGCGGCGATCATCAAGGAAAGCCAGGCAAAGGGCGCCTTGGATCGGCGGATCTACAAGGTGATGCGGAGGTCATGGGCCAATCATTATCGCCGTATGCTGCCAAGCCTGCTTTCGGCACTGGAGTTCCGGTCGAACAACGCCGTGTGGCGTCCGGTGCTGGCGGCCCTGGACTGGATCAGAAGCAAAGTGGATGATGGATGCCGCTACGTGCCGCCGCACGCAGTGCCGGTCGACGAGGTCATTCCGGCGAGATGGCGCAGTTCCGTCATTGATGAAGAGGGGCGCGTAAACCGGATCAGTTATGAGCTTTGTGTCCTCGCGCAACTGCGCGATCGCATCCGTTCTAAGGAAATCTGGGTTGTCGGGGCGGACCGATACCGCAATCCCGATGACGATCTTCCCAAGGACTTCGATGCGCGGCGAGAAGCATATTACACAGGATTGAACCTGACGGCGGATGCGCGTGCATTTTCAAGCGCCATCCGGGAAGAGCTTGCTCAGGAACTGTTGCTCCTCAATGCCAATATTCCCCGGAACGACAAGGTTCGGCTGCTGTGGCGCGGCGAGAACCGTATATCTCTCACCCCGTTCAAACCCTTGCCCGAACCCAGGGGTCTCGCCTCGATCAAGACCGAGATCGGCCAACGCTGGCCGATGACCGGGCTGCTCGACGTACTGAAGGAGGCTGCCCTTGATACGGGACTTCTCGAAGCGTTCGAAACATCGGCCTCGCGTGTTGCACTGCCGAAAACCGCGCTGGATCAACGTCTCCTGCTATGCCTCTACGGCCTGGGAACGAATGCCGGGCTCAAGCGGATCGCCGGCGCCACCCCCGATGTCAGCTATGAAGAGCTGCTGCATGTCCATCGCCGCTTCGTTCATGCCGCGGCGCTCAAGGAGGCGTGTGCCAGGGTTGCGAATGCGACCCTGGCAATCCGCAATGCTGCAGTCTGGGGGGACGCCGGCACGGCCTGTGCGTCAGATTCCACAAAGTTCGGAGCCTGGGATCGCAACCTGATGACGGAATGGCATGCGCGTTATGGTGGACGGGGCGTCATGATCTACTGGCATGTCGAACGACGCGCGACATGCGTCTATTCCCAGCTCAAGCGCTGCTCTTCCTCCGAGGTCGCCTCCATGATCGAGGGCGTGCTGCGCCATTGCACCGACATGGAAATCCAGCGACAATATGTTGATAGTCATGGCCAAAGCGCGGTTGGCTTTGCATTTTGCCGGCTTCTCGGATTTGAGCTTGCACCCCGCCTGAAAGCGATCGCTCGCCAGAAGCTGGCTCTTCCCGATGTCGGCATGCGAACGCGGCTTCCCCACTTGCAGCCGATCCTCTCCAGTCCGATCAACTGGGATGAGATCGAGCAGCAATATGACGAGATGGTCAAATATGCAGCCGCGATGCAGACAAAAACCGCCGACCCGGAGGCGATCCTGCGCCGGTTTAGCCGCTCCGAGGTGATGCACCCGACCTACAAGGCGTTGAGTGAGCTGGGCCGCGCGGTCAAGACGATCTTCCTGTGCCGGTATCTGCGCGAGGAGTCCTTCCGCCGCGAAATTCATGAAGGCCTGAATGTCGTTGAAAACTGGAACAGTGCCAATGGGTTCGTTTTCTTCGGCAAGGGCGGCGAGATCGCCACTAACCGCATCGATGAGCAGCAGCTCTCGGTCCTGGCGCTACATTTGCTGCAAGCGTCGCTTGTCTATGTGAACACCCGAATGCTTCAGAGCGTGCTGGTGGAACCGAAATGGACGGGCCGGATGACGCCGGATGATTATCGCGGCCTCACACCGCTGATTTACAGCCACGTCAATCCTTATGGCCGCTTCGACCTCGATCTGAATAGCCGGATCGATTTTGGGCGGCTTGCTGCCTGACCGGGGCCTTTCCGCTCGCACCATTTGGGTNGCCAAAATCGCAGCTTCGGGCCGACTGGGCCCTATACCCAGCGCCTGTTCTGGGATCTGGGCGGGGATTCTTCGCCCTTCCGTAACATCGATTTCATGCCCGAACTTTTCTACCTGCTACCGGCCGTATCGAAGGGCACATTGGCGTTCGGCGGACAGGCGGGGCTGCGCCATGAGTCCAACGGCCGCGATGGGTTGGCGTCGCGCAGCCTCAACACCCTCTATGTCCAGCCTGTGGCGACGATACCGATCGGAGACTACAAGCTGTCGCTGGGCCCGCGCTACTCCTTCTATGTCGGTGACCTTGAAGACAATCCGGATGTGAAACGCTATCGCGGCCACACGTCCTTGTTCGCGGAGTTTGGCCGTGACGACGGGCTGCGACTGACTACCAACAGCCGCATTAATTTCTCGTCGGGCAAGGGCGCAATAGACGCTGAGCTTTCCTATCCGCTGGACAAGATCGTTGACACCAACCTCAACGTCTATGTCTTCGGCCAAGCCTTTGCTGGCTATGGCGAAAATCTGCTCGATTATGACCGCAAGGCGACACGACTGCGGCTTGGGGTCGCTATCGTCCGCTAATCCGGAACCGGGCAGAATCTATCGTAAGGTAGCGGGCCCGGCGTTGGACGTCCCCTTACCCTGATGCAAAAGTGATTTATGCATCATCGGAAGGCCAACGGCGTAAGAGTCTGTTTGAGAATTCATGAGATGATCGGGAGATTGCCATGTTACGTATTTTTATTGCTGCCACTACTATGGCAGTCTTGCTTTGGTCGCTGCCTGTATCCGCTGAAGAAATCCCTCGCTGCTCCTCCTCGTCTATTCCCGCAGCAGACAAGGCGCGCCTCACGGCGGAATACAAGCGGCGGTTTCTGGCTGAAGGGAAAACCAAGGCCGATGCCTGGGCCGGTGAGCAGGGAAGGCGCCATCGCGAAATCATGGAAAGGCAAGGTATCTGTCCCCCACGCGAACCGGCGAATAGCCAAGCCAATTCAGCGCCCCCGCCTCGAGAACAACCGACGAGCAAAAACCGTAAAAAGGGCAAGTGTACCCGTACCGTCTGGCAAACTCGTCATATAGCGAGCGCAGGTGGAGGCCCAATGAATACGATTAGGGTGCCTGTCTGCGTGAACTAAGCGAGCGACAGCAATGCTGGTGTGTTCGGTTATCCCGCCAAAGGGCACACAGGAAAAGCTCTGGTGCGAAGTCAAAAGTTTCGCATCAAACCAAAAGCCGCGCTTTTCCGTGCCCTTCCCTGATGCAAAAATCTGATGCAGAATCGCGCCATGATTTACGGCTATGCGCGCGTCTCCACCAACGGCCAAGATTTGGCCCAGCAGCTCGCCCAGCTTGAGGCGGCGGGCTGCGCGAAGATCTACCGCGAGAAGATCAGCGGCGCGTCGGCCGAGCGGCCCCAGCTCAAGCGCGCGATCGGCGCGCTCGATCCCGGCGACGTGCTGATGGTGACGGCGACCGATCGCCTCGCCCGCAACACGCGCGACCTCTTGAACATCCTCCATGCGGTAAAGGAGGCCGGGGCCGGCTTCCGCTCGATCGCCGAACCGATGGTGGACACGACCTCGCAGCTCGCCGAAGTTGTGATTGCCGTTCTAGGCGTCGCGGCCAGCTACGAGCGCCAGCGGATCGCCGAGCGCACCAGCGCTGGCCGCGCCCAGGCCAAGGCGCGCGGGGTCAAGTTCGGCCGCAAGAGCGCCCTCACCCCGCACCAGCAGGCCGAGGCGCGGCGCAAGCTCGACGCAGGCGACACCCAGCGATCGGTCGCGGCGCTGTTCAACGTCAGCCAAGCGACGATTTCGCGGCTACAGGGGTGATGAGCGACGCCCCCCGCCCTCTCTGGCGTTGATTTAGGCGGCGATCGCCGGCGCACATTCCCAGCGCCTGCCATGCCAGCGGAATCCTACCCGCTGCGCGTTGCTGATCGCTGGCGGCTCGCCCTTGCGCCAGAAGGCGCGCATCTTTGCCTGATCGTCAAGATGAGCGTCGGCCACGATCGCGCGCGCGGCCTGGATGAACTGCCCATGCCCGAACACATAGACCAGCGAGGCGGGCGGCATGGCGGCGAGCCGCGCCAGCGCGGCCTCGCAGCGCCGGAGCAGGGTGGCGAAGCTCTCCGCCCCTTCCCCGTCGCAATAATCAGGATCGGCCGCGCTCCAATAGCGTTCGAGGTGCGGCATCCGCTCCGCGCTGCGCGTGCCGTTCCAGCGCGCCGGTTGCAGATAGGTGAACTCCTCTATCGGCCACACTTCCACCGGCACGCCGGGAAAGCGCGCGATCGTTGGCGCAGCCGTCTGCTGCGTGCGGGTATAGGGCGACGTGACGATGAGCGCGGGCGCTTCTATCCAGCTCGCCGCGACTTCGCGTGCCTGTTCCTGGCCCAGCTCCGTCAGCTCGATCGCGCCGAGATCGTGGCAGGGCACGCCGGCGTTGCCGGTAGATTCGCCGTGGCGAATGAAGATTACGCGCATGGCTATTCAAACAGTTCCGCATGAGTGCCGGCGCGCACGAAGTTCACCAGATTCCCCTCAATCGTATAGATCAGCAGGAAATCGCCGCCGATATGGCACTCGCGATGATCGCTCCAATCGCCTTTCAGCGGATGATCCAGCCATTCCGGGCCTAACGGCGCGTCGTTGGCGATGAGCATCATCATCGCCTCCTTGAGCTGTTTCATGTTGTAGCGCCCGCTGCGCGACAGCCGCTCCCAATCCTTGACGAACCTTTTTCGTAGGACGCCTCTCTTGGGAACGCCGCCCGCTTACTGCTGGCGGGCTTCTTGGTCGAGGGCATCGAACATTTCCTGGGCATCGGTGAAACGGGCGCGGCGAGCCTTCATCGTCGCGCGGGACGCCTCGATCGCGGCGCGCGTCTCGGCGTTCGGCACCTTCAGCTCGAACGGCAACGCATGATCCTTGGCGACCCGCGTGAGGGTCATGCGGACCACATCCGAGACGGTCAGCCCCAGCTCGGCCAGCACGGCGGCGGCTTCATCCTTCAATGTTGCGTCGATGCGCGCGCGCACGAAAGCGGTAGCGGCCATTGGAACCTCCTTAGTCAAGCCGATAATGTAGCTCAGTTGAGCAACAATTTCAATCCAGGCTAGGGGGCGGCGCCTGCCGCTGGCGCGGCACCGTGGCCCTACTCGCTTCGTTCCCCAAGCCCGCAAGCGGTCTTGGCCCACGGAGACGACCCACATGGCGGGGGCGCGACCGCAAGCGGGTCTCGCTTCCTGGTGCCGGCGTGCGCCGGCGTCGATCCTGTTTGAAGGGGGAAAGGCGGTCCCCTGTCTCTTATACACATCTGGTCTTGGCCCAAGGTGACGACCCACATGGCGGGGGCGAGATCGCAAGCGGGTCTCGCTTCATGGTGCCGGCGTGCGCCGGCGTCGATCCTGTTTGAAGGGGGAAAGGCGGTCCCGGCCGCCTCTCCCCCGCAACGGGATTAGACGGGGCCGTGCCTCGCTGCGCTGCGGCCGCACCACCCCCATCGAAGCCCGCTGCCCCCCTCTCTCGCCGGCGGTCTTGGGCGTCCGTGTTCCGGCCGATGGCATGGCCATCGCCGAACAGGCGATTTGAAGGGAGTAAGGACGATGACCCACGAAACCCGCGAAAGCTGGCTCAATGCGGTGGCGGCGGGCATGGCCCCGCTGTTCGAGGTGCTGGACGCCCCCCTGCCCGACCGCGTGCGCGTGGCGATCGGCTTCACCAGCAGAGGCGCGAAGGCCAAGGCGATTGGCGAGTGCTGGGATAATCGGTTGAGCGCGGACGGGCATTTTGAAATCTTCATCCGCCCGGACCTGGCGCACGCGCCCGACGCGATGCCGGCGCAGATCGCAGCCATCCTCGCGCATGAGCTGGTCCATGCCGCTGTCGGCATCCCGGCAGGGCATGGGAAGACGTTTAACGGGTCGCCCTTGGGCTGGGGCTGGTCGGGCCGATGCGCGCCACCACCCCCGGCGAGGCGTTCCTTGCGCCCATCGCGCCGATCCTGGAGTGCGTTGGCCCCCTCCCCCATGCCCGTCTCGACACGGACGGGGAGTCGACCGCGCCCAAGAAGCAGAAAACCCGGATGCTCAAATGCGAGTGCGCGACGTGCGGCTATACCGTGAGGACCGCGCGCAAATGGCTTGAGCAGGCCGGAGCGCCGCTTTGCCCGATCGAGGATCACGGCCAGATGGAGCATGAGCCGCTGGACGATGACGACGCCGAACCGGAGGAATGATGCGGCGCGCTTTCGTCATTTCAGATTCAGCGCCTCCCTATCGTCATTTCGGGAACGACAGGGCTTCCCCTCCCGGTCTATTGTGTATACAAGTATAGGATTATACGTGTAGGAGTGTAGCATGAAGGTTCTCGCCATTCTCTCACAGAAAGGCGGCGTTGGGAAAACGACGCTCGCGACCTGTCTGGCAGTCGCGGCCGAGCAGGCGGGCAAGGTCGCCGCGATCATCGACCTGGACCCGCAGGCGACGGCCTCGTTCTGGAAGGACGTGCGCCAGCTCGACACGCCCGCCGTGGCGTCGATTCAGCCGGTGCGCCTGCCCGCTATGCTCAAAGCCTGCGAGGACGCCGGCACCGATCTTGTCGTGATCGACGGGGCGGCGGTCGCGCGCGACGTGGCCTATGAGGCAGCGCGTCACGCTGATTTCATCCTGATCCCGACTAAGACGGCCGTGTTCGACACGATGAGCATGACGCACACCCTCGACGTGGTGCGCCAGCTCGACCGCGCCTTTGCCGTGGTCCTTACCTTCGTGCCCCCGCAAGGTCAGGAAACTGGCGATGCGATTCAGGCCGTGGCGGAGCTAGGCGCGACGGTTTGCCCGGTGACGATCGGCAACCGCAAAGCCTTTTTCCGCGCCCAAGCCGCAGGCCGGGCCGTGCAGGAGTTCGAGCCGCATGGGCCAGCGGCCGACGAAATCCGCCGACTATACGAGTATACAAATATACGCCTATACAATCAGGCGGAGGTGGCGTGATGGCGAAGGGCGGAAACAGTCTGCAAGCGGTGCTGAACCGCGCCAAGGCGGACGGAGACGCGGCCCCGGCCCCAGCGTCGGCGATCGAGCCGGTAGACGTGACCCGCAAGGCCCCGCCGAGCGGCCGACAGGGGACCAAGCTGATTGGCGGGCATTTCCCTCCCGAGGTCAGCACGCAGCTTCGCATTATCGCGGCCGAGGAAGGGACGACCGTTCAAAGCCTGCTGGGCGAGGCGCTGGACGACCTGTTTGTGAAGAAGGGAAGGGGGCGCATCGCCGGCTAGTATAGATGTATACAATTATACACCTATACATCTATACACCTATACTAGCGCAAGGGGGCAGTCTTGTGCTTGTTGCGACAGAAGCCGATGAAGGCGGCGCGGGGGCTTTTCAGTTCCGGCCGCCCGCTGTCGATCCACCATGACACCCATTGGTCATAGAGCGCGTAAACGTCATAGCCAGGCGCAACGCTCTTGGCGTCGTGGAAGCCTTCGGGGTCGATATAGGGCCGCTCGGGTTCCGCCTCGATCGCCTCGACCGTATCCAGAGCCTCGCGATTGCGGAACGTGACCGTATCGCCGTTCATTTCCACGGCATAGTCGGGCAGATGATCGTGCGCGACGAGATCGCGCAGCATCGAGCGGAACACGCGCAAATGGCTACTCGCGCCGGTCTTTTTCTGTAGCGTTTCGACCGAGATCGACCATTTTTCCTGCGCGCCGCAATGCTTGCGCGCCAGCTCGTAGATACGCCGTTCGAGCGGCTTGCGGAGGCGGAAATAGTCGCGATGGAGCGTCAGGACGCTGCGCCCCTCAACCATCTTGAACAGCCAGTCGGATAGCGTGACCTTGATTTCCGACATTTGGCCGGAGCGGGTTTGCCGCACGATCCGCCATTCATTGATGAGGCCGAAACCTTCGGTGATTTCCTCGCCATCGGCCTTGATATTCGTGGTGATCCGCGTCCCCGACAGCCGCTCGAACGCGCTCCGCAGCCGGTCATAGCCGTCGCCATCGGTTTGCCGGTTGGTCCACACCAGTAGATCGCGAGCAGTGAGGTGCAAGGTGCGGCTCGGTCGCTCCCCCTGGTTCATCTTCCCGATGAGCTGGGAGATGCAGTAGATCAGAATATCCTTGTCGTGGATCGTCGCCAGCCCTTTGACGCTGGGGACGATTTCGAGCTTGTTGCCGTTATGCTCATAGCGGAACACGCGCCGATCGGGCTTGGTCGCGAGCGAGAAAATCGGATGCTCCATCGAGGCCATGTCATCCTTGGGGATGGCGTCGAGAACATCGCAAATGAACAGATCGGGATCGGGGTAGCGAACAGGCAGCAGGGGAGGGCGTCCCTCCGCGCCGTTCGGGGTTTCATTGACGGCAAGCGGGAGTTCGGGGTTTCGTTGACGGTCAGGCTCGATTCGGGGTTTCATTGACGCGCACCGTAGATTCGGGGTTTCATTGACGCAACGGAAAAGTTCGGGGTTTCATTGACGGGTGATCGCGATTCGGGGTTTCGTTGACGCAGATTCGGGGTTCTGGAGTCACCAGATTCGGGGTTCCGTTGACGCCGAGGGCAAAAAAACGCCCGATTATTCTAATATTTTCAGTTGCTTATGAAACCGCCAAAATCCCGTAACACGACTCTTTAACCCATATATTAACACTAGGCCGACCTGTGGATAACTTTAACCGCAGCGCCCACTCGACGCCGGATCATCGTGGTTTCACCCACCAGCGTCCCGCCAGATCGAACAACTTGTCCTGATTTTCGGGACAGAGGCAGCATGATCCACTCGCGCCGCGCTACCGGCACCGGTCAGAGGGAAGAAAAGCGCCGCCTCTTGGGGGCTTCGCCCCCGCCGGCTCGCGGCCTTCGGCCGCCCCGGATCGCTTTGCGATCCTCCCACCCGGCATCCCCATGATGAGCCGGCTTCGCCGGCACGCTTTTTGCTAGATTGAGGATCGTTTAAACGCCCCGCTTCTATCGACACCACAGCGCCAGCGGCACCGTCGCAATTGGCTTTCCAGGAAAGCCAGGCGGATAGGGCGGTGATCGAGCCGAGAGGGCAGGGGAGGCGGAAACGTCGCAGCAGGGGCGATTTCCGGGCCGCTGGGCTTCATTCTGGACGTTTGGCAGGCCGGGGAGGGTCCAAGCGGCAATGGCGCTCTACGGGCTTCCCATGCGGCCGATTTCTGGAAAGCTAGATCCTCGCGAGGTCGGGGATCGAAACGGCGAGCCTCAAGGTTTGTGCGCCAGGCAACGATTTCACGGATTTGGCCCCGAACATTGCTGCGGGAGAGGGCGGAATCCTACGCCAAGAGCCGGCAGGGCAGGGCGCGGAAAGTCCGCTAAACAACGCCAAGGGCGAACAGACGGCGAACATGTATATTTGTATACGCCTATACATTCGCGCCTAGTGGCGCGTCCGCTTCGGTGGCGTCGGCGCGGCCATCAGCTCATCAAAGGCGGAGTCATCGCCCAATGCGTAGCGGCGCAGCGGATCATCCTCGGTCATGCGGCCGGCCTGGACTTCGCGCCATGTCACATATCGCAGCCGGCTCCGGTCCAACGCGCCATCGACAAGACATTCCGCGCGCAGGAACATCCATATCTGGCCCTGCCGGTGCTGGGCGAAGGCTTCAAGATCGCCGTTCGTCTCTTGGAGATGCACCGCCACAAGATCGCAGACGAGATTGAATATCCGCATGAGGCCGAGCCGGCTTTCCTCATCGGTGATCGCTTCGTGCAGCTCCAACACTTCGTCGCGGATCGCCGGAAGAGGTGCGGAACCGCTCTCTCCATAGGCCATGAGCCGGTCCCAAAGATCAATGACGCGTTGGTCCATATTCTATCCTTCCGCCCTTGGCGGCAGTTCTGACACTATACAGCAAACGGCCTTTTTCACTTCGTCGATAGTGTCCGTTCACGCCTTGTCGAACTTCCCGGCGAACTCGCGATCGGCGTAGTAGCGCAGCTTGGCGGCGACGATCGGCCGTTGCCCCGCAAGGAACAGGAGCTGCAAATCCTCGCGCAGCGTGCGGACTTCATCCGGCGTCAGCAACGGCCGCGCTACATGCTGCGATCCGAACGATATGCCGGTTTCCTCCGCGTCGATCGCGCGGCTCATCGTCTCGAACACGACTGTCTCCTGGCCGAGCAGATCGGAGACGAGCCTGGCGCTGTCGTGATCGTTGACGCCGAACACTTGCAGCACGCCGGCGTTGGACAGGAAGGTGCCGGCGCGGCGCTCGTAGAGCGCGCGGAGCTGGTGAACATCTTGCAGGATCGGCCAGAGCTGGATGCCATAGCCGGCCATCAGGCCCATCGCGCGCTCGACGGGTTCGAGGCGGCCGAGGGCGGCGAACTCATCGAGCAGGAACAGGACGGAGCGGGCAGGGGAGGACGGCGCGCGCGCCAGATCGGTCAGCCCTTGCGCGAGCATCAGGCGCAGTCAGCGGGCATAGGTGGCGAGCCGATCGGGCGGCAACACCAGATAGACGGTGGTGGCGTGCGCCTTCACATCGGCGAAGGTGAAATCCGAGCGCCCCAGCACGGCCGACATGCGCGGCGAATCGAGGAAATGGGTATGGCGCTGCGCGGCCGACAGCACGCCGGCGGCCTCGCGATCGGACTTGCCCAGGTGGCGGTTCGCGGCGCGGGCGATCAGGCCGCGCGCCTGCGTGCTGCGCGACATTTCCCGCAGCATCCTTTGGAAATTATCGGGCGCGAAGGTGAGGCAGTCGCGCACCGCTTCCAGCGTGCGGTCCTGGCCTCGCGATTCCGGGTCGCACGCCACCCACAGGAGGATGCCGGCGATCAGCGCCTTGGCTTCCTCGTTCCAATGCGCCTCGCCGGCTTCGCCGGGAGCGTCATAGACCAGCGCGTCGGCCAGCGTCATGCAGTCGTCGGCGAGATCGAGGCCGGCAGGGTCGATGCGATCGAGCGGATTGAAGGCAGCGCCGGGAAGGCCCGTCACCCCGAACGGATCGAGGACATGGACCGGGCCGAACTTTGCCCGATGGCGGGCGGTGATGCGGGCATTCTCGCCCTTGGGGTCGAGGCAGACGACCGGGCCGGGATAGTCGAGCAGGTTGGGAATGATGGTCCCCACGCCCTTGCCGGTGCGCGTCGGCGCGATCGTCAGCAGATGCGAGGGGCCGGCATAGCGCAGCAGCCTGCCGTTCTTGCGGTCGCGGCCGATCAGCAGGCCGTCGCCATTTTGGGCGAGGGGGCGAGTTTCCCGATCGGTGGCGAAGCGGGCCGAGCCGTGCGTGGCATCGCCGGCAGGGCCGCCGTAGCGCAGGATCAGCGGTTGAAAGAGGGCGCGCAGCGCGACGAGGATGACGACGATCGCCGTCAGCATCATGACGGTCTGATAGATATGGGAATCGTGGGCCAGGCCGAGCAGCCTGCCAAGAATGAGCGGCACCCCAAGCCCCAGCACCAGGCCGGTGATGAGGAACAGGACCAGGACGCCGAACAGGTGGCGGATGAGGGCGACCGGGCTGGTGACGAGGGCCGTGATCGCCCATATCGGCTGTTCGCGCGCGAGCCGCGCGAGGTTGCGGATCGCGCGGCCGAGCTGGCGGAACCATTCCATCATCAGGATTCCCTCCCGCTGTCGTTTTCGAGATGTTCGGCGCAGATCGCGGCGGCGATCGTGTGGAGATGCTTCACGCGGTCAACGAGCCAGGCCAGTTCGTCGGGGGTGATTTCATAGGCATGGGAATAGCGCGCCTCGACATAGGCGCGCTGGAGCTGCGCAAAATGGCGGCGGGCGGCGCGGGTATCGCGCGGCCAGGCTTCGATCAGCCGGGGATCGAGATTTTCGGCAAGCGAGCGCAGGATGCCGATGCGGTGCGATTTGGGCGCGTAGAGCGTCAGGACGAGCAGCAGGCCATGATAGGCGCGCTCGACGGCCTGGTGGAGCATGAACGCGGCATGGTTGGTCTCGCCGTCGCGGATCGCATATTCGGCGAGCGTCAGGCAGTATGCGGCATCGGGGAGCCACTTGTCATAATGCGCCCTGGCTTCGGCGTGGCGTTCCTGCGCGTCGAGCTGGCGCGGCACGGCGAGGCGCTGTCCCGGCGCTTCGTAGAGGGCGATCCCATCGCGGGCTATGTCGGCGAAGAAGGGACGGCCGCGCGCGAGCTGGTCGTTCACGTCCATCAGCGAATGGACGATGAAATTGACGGGCGTGGCGAGCTGGCGGGTGACGGTCAGCTCGCGCACCAGATGATCGTCGGCGACAGCCCACCATGTTGCAGATCGGTGAAGGTCTCGGAGTTGACGATGACGAGCAGATCATAGTCGGAGATATAGCCGCTGGCGCGATCCTCGACCCAATCGCCGCGCGCGTAGGAGCCGAACAGGATCAGCTTGAGGATGCGGCCGCCCTTGCGCTTGTCGGAGAGCTTGGTTTTGACGGCATCCTCAAATTCATCGAACAGGACGCGGGCGACCCGTTCCAGCTCGCGGCGCTTGGCGGCGGGAAGATGATCGAGGCCGGCGCGCATGGTCAGCGCGCTTCGGGCAGGTCGATAGCGGTGATGCCCTGAGCGGCGGCGATGGCGTCCACCAGGCTATCGACGGTTTCCATGCGATGGCTGGGCCAGTCGCGTGAGACGGTGACATAGCCGGCGTCGGTCTGGACGTTGATGATCGCCGTGGCGGGCAGCAGATCGAGCAGGGTTGCGAGCTTGTCCTGAATATCGGGGGTGATGTGGTCGATGCCGGGGCCGACCATCAGGAGCTGCCAGGAAAGGCGCGAGGTGTCGTCAGTCATGGGCGGTCTGTTCCTTGCTGTCCTGTCCTTCCGCTTCCGCGTCGAACGCACGTTTGCCGCGCCGCTTCCAGAGCGCGAGCGCGTTGCCATCATCACGCGCGCGGGCGGCAAGATCGAGCATCGCGCCGTAGAGCGTTGCGCGATCGTCGTCGGCCAATTCGACGAGGCCGGCCTTCTGGACGAGGCCGCCCAGCTCTATGAGATGGCGGGTGCGTTCGCGGCGCTGCACGACCCATCCTCTCGTATCGGTGCGGCGCTTGGCGGCTTCAACCCTGTGCCTCGCCTGCGCCAGTCTGGTTTCCGCTTTCGCCGTTGCCGCCAGAGCGTCGCCCAGCCTTGCGCCCGCGTCCCTGAAAGAAGGCCGCGCCCCGCGAGCGCAACGCCTCCTTTTCGCCAGCGTCGGCCGATTCCACGGCAGCGAGCAGCGCGCCGGCGAGTGTGTCGAGATCGAGCGCATCGGCCCCGGTTGCCGTCACCAGTAACCCAAGTTGCTCGATCTTCTTGGCCTTGATAGACTTGGCCTTGTCGCTCAGTGCCCGCAATTCGGCGTCATAGTCGCGCGTTTTTCGCATCACTCTCTCCCTCGCGCCCGTCGAAGGGTCGTGCGGCTGAGCGGAACAGGAAAGTGTCATAAGGCACTGTTTGGCTCGATACAGCGATAGATGGTGGCCGGGTGAACGTTGAAGGTCCTTGCGACGGCGCTAATGGACTTACCCTCGAGAACGAGTTGGCGAGCGAGCTCCGCCTGATCTGGGCGCATTTTCTTTGGGCGTCCGAAGCTCACACCGCGCGCCATCGCCGCCTTTCGCCCCTCCTCGGTTCGGCTCAATATGAGAGTCCGCTCGAACTGGGCGATCCCAGCGAATACGGTCATGATCATCACGCCAGACGGGGACGTGGTATCGGCCCAAGGTTCATCAAGCGATTGTAATCCTGCCTGCTTTTCCTTGATGCGTTCCGCGATGTGCAGGAGTTCGATGGTGGATCGCGCCAAACGATCGAGGCGGGCGACGACGAGAACATCGTCTTTGCGCAGGTGACCCATCAGCTTTTCAAGCTCGGGCCGGCCACGAGCGGCCCCCGATATTTTCTCTTCGAACATCATTTCACAGCCCGCCTCCGAGAGCCGACCGCGCTGGATTTCCAAGTTCTGATCCTCGGTGGAAACGCGCGCGTAGCCGAGCTTCATGCGACTGCTCCAGATATTGTGCGAAAGTTACTGCAAAACAATTTTGTTTCGCACATATGTTTTGCGAAGAAATTCGCCTTGTTTATCGGCATGGGCCGTCCCCTTCGCAAAAGTTGAAAGTTTCGCACGGTATGCCCACCCGTCACCTCACTGACGCCCAGCGTCAGGGCTTTGCCCGCTTTGATGGCGAACCGTCGGCCGATCAACTCGCGCGATATTTCCATCTGGACCAAACTGATCGCGACCTCATTGGAACTCTGCGCGGCGACCACAATCGGCTCGGCTTTGCCGTGATGCTGACGAGCGCCCGGTTTCTGGGCGCATTTCCAGTCTCGCCCGCCGAGATCCCAGCGTCGGTCCTGGCGGCCGTGATCGAACAACTCGCTCTTGAACCCGGCACGGACGTGGACGCCTATTTTGCGGGAAGCCGACGCATCCGGCACCTCGCGCTCATCCGGACGCACTGCGGCTTCACGGACTTTGGCGACAACGCGGTGGCACGTTTCCGGCTGACCCGATGGCTCTACGCCCTTTGCTGGAGCGGCGACGATCGGCCCGGCCCCCTGATTGATCGAGCTGCGGCCTGGCTGATCGCCAACAAGGTGCTGCTGCCGGGCGTCACGGTCGTCGAGCGCCTGGTTGGCAGGATCCGCGATCGTGCGCGGACCAGGCTTTGGCGCCATCTGGTCGCCAGCTTGAGCGATGACCAGCGCGTGCGCATCGCCGCGCTGTTTGACGATGGCGACACATCCACGTTCGCCGCCCTGGACGCGCTCCGGACCGTTCCCTCCAAGCGCATGCCGACCGAACTCTTCCGACACCTTGATCGGCTCGATGCGGTCCGGGCGTTCAATCTGCGGCCGGCGCCACCGCGGGGCGTTCCCGCCACAACCCTTGAGCGGCTCGCGCGGGTAGCGCGCGTCGGCAAGCCCTCGGCCATCGCCGCCCTTCAGGAGCCTCGTCGAACCGCGACCGTAGCCGCGCTCTTCCATACGCTCGAAGCGGCGGCCCAGGACGACGCCGCCGAGCTGGCCGAGGCTCTGCTCGCCGACTTGGTGAAAGGGGCTGAAGCCGCCGACAAACAGGCCCGCCTGCGCAGTCTGCGCGATCTCGATGGCGCCGCGATGCTGCTCCACGCAATGGGTCTGTTGGTTTTGACCGACGACGCCCTGCCCCTCAATGAATGGCGAGATGTGCTCTTCGAGCGGTTGCCCCGTCCCGACATCGAGGCCGCCATGTCCAAGGTGGAGGCGATCGCCAAGCCCGCGGAGACCAAGCCCTATGATCAACTGCGAACAAAATGGCGGAGCGCCCGGCGATTGTTCTTTGAAATCGCTACCCGCATCGAGACCGACGCTGCCCCAGGTGGCAAAAACGTCAAGGCCGCGATCAGCTACCTCAAGGGCGTGGACGACTGGTCCTCTCTCGTCAAGATGCGCGGCGCACCGATCGCTACGGTCTCGAAGGCGTGGAGGCAACATGTCCTGGATGACGATGGCAGGATGCGCGACCCGAAGGCCTATGTCTTCGCGATCATCGATGCGTGGCGTCTGGCGATCAAGCGTCGCGATGTGTTCGCCAAGCCCGGCATCCGATACGGGGATCCCCGGCGCGGGATGCTCGAGGGCGAGTCCTGGCACAATTCCAGGTTGATGGTAGCACGCGCCCTGGGCCGATCTCTGGAAGCCGACATTGAGATTGACGGTCTCTCCCGCCTTCTCGACGAGGCATATCGACATGTCGTTGCGCGCGCCGGCGACAATCCGGACCTGCGTTTTGAGACGGTCGCCGACAAGATGGGGATTGTGGTCACGCCCCTCGACAAGCTTGATGAACCCGAGAGCCTTCGAGCACTTCGCGCCGCCGTCCAAACGCGCATGCCGAAGGCCGGAATGCCCGACATCTTTCTTGAAGTCATGGCGCGAACCGGATTTGCCAAGTCCTTTACGCATCTGAGCGAGCGTCAGGCCACCGTCGAGCACTTCGAGATAAGCCTGTGCGCGACCCTGGTCGGCGGCGCCTGCAACATCGGTCTTGAGCCGATCGTGCGCCCGGAATTTGCGGCTCTGCGTCGCGACCGTCTTTCTTGGGTCGGTCAGAATTTCATTCGGCCCGAGACCATCGCCGCGGCCAACGCCGCGATCGTTTCCGCTCACAGTCGTCTGGATATCGTCCAACATTGGGGCGCAGGCGAGGTGGCCAGCGCCGACGGCATGCGTTTTGTCGCTCCGTCGAGCGCCATACACGCCGGGCCCAACCCCAAATATTACGGCCAGGAGCGCGGCGTCACTTGGTACAACATGATTTCCAATCAGTTCAGCGGTCTGACCGGAGCGGTCATCCCCGGCACGTTGCGCGACAGCCTGGTCGTCCTGGCTCTCCTGCTGGAGCAGGAAACCGAGCTCGATCCTCTGGAGATCATGACCGACACCGCCGCCTATTCCGACGCCATTTTCGGTCTGTTCTGGCTCTTGGGCTACCGGTTCAGCCCCCGTCTGGCGGACATCGGCGACGCCAAACTCTGGCGTATCGACCGCCAGGCGAGCTATGGGCCGTTCGATCAGACCGCCTGGGGCAGGGTTAAAATCAATCTGATCCGGGAAAACTGGTCCGACCTTATCCGCTTGGCCGGATCGCTCAAGCTCGGCCACCTCNCGATCGCGGCATGATCGCGGACCTCAACGTGCATTGGGACATCGCCAAGGACGGAAGTCCCAAGCCGCACGCGCATGTGATGTTGTCGATGCGCGATGTCGGGCCGGATGGGTTCGGGAACAAGAACCGGGACTGGAATGATCGCGCACTGCTGAAGGAGTGGCGCGAGGCGTGGGCCGATCATGTCAATGAGCGCCTTGCCGAGCTGGATATCGATGCCCGCATAGATCACCGCACCTTGGAGGCACAGGGCATCGACCTTGAGCCGCAGCACAAGATCGGGCCGGCGGCATCGCGTATGCCCGAACAGGGGCTTGAGGCGGAGCGGGTCGAGGACCATGCGCGGATCGCGCGCGAGGGCTCTGTTGCAAACATGGGGCA
>NZ_VDBZ01000014.1:0-9935 GCF_007693735.1 Sphingobium sp. B2
TAGGTTGGCGTAGCGGCCTGAGACCGCCGTTGGCGACGGCGTCGGGCACGGAGAAGTCGTAGCGCCCGAGGAAATTGATGTGACGCCAGGATATCGGCGAAAGTCGGGCGATATCGGCGGGCAACGCGGGTGTCCCTGCATCCCCGAGTTGGCGCACGGCTTCCTGCATGTAGACGGCGTTCCAGTGGACGATGGCGTTGAGGGCGAGACCAAGGACGCCAAGCTGCTCACCTTGGCCTTGGCGCAGAGGGCTTCTGATTTCGCCGCGGTCGCCGTGATGGACGCGCCGCCCGAGCTTGTGGCGCAACTCCTGCCGGTTGAGCTGAAACAATATCCGACGCCGGAATGGTCGGTCGTCGATGTAGCGCAGGATGTGCAGCGTCTTGATGATGCGCCCGAGTTCGGACAGGGCCTTGGCCAGCGTCGTCGGGCGGTCTTTGACCTGCAGCATGCGCATGACGCCTGCGGCCTTGAGGTGACCAAGCTTGAGCGATCCGGCCAGGCGGATCAGGTCCGGCCAGTTTTCCCGGATCAGAGCGATGTTGATCCTGCCCCAGGCGAGCGCATCGAATTGTCCGTAAGTCGCCTGGCGGTCGATCCGCCAGAGCTTCGCGCCGCCGATGTCCGCCAGACGCGGACTGAAACGGTAACCCAGGAGCCAGAACAGGCCGAAAATGGCGTCGGAATAGGCGGCGGTGTCGGTCATAATTTCCAGAGGTTCGAGCGCGGTTTCCTGCTCCAGCAGGAGAGCCAGGACGACCAGGCTGTCGCGCAAGGTGCCGGGGATGACCGCGCCGCCCAGACCGCTGAACTGATCGGAGATCATGTTGTACCAGGTGACGCCGCGCTCCTGGCCATAATATTTGGGGTTGGGACCGGCGTGTATGGCGCTCGACGGAGCGACAAAACGCATGCCGTCGGCGCTGGCCACCTCGCCGGCGCCCCAATGTTGGACGATATCCAGACGACTGTGCGCGGCAACGATCGCGGCGTTCGCCGCGGCGATGGTTTCGGGGCGAATGAAATTCTGACTGACCCAGGAAAGCCGGTCGCGCCGCAGCGCCGCAAATTCCGGGCGGACCACCGGCTCAAGGCCGATGTTGCAGGCACCGCCGACCAGGACCGCGCACAGGCTTGTTTCGAAATGCTCGACGGTGGCCTGACGCTCGCTCAGATGGCTAACGGATTTGGCAAATCCGGTTCGCGCCATGACTTCAAGAAAGATGTCCGGCATGCCCGCTTTCGGCATGCGGGTCTGGATGGCGGCGCGAAGCGCACGCAGGCTCTCGGGTTCATCGAGCTTATCGAGGGGCGTGACGACGATCCCGGTCTTGCCGGCGACCGTCTCGAACCGCAGGTCCGGATTGTCGACGCTGCGCGCGGCGACATGGCGATATGCCTCGTCGAGCAGGCGCGAGAGACCGTCGATCTCGCTATTGGCGTCGAGGGATCGGCCCAGCGCGCGTGCGACCATCAACCTGGACGTGTGCCAGCTCTCGCCCTCGAGCATCCCGCGCCGGGGATCGCCGTATCGGATGCCCGGCGTGGCGAACACGTCGCGACGCTTGATCGCGAGACGCCACGCATCGATGATCGCGAAGACATAGGCTTTCGGGTCATGCACCCTGCCGTCATGATCCAGGACCTGTTGCCGCCACGCCTTCGGGATCGCGGCGGTCGGTGCACCGCGCATCCTGGCGAGCGACGACCAGTCGTCCACGCCCTTGAGGTAGCTTATCGCGGCCTTGACGGCTTTGCCGCCCGGGGCGGCATCGGTCTCGATGCGGGTGACGACTTCGCGAAACAGTCGTCGGGCGCTCCGCCATTTCGTGCGCAGTTGGTCGTAGGGCTTTGTGTCAACAGGCCTGGCGATTGCCTCCACCTTAGCCATGGCCGCCTCGATATCGGGCCTAGGCAATTGCTCGAAGAGCGTGTCCCGCCATTCGGAAAGGGGCAAGGCGTCGTCGGTCAATACCAGCAGACCCACCCTATGAAGCAGCATCGCAGCGCCATCGAGATCGCGCAGGCTGCGCAGCCGGGCCTGCTTGTCGGCGGCTTCGGCTCCCTTGACCATGTCCGCGAGCAGCGCCTCGGCCAGCTCGGCTGCATCGTCCTGAGCGGCCGCTTCGAGCGTATGAAAGAGCGCGGCTATGGTCGCGGTTCGACGCGGCTCCTGAAGAACGGCGATGGCCGACGGCTTGCCAACGCGCGCCACCCGCGCGAGCCGCTCAAGGCTTGTGGCGGGAACGCCCCGTGGCGGCGATGGCCGCAGATTGAACGCGCGGACCGCATCGAGCCGATCGGGGTGGCGGTAGAGTTCGGTCGGCATGCGCTTGGAGGGAATGGTGCGCAGCGCGTCCAGGGCGGCGAACGTCGACGTGTCCCCTTCGTCAAACAGCGCGGCGATGCGTGCGCGCTGGTCATCGCTCAGAGCGGCGACCAGATTCCGCCAAAGCCGGGTGCGCGCACGATCGCGGATTCTGCCGACCAGGCGCTCGAGCACCGTGACGCCCGGCAGCAGCACCTTGTTGGCGATCAGCCAGGCGGCCGCGCGATCGATCAACGGGGCGGGTCGATCATCACCGCTCCAGCACAGGGCGTAGAGCCACCGCGTCAGCCGGAAACGCGCCACCGCGTTGTCGCCAAAGTCCGTGAAGCCGCAATGCGTCCGGATAAGCGCGAGGTGCCGTATGCGTCGGCTCCCCTGAAAATACGCATGCACGCCGGTGGTGGGCTCAAGGTCCAGCTGCTCGATCACGATCGCCAACACCGACGCCGGGATCTCCGCGGCCGAAATGGGAAATGCGCCCAGAAATCGGACGCTCGTCAGCATCACGGCAAAGCCGAGCCGATTGTGGTCGCCGCGCAGAGTTCCAATGAGGTCGCGATCGGTTTGGTCAAAATGGAAATATCGCGCAAGCTGGTCGGCCGACGGTTCGCCGTCGAAGCGAGCAAACCTCTGACGCTGGGCGTCAGTGAGGTGACGGGTCGGCATACTGTGCGAAACTTTCAACTTTTGCGAAGGCGGAGGGCGGCACCAGGAAACAAGGGCAATTTCTTCGCAAAACATATGTGCGAAACAAAGTCCTTTTGCAGTAACTTTCGCACGCTACTCGGAGCGGCCGCATGAAACTGGGCTACGCACGCGTTTCCACCGAGGACCAGAACCTCGACATCCAGCGCGGACGGCTCTCGCAGGCCGGTTGCGAAATGATGTTCGAGGAGAAGATATCGGGGACGGCGCGCGGTCGCCCCGAGCTCGAAAGGCTGATGGCGCACCTGCGCAAGGACGACGTGCTGGTGGTCGCACGCCTCGACCGCCTGGCACGATCCACGATCGATCTCCTGCACATTGCGGAACGCATCAAGGAAAAGCAGGCTGGATTACAATCGCTTGATGAACCCTGGGCCGACACCACGTCGCCCTCCGGCGTGATGATCATGACCGTGTTCGCCGGCATCGCCCAGTTCGAACGGTCCCTCATCCTGAAGCGAACCGACGAGGGGCGAAAGGCTGCGAGGGCGCGCGGCGTGGCCTTCGGACGCCCAAAGAAAATGCGACCCGATCAGGCCGCGCTCGCCCGCCAGCTCGTGCTCGACGGCAAGTCCATCAGCGCCATCGCGAGAACCTTCAACGTCCACCCGGCAACCATCTATCGCTGTATCGAGCCAAACAGTTCCTTATAACACTTTCCTGTTCCGCTCAGCCGCACGACCCGCAAACGGAGCGATTTTCTGCTCGGATTATCTGACAATGGGCGGAGCAGTCTGCTCACGCTAATTGCCAATGTGCTCGCCATCATCCGGCGCTGCTCGCAGTCATGGTCGCCTGCTCACATTATCTGCCAGCGGGAGTGGCGTCAGCGTGGCACCCGGATGGAGCCGTCCGCGATCCCTTCGGCGATATTTGAGAGCATGACGGCGTAGCGGTGCAGGCCGGGGAAGCGACCGGCGTTTCTCTCGATCTCTTCGCCGTATCCGGCATCGAGCAGCGCCTTGAAGTCCGGCATCACGTCGAACATGCCGCCGAGCAGATCGATATCGGAAGCACCGATCAGCAGCAGGGCATTCGCATGGGCGTCGAGGCGTTTCATCGTCTCCAGCATTTCGGTTTTGGTCATCGCACCCTTTCCGCTTGCGTGGTGTCATCGCCTATTATGCGCTGGCCCTGTTCGCGAAAACCTTCCTTTCTGACGATCCTGCCGGCGGGCCATGACCGCAACGCATTTCTGCGGCCCGCCGCGTGTCAAAACTGTTCTGGAAACCCGCTTCGCAAAAGCGTCTGCCGGCGACGGGTTTGGAGAACCCACTGGCAGGGAGTGTGAGCACGACGCCCCGTTTGCAAGCAGCGCCGGATGATGGCGAGCACACTGGCAGATAATTCGAGCACGAGGCCATGCGCCAGTGGCAGAAAGGGTGAGCAGAAAATCGCTCCGTTTGCGAGTAGACGCCGCTACGATTGCAAGCGCCTACACCTAGCCGTTCCCTGCCCTGATACGCGACAATCAGGTGAAAATCGCCGCTCTCATGCTTCATCGCCGCTAGGGCTGCCGCCCTGGCGGCTAAACAGGCGTGACCAGAAGCCGCGCTGGGACATCGGCTGAGGAGTAACGCGCGCGATAGCGAGGTTTTGCGCCATGGTGCGCCAGTGGTCCCGATCCTCACGGATAAGGGCTGCTTGGGTTTCTAGGGCGGCCATTTCTGCTTCCAGTCGATCCACTTGCGATGCGCGGGAGCGCAAGATGGCTAGTTCTGCATTGGCACCGGAAAGCTGCTCATGGAGGATTGTTACCTGTCCTTTCAGAGCTTCGAAATCCTCGGCATCTCGAACCTTTTTCGTATTCTTCGAGAAGGTTCGATTAGAACCCTTTGCGGTAGGTTCTACCCAGACCCAAAGGCGACCAGAATTGTCTCGCTCTCCCCTCATTTTACCCGCTTTATAGCGCGATCTCAGGGTATTTTGTGGAACGCTCAGGAGGTCTGATGCCTCTCGTAAGGTCATACGAACTTCGGTCATTTTAGAACCATGTTCGTATTGTTCGAGAAGGTCAATTTCGAACTATTCTCAAATGTCACCATCATCTGCGTTACGCAGCTTGTCGCCCAAGCTGCCCAGTAGTTTCGCCATCCCTTCACGTACCACCGGGTCAGGTTCCGTTTCCATTAGCGGCGGCGCATCGGGGGAGTCTGGTGGGTCTTTGCGGCGAGCGGCGCTATGGCGCTCGTTCTCGGCTACCGTGTCAGCGGCGTCTAACGGGTCTTTCCAGCGCCAATCAAAGCGAACGGCCACTACCGAGCGGCCCACCTTTTTAGGCGTCATGGTGACGTCCACCGTCCCGAAATCGTTGATTGCATCAAGCGCGGGATCGAGGACGCGCACTTTTAACGCCTGCCAGCGGTCATAGGACCGCTTATCATCTACACCGAGCAGGCCACGCAGATTGTCGATGCTCCACTGGGCATAGGGTTCGCGCTGGCGTTTGCGATCAGCCAGAAGGGCATAAAGGCGGCGGGCGTGAGGAGGGAGCCGGTGCGCCGCTGTCGTCTCGATCTTCACGAAATTGCCGGGGCTACGCAAAGCATGAACACCTGCGGGCGGGATCAGGATGCGGGCTTGTGATCCGCCTTCAGTGATGTGCCATTCGGCCACCAGTACCGCGCCCCATTCGTCGCCCCGGTGCTGCCCGCTTAGTTTTAGGCCGGTCATGCGGTCGAGACACTCACGAAGCCAGACATTATCCTGACGCGCATCCGGGCCGCGCAAACGAGCGGTAGGGATATTGAGCCAAACTGCGTTGGGTACGTTGGCTGGTGTCCGTTCCTCATCAAGGACCGCCGTAATCTCCCACAGGGCTGAGATCATTGCCGGGGTTAGTGGCTTTTCAGCACGCAGGGCTAAGGCAGCAGATGACACAGCGATTTGCTCCATAGGGATACGCTAATTGTCGCAATGTATCCTGTCAATGTATCCCCGAACCCTCCGGCGTGTATCCCCGAACCCTCCGGCGTGTATCCCCGAACCCTCCGGCGTGTATCCTTTTACCCTCCGGCGTGTACCTTTTTACCCTCCGGCGTGTATCCTTTTAGCCTACAGTGTCAGTGTCTAGTCTCAGAGTCTGGAACAGACACTGACACTGAGACTAGACACTGACGGCAGACACACACTGAAAATTGAGCGCCGCTGGTCGCGGCGCGCGTCATTGGAAGAACAAGCCGATGGGTAGCAGCCCGATCCAAACCGACGCCGACTACCGGGCGGCAGTTGATGAAATCCGCGCACTCTGGGATGCGGAAGCAGGCAGCGCAGATGAGGACCGTCTCGATGTGTTGGCAACACTGGTCGATGCGTATGAACGCCAGCATTGGCCTGCTTCACCTACGCCAAAGCAAGACTAGAGGCCGTAAATGGCTATCAGGGGATGTAAGAGGCGATTTCCGGCCCGTAGAGCATAGGGAGCCTCTGAGGGTAGGTCGCGAGTACCCAAGGGCTTGGCGGTGCCCTAACGGGCACCAGAGGGCAAATCAGGGGCGTTCGGTTTCGCGCAGATGGCAGGGCGGACATTCGCCCTCGCCAGCAGTGCCCCAGCTATCGAGCCAGCGGGCTACTTCCTCGCCGGTCAGGTGCAGCCCGGTTTCCCGATATTCGGCCCATGAGGCGAGGGCTTCGGCCTTGAAGCTCTCGCGGGCTTGCGTGCGGTCCACGATCAGATTTGCCCCGTCGCCACAAGCTGGCCGAGCAGGGTGTTTACACGGGTCTGCCACCCGGGGCCGCTGTCGCGCAGATGCTCCACCGTCTTTGCATCCAAGCGGATTTTTACCTCGACCTTGGGGTCTTCCGACTTGGGACGCCCACGCCGGGACGGCTTCATCCCGGCCATGAAGGCGGCATCCATCGGCGGGTTGTCGTCGTGAATTTCAGGGTCAAACTTGGCCATAATAGAACCTCGCTTCGTGCTTTTCTGCCGGACGCAGGCTGATAGCGCGGATCGCATCGTCATGAGAGCCCTCGGTGAACACCAGCACGTGCAGGCGATCACCGATCATGCCCAGGGCGACGAAGCGGACCTCTCCATAATCGAAGCGATCATCCTCGCGCTCAAACGCCGTGTCCCAATCGAACCGTTCCGCAGCCTGTAAGGATAGGCCATGCTTAGCGATATTGGCTTCATCCTTGGCCGGGTCGAACTCGATTTCCATGATATTTTGTACACCCATTAAATCGGGCGGACAACATTTTTTGTGCACCCATAAATTGCTGCCCTATTTCGCCTGCAACGGCACCCACTTGCCCTTGCAGGTCTGGGCTTTGGCGTCCCATCGTGCGGTGCATCCGTATAACTGGCGCTCGATCTTGGGTTCCTGCGCCCAGCGATAGGCGAGGGCCGCGGCGAAGATCAGGCCCAGCCCGATCATGGCGGCGGCGATCCATTCCTTCAGGCGATCCCACCAGACCCCGGCGCTGATCCGCTGAAGCTGTCCAGCGGCCCGGTGGAGGGCATCGACCCCTGCGCCTGACTGTGCGGTCCATTCGGCGCGCTGGCGGGCGTCCTGCTCGATCTGGCGGGACAGGGCGGCGACCTGCTGGGCAACCCCTTCGGCCCCGGCCTTTCGCATGGCGTCGAGCAGGGTGCGATAGTCCGCGCCGGGATCGGTGGGGGGCGGAGTGTCGAACTCGGCAGGGTCGAAGGGATCAGGCATCGGCGGGGCCACCCTTGAAGGTCCAGCCCTCGAACGCCTTGCGGTCCTGATCGCGGCTGATCCGGTCCAGCAGGTCAGTGAGGCGGGATTCCCATGTGGGGTCTTTCATGGCGGCATCGAGGAGCAGGCCGCCGAGGATGATCTTGCGGCGGGCATCGGCCTTGCGGTTCAGGGTGGCGGCGCGGGCTTCCAGTGCCTGCAACCGGGCCTTGGCCTGATCGACCCTGCGGCGGGCATTTTCGATAGCCTCTGGCGTTGGAGCGGCCATGGTCAATCCTTTCGCTGTGCGATATTGATAGCAGCGGACCCGACCGAACGAAAGAGAGGAAGGGCGCACTTATGCAAACTTGCGTTTGCGTGCGTCAGGGGATACCCCTGAACCCCAGCGGGCTATCGCCCGCGCCATGCTCCCGCATGGCTAGTAAGGGCGCGGCGATGGCGAGCTTCCATCTTGCGGTTAAGACGATCAGCCGTTCCGCCGGTCGCAGTGCGACGGCGGCAGCGGCTTATCGTGCGGGCGTCGNAAAGGTAGGGCGCGGCGATGGCGAGCTTCCATCTTGCGGTGAAGACGATAGGCCGTTCCGCCGGTCGCAGCGCGACGGCGGCGGCGGCCTATCGTGCGGGCGTCGAAATCACGGACGAGCGCACCGGCCTCGTCCACGATTACACCCGCAAGCAGGGCGTCGAGCATAGCGCGCTTGTCGTGCCCGCCGACGCCCCGGCGTGGGCCAACGACCGTGCCGCGCTCTGGAACGCCGCCGAGCAGGCCGAGACGCGCAAGAACTCCACCGTCGCCCGCGAATATGAAATCGCGCTGCCTGCCGAGTTGTCGGCCGAGGCGCGGCGCGAGCTTGCGCTGGACCTCGCACGGGAGATCAGCGAGCGGCATGGGGTGGCGGAGGACGTGGCGATCCACGCACCAGGACGCGAGGGCGACCAGCGCCACCACCATGCCCATCTGCTGACGACGACGCGGCGGATCGGCCCGGAAGGGCTGGGCGAGAAGACCCGCGAACGGGACCAGAAGACGAGCGGGGAGGTCGAGCGGTGGCGTGGCCGGTGGGCCGAGATGCAGAATGCGGCGCTGGAACGGGCGAACGTCCCGGAGCGGGTGGACCATCGCAGCCACCAGCGGCAGGGGATCGAGCAGGAGGCGACCGTGCATATGGGGCCGAGCGCGACGGCGATGGAACGCCGCGCTGAGCATCAGGCGATGCGGGAGGGGCGGGCCTATGAGCCGGTGACGATGGTGGGCCAGCACAACGCCGGCGTCATCGAGCGGCGGGGCCTGCGACAGTATATCGAGCGGGGGACCGAGTGGCTACGCGATGCGGGGCAGCGCATATCGGGCAGGCTGCATGCGTTCGCGGCCACCTTGAGCGGCGCGGTCGATCGCGATCGGCGCGATGCCGCCGATGCGCAGCGTCAGGAGCAGCTTGCCGCCGAGCGCGCGCGTGAGCAGGCACAGGAGCGCCAGCAGGCGCAGGAACGGGAAAAGGTGGCGGAGAAGTTCAGGACCATAGCCGGGCAGCGCGAGGCGGGCACCCATGGTTATGGCGACCATAACAGCGACTGGAAGGCTACTCCGGAGGCGCTCCGAAAGGCGGTGGACGCCTATAACGGGGCGAACCAGCATACCAAGGATCTCTACATCGAGCGGATCCAGCGCGAACCCCAGATGGCGCGGGCGGTGGGCCAGTTGCTCCACGAGCGCGAGCTGGTCCTGCAACGGGATCGGGGGATGAGCTTATGAGTGTGCCAGGTAAGCTGCCTGAGCAGAAGCGACCATTTCAGGACATCAGGCTATCGGCCTATGAGCTTTCGGTAGCCCTCAGGCGCGAATTTAAAGGTCATTTAATCCATCAACCTGATAAGGTGCTCAACGGAGCCGTTCATGCATGCTTTGATGATCCTTGCCGGAACCCTGATTCCGCTATTTGCTTCCTTGATTGTATCAGCGGAATGGGGAAGAGTTTGGAGGGCTGTATTCATCGGCACGTTTCTATCCCTGCTCTCTTTAGCGATCTTGATTTTCATCGAGCGCTACAATGAAGGCGGCCTCATTCTGATTGCCACGGTAGTGGGTCTGCCGTTTATTTTCGGATTTGCGTTTGTGGGCACTACGGTTGGCAGGATGATGCACAAGCCAAGAATATGATTGATCGGTTTAGCCGCCAGTCCGCTCTCCACCCCTCCTAGCTGTAGGCGCTTGCAATCGTAGCGGCGTCTGCTCGCAA
>NZ_VDBZ01000015.1:0-7893 GCF_007693735.1 Sphingobium sp. B2
GCCGCTACCGTGGTAGGTTTTTGCACCGCCGCTCTCAAAGTATGGTGGCAAGCACCGGCGTCAGGTGAACTGAGGCGTCCATCGCTGCATCGCAGGATTGTTTTAAAGCTCTCTCCTATGGGCCACGTCTCGACCCGCACGGCGGGGAAACGCGATCAGCAGCGCGGCGCTCTGCCGGGTGCGGGTATAGGTGACGTGATACTGCGGGGTCGGCTTCGGGCAAGCTCGCGGTAACCTGGCGCGTCTGTTCGTGGCCTCGATCGTCGCCAGATCGTGACAGGGCATGCCGGCATTGCCGGTGCTTTCGCCGTGGCGGATGAATATGGCCTTCATGGCTTCCCCTTCGTTGCTGGCGGAGCGCTATCCAAGCGATATACAAAAGATAGCCAAACAGTAGCGCTTCGCTTGCTTTTCTTGTGTTCGCCAGGAAGCGGCAGGCTATTCGAACAGTTCCGAATGCGTGCCGGCGCGCACGAAGTTCACCAGATTTCCCTCGATCGTGTAGATGAGCAGGAAGTCGCCGCCGATATGGCACTCGCGATGATCGCTCCAATCGCCTTTGAGGGCGTGGTCCAGCCATTCCGGGCCAAGCGGCGCGTCGTTGGCGATGAGGAGCATCATCGCTTCCTTGAGCTGCTTCATGTTGTAGCGCCCGCTGCGCGACAACCGCTCCCAATCCTTCGCGAACCGCTTTTCATAAGACGCCTCTCGGGGGAGCGAGGCGCGCTTACTGCTGGCGGGCTTCTTGGTCGAGGGCATCAAAGACTTCCTGAGGATCGGTGAAACGGGCGCGGCGGGCCTTCATCGTGGCGCGAGAGGCTTCGATGGCTGCCCGTGTTTCGGCGTTCGGCACTTTCAGCTCGAACGGCAAGGCATGATCCTTCGCGACCCGGGTGAGCGTCATGCGGACCACATCGGATACGGTCAGCCCCAGTTCGGCCAGGACGGCGGCGGCTTCATCCTTCAATGTTTCGTCGATGCGCGCACGCACGAAAGCGGTAGCGGCCATAAAAACCTCCTGTGATCCGTGTTCGATGTAGCTCAACGGAGCTACAATTACAACCATTGTGCGCCTGCCGCTTGCGCGGCACCGTGGCTCTAGTCGCTGCGCTCCCCAAGCCCGCACGCGGTCTTGGCCATTCGGTGACGATCCACATGGCGGGCGAGATCGCGTGCGCGGATCTCGGGGACAAGGTGCCGGCGCTGGCCGGCATGTCGTTTGTTCAGTGGGGAGAGGACGTTCCGCCCCCCCTCTCCCCAGCAACGGGAATAGACGGGCCGTGGCTCGCTCGGCTGGGCCTCGCTGCGCCCGCTCCACCCCGTCGATTCCCGCTGCCCCCCTCTCTCGCCGGCGTTCTTGGGCGTCCGTGTTCCGGCCGATGGCATGGCCATCGCCGGACAGGCGATCTGAAGGGAATAGAGACGATGACCCACGACAACCGGGAAAGCTGGCTCAATCGGGTGGCGGCGGGCATGGCCCCGCTCTTTGAGGCGCTGGAAGCTCCCCTGCCCGACCGGGTGCGCGTGGCGATCGGCTTCACCAGCGCGGGAGCCAAGGGCAAGGCGATCGGCGAGTGCTGGGATAACCGGCTGAGCGCGGACGGCCATTTTGAAATCTTCATCCGTCCGGACCTTGCCCATGCGCCCGACGCCATGCCGGCACAGATCGCGGCCATCCTCGCGCATGAACTGGTCCATGCCGCTGTCGGCATCCCGGCAGGGCATGGGAAGGCGTTTAAACGGGTCGCGCTTGGGCTGGGGTTGGTCGGGCCGATGCGTGCCACCACGCCCGGCGATGCCTTCCTTGCCGCCATCGTGCCGATCCTCGATGTTGCTGGCCCCCTCCCCCATGCCCGTCTCGATACGGACGGCGAGTCCACCGCGCCGAAGAAGCAGAAACCCCGGATGCTCAAATGCGAGTGCGTGACGTGCGGCTATACCGTCAGGACCGCGCGCAAATGGCTGGAAGAGGCTGGAGCGCCGCTTTGCCCGATCGAGGACCATGGGGCCATGCGGCACGATCCGCTTGACGAGGATGACGATCCAGCGCCGGAGAGTGAGCGGCCTTAGAAATGTATATCACTGTGATGGACAGATCATGCTGGTTCGATTAACGATAGCAGGCAGAGTGAGGGCACTATGATATTGGTAGTCGGGAACACAAAGGGCGGCGTTGGCAAGACCACGCTCGCGGTCAACCTCGCGGTGGCCCGCGCGCTTGCCGGCCGCGACCTGTTGCTGGTGGACGGCGACGAGCAGGGAACCGCCCTCACCTTCACCCAGCTTCGCACCGAAGGTCTTGGCGAAGCCGGTTATACCGCCGTCGCCCTTACCGGCGCTGCGCTGCGCAGCCAGGTCCGCCAGCTCGCGCCCAAATATGACGATATTATCATCGACGTGGGTGGGCGCGACACCGGCTCGCTGCGCGCCGCGCTCACCGTGGCCGACACGTTGCTGGTGCCGGTGCAGCCACGCAGCTTCGATGTATGGGCGCTCGATCAGGTCGCGACGCTGGTGGCCGAGGCGCGCGAGATCAACGAGGGGCTGCGCGCCGTTGCGATCCTCAATGGCGCGGACCCGCAGGGCGGCGACAATGAGGCGGCATTGCAGATGATCGGCGACATCGAGGGGATCGAGGTGCTGCCCACATCGATCGTGCGCCGCAAGGCGTTCCCGAACGCGGCGGCCGAGGGCAGGGGGGTGCTGGAGCAATCCCCGCGCGACGCCAAGGCAGTCGATGAGCTGACCGCGCTGATAGGTGCGGTATTTGTATAGCATGATGATAGCGGAGTGAAGTGCGATGGCTATCGCTCGTAAACCGAACAGCAATCCGAAGCCGCCCATTGATGACGATGCGGCGGACGCCTTCATTGCCGGGGCCGCGAAGCCGGCGACGCCGCCGATCGCAGCGGCGGACGAGGATGGGCCGCGCAAGGCGCCGGTCATGCTGCGCTTCGACCGCGCCTTGCTGGCGAAGGTCGATAGCGCCGCGAAGCGGCGCGGCATCAGCCGCAGCGCATGGATTCAGTTCACCGTCAGCCGTGCGCTCGACGCCGGCGAAGGGTGAAGCGCAGCGGATCGTAGCACGGCGCGCCAAAGGTGAGTTTTGGGGTAGGGGCTCACCGTTCGGCGGCGGGCAGGTTGAAATCCACCAGTACCGGCATTTCGGGGATGCCGCCACGCATCTTCGCCCGTCGCACGATACTGTGCTGATCGATCAGGTTTTGCGCGTCGCGGCGGCCGCTCGATGTTTTGGACATCCACAGCATCGCGACCTTTTCGACCTTGCGGCCCTTCTTGATCGGCGTGAAATCGACATAGAAGGGGCAGAGCTTGTTGATTTCCTCCTGGGCGACCTTGAGGCAATATTTGTTGAGATCGGCGAAGCGTTCGAGCTTGCCTTCGGGCACGTTGAGCAGCCCGCGCAGCTCCGCGATCGTGAATTCTTCGCTTTGCTTGTATTCGAGGCCGATCCGGCGCTCGATCATCTCATAGAGGCACAGCGCGTATTTCGACTCGAAACAATACATCACTTGCGTCTTGAGGCGTGCATAGACCTCGCTGTTGCGCAGTATCTCGATCAGCTCCTCGGGGATACGATAGTGCAGGAAGCCGTCTTTTTCGAGGCTTTCGTCGCTGGGGCCGAGGAGCTGGACGCGGCGCTTGTAGCTCTTGCCGGCCTTGCGGATGGTGACGATCGCGATGGTGCCCATCAGGCGCAGCAGCGAGCTTTCGATGCGCTCATTGCCCTGGTGCGTGCCCTTGAGCGCCGTCTTGGCGATGCGATGGATGACCGGCTCGCCGATGCGCTCCCAAGCGTTGGCGATCAACAGATTGTAGATTCGGCGATCGGCGAGGGTGAGGGGGGTCAACTCGACAATATCGACCAGTTCGCCGGGTTTGACGATTTCCCCATAATTGGCCGGATCGAACGGATTTCCGCGCCCTTTTTGCGCGAGGGTGCGGGCCGGGGTATCGACCAGGGCAAGCTGTGCCTTCGCGCCGTTCAAAGGTGAGGTTGCGTGGGACATGCACTCACCTTAGCAGCAATGGTGAGCCAGGCAATTCCTAAAACTCGCCGTTCGCTGAACGGTGAGGAGATACCCCAAAACTCACCGTCGATCAGGCGGCTACCCGAAAGCTCACCGGACTCGACCCCAACACTCACTTTTACCGGCCCCAAAACTCACCAAAGGCCACCCCAAAACTCACGCGACTCGACCCCAACACTCACTTTTCACGGGCATTTTCTTAGGTTTTCTGCGGGTTTGCAGACCCCTGAATCTTGAATCTAAGAAGAATTATTGAATCAGAAGGCGAACGGTGAGTTTTGGGGTAGCCTTGCCTGTGGGTAACTTGGCGCTCAACGCACCCACAGCTCCGGAAAAGAAGAAAAGCGCCGCCTCTTGGGGCTTCGCCCCGCCGGCTCACGGCCTACGGCCGCCCCGGATCGCTAAAGCGATCCTCCCACCCGGCATCCCCATGACGAGCCGGCTTCGCCGACACGCTATTTGTTTTTTGATTGATGACTGNACGGCCTACGGCCGCCCCGGATCGCTAAAGCGATCCTCCCACCCGGCATCCCCATGACGAGCCGGCTTCGCCGACACGCTATTTGTTTTTTGATTGATGACTGTTCAAACGCTGCTCCCTTCGCCCAATCATAGCGCCCAACGGAAACGTCGCAGATTGGCTTTCCAGAAAAGCCATGCGGATAGGAGGCGATCCAATCGAGAGGACAGGGGAGGCCGAAACGTCGCTATAGGGACGATTTCCGGGCCGCTCAGCCTTGTTACGGACTTCTGGGAGGGGTTTGAAGGGTCAAGCTCCAAGCAGCGCTTCACGGCCTCCCTGGACGACAAACTTCGCGGGTGAATATCCTCGTGGTATCACCCGCCGCGTCAATGCCTGGGCGTCGATCGCCAACGGTGAGTCCATACCCCAAAACTCACCTTTCATGCGCCAGACGCCGATTTTCCGCGCTTGGGCGCGATTCTCCCAGCGAGGGATATGCCTTCATGCTATAGCGATACGCAATCGTACTGCTATACATACGATAGCATTGTGATTGTAATTTGGCAGAGAGCGACCATCTTTCTAGGTTTGAAGCCAGAGATGGAGCGTCATCGCCAGATCAAAACTGGCCCACACCGCCGCAACGGTGAGGCCGCCCAGCAGCCAGGCCGTGGCGTGCAGACCTATCCGATCGTCCAGAAAGCGGCGAGCGGACCCAGCGCCGGCACATAAGAGGGTGGAGAAAAGCGCGATGATCGGCATCGCCGACAGGATTCCCCGCCCTATGACGGCAGCGTCGTTGTCATGACATCCGGGACCAGGATCGCAGTCACCGATCACGCTGCCGATGAAGATCACGAAGCTCATCGAAAGCCCGAGCACGACGGCGTAAAGCGCGCCGAACTTCATGCCGCGCCGGAAAATCCCAGCGCCCATCGCGGTCACATTCATCATTTCCAGCAGGGCGCAAGCGTCTGTTCGACGCGCTGTGCCCATGCCGCAAGTGGCGTGCCGACATTTGCCTCCATTTTGAACTTGCCCACATGGCTATCCTGGAATCTTCCGGGGCCTTCGAGCGCATATGATGTGCCGTCCATCGTGAGCAGAATATCTCCGTCCTGAAAGCCAGGAGGATCAGGTTGCAGGGGTTCGATCCGCTTCATCTCGCCGATCACGGCGCGCATGGCGGGACAGCTATTGCTGTCGGCCCGCTGCACGATCCCATTTTGCTCGCGGCGCATCCAGTAATCGAGCTTGCGCGTATCGGGGTTGAGCCACGTCGTACCGAACTCGATACGGGTCTGCTGCTGCCATGACGGCTTGATCGTCAACGTCGCCCAGGGCGGAGAAGTCGGTGCCGATGCGAGGGCCGCGCTTGCGGCGAGAAACAGGGCTGTGCCCGTCATTGCCATGAGGACGATGCCGCTCCTCTCAACCCCGTATCTCATCACCATATTTCCCCTCTCATAGTCGGGTTTATGCCCTGTCGAACCGTCCCGCGAATTCGCGATCGGCATAGTAGCGCAGTTTGGTCGCAACGATCGGGCGCTGCCCGGCGAGAAACAGGAGTTGGAGATCCTCGCTCATCGTGCGGACCTCATCAGGGGTGAGCAGGGGGCGGCCGACATGCTGCGATCCGAAGGATATGCCGGTTTCCTCGGCGTCTATGGCGCGGCTCATCGTCTCGAACACAACCGTTTCCTGGCCGAGCAGATCGGAGACCAGCCTGGCGCTGTCGTGATCGTTGACCCCGAATATCTGCAACACGCCGGCGTTGGACAGGAAGGTGCCGGCGCGGCGCTCGTAGAGCGCGCGGAGCTGGTGGACATCCTGCAGGATCGGCCAGAGCTGGATGCCGTAGCCGGCCATCAGGCCCATGGCGCGCTCGACGGGTTCGAGACGGCCCAATGCTGCGAACTCGTCGAGCAGGAACAGCACAGGGCGTTCGCTGGACGCCGGCGCGCGGGCCAGCTCGGTCAATCCTTGCGCGAGCATCAGGCGCAGCCAGCGGGCATAGGTAGCGAGCCGGTCCGGCGGCAGCACCAGGTAGACGCTAGTAGGCTGCGCCTTCACATCGGCAAAGGTAAAATCCGAATGCCCCAGCACCGCCGTCATGCGTGGGCTGTCGAGAAAATGGGTATGGCGCTGCGCGGCCGACAGCACGCCGGCGGCTTCGCGATCGGACTTGCCGAGGTGGCGGTTGGCGGCGCGGGCGGCAAGGCCGCCCTGCGCCTGCATTGCTGCGAGCTGGGCAGCGAAGGCAGCAGGCGCGAGGGTGAGGCGGTCGCGCAGCGTGGCGAGGGTCCGCGTCGAAGCCGGCTCGCTGGTGACGATCGACAGGATCAGCCCCGAGATCAGCGCCCTGGCTTCCTCGTTCCAGTGCGCTTCGCCGGCCTCGCCGGGTGCGTCGTAGACCAGCGCGTCGGCCAGCGTCATGCAGTCGTCGGCGAGATCGAGACCGGCGGGGTCGATGCGATCGAGCGGATTGAACGCGGCGGAGGGCAGGCCGGTGACGCCGAACGGATCGAGGACATGAACCGCGCCAAAGCGGCCGCGCTGGCGGGCGGTGATGCGGGCGTTCTCGCCCTTGGGGTCGATGCAGACGACCGGGCCGGCATAGGTCGAGCAGGTTGGGAATGATCGTTCCCACACCCTTGCCGGTGCGTGTCGGCGCGATCGTGAGCAGATGGGCGGGACCGGCATAGCGCAGCAGCCTGCCCGATTTTCGGTCGCGGCCGATCAGCAGGCCCTCATTTTGGGCGAGAGGACGAGCCTCACGATCGGTGGCGAAGCGGGCCGAGCCGTGGGTGTCGTCAGCGGTGGGACCGTCATATTTCAGGATCAGGGGCTGGAAGAGGGCGCGCAAGCCGATGAGGACGACGGCGAGCATCATCAGCATCATGCCGATCTGGTAGAGGTTGGAATCGCGCGGCAGGCCGAACAGCGAATGCAGGACGAACTGTCCGCCACCCAGCAGCACGACGGCGGTGATGAGGAACAGGATGAGGACGCCGAACAGATGGCGGATGAGTGCGATCGGGCTGAGCGTCAGCGCCGTGATCGCCCAGATCGGATTCTGGCGCGATATGCGGGCGAGGTTGCGGATCGCCCGGCCAAGCTGGCGCAGCCACTCCATCGTCAGGATGCCCCTTTGCCGTCGTCAGCGCGCCTTGCGGCTTCGAGTTCATCGAAACTGGTGAAATATTCCTGCACCGGCGGGCCGGCGGGGGGCAGGGTGTCGGCGTGGTCCCGCACGGCGGCGATATAGTCGCTCATGGACAGTTCCCCGGAAACGAAACGGACGTTCAGCGCCTCCATGTCCCGGGAGAGGGAGCCGCCTGAGGCGTCACCTCAAGGTTTGTGCGCCAGACAACGATT
>NZ_VDBZ01000016.1:0-6300 GCF_007693735.1 Sphingobium sp. B2
TCCTCGGCCGTTCGGCCGAGCAGGCGCGCAAGCGCCACATCCGAGGCCCGCTTCCGCGGCCTCGGGGCGAAAATGGATCTGTGAGGGGATGCCGCTGATCGCCTTAAAGCGGTCAGGCCGCCCCGGGCCGCCGGTACTGGCTGGGCGATGACAGCTACAAGGAAGCAGGCCGCTCGCTCGCGGTCCTGCTGCGGTCGAAGGCCTCGACATGGCGACGGGCGAGGTCGCGCTTTGCGATGCCGTGCCAGTAATGGTCGTCATGGCCGTCATAGTCGCCGCGACCATTGAGCCGGATCGTGTCGCCATATTGCTCGATCCGCTGGCCGTTATAGGTCAGCAGCACTTCGCCTTGGGTGACGCTGAAACGCTTGCGCTCGATGACCAGCTTGTCGGAATCATAAGGCGGCGGCTGACGCAGATAGTCGGCGCGCTGCCTGTTGGCCGCGATCGCCGTGCAGAGCCGGTCGACATGATCCGGATCGTTCGAGACGATGCTGAAGATATGAGAGCGATCGAAGAAGTTGCCGAAGAAGCTGACGGCATTCTCGACGCCTTCCAGCCATTCGCCGCGCAGATTGCGGGCGTCGCGTTCGACAAAGTCGCCATATTTTTCGAACAGACGGTTGAGCGGATGATCGCGCAGGATCTCGATCAGCGCGTCGATCGCCGCGTCGGCGGTCTCTGTGCGCAAATGGCCGTTGCTCAGGACGATGGTGGTCATGGTCGTTCCCCTTGGGACTGAACGTGGTCGGACGAGGGAGAGCCGACCGGCTTGGCCAGCTCGGCCGCGCGGCGCTCGAAGATGTCGGCGAGCTGCGCGGGATCGCTGCCGGGCCGGGCTTCGATGATGTTGTCGCGGAAGCTGACGTCGATGCCGACCCTCAAGGCGTTGCAGTGTTCGACGGCCTCGCGGCATACATCTGCCGGGTCGCAGCAGGCTGGGGCGCTGGCTGCCAGGACCTTCCATCGCAGGCCTGAAATTACGATCATGTGATCCTCCATGTCGGAAGCGGTAGGTCAGCGGGCCGCGACCGATGGCATGCGGTCACAGCAACGATCGCGGTAGCGCGTGGGCGAGTGCTACGTGCGTGACCCCGGTCAGACTTCAAGATAGCAATCATGGGCGAGGCAGAAGGCCTCGGCGACGGATTCGCCCTCGCACAGCAGCCGCGGTTTCCGCGAACCGCCCCAGACAGGGCGCGGTAGGTCGTCGCCCATGGCGAAGCGCCAGCGGGTCGGACCGTTGGCGGCCTCGAGGATGAAGCCGGTCTCGCTCGCGTCGAACCGCAGGATTGTGGGCCTTTCGGCTCCGAAGTCAGGCATGTCGAGGATCTGATGTTGACCGGCATAGCGATGCTCCCAGGGCGGGAAGTCCGCGAGCTGATCGGGATGCACACCGAGGATTCGCTGATCGACAGCGATCGCAAGTGACCGATGGTCCGGCGCTGGCCGTATCTCCTCGCGCGTGAGCCAGATCCATCCGTCGGAGTAGGTCAGCGGCAGCACCATCCATGATCCCCCGTTGCATTGCCAGCCCGCGAGGCCGACCCCGCCTTGTCCATAGCTCCCCAGATGGCTCGAAAAGGCGGTCAGCGTCCGGTCGATGGGCCACTGCGGCGGCATCGGTCCAATCAGCGAACTGCCGCGCACGGCGCGAAACGAGCCGCGGTCCAGAACGTCCCAGCGGTCGGCCTTGCGGCACAGCGAGTCACGGCGGCGGGACAGATCGAGCACGCGGCGCGCTTTGTGGATCGGATCCTCGCCATGGCGAACGCCTACCTTGACGGTGAACGCGAACGAGGCGGCGCTGGGCCTGTCGGTTTCGGGACAATCGAGATCGAGAATGACCTCATGGCGTATCGGGGAGTGGGCCTTGTCCGGTTCCACCGTAAGCGTGGCGTTCCATTCGAGCCTGCGGCGCTCATACCAGCCTTGCAAGAGGATCCAGCTGCGCGCACGGTCCGTGTTCCCGGCCTCGGCGTGCTCGAGAATCCAGTGAGGGACACGCGCCGTGAAGGCGACATGATAGGTCGACATGGAGAATCCTCCTTGGGATGGTCGGTCTGGGGGGTCAGGAGGGAGCAGGCGCGGACCGGTTGCCTGCGCGTGCGTGGTCAGGCGTATTGCGGCCGGACTTCGGGAAATGCCGGCGGCGCCGTCCATTCGAAGACGATGGCGGCATAGCGCCCACCGTCGTAGAGGACGGAATCGACGCGGCGGCGGTGGCGCTGTAACCGCTCGAGCAGGCGATTGGCGCGATCGGCAAGCTGGACGGCGCGGGTCTCGGTGGGCGCGAGCGCCAGCAATCGAGCCAGTTCGCCGGTATCGTACCACCAGGCACCTTCTTCAGGCCCACCATAGGCGCGGTCGATCTCGTAGAGAGCGATGATGAAGCGCATGGGCGGGCTCCTTCAGGAGATCGGCGCCGGCATGGCCAGCCATTCCGGCTGATCATGGGCGATGGGAACGTCGAAACGGCCGGCCTCGGCTTCGGAGAACACGGTTGCGGTGCTTAGCTCGCCAAAGCCCGTGTCATTGTTCCAGAACAGCAGACCCTCTTCAGCATCTCGCGTGGTGAGGACGTAGCCGTCGGCGCCTTCACGGTGCTCGCGCGAAAGCGCCCGCTCGAGGAGCTGGGCCGATGAGGCGAATTCGAAGCGATCCTCGCGGATCACGACATAGCCGCCGCCGAATTCGCCAGGGCGCAGGCGGTCGCAATCGAGGCAATATTCGAAGCCGGCCGGCAGCGCGGATTTCGCGACCTTCTGGATCAGTTGCGCGGCGGTTTCTACGTCGAACTGATCGCCATGGAGCCAGACCTTGCACCGCCCTGTCCCATCCGACGGATCGACCTGGACGGAGAAGCCGAGCCGTGGATAATCGGGATCGCTCAAGATCGCGAGGAAGCCGCCGAAGGGATCGGAGTCGATCGGGGGAAAACAGGCGGCGAAGCCCGCGCCAAGGTCGGCATAGGCTGCAGCGCGCTGATCGGGTGCGAGGCGGGAATCGCCAACGATCTCGGCAGCCTCGCCGACATGCCGGAAGATTTCGGCCTCGGCATCGGTGACAGCGAAGGTGAAGCTCGCCTTGGTAAAATGGTTGGCCATAATGGCTCCTCAGGAAGGGCGTGCGGCGCAAGGCCGGTCCCCGGCCTCGGAGACAGGCCCGGCCGCCATCCTCTTCCCCCCTTCCCTCCCCGTGCGCGGAGCGCGGACGGCAGAAGACGTGCGGAGAAGCTTCTCGGCCTCGGTCAGCGATGGTCGGAAGGCCCGGCCGGCGTCACCGCCGGGTTGGCGCGTTCAGCTCGTACGCTTGCGCCGGCGGGGAGGCCCGACATGGTCGGCCGACACTTCGAGATCCACCGCGAGCTGGGTGAGCGTACGGTGCGCACCCAACCGCTGGAGCCCGTCCATGCGCCCGTCGAGCTTTATGGTCTCGATCCGCGAGCGAACGAGCGAAGCGGCGACGCGCAGCGTGTGGGGATCAAGCTCGGCCATGGGACTCGACAATAGCGCCGATAGCGTCCCGATGCGAGCGCTCAGCCATCCTCGTCGGCGAAGTCGCGCCAGCGCCCGACCAGTTCGATCATCTCGGCCTTGCGACCGAAGGCATCGGGGTAGATCGCACCTTCATGCTGGCCAAGAAATCCAATGATGGTCGTGATATGGGTCGCGATCGTCGCATCGACACCGAAGAGATCGGCGATGGGAAAATGACCGCAATCCTCGCCATTCCACCAGGCGAGCAGGAAGTTGGCGGCGCGGCGCGCCTGGCCCGTGTCGGACCGGGCAAGATCGATCAGGCGATCGAGAGCTTTTCCCGCAGCGGCCTTGCCGAAGGGTGCCGCGGTCACGCCGGCCGCGTTTCTTCATTGAAAGCGTCCGCTGCTACCGGAGGACGAGCAGCTGCAACATTTTTGCGATCATCTGCATTGAAGTCGGGGAGGCGCAGCACTTCCCGCCTGGATGTGTCGCCTGCTTTCGGATCTTTGTGCCGAGACTTCATGGTCTGTCACCTCAAATCAACTTCGGCTCAGCGCCAGTTCAATGCCAGGGATTTAGGAGGTTGGCCGGCGTGCGCTCGAAATCCGCAACGTTGCGGGTAACAAGCGTCATCGAATGCACAACCGCCGTCGCGGCGATCAGACCATCCCGCTCCGGTTGGGGATCCGGCACATGCAATGCGGCGCACCGCATCGCGACTTCGGTGTCGATCGGGATGATGCGATCATCGAACGCCGCCAGCACGTCGGTTTGAAACCATGTCCGCAAAATGCGGCCGGTAGAAGCATCGACGCGCTCCTTGGCTAAAATGCCTAGTTCAATTTCGAGGACCGATATGACCGAAATGTAGCACTGGTCGACATCGGCTTCGTCCGCCCAGGATGTCACCTCGGGAGGCAGCCGTTCAGGTCTGCGAAGCGCGGAGATGACGTTCGTATCTAGGAGAAACATCAATCCAGATCCGCCGGTCGGACGATATGATCCAGCTTGCTGGGTTCGAAGTCAAAGTCAGCATCGTCGCCGGCTTGCGCCAAGGTCGCGAGCAAGCTGCGGGGCTTCTTGCCCTGCCGTCGATGATAATCCTCGATCGTCATGAGCACATGGGTGGGCCTGCCCCGTTCGGTGATATAGACAGGGCCCTTGCGGGCAGCTTTCTTTGCCCGGCTCGCACCTTGGTTGAAGTCACGACTTGAAATGGTTGTCATGTTCATAAGAGCCTCGCACTTGGGCATGTAGCCATGTTACTACAATTGCGTCGCTGGAGCAACCCGGCACATGTTTTCAACATCTGGATCCAATCCCGGTGACCCGGCCGGGTTGCCCCGAAGAATCCACGGCATCGGCTGGATGAGCCGCGCCCAGTCAGCGAAGGAGGGAATACGGCCAAGATCCTCTTGGACGTGCTGTTCCCCGATCAACCGCACCGGGATATCCCGTCCATCAGCGTTTCGGATCGTCACGCCGAAGACCGTCTCGAGCATGAATATGCCCTCTGCATGGTGGCGCAAGGAACGGTGGCGGGGGTCCGCGACGATCTTCTTCGACTCGTCGAACCATTGGTGGAGGGGCAGATAGTCCTCGGCCTCGCCGCCCCAGCGCTTCACGGAGCTGAGCGCGTGATAATAGCAGTGCGACATCGCCTATAGCTCCGCCTCGGTCGTGTCATAGTCGATGAACCGGCTGTTGTGCGTGAGGGTCACCGCGCCGCTGGCGACGTCTATGGCGATGGTGCCATAAGCGCCCTCCCCGTCCTCCCAGCCGGCGTGCCGCGCGCAGATGGCGTTGTCGACGAAGGCGCTCAGAGCATCCTCGAGGTCGATCGTGCGGGTCGACACTTCGCCGCTATAGGCGAGGCTATGGTGATCGCAGAGGATGCGCGGCAGCGCGATCTCGCCTTCCAGCGTGTAGGCATTGACATCACCGACGCTGCCTTGGTCGCCGCCGCCATCGTAGTGGATTTCGACACGGACAATGCCATGATCGAGCAGATGCGGGAGGAAGGCATCCTTGCAGCGCGCCTCGACTGTCCGCACGGCGGACAGGGCCGCCTGCAACTCGGCCTCGATCGGATCGGTGATGGCGGCATCGGCAGATTGATCTGTCGCGGTCATGGTCAAATCTCCTCGGGGAGGCGCTGTGCGGCCTCGGCGCTGCGGGGATAGCCTGCAGCCAGATTGCGGTGGAGTATCGCGAAGTCGGCGACCGGGAAGTGTCCGTCGGGGCCGGGCCGCGTGGCGAGGAGCGCCCCCATGACGATGTCGTCGATCGAGCTTCGCTCGACCTTGGGGGCCTCCCCGTCCTCATAGCAGACCGGCGCGGCGAAGCCGGCCTCGATCCAGCTGCCAAGGCCGTTCTCGACGGTCTCCGCATAGGTGGCGACGGTGGAATCGCGCCGCGTGGCGCTTGCATCGACCTTGAGACCGAGCGTGTAATAGACGCCGAAATCGTGCCGGTTGGTCAATGTGAGCAGCGCGCAGCCGTCAGGCGGCGGACCGAAACGGGCGATGATTGCCGCGCGGTAGGTGGCGACCTCAAGGCGGTTCAATCGCTCGAAGTCGGATGTGTGCCCGAGCTGGGCGCAATCCTCGTTCGCTGGCGCGCCGCCCAGATCGATGATGTCGGACATGGCCTTCTCCAATTCGGTGAGCAACCAGCCCAAGCCCCCTCTCCTCTGCGGCCGCACGGCCGGGGAAATTGCGAAAAGCCCCCGCTCCGCGAAGAGCGAGGGCCTTTCGTGACTTGGCGTGTGCGATCAGCCAGCGAAGGCATGGCTTGCGGAGGACTGTCCGAGGCCGGC
>NZ_VDBZ01000017.1:0-5896 GCF_007693735.1 Sphingobium sp. B2
GCGTCACCTCAAGCTTTGTACGCTGAACAACGATTTTCCGGACATAATGTGAACATTGGTGTCAGGCAGCGGCGCGAAGGTACTGGTAGAGGGTTTCGCGGCTGATGCCCATGTCGCGCGCGATGGTCGCCTTGCGTTCACCGGCGGCAACGCGGCGGTGCAGATCGGCAATCATCTCATCCGAGAGCGACCGTTTCCGCCCCCGATAGGCGCCGCGCTGCCGAGCGATCGCAATGCCTTCGCGTTGCCGTTCGCGGATCAGGGCGCGCTCGAACTCAGCAAACGCACCCATGACCGAGAGCATCAGATTGGCCATCGGGGAGTCCTCCCCCGAGAAGGACAGGCTTTCCTTCTCAAACTCGATCCGGATACCTCGCTTGGTGAGGCCCTGGACCAGCTTGCGCAGGTCATCCAGATTGCGGGCCAACCGATCCATGCTGTGGACGACGACGGTATCGCCTTCGCGGGCGAAAGTGAGCAGAGCCTCAAGCTGGGGGCGGTTGACGTCCTTGCCCGATGCCTTGTCGGTGAAGGTCCGATCGAGCGACTGACCTTCCAATTGGCGATCCACATTCTGATCGAACGTGCTGACCCGGACATAGCCGATCCGTTGCCCCTTCACTGCGCACTCTCTCCATCAAAATGTCAGGTTGAAATCTATGATACGCAACGACATTCGTCAACAAATTCCGTTTAGTACCCTAATCTGACAGAAACCGCGGTAGCGCCCTGACGTCCGGTTAGGCTATACTCCAAGCTGACATCACAAAATCAAATCCCTCAAAGATGGCGTCAATTGCCTTGATGGGGTAAAAACTGGAGTGCTTCCAGGATGGGACATTCGGCAACGTCATCTCCAGTGCATCTGGCTAACGTGGTCGCCAGCGTCACCTCTATCTTCTGCAAATCTGCAATGCGGCGGCGGACATCTTCAAGGTGGAGTTCGGTTCTCGCCATAACCTCCGCGCAGGTTTGTGCACCGGTATCGGTGAGCGACAACAATGACCGTATCTCATCCATTGCATAGCCAAGGTCGCGCGCGCGCAGGATGAACTGCAACCTTTGCACCAGTTCCGGCGAATAGACGCGGTAGCCGTTGGAACTGCGAGGCGGCCCCGGCAGCAATCCCACCTTCTCGTAATAGCGGATGGTTTCGAGATTGCAGCCTGTTTTCCGGGCAAGCTGGGCACGCAAGATGCCGACCTGTTGCTCCATGAAAATACCTCTTGAGTCTGTAGTGGCTACAGAGCCTACACTGCGAATCACTCAGTTGGAACAAGGGATTCAAGCCATGGTCTCAACGCCGGAAGCGGGACAGCCAGCCCTCACCGAAAACCACGAGCCGAAGCAGGCAAACTGGGTTGCGGCGGGCGCATTGATCGGCGCGGGGCTCGCCTCGGCTTGCTGCGTCGTCCCGCTACTGTTGGTTATGCTCGGAATTTCCGGCGCGTGGATCGCCAACCTGACGGCGCTCGAACCTTACAAGCCCTATGTCGCAGGCGTAACGCTCGCGCTGCTCGGCTACGGCTTCTGGCATGTCTATTTCAAGCCGAAACCGCCCTGTGAAGACGGTTCCTACTGCGCTCGTCCACAATCGGCTTGGACCACCAAGGCGGTGCTGTGGCTGGGCCTTGCCGTCGCCATCCTGGCGCTCACCATCGACTGGTGGGCACCCTGGTTCTATTGAAAGGAAATACCCATGAAAAAGACAGTATGTATCGCTATGGCCGTGCTGGCTATGGCTGGCGGCGGGGTCGCCTATGCAGTTAGTGGCACGGCGCAAGATCGCCCCGCGGCTACCGCAACCGCTCAGAAGCAAACCACCTTTGCCATAGAGAACATGACCTGCGCCACCTGCCCGATCACCGTGAAGAAGGCGATGGAAGGCGTCGCCGGGGTAACGGCGGTCACGGTCGATTTCGCAGCCAAGACCGCGCGCGCAACCTATAACCCGCGCCGCACCAATGCTGCTGCGATTGCCGCTGCATCAACCAACGCGGGTTATCCGGCGCGCGCTATTCAAAACTGAGCGGGGCGCCGCCAGCGCCTCAAGAAAGCGATAAGCAATGAACGACTGTTGCAACCGCCCCGGGCAGGAAGGATTTGACGTGGCCGTCATCGGCGCGGGTTCTGCCGGGTACTCCGCCGCGATCGCCGCTGCCGATCTGGGCGCGAAAGTGGCGCTCGTCGGTCACGGCACGATTGGCGGCACCTGTGTCAATGTTGGCTGCGTTCCTTCCAAGACGCTGATCCGCGCCGCCGAAGCGGTGCATGGTGGGCTTGCCGCCGCGCGCTTTCCCGGCCTTGGGGGCGCTGTCCAGATGGATGACTGGTCCGTATTGGCGGCGTCGAAGGACGATCTTGTCACGACGCTGCGCCAAAAAAAATATGTCGATCTGCTGCCCGCCTATGACGGTGTGAGCTATATCGAGGGCAAGGCACGCTTTGCCGATGGTGCGCTGATTGTCGGCGATGCGCCCATGAAGGTCGGCAAGGTCATATTGGCGATGGGTGCGCACGCCGCCGTGCCGCCGATTCCGGGGATGGACAGCGTGCCCTACCTAACCAGCACATCGGCGCTGGCGCTGGATCGCTTGCCCAAATCGCTGCTGGTGATCGGTGGCGGGGTGATCGGGGTAGAACTGGGACAGATGTTTTCGCGTCTGGGCGTTGATGTCACCATCTGCTGCCGAAGCCGCCTGCTCCCCGAAATGGACCCGGAAGTGAGTGCCGCGCTGAAAAACTATTTGGAAGCCGAGGGCGTGCGGGTTTGCGCAGGTGTCGGCTATCAGCGTATCGCCCAAACACAGAGCGGGGTCGAATTGACCTGCGAGGGGCATTGTGACACCGTCGCGGCGGAACAGGTGCTCATCGCCACCGGACGCCGACCCAATAGCGACGGGCTTGGGCTGGAGGAGCGCGGCATAGTGCTTGCCCGTAATGGTGGAATCGTCGTCGATGACCACCTCGAAACGTCGGTTCCAGGCATTTACGCGGCGGGCGATGTAACGGGACGGGACCAGTTCGTCTACATGGCCGCCTATGGCGCAAAACTGGCCGCGCGCAACGCGGTGACGGGCAACCAATACCGCTACGACAATTCCTCCATGCCATCCGTCGTCTTCACCGACCCGCAAGTCGCCAGCGCCGGCCTCACTGAAACGACAGCACGGGCGCAAGGCCTGGACATCAAGGTTTCGCTGCTCCCGCTCGATGCTGTGCCAAGGGCACTGGCAGCACGCGATACGCGGGGTCTCATCAAACTGATTGCCGACAAGGCGAACGACCGTTTGCTGGGCGGCCAGATCATGGCACCCGAAGGCGCGGATTCGATCCAGACACTGGTGCTGGCGATCAAACACGGCATGACCACCCTGGAATTGGGTGCAACGATATTTCCTTACCTGACCACTGTGGAAGGCCTCAAACTGGCGGCCCAAACGTTTGATAAGGATGTCGCCAAACTGTCTTGCTGCGCCGGGTGATTGCTCGGGGATCAACCGGCAACGAATGGCCGCCCTCCAGTGCAAGCCGCTTTGGTGTCAATTTTGTTATTCGCCTCAGCGGGAGAGCAAAATGGCACGACGCCGACTTCTGACCGGAGACGAGCGCCGGCGCCTGTTCGATCCTCCTGTCCAAGAAACCGCGATCATTGGGCATTATACCCTTTCTGCGGAAGATGTTGAATTGGTTGGGCGCCGCTATGGTCCAGCAAATCGCCTCGGTCTGGCTGCACAAATCGCTTTGATGCGACATCCCGGCTTTGGTCTGCAACCCGAGATCGGGCTTCCCGACGTCATTCTTCAGTACCTCGCGGCACAGTTATTCGTCGATCCTTCCTCCTTCTCTGCATATGGTCAGCGCGCGCAAACCCGTACCGATCATGCCGATCTCGTGGCGCGTTATCTTGGCATACGCCCGTTTCGACGCGGCGACCTGGCACTTGCCCTGAATCTTGCCGCGCAAGCCGCCGAGTATACAGACAGAGGTGAACCGATTGTTCGCGCCCTCATGGTTGGCCTGAAGGGTGAGCGGTTCATTCTTCCGTCAGGCGACACACTGGAACGCGCCGGTCTTGCTGGCCGGGCACGCGCACGCAAAGCTGCCGCAGCCGCAATCGTCGAAGGCCTCAGCTCTGCTGAACTGACACGGCTAGACGAACTCGTAATCAACAACCCGGATTTCGGCATGACACCGCTGGCGTGGTTGCGTAATTTCGAAGAAGCCCCGACTGCGGCCAATATCAATGGCTTGCTTGAGCGCCTGCGCTATGTTCGCGGCATAGGTATCCACCCGGTAGTTGGGGGCGCCATTCCGGAATTCCGCTTTGCCCAATTTGTCCGCGAGGGCGGCGTGGCACCGGCATTCCTGCTTTCGGATTACAGCGTCAATCGCAGGCGGGCGACGTTGACGGCCGCAGTGATCGACCTTGAGGCCAGACTTGCCGATGCCGCGATCCAAATGTTTGACCGACTTATCGGCGGCATGTTCACGCGCGCGCGGCGTGGGCGCGAGCGTCGCTACCAAGATAGTATTCAGTCGGTGGGGCAACTCATGCGGCTGTTTGGCGCCACGATTACAGCACTTGATGAGGCTGTCCAGAATGGCGGCGATCCGCTCGAATTGATTGACGAAGCGGTGGGCTGGCACCGGCTTGTTGCGGCAAAGGCCCAAGTAGATGCCCTTGCTGATCTTGCCGGCGAGGACGCACTGGTAACGGCAACCGAGCGTTACGCCACGCTACGGCGTTTCAGCCCGGCATTTCTGGACGCCTTCACCTTCAAGGCGTCTGGAACAGGGACGGCACTGATCAAAGCCATCGATGTCATTCGCGATGCGAACACACGAAAGTCGCGCGACCTTCCCGATGGCGTTCCACTGCCATTCCCCAATCGGCAGTGGAAGCGTCTCATCACCGAAAGCGGCCGTATCGACCGCCGACGTTATGAAATTGCGATCATGGCAACCTTGCGTGATCGTTTGCGCGCCGGTGATGTATGGATCGAGGGAACCCGCAACTATCAGCGCTTCGATGCCTATTTGCTGGGTCGGCGCGACGCCGCCAAAGTGGCGGATGTGCTTCCGTTCGATTCAAATGCTGCATCCTACCTCGCTGACCGGGCACGAAATCTTGACTGGCGGCTGCGCCGATTTGCCAAGCAGTTGAAAACAAACAAGCTTGAGGGAGTGTCGCTCGAACGAGACCGGCTCAAGCTTCAGCAAATGCCGCCTGTCACCCCACCGGAAGCTGAAGCCCTCGATCGCAAGCTCGATACCCTGCTTCCCCGCGTGCGCATCACCGAGCTGCTGCTTGAAGTCGCCGAACGCACTGGTTTTTTGAACGCATTCCGTGACCTGCGCTCAGGCAAGGAGCACGACAACCCCAGCACGGTACTCGCCGCAATTCTGGCTGATGGCACCAACCTCGGGCTGGAGCGGATGGCCAATGCCAGCGAAGGCGTCAGCTATGCCCAACTCGCATGGACCCACAACTGGTATCTTTCACCCGAGAACTATCAGGCCGCGCTGGCCATGATCATCTCAGCCCATCACGAATTACCCTTCGCGCGGCATTGGGGCGCTGGCACCAGTTCGTCGTCCGATGGCCAGTTCTTCCGGTCGGGGCGGAGCCGTTCAGGGGCGGCGGACGTCAATGCCAAATATGGCGCCGAACCTGGCGTGAAAATCTATTCGCACCTTTCCGATCACTTCGCATCATTCGGATCACGGATCATGTCCGCGACGGCAGGTGAAGCGCCTTACGTGCTCGACGGGCTTGTCCTGGGCGCCGGCAACCTTCCGTTGCATGAGCACTATACCGATACCGGCGGCGCCACCGATCATGTTTTCGCACTCTGCCACCTACTCGGGTTCCGCTTCGCGCCCCGGCTGCGCG
>NZ_VDBZ01000018.1:0-4644 GCF_007693735.1 Sphingobium sp. B2
AGAAACGGCACCCACCTTTCCAAGCACTCGGCTAGGCTGATGCGCTCCGATTTGCTTCCTTGGCGGGCCTCTTGAACTTTCACCGACGTTTTCAAAGCCGGAGCGTTTCCCGCTTCGTCTAGTTGGACACGCCATACATTCCTGCCGCCGTTGCCGTAGTTCGGCTTCAGCACGCGCGGGCCTGCGGCAAGATGTTCGGGGAAACGAGCGCGAAGGCCTTCAGCGTCCACGTATCGATCGACATCGCTGCCCCATTCCATGGATCGCGTTGTGTAGAGCACTTCCTTGACGCCGATTTTGGCGATCACGTCAGGATGCGCGCTGACGACAACGCCGCACCCCGCGACTTCGCGCAGCATTGGATCGAGCTGCGAGCGGTCGCCTGAAATGTCCAACGGATTCACCCAGACCAGCACTGCGTCGCACGACAGCAGCTCGTCCCGAATCTCGCGAACCGCCTCGTCCCTGTACAGTACAGGCCTTGCGGTCGCCCCGAGCGCCCGCAAGGCCTGCATTATCGGCCACTGCCGGGCTTCATGAAAGCGATGCGTCCACTCGGCTGCTTGCCCACGCCAAAGAAGAGCGATGTTCGGGCCGGATGTCATTGTTGCATCTCCCCATCGGACCTGTCCCCTTTGTGGTCGCGAACTCAGGTGTCGCGCAGCAGTGGGTGTTAAGCCACGGCGGTCGGGTTCAGCCGCCGCCGCGCAAAGCCGCGGCATAGCGCCGGTCGACCACTTCCCAGTCGATGTTGCGGAAGAAGGCGTCGACATATTTGGCGGCGGCGGTGCCGTAATCCATGTGGAAACTGTGCTCGTACATATCGAGCGCGAGCAGCGGCACGCCGGCAATCGCACCGTGCATATGATCCCACGCCCAATGGTTGTGCAGCGAGCGCGTGTGGAGATTGTAGACGAGCACGCACCAGCCCGATCCGCCGGCAAGGCTCATCCCGGTACGGCGGAAGTCGGCTTCCCAGCGGTCGAACGAGCCGAACGCCGCGCCCAGCGCGTCGCGGATGGAACCGGCTGCCTGGCCGTTGCCGCCGAGCCCGTCGAAATAGACCTCATGGAGCACGACCGAGCCGGTGCGGTGCAGCTCCTCGCGCTTCAATCCGCCATAGACCACCGGCGGCAGGTCCGTGTCAGCGAGCGCGGCGGCAAGTCGTGTCTCGATCATATTCAGGGCCTTGACCGAGCCCGCATAATTGTTCTCGTGGTGCGATGTGATCAGCCTTTCGGAGAGGCCGTGAAGCCTGGCGGGATTGAACCTGAGCGGCTTGACCTGATGATTTCCGGCAAAGGCGGGGACAGCCGCCGGCGCTGCGGCCGGCGTCTGCGCAGAGGCTTCGTTGATAGTCATGGCGGCGGCTCCGATGCCAAGAGTTGCGATTGCACTGCGTCGGGAAAGATGGTCGATCGTCACGCGTCACTCCTTCAGATGATCATTACATATGCGGCCCCGAGGACCGAGCAGACGCCGAGCACCGGCAGCATGCCGGCCTTGAACCGGAACATGGCGAGTATCGCACCCACCGCGAGCGCCAGCGCCGGCCAGTTGACGGACGTTAGGACTGGGAGATCGATGGTGCCGGCTGCGAACGGCACTTCGCGGACTTGCTCGAACAGAGTGTGGATACCAAACCAGACCGCCAGATTGAGGATCACGCCGACCACTGCGGCGGTGATCGCCGAAAGCGCGGCCGACAATGCGCGGTTGCCGCGCAGCCGCTCGATGAATGGCGCGCCGGCGAAGATCCACAGGAAGCATGGCAGGAAGGTAACCCAGGTGGTGAGGATTGCGCCGAAGGTCGCGGCGACGAGCGGCGGCAGCCCGGTCGCTTCGCGGAAGGCCGCGAGGAAGCCGACGAACTGCGTCACCATGATCAGCGGCCCGGGCGTGGTCTCGGCCATGCCGAGCCCGTCGAGCATCTCGCCGGGCTGGAGCCAGCCATAGGTCTCGACTGCCTCCTGCGCGACATAGGCGAGCACCGCATAGGCGCCGCCGAAGGTCACCACCGCCATCTGGCTGAAGAAGGTGGCGATGCGGCTGAACACGTCGTCGGGGCCGAACGCGAACAGCAGCGCTGCGACCGGCCCGAGCCAGAGCAGCAGCAGGACGCCGGAGATGCGCAGCGACCAAGAGAGGTTCGGCCGGGCATGGTCGGGAAGGCCCTCGCCAAGAGCGGTGTCGCGGTCGTGGATTATCTCAGCGCCGGCGGGACCATGTCCGCCGCCGCCCTTGAATGCGGCGTAACCAGCGCGGCCACCGAAGAAGCCGATCAGCGCGGCGGCAAGCACGATCAGCGGGAAGGGCACGTCGAGCACGAAGATCGCGACGAACGCCAGCGCGGCAAAACCGCGCATGACGTTGTTCTTCAAGGCACGCGAACCCACCCGGACCACCGCCTGTAGCACCACCGCCAGCACGGCGGCCTTCAATCCGAAGAACAAGCCCTCGACCAGCGCCACTTCGCCGAGCAGCACATAGACATAGCTGAGCCCTAAAATCGCGAGGAAGCCGGGCAGCACGAATAGCGCGCCCGCGACCAGGCCGCCCTTGGTCTTATGGAGCAACCAGCCAATATAGGCAGCTAGCTGTTGCGCTTCAGGGCCGGGCAGCAGCGTGCAATAGTTGAGCGCGTGGAGGAACCGCTCCTCGCCGATCCAGCGCTTCTCCTCGACCAGGATGCGATGCATCACCGCTATCTGGCCCGCCGGTCCGCCGAAGCTGAGCAGCGCGACCCTGATCCAGACGCGCACCGCCTCGCCAAAGCTGATGCCGTGCTCGTGCAGCGTCTCGACTGCGATTTCAGCGCGTGCGCTGGCCTCCATCTTTAGTCCTCTTTTCGCCGGGTGAAGTGAGCATAGAATCCGTCGAGCGCGGTCGATCCGCGCGCGATCCGCTCCTCGTCGTCGTCGGTGCCGGCACAGATGCCGGCGATAAGCGCGCTCACTCCCGGAGTTTCCGGGCGCTCGAACCGAGCATCGGCAATATCAAGGTCGTGAACAATTTCGCCGAGCGCCCGCAGCGCGGGGTCGGTCTCGAGACCGGTGAGGAACACCAAGGTCTCGAAGGAGCAGCGGTCGCCTTCGTGGGTGAACTCAGCGTCCGCCATGTCGAACCTCAGTTCGTCAGGCTCCGGCACATATCCTTTGCCCTCGACGAACTTGAAGCTCGCCTCGGGGTCGATGAAGCGGCGAATGAGCCAGGCGGACGCGATGCGATCGACATGGACATGGCGGCGCGTCACCCAAACGCGGCGCTTTAGCTCCGCCGGGGTCAGCTCGGGCGCACCGGGGCCGCTCACATCGGGATGTTGGTGAGAGCGGCGGTCCGCCTCGGTGATGGCGGCCTGTGCCGCCTGCCGACCATGCGCACCGAAAAAGTCGATCGCGGCGACCTCGTTCAGGCGTTTGCGCAGGCGGCCCACATCCGCCGCCGCGACATACTCGCCCTCACACAGCGCGCGCGCCTCGCGTGCCAACTCCTCATAGTCGGCGTCACGCGCAGCGTCGAACACTCCGCGCAGCTCCGCATCGCCCATGCCGCCGACAAGGCGCGCTTCGAGGATCAGCGCCTCGCCGCCATTTTCGGTGATCTCGCGATGCAGTTCTTCGAACAGCGCGCGCGTGTCCTCGCGATTGGGGAGCGCATGGACGGCGTTCTTGAGCGGCGCGGCCCCGATCGCCTGCAAACGCCGCCAGACCTTCACCCGCAAATAGGCAGGCTTAGCCGGAAGCTGCGGGATCAGGAGCAACCAAGGGGAAGCTTGTGTGTTTGTCATAGTTGTATCGTCACTAGCCTACAAGTGTAAGGGTTGCATCACAAGCCTCATGAGCATAGGACTGCTTATCCCGAAGAAAGAAACCGGAGCGCAATGTCGCGGCTCGCCGGCGGCGCGCTCGCATGACGTGAGGCTTTCCGTGTCGAGTGCGCTGATGAAGGATCAATTATGCTGAAAAAGACCATCGCCTTGGGATTCGCCAGCCTCCTGCTGGCAAGCCCGGCATGGGCAGCGCCGGACTGGTCGGCTGTCGACCGGGCGATAGGACGAGCGGGGGCCGAACAGCCGGGGGGCGTTCACCGCTACAGCTTCCCGCGTTCGGACCTGAGCGTTACGCTGGATGGGGTGACGATCAAGCCCTCCCTCGCGCTCGGCTCTTGGGCGGCGTTTCAGCCGATGGGCGACGAGGCGATGGTGATGGGCGATCTCGTGCTGACCCACGACGAGGTGAACCCCGTTTTGAGCCGCCTGCTCGCAAGCGGTTTTACGATCACCGCGCTCCACAATCACCTGCTCCGCTCTTCGCCTGCGACCATGTACATGCACATTGCCGGCCACGGCGACCCGGTGAAGCTCGCGGCCGCGCTCCGGCAAGCGCTATCAGCCAGTCGGACCCCGCTCGCCGCGCCGCAATCGCCTTCGGCCAGCGCAGCCGCATCGCGGCTCGACCTCGATGTGGCCGCGCTCAACCGGTTGATGGGCGGTGAGGGCAAGACGGCCGGTGGCATCCTCCAATACAGCTTTCCGCGCGCCGAGCGGCTGATGGACGGCGATATGGAGACTCCGCCGACGATGGGCACGGCGACCGCGATCAACTTTCAGCCAACCGGGGACGGCCGAGCCGCCATCACCGGCGA
>NZ_VDBZ01000019.1:0-4220 GCF_007693735.1 Sphingobium sp. B2
TGCGGGGCAGCGCATATCGGGCAGACTCCATGCGTTCGCGGCGACCTTGAGCGGCGCGGTCGATCGCGATCGGCGCGATGCCGCCGAGGCGCAGCGTCAGGCGCAGCTTGCCGCCGAGCGCGCCCGTGAGCAGGCACAGGAGCGCCAGCAGGCGCAGGAACGGGAAAAGGTGGCGGAGAAGTTCAGGACCATAGCCGGGAAGCGCGAGGCGGGCGCCCACGGCTATGGCGACCATAACAGCGACTGGAAGGCGACCCCGGAGGCGCTCCGCAAGGCGGTGGATGCCTATAACGGGGCGAACCAGCACACCAAGGATCTCTACATCGAGCAGATCCAGCGCGAACCCCAAATGGCGCGGGCGGTGGGGCAGTTGCTCCACGAGCGCGAGCTGGTCCTGCAACGGGATCGCGGCATGAGCCTGTGAGGGTGACGGAAAACCCTGAAATCGGGGTTTTCGTGCGGACTTCCAATGCGTCAGGGTTTTTCGTGCAGCCAGATCGCAGCGGCGGCGTGGTCGCGACTGGGGCGGTCAGCCATGCGCTGGTTCAGGTGAAACCCGCCGCCCTCATGCCTCATCGCCTCTAGGGCTGTTGCCCTGGCGGCTGAACAGACGGGACCAGAATCCACGCTGGGGGACGGGTTGAGGGGCGGCACGTTGATCGGTCAAAGCGAGTGTCGCACGTTGCGCTTGTTCCCGCCAAGCGTCCCGGTCGGCCTCGGCAGTTGCGGCCCTCCGTTCGGCGGCTTCAAGCTGTGCCCGTAGCACAGCCGTTTCCACCGTTTCCTTTGGAGTTTCCAATCGTTCATATTCAACGGTTTCTGGCTGTTTCCGTGGAAACGCGCGGAACAGTTCGGCGGGGTCTATTTGGTATCCCGCAGGGGTTTTGTCAGCATAGCTTAGCTTACCTGATTTCAGGGCTTTGCTAATAGTTCCCTTGGCAACACCAGCAGCCTTTGCGGCTTCTCCTAGACTTAGATAGGTCACGAATCTTCACCCGTTTCCAATCGTTCAAATGGTGGTGTTTCCGGGGTTTCCATATACTGCGCGGGCAAGTCAGGTTCCATCCCCGGAAGTGATGGTTCAGACGGGGGCGGAAGGCCCGGACCGCTTGGCAACTGACGCTCTCCCGGGAACAGGTTCGGCAGGCGATGGAGCGCCGGTTGTGCGCCCAGTTCATCACGATCCGGCTGTTCATCATCTGCAATCAGCACAGCCGCTGAGAACAAGCTGTAGCGAATGCCATCACGCTTGCCGCTCCATGCGACCCGATCATTGATGATATAAGCGCAGGCTGTCCCGGTTGGGCCGATCTGGCGGACTTCGATCCACCCTTGTTCGCGAAGTATGGACAAAGCCCGCTTAAGGGTGGGGAGTGAGCAATGGGCTGCCTTTGCCAATGTCGTTTGGCTGGTCACAATGGCATTATGCCGTCCCATTTGAGCCACCAGCACATGAAGCACCGATGACGCACGGGGGTTGGCGATGGCCAGTTGCGCCCATCTCTCATGAGCGGCGCGATCAGTCTGCACCCATGTCCCGCCCGGTGCGGTGGTCAAACCCAGTTGCTTTGACTCTTGCGACATTGGCACTCCCCAGTCCCACAGACTGATCAATTTGATCCAGCGTGAGCTACCCCTAGCTCATCTATGATCCAAATCAGAACGTCATTGAATGAAATTCAAAACCGACGTGCCGAAAACGTGTTGCAATTTCAATCATAAATTTTCGAATTTTGTTCGAACCTAGCTCATAGCTGGTGAGCTAGGGGTAGCTCATAGCTGGTGAGCTACCCCCCCCCGCTAAGTTGATGATTATAAATGGTTTTTATTTAATCCCTTCTATGATCTTATGATTACCCCCTGAAAGGGGGCTGCGAGTTATCCATGCCCCGCCATAGCGCTATCCAAAAGCTGGCGGCGGCGGGGGGTGGGTAACTCGCTAATCAGGCCGCCTACGGCGGTGATGATGAGTGCCGCTAGTCGCGGCACGCGTTAGGCGCATGACGGACAGGAATCCGCATCCCTTCCACGTCGCACACGCTGCAAGGTCGCAATTGGCTATCAGGGGGTGTGCAGGAGGCGATTCCGGCCCATAGAGCGCAGGGAGGCGTTGGGGGGTAGGTTTCGCCATCCAAGGGCTTGGCGGTGCCCTGACGGGCACCAGAGGGTAAAATCAGGGGTTTTCGGTTCCGCGCAGATGGCAAGGCGGACATTCGCCCTCGCCTGCCGTGCCCCAGCTATCGAGCCAGCGGGCCACTTCCTCGCCGGTCAGATGCAGCCCGGTTTCCTGATATTCGGCCCATGAGGCGACGGCTTCGGCCTTGAAGCTTTCGCGGGCTTCCACGTGGCCCACGATCAGATTTGTCCCGTCGCCACAAGCTGGCCGAGCAGGGCGTTTACACGGGTTTGCCATCCGGGGCCGCTGTCGCGCAGATGCTCCACCGTCTTTGCATCCAAGCGGATTTTCACCTCGACCTTGGGAGCATCCAGCTTGGGCCGCCCGCGCTTGCGGCCCATCTTGGCGTCAACCCAGTCAACACCATGGACCTCACGCGCCGGACGCATACCCTGCATGAACTCCTCGGATAGCGGAGCATCTTCGCTGTGAATTTCGGGATCAAACTTGGGACGCATAGTAGAACCTCACCTCGTGTTTCTCCGCTCTGCGGAGGCTGATGGCGCGTATTGCATCGTCCGTTGAACCATCGGCATAGGCCAAAAAATAGAGGCGGTCGCCGATGAAGCCGATGGATACGAAGCGAACTTCGCCATAGTCGAACCGTGTGTCTTCACGGTCGAGCGATGTTGTAAAATCGAAGTCCGCCGCAGCCTGCAATGATACGCCGTGCTTGGCGAGATTAGCCTCGTCCTTGGCCGGATCGAACTCGACTTCCATAGCAATCTCGTACACCCATTAAATGTTAAGAGCAAGAATTTACGTACACCCGATAATGAACTGGCCTATTGCGCCTGCAAGGGCACCCAATCGCCCTTGCAGCGTTGAGTTTTGGCGTCCCATCGTGCGGTGCAGCCGTATAGCCGCTGTTCAATCTTGGGTTCCTTCGCCCACTGGTAGGCGAGGGCCGCGGCGAAGATCAGGCCCAGCCCGATCATGGCCGCGTAGAGCCATCCCTTCAGATGCTCCCACCCGATGGCTGCGCTGACGCGCTGAAGCTGCGTAGCGGCCCGCAGGAGTTCGTTGAGCGCGTTCTGCGTCTGCTGCCCCGCTTCGGCGCGCTGGCGGGCGTCATGCTCGATCTGGCGGGACAGGGCGGCGACCTGCTGGGCGACCCCTTCGGCCCCGGCCTTCCGCATGGCGTCGAGCAGGATGCGATAGTCCGCGCCGGGATCGGAGGGAGGGGGCGCGTCGAACTCGGCAGGGTCGAAGGGATCAGGCATCGGCAGGGCCTCCCTTGAAGGTCCAGCCCTCGAACGCCTTGCGGTCCTGATCGCGGCTGATGCGGTTCATCAGGTCATTGAGGCGGGATTCCCATGCGGGGTCTTTCATGGCGGCATCGAGGAGCAGGCCGCCGAGGATGATCTTGCGGCGCGCATCGGCCTTGCGGTTCATGGTGGCGGCGCGGGCTTCCAGTGCCTGCAACCGGGCCTTGGCCTGCTGGACCTTGCGACGTGCGGTTTCGATAGCCTCTGGCGTGGGAGCGGCCATGGTCAATCCTTTCGCTGCGCGATATTGATAGCACCGGACCCGACCGAACGAAAGAGAGGAAGGGCGCACTTATGCAAACTTGCGTTTGCGTGCGTCAGGNCTGGACCTTGCGACGTGCGGTTTCGATAGCCTCTGGCGTGGGAGCGGCCATGGTCAATCCTTTCGCTGCGCGATATTGATAGCACCGGACCCGACCGAACGAAAGAGAGGAAGGGCGCACTTATGCAAACTTGCGTCTGCGTGCGTCAGGGGATACCCCTGAACCCCAGCGCGCTATCGCCCGCGCCATGCTCCCGCATGGCTAGTAAGGGCGCGGCGATGGCGAGCTTCCATCTTGCGGTTAAGACGATCAGCCGTTCCGCCGGTCGCAGTGCGACGGCGGCAGCGGCTTATCGTGCGGGCGTCGAAATCACGGACGAGCGAACCGGCCTCGTCCACGATTACACCCGCAAGCAAGGCGTCGAGCATAACGCGCTTGTTGTGCCCGCCGACGCCCCGGCGTGGGCCAACAACCGGGCCGCGCTCTGGAACGCCGCCGAGCAGGCCGAGACGC
>NZ_VDBZ01000002.1:0-249989 GCF_007693735.1 Sphingobium sp. B2
CATCGGAAGGATCGCGCGAAACAAGGCCGATCCGCGACGGTTGTTCCACCATCTTGAAGCCTAGCGCGCTGCCTTCGCGTTCAACGTCTATGCCAAGCGGGAAATCGAAAACGGCAATAGATTGATCGCTCAATCCCAGGTCGTGCTGGATGCGCGGGCCGGGGAGGTCGATCGGTACCTTGCGTGTTATCCGGCCGTCGTCAGATGCGACGCCAACGGTGAGATAGGGTGCACGGGTTCCCCACGCGATAAAGAACAACTCGCCGGTCTTGGGATCGACCTTGCAGTGCGATGTCATCCCGATATCAAGTGTGGCACCATAGTCGTATGTTCCCACGGTATCGAGCGTGGGCAGAAGTAGTTCATAGGGCTCGCCGCCTTCCCACCAGAGCGCGAGCAGCCTGCCGGCATGCCATACCAGATCGGTATTGGCGGTATTCTTGTGCCGCTTGCCAGCTTTCATCTTGGCAAGGCTGCCGACATAAGTGGCCCGGCCCGCTTCGCGGTCTTCCATCAAGCCCTTGGTCTGTACCCAACGATTCCGATAATGGGCCTTGCCGTCGATAATCTCGACGCTCTGCACCATGCCGTCGCCATCGAACCAGCTGTGGCCCGGACCGGGGACATAAGCGGGATTGGGCGTTGCCTGAACAAAGATTCCATTCAAGTCTTTTGGAACGCTGCCCGCACCCGCTGCGACCGGAACGGACAGTTCGCGGTCCACTGGAGCGTAGACATTCTTGCCATAGGCGCTGTCCACATATCCTGATCCTTCACGCTCCAGCAATTCGGCCATCTTTCGAATTCCTTATCGATCATCAGTGTCGATCCTGCCTGCCATGAATTGAAGGATCGTTCAATTAAATTTTGTTTGCCTGTTCAGCGAGCTTTACGGGAAGAGTCGATCGAACAGGCGATGCCGCTCCCGCGGGTGAGGAGCGGCAGAAAGACTGGGCGTGGATCAGTACCCCACCTTGAAGGTCACACCGTAGGTCACGGGCTTGGCAGCAATCCTCGTAAACGTGTCGGTGCCGCGGTTGGTCGTGGTCCAATAATAGGTGTTGGTCACGTTGTTCCCCCAAACGATCAGGCTCCAGCCCTTGTCCGATTCAACGCCTGCCCGCAGGTCGAGGGTCGAATAGGCCTTGATGTCCATGGGAAGATCACGACCGAGGAAGCCTGATGTTCTGCTACGGTAGCCATAGTCGGCACCCAGAACACCGTTCAAAGCGCCCGATAAGGCCCACTTGTATTCGCCACCCGCATTCACGGACCAGGGCGGCGCGAAATTCAGGGTTTGCCCCTTGAAGTCTTCACTCTGCGAAAAGAGATTGATGCCGACGAACTCTTTGACCTCGGTATGGAGATAGGACGCCGCTGCATATAGATTGAGGCCGTCCATTGGCGTCAGGGTCATATCGCCTTCAATGCCCCAGATTTCACTTTTGGGGATGTTGACCAGCTTCGAGAGGCTGCCGGCAACCGGATCGACGATGCGCCCGCGCAGCTGCTTGTCGAAATAGTCGTAATGAAATGCCGCGCCGTTAATGCGAAGCCGACGATCCAGCAGCGCAGTCTTGAAGCCGACTTCAATCGCGTCAAGTCTTTCCTGCTTTGCAGGTCCGTATCCGATCGCAAATGCTGCGCCCAACGTCGGGAAGGAGCCCGCCTTATAGCCGCGCGAGTAAGTGGCGTAGAGCAACGAGCCAGGGCTGGGCTTAAAATTGATACCGGTACGGAAAGCAACATTGTCCTCCGTCTGGCTATCGTTCACAATCCCGGGGATGAAGGTATCGCGAGAAAGCGTCACGCACTGGCCCGGCGCGGGTGGGGCAACCTGCGGAAGCCCGGCCCGCCCACGGAACAGGTTGGTGAGGAAGGTGTAGAGTGCTGATGTGTCGCCCACGCCATTATCGGCCGTACATCCCGCGAAGTCACGCTTGTCTTTCGTATAGCGAATGCCCCCAATGACCGAAAACTGGTCGTTCAGTGAAAATTCGCCATCGCCGAAGATGGCGAAAGTTTCGACCTTCTGCCGGGAAAATACATCGGGTGTATCGAAGTGGAAACCGGCGGAGAAACTGTTCGTTCCTTCAGGCAGTGACGTGAGTTGTTGATCGTAGATCTTGTCACGCCGATAATTGCCGCCGAGGCTCCATGTCAGGGCTGACATGGTGCCTATTAACCGGACTTCCTGATAAAGGCTGGTGATAGAACCGTTGCTGCGAACGTTGAAGTTCCGCGGCACCATGCCATCGCGATCGGTCGAGGCATGGGTCTCATAGTCGGAATAGGCGCTGATCGACGACAGTTGGATATTATCTGTCAGTTCATAGCCGATCTTAGCGCCAAGCTGGTAGAAACTGTCATCTCGCCCATAATCGCCGGGCGTCCAGTCGGCGGCGCGCGCGTCTCGAGGCGCTAGTGGATAGCTGAAGACCTGCGGCAGTCGTACGGCGTTGGAAGGAACCTGCGCCCGGAATCCAACGAGTTGCTGAGCCACCGTGTCGGAACGGTCCAGCCAGCCATTGCCGATCAATTCGACTTTCAGACGTTCCGTAGGCGTCCAAGCCAGTTGCAGCCGGGCCGCAAACTTCTTGGTCTGCCCCAGTTCATCATTGCGCGTGTAGCTACGCTGCCAGTCGCCACCCAGTGTACCAGTCACCGCGATACGGGCTTTGAGGGTGTCGCTGATAGGTCCACTGACATAGCCTTCAGCAATTGCGGTGGCGAAACGCCCGAAAGTGACCTGGCCACCTGCTCTGAAATCATCTGTCGGCTTGTTGGCGATATAATTGATCGCGCCGCCTGTGGCGTTGAGGCCGTAGAGCGTACCCTGCGGCCCTTTCAGCACTTCCAACCGCTGCAGGTCGAGCGTCGCGCCTTGCGTCATCACTGAGTAGGGAAGCGGAATTTCGTCTACGGCGACCGCCACTGTGGAGTTCGAGGCCAGACTGGGATCGTTGAAGCCGACGCCGCGCAGGCTGTATACGGGCGTATTGAAGCCTGTGTCCGCAGCCGTGAAACCGGTCACAATCTTCGCAAGGTCCGACGCATTTGACACGCCGCGTGCAGCAAGGACATCACCATTCAGCGACTGGATCGTCATGCCCACGCTCGATGTGGACTGCGCCCGACGGTTTGCGGTGACGATGATCTCGTTCGAATCGTTGAAAGCTGACTGCTCGGCTTCCGCTGCCTCAGGAGCGACTTGGGCCAATGCCGGTTCGGCGGCAAGCACCAAAGGCGAAACGCCGCACAATAATGCTGCGAGACCGACCGGTGCTGTTACTCGTGAAAACATATGCTCTCCTCCCCATCACTTTTTTGCGACTGATAGCCGCGAATCATAGGGAGCGCTTCCAAAATGATCCCCCACTAAGGTTGGGGGTCGCGAAAATATTAAATCAACAAACAATATTCCAACATTCCGATTGCCTGTTGGTTAAGCCCGCTCCATGCGGAGGGACGGAGAGGATCGAAGACGGTTGGGACTTTCCCTCCCCGGCGCGATAAGCATCGCCTCAGGACTGTTATTCCAAAATGGAGGGATCACCGCGTTCGCGGTCCAACAAACCTGCTGTTCGAACAGCAGGCAACGTCGGCCGTCTTAGCAGATCGGACTCTCGTTGCCCTTCCCCCAGCAATGCGGCCGCCGACGTCTTGAAATAAACGAAGGGTCAATTTCAGCCTCCAGCATAGTTTGGAGACGTGCCATCTAGACGAAAATCGTCTGATTTGAAGGCCGATCCGACTTGGACGGGTGGGTTTGAAAGCGGCAAGTTGCAGCGAATGGCGGTTTTTGAGGGCGTGGATGAGCGAAAGTGGGAACCGAACCCTGCTTCAGGGCATCAAAGTGGTGGATCTTACATCCATCATTTTCGGCCCCTATTGCACGCAAATCCTAGCTGATCTCGGGGCAGAGGTCATCAAGGTCGAGCCGCCGGAGGGCGATCTGATGCGCCGTTCGGGAGCGCATGCGCGTACGTTTGGCATGGGCGCGTCGCACATGACGATTAATCGTGGCAAAAGATCTATCGTGCTGAACCTCAAGTCCGAAGAGGGTGCCGAGGCGATGCGTCGGTTGGTCGCATCTAGCGACATCTTCATCCACAATGTCCGGGACAAGGCGATAAGTCGCCTGGGCTTTGGTTATGAGGCGATGCGCTCCATCAACGAAAAGCTGATCTATGTGCATTGCGTGGGGTACGGCAGCGACGGCCCCTATGCCGATCTCCCGGCCTATGATGACGTCATCCAGGCGGCTTCTGGCCTCGCCAGCCTGCCCTGCAAGGTGGATGGCAATCCTGCGCCACGCTACACGCCCAGCACGGTGGTGGACAAGGTTGCGGGGCTCTATGCTGCCTACGCCGTCATGGCCGCTTACATCCACCGCCTGCGCACCGGTGAGGGGCAGTCGGTCGAGGTTCCCATGTTCGAGGCGTTCACCCAGTTCCTGCTGGAGGAGCATCTGGCAGGGGCGACGTTCGATCCGCCACAGGGGTCGGCAGGCTATCGTCGCCAGATCGAGCCATTTCGCCAGCCCTTCCGCACCAGCGACGGTTATATCAGCATCGTACCCTACGGCGATGCAAACTGGATCAAGGTGCTGGAATTGCTGGACGACGCGGCGTTCCTGTCGGACGAACGCCTGGCCACCCCGGCTCTGCGCGTAGCCAACGCGGACCTGCTTTATGAGCGGTTGGGCCAACTGACGCAGAAATGGACAACGGCGCAACTGGACGAACTTTGCCGTTTGGCCTCCATTCCAGTCATGCCGGTGCGGGACATAGCGGAGATTCAGGACGATCCGCACTTGCGCGCTACAGGCTTCTTCAAGCGTCGGGAACATCCCAGCGAAGGCGGATATTTCGAGGTTCAGCCGCCAGTGCGTTTCAGCGCCGGAGCGCCGGAGATCGGCCATGCGCCCCGGTTGGGTGAACATACAGATGAGATCCTCGCCGAAATTGGCATGAGCCAGACCTTCTCCAGCGGAGGTGGGGCACAATGATTGACGCAGAGCACATCCCCGTCATCATCGCCTGTGGCGAATGTGCTGACCGGACGGATCGGCTCGAATCCGCTCTGGAGCCCCTGGCGCTGATGGAACAGGCGCTGCGCCAGGCGGAGGCAACGGCGGGCGGCAATATCCTCTCGGAGCTGGATTGGCTGGATGTGGTAAACCTCATCAGCTGGCCATACGCCGCGCCCGCCGATGAGCTGTGCCAGCGCATGGGGCTGACTCCGGCTCGCCGCAACTATGGCCCGGTGGGCGGAGAGACTCCGATCCGCTTTGTGCATGAAGCGGCCACCCGAATAGCCCGGGGAGAGTCCACGGTGGCTGCGGTTTGCGGGGGTGAGGCGCATCTCTCGGCGGCGCGGGCGCAAAACCAGGGTATCGATCTGCCATGGACGCCTCGCCCTGCCAAGGCCGCGCCATCGGTGCGCGGGCAGGACAGCGCGCATCCGTTGGCCAAGGCGCTGAGTGTCCACCTGCCGGTAACGGTCTATCCGTTCTACGAAAATGCCGGTGCGCACGCACAAGGGCAGCCACCGGCGCAAGCTCTCCGCGAAAGTGCGGAGCTGTGGTGCGCCATGTCACACGTGGCAGCGGCCAATCCCAATGCCTGGTACGACCAAGCGTTCGGCACGGAAGAGATCATGGCGGTTTCGCCCGCGAACCGGATGATCGCACATCCCTACAGAAAGTTGATGGTTGCCAACATCGGCGTGAATCAGGGTGCGGCGGTCATCCTCACCTCGCTGGCAAAGGCGAGAAGCCTGGGGCTTGATGATGGACGGCTTATCTTCGTCCATGGCGGCTACACGGCGGAGGAGCCGAGCGATTATCTGCAGCGCGAGGGGTTCGATCGCTGTACGGCACGGGACATCGTTCTGGAAAGCGCACTAGCGGCATGTCCGGGCGGATTCGACCATGTCGAACTTTACTCCTGTTTTCCCTGCGTTCCGAAGGCCGCACGGCGCACACTGGGGATGAGGCAGGATGAATCGTGCACGATGGCAGGGGGCCTCACTTTTTTCGGAGCGCCCCTCAACAATTACATGAGCCATGCGGTCGCCGCCATGGCTCGGGGATTGCGGGACAAGCCGGGGATCGGCCTGCTATACGGGCAGGGCGGGTTCATGACCAAGCATCATGCCCTGATCGTCGGCACCGCACCGGCAGAAAAGGCCTGGGTCATGCAGCCTCCCGCGCTGAGCGTCGAACTGCAGCAGCGCTACGGCGATTGCCCGACCCTCGTTACCGATGCCGAGGGCGAAGCGGTGGTCGAGACCCATACCGTTGCATATGACCGTGACGGAGGGCGGCGTGGCGTGGTCATGCTTCGCCTGGACGCGGGCGCAAAGCGCACTTTGGCAGCCGTTGCTGACGAGGAACTCGACGTTCTGGAGAACGATGCTGCCTTTGCCATAGGTCGGCGAGGCCACGTGTCGACTCCGCCGGGCGGTGTCCCAATCTGGAGGTTCGGCGCATGAGCGAGGAAAGCGTCGTCCTTGTCGAGCGCGTCGGCGCGCATGTTGCGGTTGTCACGCTCAACCGGCCGGCGCAGGCGAACGCAGTCTCACCGGAACTGACGGCCGCATTGCAGCAGGCCGTGGCGGATGTCGAAAAAGATCCTCAGGTTCGCTGTGCCATCCTAGCGGCGGCGGGGGAGCGGGCCTTTTGCGCAGGCGCGGATCTCGGTGCCATTGCGGCGGGAAAGCGCGACCAGCTCTATACGGAAGACGGGGGCTTTGCCGGGTTCGCGATGGCCGACCGGCGCAAGTTCTGGATCGCTTGCGTCGAGGCTCCTGCCCTGGCTGGCGGACTGGAACTGGCGCTGGCCTGCGATACGATCGTGGCATCGCGCCGCGCCCGGTTCGGCCTGCCCGAAGTGTCCCGCGCGCTTGTCGCAGCTGCGGGCGGCGTGGTGCGACTGCCGCGCGTCATGCCGCGCAACATCGCTTTGGAGATGATCGCGACCGGCGCACCGATTTCGGCCGATCGCGCGCTGGCGACAGGGCTGGTCAACCATTTGACCGAGCCAAGCGGGGCGCTTTCCAAAGCGGTGGAGTTAGCCGAGTTGGTCGCCGCAAACGCACCGATCGCGGTCCGCGAAAGCCTTGCGGTCGCGCGGGCTGTGTTTGACCGTACCGAGAGCGAGCTGATGCAACTGAGCACCGCCGCAGCCCAACGCAATTATCAAACAGAGGATTTCAGGGAGGGCCCCCGCGCTTTTCTTGAAAAGCGCGCGCCCATCTGGGTCGGCGCCTAAAAGGCGAGGAATGCGGAAATGACGGTCGGACACAATTACAGCATGACGATCAACGGCGAGGCGGTTTCCTCCACTTCGTCAATCGACGTGATCAATCCCGCCACCGAGGAGGTCTTCGCGCAAGCTCCCGAATGCTCGCGCGAGCAGCTGGATGCGGCGGTCCGTGCCGCACACAGAGCCTTTGCGGGATGGTCGGCGACGCCCTATGAACAGCGTCAGGCGCTGGTCCATGCCCTCGGGCAGGCGATCCTCGACGATCTCGACACTCTTTCTACACTGCTGACGCGTGAACAGGGCAAGCCCCTGTTCGAGGCGAAGATCGAAATCACCAGCCTTGGCCGGTTGCTGCAGGCGCAAAGCACTATAACGCTGCCGGTCGACGTCGCCGAGGACGGGCCAGATCGCATCGTGGAAACCCATCATGTGCCGATCGGGGTCGTCGCGGCGATCGTGCCGTGGAACTTTCCGATGCTCCTGTCGGGCTTCAAGATCGGGCCGGCGCTGCTGACCGGCAACACGATGGTGTTGAAGCCTTCTCCCTTCACGCCGCTGACCGCATTGAAACTGGGCGAACTGACCCGCTCTATCCTGCCGCCGGGCGTGCTCAACGTCATTTCCGGCGCGGACGAACTGGGACCGTGGCTCACCAATCATCCCCTGATCGACAAGATCAGCTTTACCGGCTCGACCGGCACTGGCCAGAAAGTGATGGAAAGCGCCGCAGCCTCGCTCAAACGGCTGACGCTGGAGCTTGGCGGCAATGACGCGGCGATCGTCCTGCCGGACGTCGACGTGGAAAAGGTCGCGGACAAGCTGTTCTGGTCAGCATTCGGCAACAATGGCCAGATCTGCATCGCGACCAAGCGTATGTACATCCACAAGGATATCTACGAGCCGTTAAAACAGGCGCTCACGGCCTATGCCGCGCGGATCAAAGTGGGCGATGGCGCGCAAAAGGGCACGCGCATCGGCCCGATCAACAACCGCCCACAATATGACCGGGTGCGCGGCCTGATCGAGGATTCGCGGAAGAATGGCTATGCCTTCCTTACCGGGGGCGAAGAACACCAAGGTCCGGGATATTTCATCCCGGTCACTCTGATAGACAATCCGCCCGAGGATTCGCGGATCGTTGCCGAGGAGCAGTTCGGTCCCGTCCTGCCTCTTCTGCGCTACGATACCGTTGATGAGGTGATCAAGCGTGCAAATGATTGCGAATATGGCCTGGCGGGTTCGGTCTGGTCATCGGACGAGGACAAGGCGCTGGCGGTGGCGCGACGGCTCAAGACAGGCACGGTTTTCATCAATCATGATCAGTATCTCTCGCCCTTCGCAGCTTTTGGCGGGCAGAGAAAGTCCGGTCTTGGCGTCGAAGGCGGCCTGCCGGGCTTGCTGGAATATACCTACACCCAGACACTCGTGCGCCGGAAACGCCGCGCTGGAACGGTCGAATAGCCGAACGGTCCTTTTTCGTCCTTTCAACCTTGGCACCGGTCGACAGGCAGAACTAATTGAATAGGTACTCAATCCAATGCCTCGGTGTTCCGCACCCCGGCATCGGGCTTGGAAGGAGAAGATTTGTGGAGCTCAATTCTTCAGTTGCTGCGGTGGTTACAGGTGGAGCGTCTGGCCTGGGCCGTGCAACCGCGACGGCGCTGGCGCAACGCGGGGTCAAGGTGGCGATCTTCGACCTCAACGAAACCGTCGGTGCTGCGGTGGCGGAGGAATTGGGCGGTATTTACTGTAATGTCGACGTCACATCCCACGAGAGCGTGGACGCAGGGTTTGCTCGCGCACGCGACGCTCATGGCCAGGAGCGGATTATCGTGAATTGCGCCGGGACGGGCAATGCCATCAAGACGGTCAGCCGCGACAGGAAAACGGGAGAGATTAGCCACTTCCCAATCGAACAGTTTAATCGCATCATCCAGATCAATCTGATCGGCACCTTCCGGTGCGCCGCCAAGTCGGCCGCCGGGATGCTCACGCTAGATCCGCTGGGCAGCGAGGGTGAGCGGGGTGTCGTAATCAACACGGCATCGGTCGCGGCCGAGGACGGCCAGATCGGACAGACGGCCTATGCGGCTTCGAAGGCGGGCGTTGTTGGCGTTACGTTGCCGATGGCGCGCGACCTGATGGGAGAGGGGATCCGGGTAAATACCATCCTGCCCGGCATATTCCATACCCCGCTAATGGCCAACGCTCCGCAGACGGTGCTGGATGCATTGAGCGCTTCGGTGCCCTTTCCCAAGCGGCTCGGCAACCCCGCCGAATTTGCCATTCTCGCGCTGACGATGATCGAGTGCAGCTACTTGAACGGCGAGGATGTCCGGTTGGACGGTGCCATTCGCATGGCGCCGCGCTGAAGCCGAAAAAGCAGGTTGAGAGGATTCGTTGATGTCACATCCATTCATCTTCGCGAGGACGACGCCAGACAAACCAGCCGTCATTCTGACGCCATCCATGCGTCAAATAAGCTATCGGGAGCTGGAGGAATCGGCTAATCGCACCGCTCATCTATTCCGGTCGCTCGGTCTGCAGCGGGGCGACAATGTCGCCGTCGTGCTGGAAAACTGCCTGGAAATCTTCAGCATTGCTTCGGCAGCGGACCGGGCAGGGCTGTATATCACAACCATCTCAACGCATCTGACGGCGGAAGAGACGGAATATATCATCCGCGATTCCGAGACGAAATTGGTCTTTACTTCGCCGCAAGCCGGTACCGTGGTGGAGCAGATCGCGGCTCGGCTCCAGGATCTGCCACTCTACATGACGCGGGATGCGAAGGTGCCGTTTCGTGACTGGTCCGCCGAAGCCGCGCAATTCCCCGCCACGCCGATCGCGGATGAAGCGGCCGGCGGTTACATGCTCTATTCCTCCGGCACGACGGGACGGCCAAAAGGGATCAAGCGTCCGCTGCCGGATACGGGGATAATGACGCAGCCGATGATCGCGCCCCTGTTAACACAGGTTTATGGCGCAGATCAGGACACTGTCTATCTCAACCCCGCGCCGCTCTATCACGCCTCGCCGCTCGGCTGGACCATGATGGTGCACCGCGTCGGCGGCACTGTTATCGTCATGGAAAAGTTCGACGCCGCGGAAGCGCTGAAGGCGATCGAACAATTCAAAGTCACCATCGCCCAGTTCGTGCCCACGCACTTCAACCGGCTGTTGCGTTTGCCCGATGATGTCCGGGCCCGCTATGACGTTTCGTCATTGAAATGCGTGTTCCACGCGGCCAGCCCCTGTCCTGTTCCGGTCAAGGAAGCGATGCTTGACTGGTGGGGGCCGATCATCCACGAATTCTACGCCGGGACCGAGGGCAACGGCATCACCGCTATCACGCCGCACGAATGGCGCGAGAAAAAGGGGTCGGTCGGCCGGGCGCTGGGTTGCCAGATATTCGCCTGCGGCGAGGATGGCGAACCGGTCGCCAGCGGCGAGGAAGGACTGATCTACTTCGCAGGCGGCTCAACCTTCGAATATCACAACGATCCCGCCAAGACGATGGAAAGCCGCAACCATCATGGCTGGTCGACACTGGGCGATGTTGGGCGGATCGACGAGGATGGCTTCCTCTTCCTGACCGATCGCAAAAGCTTCATGATCATTTCGGGCGGTGTGAACATCTACCCGCAGGAGATCGAGAGCCTTCTGGTCACTCACCCCAGGGTCAAGGACGTCGCCGTCATTGGCGCCCCGGACCAGGACATGGGCGAAAAAGTCGTCGCGGTCGTGGAACCGGCCGATCCTGACGACGCCGGCGAAGAACTGGCCGAGGAACTGCGTTTGTTCTGCCGCCAGCATTTGAGCGGTGTCAAAGTCCCCCGGAAATTCGACTTCATCGATGTGCTGCCCCGCCTTCCAACCGGTAAGCTCTCCAAGCGCGACCTTCGCGAGCGTTATTGGACAAAGTAGCGCGATTATTTCCTGTCGTCTCTCCCCTCCGCGCGAAATCGATCAGATAACCCATGAGGAAAAATAATGCCCGACGCCTATATATTCGATGCGGTGCGCACGCCACGTGGACGCGGGCGACCCGACGGCGCATTGCATGCGATCACCCCGATTTCTTTGGCGACGCAAGTGCTGGCGGCATTGCGGGACCGCAATCAGTTGCACACGGAATTGGTCGATGACGTCATCCTGGGTTGCGTGGCGCCGGTAGGCGATCAGGGGGCGGACATCGCACGCACCGCCGTACTGATGGCGGACTATGCACAGACGACATCGGGCATGCAGATTAACCGTTTCTGCGCATCCGGACTCGATGCGTGTAACGTCGCCGCCGCGAAAGTCATGTCGGGTGAGGCGCAGTTTGCAATCGGCGGAGGCGTTGAAAGCATGTCGCGCGTGCCCTTGAATGCAGACGGTGGTGCGTGGCCGCTTGATCCAGACGTGGCGATGAAAACCAGCTTTACGCCCCAAGGCATCGGTGCCGATCTGATTGCCACGCTCGACGGCTTCAGTCGGGAAGATGTCGACGGCTATGCGCTGGAAAGCCAACGCCGGGCGGCAACAGCCTGGCGGGAGAGACGGTTTGACAAGTCGATCATCGTGGTGCGCGATCAGATTGGCGACGTCGCTCTGGAGCGGGACGAACATATGCGTCCCGATGCGACGGCGGAGGGTCTGCGTGCGCTGAAGCCCGCATTCGCCGACATGGGCGCTGCCGCCTTCGACGCCGTGGTGATCCAGCGCTACCCGCAGGTTGAAGCAATCAACCATGTGCATCATGCAGGCAATTCTTCGGGCATCGTAGATGGAGCGGCGGGTGTGCTGATCGGCACGCGGGAGGCCGGGGAGGCTGCGGGCCTGAAACCTCGTGCCCGGATATTGGGCTCCGCCTCCATAGGTTCGGAACCCGCAATCATGCTGACCGCACCGGCCGATGTTTCGCGCAAGCTGCTTGACCGGCTGGGAATGACAGCGGGCGACATTGATATTTATGAACTCAACGAAGCCTTCGCCGCCGTGGTACTGCGCATGATGCGCGTGCTGGATATACCCCATGACCGTATGAATGTGAATGGCGGGGCGATCGCCATGGGCCACCCTTTGGGCGCAACCGGCGCGATGATCCTGGGCATGGCGCTGGACGAACTGGAGCGCAGCAACCGGTCGACAGCGCTGATCACGCTGTGTGCCGGCGCGGGTCAGGGCGCCGCGACGATCATTGAGCGGGTTTGAGGGAGGACAGCTGAAAATGGAAAACTTCCAGATTGAAGTCGACGCCGATGGGGTAGCGGTTGTCACGTTTGATGTTCCCAACCGCACGATGAACACGCTGACAAACGGTGTGGTCGCCGAATTCCCGCAGTTGGTCGATCGGCTGAAGCAGGATGAAACGATCAAGGGGGTCGTTCTGCGATCGGGGAAGAAGAGCAGCTTCTGTGCCGGTGCGGATTTGGGTGACCTTCTCGAGAAAGCAGGTACGCGGACGGAGCTCCCGGACATTTCTGCAAAGTTTCGTGAACTTGAGCTGCTGGGTAAGCCGTTGGCCGCGGCGCTGGAAGGGCTGGCGCTGGGGGGCGGGCTAGAGCTGGCGCTTGCTTGCCATTACCGGGTCGCAGTAGATTCGCCCAAAGCGATGTTTGGCCTGCCGGAGGTTACGGTTGGCCTTTTGCCCGGTGCAGGTGGTACGCAGCGTCTGCCTAGACTGATCGGCGTGGCCAGGGCGCTGCCGATGCTGCTGGACGGCAAGCCAGTGCCCGCGCGCAAGGCGTTGGAGCTTGGCTTCCTGAACGAGTTGGCACCGGAAGGCGACGTGCTGGACGCCGCGAAGCGCTGGGTGCTGGAACGTGGCAATCCGGTGGCGCTCTGGGACGTCAAGGGTTATGCCGTGCCCGGAGGATCGCCCTACACATCCAAAAATATGCCAAGCTTCATGATGGCGACCGCGACGCTGCGGAAGAATGGTTACGGCAACTACCCGGCGGCTGAAAACATTCTGAAATGCGTATTCGAAGGCATGCAGTTACCCATGGACAAGGCACTTGCAGTCGAGACGCGCTATTTCGCCAAGACTTTTGCGACGCCGCAGGCACGTGGGATGATCGGCTCTAACTTCGTTTCGCGCCAGGCGCTGGCGAAGGGTGGGGAATGGGCCGGAAAGGCCGCTGCCCCGGCGAAGGTCGCGGTGATTGGAGCCGGCATGATGGGCGCGGGCATCGCCTATGCACAAGCGGCGCGGAAGATCTCGACCGTCCTGATCGACGTCGACCCCGCCGCTGCCGAAAGAGGCAAGGATTATTCGCGAAAGGTCGTGGAAAAGGCGGTCGGCAAAGGACGGATGAGCGAAGCCGCCGCGCAGGAGTTGCTCGATAGAATCGAGACCGCGACCGGCCATGAAGGAATTGGCAACGTCGATCTCGTCGTAGAGGCGGTGTTCGAGGATGTTGCGCTGAAGCACGACGTGATCCGGCTGGTCGAGCGGACGTTGGGCGCGGATACTATATTCGGCTCCAACACTTCGACCCTTCCGATCAGCACGTTGGCCGAGGCATCGCACCGGCCCGAAAATTTCATCGGCATCCACTTCTTCTCTCCCGTCGATCGCATGGAGCTGGTAGAAATCATTCGCGGCAGGCAGACCAGCGATGAGGCCGTTGCTCGTGCCGTTGCCTATGCCGTTGCGCTTGGCAAGACGCCTATTGTGGTGAACGACAGTCGTGGTTTCTACACCACGCGGTGCTTCGGCACCTATATCTACGAAGGCCTGGAGATGCTGGTGGAGGGAATCTCGCCAGCATTGATCGAAAATGCCGGGCGCATGACGGGGATGCCACGCGCGCCGATGGAGATTTCGGACGACGTCGCCATCGATCTTTCGCTGCGGGCCATTCAGCAGACGCGTGCGGCGCTGGGCGATGCCTATGAGGTTCGCCCCTTCGTTCCAGTGATCGAGGCATTGGTAGCGGCTGGTCGGCTTGGCCGGAAGACGGGGGCGGGTTTCTACGACTATGCCGCAGACGGAAGTAAGCAATTGTGGTCGGGTCTGGCGGAACTCGCGCCACCCGCCCCAGGTGCGGCCGCGACGCCCGCTGTTGAAATCTTGAAGCGCCGACTGCTCCATCGTCAGGCACTGGAGGCGGCGCGCTGCTTCAATGAAGGCGTCATTACCGATCCTCGTTCTGCGGATGTCGGTGCAATAATGGGCTGGGGCTTCGCGCCTTGGACGGGCGGTCCGCTCAGCTACATCGACGGGATTGGAGCCGCGCGCTTCGTTACCGAATGCGACGAACTCGCCGCCCAGCTGGGCGATCGATTCGCGGTTCCACCGCAACTCCGCGCGATGGCGCTGCGCGGAGAGGCATATATGTCACTCAGCAAGTAGCGATGGACCATTGTTTCTTCAGCGATGCGTTTTAATATTACAGCCTTCGGTCCGATACGTGACCGCACTGTGCACTCGGGCATCAAATCAGACGATCGGCACAATTCCGCCGTCGATCACATACTCGGTGCCAGTGATTGAGCCGGCGCGGTCAGAGGCGAGGAAGGCGATCAGGGTGGCAATCTCCTCAGGCTTTGGCGGACGGCCGATCGGCACGCCGCCAAGCGATTGCATGATCATCTTCTTGCCCTGCTCGACACTGACACCGTGTTCCGCAGCGAGTCTGCGCGCCAGATCGACGGAGGATTCGGTCTCGATCCGTGCCTAGTCATAGAGGGCACAAGCGCCCGGTTGAGCCGGACGGCGGGCATCAGGTTGAGGTCAAGCTCGCTTCGCCAATGCGCCCACCCAAGCGCCAATTAGCCGCCTGCCGATGCCGATCATACGCAATGATATCAACTCCCCCGAGTTGTTGCAGCACCGCTATATTTTCCTTACCGACGATAGTGGTATCGGCAACGGACATGCCGAGCCGAATATCGACTGCTATGTCGTGACCCGGCTCGACCAACTGATTGTGCGGGTGCTCGCGGGAATCGTGGGAGGCCATCGCGTCGAACCGAAGCAGGGCGAGATTATCCGGACAGTCGGCAGCTATGATCGGGGTCGATGTAAGACAACGCAATTACAGCGCGCTGATGCACAGGGCGAGCATGAGGGCTAATATTCTGTCGCTTGGGCGCTAGCAGACCGTCTGATCCCGATGAAAGGAATTTGCCGCTAAACGCCTCCAGAGGGTCGGGTCCGCCCGCCCGCAGCCGCTGCTGACCCAACGCCGCTTTCACCGATCCGGGCCAGATGCCAGGCAGGGCACATTGTCACCAGTCCAATCGATCTCGGTGGTTGTAGGCACTCTACTGCGTGCCTGAGCATCCGTGTTTTTGCCGCTCGGATTGTAGGTTATCCATGCCATGCTGTTATCAAACGCAGCGATGCGGCCATTGTCACGCTGCGCTTTGGAAGCATCGACTTCCGTTTGTTCGGTTCTCGATCCACGGATCATGCGCAACGAGCCGTCATATATGTCGAATGCACGGTAATATGCGCGGCCAAACATCCGGTTATTAATATCATCCTTGTGCGACCACTGTTCCGCCCTTGTCGTGGATGGCAGGCGGACTGTGGTGACGTGACAGCTAAAATCCGGCTTGTTGTAGAATGGCAGCGCCTGATCCTGCTCTTTCGCGCGTATTCGCTTTTCTGGCGGGTTGAAGCCACCACCCGGCAGCGCCAGCGATTTTACTCCATCGCCGTCATCGTCCCAGTCGACGGCGCCTGTGCCGACGACGGTCAATATGCTGGCCTGCGCCTTCGCATCATAGCGCCACTGAACATCCTCGATGGTCTGCCATGTATTTCCGATCGCATTCTGACGAAACGCGCTGAGCAGTTGCGTGGGCGTCGCTACAGAAAATTGCACCTCCTGCTGCAAGCCTTCGATTCCGCGCTTGATGGTTGTATTGGTAATGCGTGCGGGCTTGTCGAAGCCAGCACGCGCGTCGATTTCGAATAGCGTGATCTCATTCGGTCGCGAAGCAGGTGCCCAGCCAAGCCGCTCAAGACCACCTCCCTGCCTGGTCAAAGGCAGAACCCATTGATAGGAAATGACCGGTTCTTGCGTAGGTGGGACAACGGCAGGCATCGTGCCATCAAGCCAATAGCTCTTTCCATCGATGCGCGCCCGTACCAGCACGTGATCGAACATGCGTGGGCTGGGCAGCCGCTGATCCATGCCATCATCAGTACCACTATTATTGACGAGGACCGGCTCGGCTTCGACGCCTAGCTCACGCAGCAATGCCAACAGCAGAGCGGTCTTGGCCTTGCAATCGCCGTAACGGCGTTGCCATGTCTCATCGGCTCCTGCCGGTGTCAGATTGCCGCCATTCAGCCCGACATAAATATAGCGGACATCCTGCTGCACCATTTTCAGGGCGGCCGCAGCGCGGTCGAGCGGCTTCGCATGGGCCGCGGCGATGCGGGCGGCCTCCTGCTTGAGTGAGGAGTTGGCGTTCAGACTCGACGCATTGGCAAATAGCGGCGCAAAAAGGCGCGATATGCCCTGCCAGTCGCTGAAACTGCTATACTCGACGACCCGCTGCCATTGATAACGAGGGGGCGCATCCTTGGGCGGCGCCAGGACGCCAGGATTGTCGAACCGATAATCGATGGCATTCGGACCCTGTTCAGCCACCGTCATCATATCGTTGGTCATCTTGATGGCGGGCTTGTTTTTTTCCTCCCAACTTAGACGAAGATGGTATCGGCCCGGCGCCGGATCGGCGGCAAGGAGAAGCAGGCCGGCATCGTCCTTCCCCAACGTGGGATCACTCGCAGGGAGCGTTGCGCCGAATTCGATTTCATCCCCGACCCTGAGATCGGGCACACGCAAAACGGCGGTCAGATTGCCATCCAGCCTTGCCGCTTCAAGCTGGTCTTCTCGACGCAGAATCTCGAACGAAGCCGTCTTCAATAAGTCGATGACCTGACCTTCGCGATGGATCTTTATTGCGTGGACGACAGGCGAACCAGCCGCTGGATTCCATGCCAGCGACAGATTGCCGAGCTGAAGCGCGTTGGGATGCAGGATCTTTATGCGATAGCCGTTGTAGAGCAGTTGCCCTTTGTCATCGAGATGAACCTCAGTGTCCTGACGGCGGATGAAAACCGCGCCTGCAGCGTCGGCAGGAACAGGCATAGGCTCCGACTGGACAGCCCATTTGGGCGCAGGCCCAGTTTGAATCTTACTGTTCGCTGCATAAGCGGTGGATCCGGCAAGCAGGCTCGCCAAGCAAACAGAAATCGTGAACCGCACAACATCCCCCTGAGATTTGCGCCATAATGTCTGCGGCTGCGGTTTAAGCAAGTGTTTGATGGCCCTTACAATCGCGGCTGAATATCCAAGGCTCTTCGGCAACGTGGGCATCGACCTCTCGTCCGCCGTTGAGAGCAGGACGTAAGGCGTCAAACGGCGCCAAAGGGGTTGCAAGCCGAACCGGATCGCGACCTCGGACAAGATCAGAAAAGGGTCATAAGTCTCGCATGCCGCAATTTCGCTTGTCCCGTGGGCCTGCTATTCTAAGCTGGCGACCAGCGTAGGGGAGCGACATGGGTATATTGGATTTTCTGTCGAAACAGTTTGTGGATGTCATCGACTGGGTGGAAGAGCCGGGACAGCTCGGCTGGCGCGTTCCGCTCGCCGACCGGGAAATCCAGAATGGCGCGCAACTGACGGTGCGGGAGGGGCAGATCGCCGCCTTCTTCAACGAAGGGCGGATCGCGGATATGTTCGGTCCCGGCCTTTACACGCTCGACACATCTACCCTGCCACTGATGACGGCCATCATGAACTGGGACAAGGGTTTCAAGTCGCCCTTCAAGTCGGACGTCTATTTCTTCTCCGAAAAGGAGCAGATCGGCCTGAAATGGGGCACGGCGCAGCCGGTGACGCTACGCGATCCCGAACTGGGGCCGCTGCGCGTCCGCGCCTTTGGCAGTTACAGCTTCCGTATCAAAGAGGTAGCACCCTTTGCCTCGCGCATCATGGGCACGCTGGGCGAGGTGAAGGTGGCGGATATCGAGCCGCAACTGCGTGCCGCGATCCAGACTGCGCTTGCGACGGGGGTGGCCGGCGGCGGCACTGCTTTCCTGGATCTGGCAGCCAGCCAGACCGCTTTGTCCGAAGCGCTCAAGGCCGCGGTCACGCCGGCCTTCGCCCAATGGGGGCTGTCGGTCGAAAGCTTCTTTGTAGAGAGCCTGTCCCTTCCCGAAGAGGTACAGAAACATCTCGACAAGGCCAGTTCGATGCGCGTGCTGGGCGATCTTGACCGCTACGCCAAATTCCAGGCAGCCGAAGCAATCGAGACGGCCGCCGCTCAGTCTGGTGGCGTGGCCGGGGTCGGTGCCGGCGCTGCGGCCGGGCTGGCCATCGGCCAGGCGATGACCGGCGCCTTGGGCGGCACAGCGAGCGCGCCCTCGGCGCCGGCCGAAGACCCGTTCGCGCTGATCGAAAAGCTGCACAAGCTGCTGGATATGGGCGCGCTGACCCAAGCCGAATTCGATACGAAGAAGGCGGAACTGCTGGGCCGTATTCGATAGCACCCGATGCAGTTGATCACCTGTCCCACTTGCGGCGCGGAGGTTGCCTTCCGCTCGCCGGCGCTGCCCGTTCGGGTGTGCGACTATTGTCGCACGCTCGTGGTGCGTTACAATCAGGGCGCGCAGGGGATGGGGGAGGCTGGCGTCCTGCCGTTCGATATCAGCCCGATCCAGATCGGGACGGAAGGGCGCTGTTTCGATCAGAATTTCCAGATCATCGGTCGGGTGCGCTGGGCCTGGGACGATGGTGCCTGGAACGAATGGCTGATGCTGCTGGCTGACGGCAGTCACGCCTGGCTTGGGGAGGCTATGGGCCAATTCATGGCGCTGCGCGAGGTAGAACTGACGGGATCGTTGGCGCAGGTCATCCGCCGCCTGATGAACGATACCCCTGTCAAACCGGGCGAAAGCGGCAATATCGCCGGACATTCCTATGAGGTCGCCGATATCCGCACCGTACGCTGCATCGGCTGCGAAGGCGAACTGCCCTTCACCGCGCCCATCGGCTGGGAAGCGCTGAGCGTCGATTTTCGCAATCGCGATGGGCGCTGCGCCTCCTTCCAGAAGGATCGGCATGGACCCTCCCTCTATGTCGGCCATCATGTGAACCTGGCCTCGCTGCAACCGCGTAACCTGCGTCCGCTTCCCGGCTGGAGCCTGCCCGCTTATGGCTGAGGAGGACAGCGTCCGCGCCCTGTCATGCCCGGCCTGCGGCGGGAGGATCGCCCTTCGCGCGGCCGGCTATACGGTCACGCTGGCCTGCGAATATTGCGGCTCGCTGATCGACGCGACTGATCCGTCGGCGCGGATCATCACCCGCTACAATGAAATGCAGGCTTCGCTTGCGATCCCGCTCGGCACGCGCGGCACGTTGCGCGGCGTGGAATGGGAAGCGATCGGCTGGCTGCAACGGTCGGACGGCTGGGCGATCTGGGACGAATATCTGCTGTTCAATCCCTACGCTGGCTATCGTTGGCTGATCGCGCAGAATGGCCAGTGGAGCCTGGGCGCGATGCTGACCGCCGCGCCGCAGCGCGACGGGCCGGACCGGGTCGTCGCTGGTCGACGCTTCACCCCCTTTTACAGCGTCACAACTGCGCGCGTGACGCGGGTGGCGGGCGAATTCTACTGGCGGGTGAAGCCGGGCGAGGAAGTGCGCGCAAGCGACTATGTACGCCCCGGCTTCATGCTCAGCCTGGAACAGGATGATCGGGAGAATAGCTGGACGATCAGCGAACTGTTGACCGGGCGGGAGATACGGGCGGCATTCGATGTCGATCCGCCGCCCGTCTGGATACCGGGTATGACGCCGCTGGCGCACCAGCCTTCGCCCTACGCCCGGCGGATCAAGGGCTGGTGGCTGATCGCTGCCCTGTCTTTCGTGGCGCTGCTGGTTTTGCTGACCTTGTTCGGCAGGACCATGCAACCGCAAATGTTCAGCCTGTCGGTGACGCCCGACGGCCCCACAGTGTCGCAGACATTCGGCCCAATCGTGCTGCCGCTCGGCAAACAGGCGATGACGGTCGAGGCGATGACACCCGGTGTGGAGCAAGGCTGGGTCGATATCGACGTCGCCTTCGTCAATCGTAAGGCGCAGGACAGCTATGACGCCTATGCTCTGAACGAGCATTATTCGGGCCGGGATTCGGACGGCTATTGGTCCGAAGGGGCGCGGTCGCAGACCTTGAAGGTTGCGAGTCTGCCTGCTGGAACTTACGATCTCGTCGTCGATGCGCAGGCGCATCATTGGGGCAGTTCGGGCAATTGGACCTTTGACGCGTCGAGCAGTACCTACAAGACCGAAGGCCAGCCCCCGATCGAGGTCAATCTGACGGTGGCGCGCGGCGCTCGCTTCGCGTCCAATTTCTGGCTGGCTGTGCTGATGATCCTGTTACCGCCATTGTTCATGCTGGTCCTTCACATCTTGTTCGAAAATGCCCGGCTGGCGCAGAAGGACGGTTCACCCGCCGATGCCGACGACTGGTTGCGGGGGATGGAAGCGCCATGAGCCGCAGCAGCTTCCTCTACGCCCTTTGGTGCCTGGGCGTATTGGGTCTTTATCTGACTGCCGCGTCGCAGGGCTATTCGCCCTTCGCCGACGGCGGACGCACTGCCGGCGCCGCCCGCGCCTACGGCCCCACCCATAAATAGGAGACGTCGATGATCATCGCTCTGCCGACCTTGCTCAATTCGTTGGTTTATGCCGGGATCGGTATGCTCGTTTTCGTCGCCGGCTTCGTCCTTCTGGACCTGCTGACGCCGGGCAAGCTGTGGGAGGAGATAAGGGACAAGCAGAATGTCGCCGTTGCCCAGTTCGCTGGCGCCATCGCCATTGCCCTGGGTATCATCGTAGCTGCCGCTATTCATGGCTGACGCATCGGCACCGACCGAGCGCAGGCGCACCGCGCTGGTCGGGTTGCTGCTGGCCAGCGTGTTCGCTGTCGCGACCTGCGGCCTCATCTACGAACTGCTTGCCGGGACGATCGCCAGCTATCTGCTGGGCGACAGCGTCACGCAATTTTCGATCATCATAGGCACCTATCTGTTCGCCATGGGAGTGGGCAGTTGGTGCTCACGCTATGTCAAGCGCGACGAGCTGCGCCTGTTCATCCGGGTCGAGATATTGGTGGCGCTGGTGGGTGGCTGGTCGGCAGCGGGGTTGTTCCTGCTTTTCCCGCTGGTGGAGCAGTTTCGCCCGATCCTCTATGGCCTTGTCTTTGTCATCGGCTTTCTGGTGGGTCTGGAGATTCCGCTGCTGATGCGCATCCTGCGCGACCGGTTCGATTTCAGCGAGACGGTGTCGAACGTGCTGACCTTCGACTATGTCGGCGCACTGGCTGCTTCATTGCTGTTTCCGCTCCTGCTGGTGCCACATCTGGGACTGATCCGAACCGGGCTCATGTTCGGCCTGCTCAATGTCGGTGTCGCGCTGCTCCTGTTGCTTCTAGTACCATCACGCGCCAGCCTGATGCGGGAACGCATTCTGGCGTTGGTCGTGATGATGAGCCTGATCGCAGGCTTGCTGACGGCCGAGCGAATCCAGCGCTGGTCGGAAATCGCCGCTTATGGGGAGCGCGTGATTTACGCGACGTCCAGCCCCTATCAGCGGCTGGTGCTGACCCGACACGACGATGACATCCGCCTATACCTCAACGGCAACCTCCAATTTTCCTCACGCGACGAATATCGCTATCATGAAGCGCTGGTTCATCCGGCAATGGGCCGTGTAGCACGCCCGGCCAATGTACTGATCCTGGGCGGGGGCGACGGGCTGGCCGCGCGCGAGGTGTTCCGCCATCCCGGCGTGCGGCATGTCACATTGGTCGACCTTGATCCCGCCATGACCCGCCTGTTCAGCCAAACCGGCCTGCTGCGCGCGCTGAACGGCGATGCGCTGACCGACAAGCGTATGCATGTCGTCAACGCTGATGCTTTCCGGTGGGTACGCGAGACGAAGGCACGCTTCGATGTCATCATCGTCGACTTCCCCGATCCGGTCGATTTCTCGGTGGGCAAGCTCTATACCGAAACCTTCTACCGTATGTTGCGCCCGCATCTGGCGCCCGGCGGCATGGCAGTGGTCCAGAGCACGTCGCCGCTGGTCGCGCCCGCCGCTTTCTGGACGGTGGCGCAGACGCTGGAGGCCGCCAGTTTCCAGACCAGACCCTATCATGTCTATGTGCCCAGCTTCGGCGAATGGGGCTTCATCCTGGCCGGGGTGGTCGATCCTGGCACGACGACGCGCCTGCTGCCTGGCAATCGATTTTTGTCGGATGCGACAGCCCGGCAGGCATTGGTTTTTCCGCCCGACATGACGCGCCGCCCGGTGCCGGTGAACCGTCTGGACAATCAGGCATTGGTGCGCAGCTTTGCCGAGGAATGGGCGCGCTATGAAGGCTGACGCGGGCGGCCCAAGCAGGCGCGCCATCCTCAAGGGCGGGATGGCGGCTGCCACTGTGCTTGCGCTGCCAGCCTGTGAAACGCCGACTTCGGGCAGCAGCGGGGGAGCGGACATGGCGCTTGGCCACCGCCTGCGCGATGGCGCCTTCCCCGAACCGGTGCGCGAAGAGCGCGTGCCGCTCCTGATCGCTGGCGGTGGCGTAGCGGGGCTGTCGGCGGGCTGGCGATTGCGTGAGGCCGGCTTCGACGATTTCCGCCTGATCGAACTCGAAGACCAGCCTGGCGGCAATGCCCGTGGCGGTCGCAATGCCGTGTCAGCTTATCCCTTGGGCGCGCATTACCTACCCATTCCCAACGAGGAAGCGCGCGGGCTGCGCCATATGCTGCGACAAATGGGGGTGATCGTGGGCGAGCGGGATGGCAAGCCGGTCTATGACCCGCTGCAACTCTGCGCCGATTTGCAGGAGCGGCTGCTCTGGCAGGGGAAATGGCAGGAGGGGCTGGTACCCCGAACCGGCCTGTCTTCCAAGGACGAAGCCGACCTTGCCGCCTTCAACCGCACCATGGCCGACTTTTCCCGTCGCCGCGATACGGAAGGGCGGCCTGCCTTCGCCATTCCCATCGCCTATAGCGCAAGGGATGCCGATCTGCTTGCGCTCGATCGGATGAGCTTCGCGCAGTGGCTCGACCAGCAGGGCTGGACCTCCTCTGTGCTGCGCGCGCATGTTCGTTACGCCTGCCGTGACGATTACGGCACTGAACCAGCCGACGTCTCCGCCTGGGCCGGCATTCATTATTTTGCGAGCCGGCGTGGCTTCACTGCGGATGGTTCGGGCGACAATGAACTGACCTGGCCTGAAGGCAATAGCCGCCTGACGAGCTTGATCGCTGATCGATTGGGGGATCGCATCACGACGGGGCAGGTCGCCTTTCGTGCCCGGCGTGACGAGAAGGGAGCGATGGTTGATGTGTTCGATGCGCAGCAGGGCAGCAGCATCCGTTATCGTGCTGACGCCGTGATCCTTGCCATGCCGCATTTCATCGCCACCCGCCTGCTGGGCGAGAAGCCCGATGCAGCCTACAGCTATGCCCCCTGGCTGATTGCCAACGTCACCGTCGATCGCGCGCCGGAGGGGAAGGGCAGCGCGCTTGCCTGGGATAATGTATCGGCCAGCAGCGCTTCGCTCGGCTATGTCGTCGCCACCCACCAGAGCGACTCGCACACGGGGCCTACGGTGCTGACTTGGTATATGGCCCTGTCCGACATGCCGCCCGCGTCCGCCCGCCGCTTGCTGGTCGACCGGTCCGATGTGGATTGGCGGCGGCTGGTGCGTGACGATTTGCTTGGGATGAATCCGGACCTGAACGGCGCGATCCGGTCGATCGACCTCTGGAAGTGGGGTCACGCCATGGTCCGGCCGACGCCAGGTTTCCTGTGGGATGTCGCGCCGCGGCAACGCGCGGCTATCCTGCCGCCCTTCTTCCGTGCCCATTCGGACCTGAGCGGGCTGTCGCTGTTCGAGGAAGCCCATTATCGTGGCATGGCCGCGGCGGAAGCGGCGCTATCCTCGATCGGCCATCCGCATGAGACGCTACTATGATTCCGCCCATGACCTATGATGGCCGACACCTGTTGGCGGACCTTTATGGATGTCCCGTGCTGGACGATGTCGCTCTGATCGACGCCGCCCTGCGCGGCGCGGCGGACAGCGCCGGGGCGACAGTGATCGGCCTTCACCTCCATCATTTCGGTGAAGGACAGGGCGTCACCGGCGTCGCCCTGCTCGCAGAATCCCACATGTCGATCCACACCTGGCCGGAACATGGCTATGCCGCCGTCGACATTTTCCTGTGCGGCGCGCGCCATGATCCGGCAGCGGCACTTCATGTGCTATGTCGATATTTGTCGCCTACCCGCATAAGTCAAAATCTAGTACGCCGGGGTGATATTTCCGAGCTGGCGCGAGAAACGGACGGTCAGAAACTGGAACGCTGAAATTGATTTTTGAGCGGCCACTATATCTGGTTCATGCTTGTTCAGCGCGGTTGCGATTTGGCTGCGATCCAGGGCCAGCGGCGTGAGCCCGGTCGTGCCGCATCACGAAGGCGGCATTGGCGGAGCATAGCACGCACATGGCGTCGAAGACGATGATCGGGCCGTGCTCGCTGGCGGGATTTGTACTCACGCGACCACCGATTCTGGCGCAGGCATATGGAGCGCACTTTCCAGCCCCAGCGGCCCAAGCGGATCGGCGACCAGTCCACTCACCATCGCGGCCTGTATGCTGGTAGCGGGCCAAAATTTGGACAGCGGGCCGACAAAACGATCGCGGATCAAGGGCAGCAAACGACTGTCCGATTGATAGACGGGCGTGAACAAGGCGGTGAGCCACTGGTAGGTCAGGACATGGCGTCGCCGCAGCTTGATGCCGAGACGAACCCCCTCATCCACCCCGTTCGCGTCCGCCAGACCTTTGGCTAGCGCCCAGGCATCGAGCAGGGCCATGTTGGCGCCCTGGCCCAGTTGGGGACTGGCGGAATGCCAGGCGTCGCCGATATGGACCAATGCCCGCTCAGCCGGTGACCGCAGGGTACGGTGCGCGTAGCGGGCGAAGGTCAACTGGTCGGGATCATCAATCTGGTCGAGCAACGGCGCACATGCGGGCCAGAGCGCGGTAACGCGAGCCTTCCACGGTGCCAGTCCGGCCTGCTGCCAGTCGCCCAGCCGATCGGCGCGCAACGACCAGAAGAAGGCGGCCTTTGGCGCCGCCGCGCCCGGCGGGATGCCGATCGGCAAGACGCCCGCCATGATGCTGGCGCGGTCATAGCGCTGTGCAAGGGCATGAGGATCGAAGCGCGCGTCCTGCGGCAGGTCGAGGCTGGCCCAGAGTGCGCCATAGGCCAGTTCCCGGCCGGTCGGCGGCGCCAGTGGCGTGCGCGTGCCCAGCGCATCGACCACAAGATCATAGGGGATGCTGGTTTCGCCATCGGCAAAGCGCAACGCACGTTGCGCACCGACCGGTTCGCTGTCCACGAGCGTGCGCCCGGTATGGACGGTGATCCCCGCTCGCTGGACCGCCTCATGCAATATCGCAAACAGGCTGGCGCGATGGATGCCGATGCCAAACATAGCGCGGTGGCGCAGCGCGGCATAATGGACGTCAAGGACGACCCGGTCCCCCGCCTTGCCGAACAGCCGGTCGATGCGTGATCCGCGCCGCAACACGTCGTCCAGCAACCCCAACTGGTCAAGAACCGCCATGCCTGTGGGCTGGATCATCAGGCCCGACCCGATCGGGCGAGGCGTGTCGAAACGCTCGAAAAGGGTGACCTGATGGCCCGCCCGATGCAGCAGCAGCGCCGCCGCCAGTCCACACGGCCCGCAGCCTGCGATCGCGATGTTCAGACCCCGCATGACCACCGTCTAGACGAGCAGGCAGGCCGTTCCAAGAGGATGGCCGGGAATCTATATTGGGGAACGGGGGAGCGCGCTCAGAATATTCGGCGAAACTGAACCGGCATCCAGTGATACATGCCGAATTTCACCACCTGCCAACGAGCAAGATGACGCGCGTCATGCCGCTGCCAATCCCCCCATCGTTACATAATCCAGCTTGCCTGTGCCGAGCACCGGGAGCGCGTCCACTTCGCGAATGTCACGGGGAATGGCCAGTTCGGTGATACCATTTGAGCGCCCCCATGACTGAAGATCGCTCGCCTTCGCGCCCTTGCGCGTCGTGAACAACACCAGTTGTTCGCCTTTGAATCACGCCCGCTCGTTAGCGCGTTCGACTTTGCTCCAACGCACCATCGCCATTTATGGTAGAATAGCGGGCGGTTTACCGTAAGGAATAGGGGATATGGATGGTCCAACAAGCATGTCTGCGCCGTTTGGCGAACCGCAACGATTGATTGCCGGAGGCGAGAGTGCGCAACTGCTCGACCTTGGAAATGGCCATGTACTCAAATTGTTTCGTGAAGGCGTATCGGATGAGATGATTGCGCGGGAATCCGGTGCATCCTCCTATGCAGAGGGTTGCGGCGTGCCTACTGCGGCAGCGATCGGGCAGTGGGTTTGGGACGGGCGGCGCGGCATCGTTTATCCACGGCTTGAAGGCGGGACATTGATGGACTGGATTCGCCGCAAGCCATTTCGGGCAGGGTGGGCACTGGATCGGATGGGGGCCATGCATGCCGCCATGCATCAGAAGAGTGGAGGGGCGTTGCGCCCACTCAAACAAGTATTGGCTACAGACATCTCGCATGGCCCTGCGCCCGTCGCGCTGCAACGGGCTGCCATTGCCTATCTGAATACTCTACCTGAAGGACACGCGCTAATCCATGGCGACTTTCACCTTAGTAATGTCATGATGACGCCACAGGGCATGAGGGTGATTGACTGGTCGAAGGCAGCGTCGGGCCATCCGGCGGCCGATGCGGTGCGATCCGAGATGCTGATGCGGTTCGGCATCGGGCCTACCGATTGGGTGACTAATCTGTGGCGGGACTGGGCAGCGAGGCGATTGCGCAAAAGTTACATGGCAATGGGGGCTGTTTCACCCCCTGACTTGGCGCTTTGGCGACCCGTCGTGGCGCTGGCGTGGTTGCGGTCCCGCGACGCGGGAAGAACGCCAGCATTTCATCACTATCTGGATGTCGCGCTGCGAAATAATGGAATTGGCCGTCTGCACCAATTGTGACTATGAAATCAAACGCCGTTCTTTGGGCTCAATCCGAACGGGACGGTCAGAAATATCCTGTGCAGCGAGGCATAATGGGCAACAAGGGGAGGCCGGTATGTCACGACGCAAAGTGCCTTGGATACCGAGCGACATTCTCGATCACGAGGCCCTTACCGTCACTGGCGGTCTATCCTACGATATGCCGCTATCGGGAGGCTTGAAGATCGAAGCGCCCGGCGATCCGTCTATGGCAGACAGATCAGCGACGCGCGTAGGCGGCAATCTGAGCCAGCACATTGTTGGCCTGCTTGAGATGGGGGATGTCGAGCATCTTGCCATCCAGGCCGACCGTCCCCGCGCCATCGGCCGCCTCAAAGGCCGCGACGACCCGGCGGGCATGCTCAACCTCCGCATCCGTTGGCATGAAGCTTTCGTTGATCGGCGCGACCTGTGCGGGATGAATGGCGATACGGCCGCTCCATCCTTCTGCCCGTGCTGCGCGGCAGGACGCGCGCAAGCCGTTCTCGTCGCGGAAATCGACGAACAAGGTATCGATCGCCGCCACGCCTGCTGCATGTGCGCCGAGCAATGTCAGCGAACGGACCAGCTTATATGTCAGTGCCCATTCGCCGCTGACGTCCAGATTGGTGCTTGCACCCACCGCGGCGCTCAGATCTTCAGCCCCCCAGGTGAGACCGGCCAGCCGCGCCAGATTGGCTGCAGCATAGTCGCCAAGACGGAACGGTGCGATCGCGGTCTCGGTGGCGACCGGCAAAATCCTGATGCTGGTCGCGTCAACGCCCGCCTGGACTTCCAGCGCATCAAGGAAAAGCGAAACCGTGCGCACATCGTCCGGCCCATTAGCCTTTGGCAGCATGATCCCGTCCGGCGCGCCAGCGACGACTGCCGCCAGATCACCCAGCAGCAGGTCGGTGTCGAGCGGGTTGACCCGGACCCACAATTGCGACGTTCGCTGCTCGCGCGGGCGTGCCATGAGAAAGGCAGTCACCATCTCTCTCGCGCGCGCTTTGTTGGGCGGTGCAACAGAATCCTCCAGATCAAGGATCAGCGCATCGGCGCCTGTGCCATCGGCCTTTCCCAGCTTCTTCTCGCTGTCGCCGGGAATGAACAGAAAGGAACGGATCGGTGCGGTCATCCCTGTGGCCTCTTCAACTGGAGGCCGGAGCGCTTGCAACTCGCGACCAACTCACCATGCTGATTGAAGGCCTGATGCCGGAAGGTGACGATGCCGGCATTGGGCCGCGACTTGCTTTCGCGCAGTTCGATGACTTCGCTGACGACATGGATGGTGTCGCCGTGAAACAGCGGTTTGGGAAAGCGGACCTCGTCCCAGCCCAGATTGGCAACCGCCGTGCCCAGCGTCGTATCGCCGACCGAAATGCCGACCATCAGGCCCAATGTGAAGGCGCTGTTGACGATGCGCTGACCAAAATCGGTGTCGCGCATATATTCCTCGTCCAGATGCAGCTGGCAGGATTGTGTGTCATCGCGGTGAACAGCACATTGTCCGTTTCCGTCACGGTACGGCGGATGGGGTGCTCGAATATTTGCCCAACCGTCATTTCGTCAAACCACACGCCAGCCATCAGCTACACTCTTTGCTATCTCTGTCTGAACTACCAGTCCAACGCCTTGCTGTCATGCCCCGATAACCGGAGCTGGCGACATTTTGCCCCCCCGCCCGGCGTCGATTGGCCCCAAGGGGGCGCATTGGTGACTACAAGAGAGCGGGTCAAGTCGGCTGCGGTCGGCAGCGACCTTTGGCTCGGTGGACATTCGCGATCGTCAGCTTCGGAAATACAAATCGAACCTAGTTGACGCTGAAGCGCACAAATCCGCGTCCCCTCGTTGTCATGTCGCGAGGAATAGACCGGCGCGGCAACATGATCCGCGCTACGCCTGCGGCACATGTTTCTGTCCCTTTCTGTCAGGGCGAAACGGGCTGCAACATTCGCGCATGCTCAATTTCGATGGCGCTTGGTTGACGAAGCACATGAATCCCGTGCCCGGACCGTAAGATCAAACCGGCTGTCTCGAAGGCGTCGAGCCATCCTTCCATCGGCCAAATATTCCAGCGCTTCCAAAAGAGGTTGGCGTTGCGGACAATGTCGTTCAGATGCTGAAGCGGGGGTTCGAAAACGTCGTGATATTGGTGAAAGGCACCAGTACCGCCCATGAACAGCAGCGGTAAGCCTGCCTCCCGCGCGCGGAAGCCGAAGTCGGTATCCTCGCCGCCGTAGCCGGTAAACGCTTCGTCAAACCCGCCCAGATCAAAAAATCTCTGGCGATGCAGGCCGAATGCCAACGACCAGAAAAGACCAGCATTATCCTCCTGACGGAGACCGTTTGCAGGAAAGTGTCGAACAGGATGTCCATGCGCCCGCGGAAGAAGATCCGCTTCCTCCCATTCGCCACGGGCATCGTCAGGGCCAAGATAGCGTATGTCGGCGCAGATCAGCGCGTCATGGTCGTTCAGGCATTGCGTGATGGCCGCTGTTAGTGCGCGCATCGGGATGCAGTCGACGTCCAGAAACAACAGCTTGTCCCCTTTGGCCGCCCGCGCGGCGGCGTTCCGCGCTGCCGCGAGCGGCAGTCCCGGGCCATCAAGACGTAGGACATGAATTGGAAATCGCGCCTGTTCGGCATGGATCGGCGGATTGCTGGCCATGTCGACGATGATGAGTTCGTCGGGGCAATGCGTGCTGCGGCGCAGACCTTCGATCAGTTGCGCCAGATGCGCCGACCGGTTCTTGACGATCGTGAGTACGCTCAAGGTCATGCGCAGACGCGCCATAGATCAAGACGATACTTGGCAGTCCGCTGCGCCGTGATCTCGGTGATGGCTGGGGCAAGCGCAGCCTGAATTTTATGCACCGCATCATCCCCGCTCTGGGGATAGTCGGTGTCTCCAGTCCAGTGGACCAGCAATATGTCGCCGCCGGGCGCCACATGGCCGGTGATCCACCGCGCGGCACGGCCGATGTCGTCATCATCCCAATAATAGGCGACTTCGGACAGGATGATGAGGTCGAAGACCCCGCCCACCGGCGCCTGTCCGGGAAAAGCCATTTGGCCAAAGGAGACGTGATCAAACGCGGCACAGCGCTCGCGCGCGGCCTTGAGCGCGGTTTCACTGATGTCGATCGCTAACAATGCATTGCAATGGGGCGCCAATGACTGCGTCAGTACGCCCTTTGCGCAGCCAATCTCAAAACCCAGTCCATAGGTGCGCCCGCCCAGCGAACGGATGCTGTGGGCATATTTATCCCGCTCATAAGCGCTGCTTTCCAGATCCCAGGGATCGTCGGTCGAACGAAACATCGTCTCGAAATAATCCTGATCCAGGCTGGCCTTGCGCCGTGTCATGAGGCTCTCCGCAGGTAAAGGATGTCCCTGGCGGGCATGGCACGACGCGTAGCAGGCAGCCGAAAGCCGGGACCGTGGGACGCGGTAAGCTGGCTGCGGTGCGCGGCCAGGGCATGGCGGCGCTCTCCGCGCAGCATGGGCGCGGTGCGCAATTCGCGATAGCTGGAGGAGGTCGGCGGCAGAGCCCAGACGACATATTCGGCAATTACCAGCCTGCCCTTGCTCCGCTTTCCCACTGCATGGGCCAGTTGTGCAGCGGCTTCATGGTCGCAATGGGGTTCGTGACGGGCAGTGACGGCCAGAGCATCGACCTGCCAGCGTCGGCACAGTGCGGTCAGCCGTCGCGCGGCGCGGTCGAAAGCAGGATCTCCTGGCGGGACGGGGGAGGCGTCCTGCCAGTCGAGATGCACCGGCGGTTGATTGCGGTTGCCCGTCAGGCGGTGAAAGGCGGTGGCGGCTTCGCGCTTTCGGCTGCTTACCAATTTCCCCGACCTGCCCGGCATTGTCTCATGCGAACCAGACCCGTCGGTGAGATAGACAAGGCCCGCCAGCCGCCCCGACTTCGCCGTCTGAGCAATAAGCGCGCCAGCCCCCAGCGTCTCATCATCGGGATGGGGCGCAAGAACCAGCCAACGCAGCGTTCGCCACGGCTTCGCAGATAGCGAGAGACCTACCACAAGGCGTCCTCCGCGCCCCATGCGTCATGGTCCAGCCAGGCGAGCGCGGCCTGATCGCGGGCATAGTCAGGTCCGCCCTGTCGCAGATAGAGGCTGAGGTCGCGGATGATTTTATCGATCCTTTCGCCGTCCATCGCGCTGCGCGTGCCGATGATGCGCGTCGCCAACTCCATCACGTCCAGACCTGCACGCTCAACAATGCCGCGCGTCATGCGGGCGAAAGCGGGACCATCGGGATCGTCGTGCGCAGCCCGGAGTGCGCATTCGCGGACCCAAAGATAGGCGGTGCGGGCCGCAGCAACAGCGTCGGCGAATTTGGCGCGTTGCAGCGGATCGGCGCGCGCTGCATCAGACATGGCGAGCCGCGTTTGCGTCAGCAGCGCCTCGATCCCACCCAGTTGCACGGCAGTAAAGCGCCAGGCGCCCGTGGTGAAGCGCGGTTCGCGGTCATAGTCGCCGGACCGGCCCAGCAGGTGAGATGGATCGATCGCCATGCCCGTCAGGTCATAGAGGCCGCTGCCAGTAGCCCGCATACCCCTGACCCGCCATTGCGACAGGTCTGTCCGGGCGGGTTCGTCGGCACGAACGACGACCAGTTGCCGCTCGCCCTGTTCGGGCTGCGCGGTGATGATGGCATAGGCAAGACCGCCTGCGCCTGTCGCGAAAGACTTGCCGCCCCGCAGTATGGATTGGCATAGCTGCACGCCCGGCGGCGGCTCGGTGGCCCACACACCGTAAAAGGCGCCCTGATCAAGTTTTCGGCCCAATTCGGCCTTTTGAGCAGCAGAACCAAACCAGTCGAACAATGCGAGTGCGTTGACATGGCCTTCATAGAGCCGTCCGACGCTAAGGTCTGCGCGACCGACGATCCGCAGGATGCGCATCAGACACTGGTTGCGGGCGGCGGCGTCCTCAAAGGCTTCGCCGCCGCTTTCGATGGGAGCGAACGTGCGATGGATATCAGCTGCGACCAGAGCCTTCAGGCTCTCGACCGGAAAGACTGGTGCGGCATCATAGCGGCTGCCAAGCGCGACAAGGGTGGGGGTGATCGCTTCCGCGCGCGCGATCGGGCTGTCGATACTGGAACGGGTATGGTGGGATAGGGTCATGCGACAGGGTCCAGTTCTTGAACAGCAGCCGCGGCCATTCCCGCAAGCCAGCGAGCCGCCATATCTACGCCATCGCGATCATGCAGACGCTTGCGGCATTGCAACGGGAGCATTTTTGCCTGGCGGATTAAGCCGGGCCACTGGTCGGGAGACGGCCATGTTTCCAGTACGACTGCGGCGTTCAGCCGACACAGCCCGAGCGCTGTAGCCAACTGCTCGTTAAATGGGCGGTCCTCGGGGATACAGAGGAAAGGACGGTTGGCAGCAAGAACCGCACTCACCAAACCGTCTCCTGCAGCGCCAATTATCAGCCCCGCGCGGGCGATTTCCTGCGTCGGATCGTTGACCCATCCAGCCAGATCGAGATTTGTGGGTGGATCGGCCGTTGCAGTTACCGGCCCGATCACCCGCCATTGCATATTTGGGCAGGCACGGGCCGCTTGCGCGATCGCTGGGCCATCGCCCGGCGGGCCGCCCCGACCGATCACCACGAGTATCCTGTCATCCTCGGGAAGATGATCCGGTGTGGCTGGCGTAATGCCGGGAAGATAACGGCTCTTGTTCCTGATCCACAGGGGCGTCGATGGCATTTCCAATTCGCGATGAAACGGCGCAAGCAGCGCTGTCGCGCCCCTGAAAGCGTCAAGATGGGCTACGTCACTGCGATCGCCGTTAAGTCGCACATAGATGGTGGTGACCGATGCGAGGCGGGCCAGCATCGCCACTTCAACCGAAACATCGACCACCAGCAATGCAGGGCGCGCGGTTGCGATCCATTGGGCGATCTGGGCCACGCGCGACCGCACGCCTTCATGGTCCAGAGGCGCGTAGTGCAAGGCAGCGGGGCGTGAAGCCGTCTCATCCACACCGTCGAAGCTGCCAGAAAGGGGGCGGTCATCGCACAGGTCAATCCCTGCCGTGCCCAGCCCCGTACCTATTAGGACGACAGGCCAGTCGATGGCGGCGGCGATCGCCTCCGCCCGCGCGCGATGGCCGGCGCCATGATGATGAACATAGTAGCCGATAGGGCGATGGGTCATGGCTGGAGTTCCAGCACCATGTCATGCGGCATCGGGGGCAGCAGGGGTTCTTGCAACGCGATCAAAGCAGCGCCATCGGGCTGCATACGCAATTGCCTGCGCCAGTGCGCGCGTTCGTGCCAATGGGTGAAGGCTGGCGCCATGGGTGAGATGTTTTTTTGGGCGCTCGCGAACAATGTCTGCATCCCGGCCGCCATGCCGCCGTCCGCGCGTCCATCCAGCCGTGGCGAGACCCGTGTGGAGACCGTGACGGGATGGACAAGCCGCCCGCCCTGGGCGAGCGCTGCCATTACGAGCGCGCGGTCCTCTCCGCTCGCGATTGCGGGAACACCGCCGCAGGCGAGATAAAGCGCAGCGCGAATGGCGAGCGAAGCGCCGGTATGATCACCATGGCGGGGCGCGGGGTCCCAGGGCAGAGGATCGATCATATCCTCGATGGTACGGACGTTGGCCCAATACCGGTCCCATGCCATGCGCAAGCGCTGCACTTGAGGTGGCAGGGGTTCTGCGCCATCTATGTCGATCCGGCCGCCCACCATATCGGCGCCACGCGAAAAGGCAGCGGCGATATTGCGCAGCCAGTCGGTCGGAGGGCGGCTGTCAGCGTCCGTACTGACGAGAGCCGTATTGTCCAGTGCAGGCAGAAGGTCGAGGCCTTTGTCCATTGCCAGCCGCCGGGCTGATCCGGCGTGGGCAAGGTCCGGCGCGAAGATATGTTCGGTTATGCATATATTGAGCCGCCCGGCGTGACGCTGGCGGGCGGCCTCGACAACAGCGCGGCTATTGTCGCTACTGTTGTTGATGGCTATCGAAACCGGGATCGGATCGGGCCAGTCCTGCATCGCAAGCGCATCGAGCAATATCGGCAGGCGTGCCGACTCATTCCGCGCAGCGACGCAGACGCACAGCGTCATGGCGCTCTCGTCAGCCAAGGAAGGCCGAACTAGCGCTTGATGCCGAATGGGGCAGGCGCGTCGAGGGCATCAGATGGATGGACGCAGTTTTTTCGCTGCAGACAGTTGGAGCCGCCCTCGCAATTTGACGCAGATATAGCGCCTCATAATTATCGACCATGCGGTCGGCATCGCACATCTGTTCCGCTCTGGTTCGACACGCGCTGCGGTCCAGCGCCAATGCCTCCAGCGCGGCGTTGGCGAGCGAAACCACATCATCCGGGATTGCAAGGACCCCGCATTTGGGATCCAATATTTCAGGGATCGCACCGCGCGCAAAGGCCGCGACCGGCACGCCGCAGGCGAGCGCTTCGGCAACGACCAAGCCATAAGGTTCATCCCACATGGGTGTGCAGAGGAAGGTGCGCGCGCCGCCAACGAGGTGGGCGAGTTGCTCGTGAGTCAGATGTCCGACATGAGCGACATCCTGACTCAGCGCCGGTGCAATCTGTGTCCGGTAATAATCATCGTCGAGGATTGGCCCTGCAATCTTCAGCGGAAGGCCAATGCGCCGGGCAGCTTCGATCGCCAGATGCAATCCCTTCTCCGGGACGATGCGGCCATACCAGACCAGATAGGGATCGGCGGCGGGCTGAGGATGGAAAGCAAATTTTTGCAGGTCGATGCCGTTCCATATCACTGCGTCGCTATGTGTGACGTGGTTCCAGAGAGCGGCAACCGAGCGCGACACGGCGACGAAACTGTGGCTGCGCGCTGTACATAGGCGGATACCACTTTCCAGCCAGCAGAAGGGCGGCGTGTGCAACGTCGTCACCATCGGCATGGGCAGGCTGTCGGCCATAGCTACAGGCAGATAGTGGAGCGAATTATTATGGATGATGTCGAAGTCGCGATGGCGCAAACCGGTCATGAGACTGAGATAGGCATGATGTTCGCGAAAGAAGGGCACGTCGCTGGCTTCGGTCGTACCCACCGTTTGTATGGCGGTTTCGGCGCAGATCGCTTCCAGATTTATCCCCGGCTGCGATCGAGATGAAGCGAACAGAGTCACTGCATGGCCTCGATCCCTCAACGACCTTGCCAGCAGATGCGTGTGCATTTCCAATCCACCGGCAAAGGGCTCGGCTATCGGATGTTTGAGATGGGCGATGATGCCGATCCGCATAGAGTGTCATCCTCTCGCGCGCGTGATTGGGGATGGCGTGAAGCCATCGCCCCGTTGATTTTCGTAGAGATCCGCGATCAGGCGTCGGGCTGGGCGTCCAGATCGACCGTCAGTTCGCGCGACCAGTAGCGCAACGCCCGGCAAGCGGTCAGGAATGACCGGGCATCCTTCGCTGTCGCCAGCGGCAGGCAGGCTTCGTCCAGATCATCGGCTATCCCTGCCTTTTCAAGCAAGGCCTGCGCCTCAGCCGTCAGACCGATATATTTGCAATGCGCAAAGGCATCCGTGACGAAATCCTTGGCGGCCGCGTCCATGGCTAGCAGCGCAGCGCCTTCCTGTGACGCCACCACGGCAATGGCGTCGAACAGAACGGAGGGACCCCCGTCTATCTTCTGTTTGGCCGGAACCGCTGTGCCATCCGACAGGGTCACGCCGCCGATCTTGGGCGCGACAACCTCGTAAACCGCACCCTCCTTGTCGACCGCCTTTACCAGCGCATTAAAGACGACAGCATCAGCGCCGTCGGTCAGGAGGATGCCCAGCTTGCGCCCCTTGAAACTGTCCGGCCCGTTTTTGAGGATGCTCAGTGCATCAGACGTCGGCAGGTCCATCATGGTGGGTCGCGCAGCCTTTGCCGGGTCGGGCAAGGCAAGACCAAGCCCGTCAGCAACAGTTTGCGCCAGAGTAGCGTCGATGTTGATCAGGTGCGAGACGGTTCGTGAGCGAATGTCGGGACGTTCGACCTTGCTCAGTTCAAACACGATAGCGTCGCCGATATGCTTCTGCTCGATCGGCGTCTGGCTGGTAAAGAATTGTCGCGCCTGGCTGTAATGATCGGCGAAGCTTTCTGAACGGACCCGCTGTTTGGAGCCATCGGCCTCCTGCGTGAAACTGTTAAAGCCACGCACCGGGTCTTCGCGCGGACCGCCCTGCGCCGCCCCCCAGCTATTGGGCTCATAATTGGCGCGCCCCTTGGGATTGCGCATCGCCATATGCCCATCCTGCTGGAAATGGGCCATCGGGCATTTGGGTGCGTTGATCGGCAAATGGGTGAAGTTGGTGCTGCCCAGACGCTTGATCTGAGTATCAAGATAGGAAAAATTGCGGCCCTGGAGCAGCGGGTCGTTACTGAAATCGATGCCCGGCGGTACATTCTGGGTCATGAAGGCGACCTGTTCCGTTTCGGCAAAGAAATTGTCGACGACCCGGTCCAGAACCAAACGCCCAACGATGCGGACAGGCACCAATTCTTCCGGAATCAGCTTGGTTGCATCCAGCACGTCGAAGTCGAAGCTGTCGGCAAACGCATCGTCAAACAGTTGAACGCCTAGCTCCCATTCGGGAAAGTCCCCGGCGTTGATCGCGTCCCACAGGTCGCGACGATGGAAGTCAGGATCAGCGCCGTTAATCTTGACCGCCTCGTTCCACATGACCGATTGCAGGCCCTGCTTGGGCTTCCAGTGGAATTTGACGAAGGTCGATTTGCCATCCGCATTGACGAGGCGGAAGGTGTGGACGCCAAAGCCCTCCATTGTGCGCAGCGAACGCGGAATAGCGCGGTCCGACATCGTCCACATCACCATATGGAAGCTTTCGGGCGTCAGGCTGATAAAGTCCCAGAAATTGTCATGTGCAGTCTGCGCCTGCGGAAAGTCTCGGTCCGGCTCCGGCTTGGCGGCGTGGATCAAATCGGGGAATTTGATCGCGTCCTGTATGAAGAAGACAGGGATATTATTGCCGACAATGTCCCAATTGCCTTCCTGCGTGTAGAGCTTCACGGCAACGCCGCGCACGTCGCGGGCCTGATCGGCGGAGCCTTTGGCCCCTGCGACCGTGGAGAAGCGCACGAAAGCGGGCATGCGTTCGCCGATCCGCGGGAGGACATCCGCGCGGGTGACGTCGCTTAAGGATCTGTCTCTTATACACATCTAGATGTGTATAAGAGACAGGAAATAGCCGTGCGCACCGTAGCCGCTGTCTCTTATACACATCTAGATGTGTATAAGAGACAGCCTTTGGACCCTGCGACCGTGGAGAAGCGCACGAAAGCGGGAATGCGTTCGCCGATCCGCTGGAGGACATCCGCGCGGGTGACGTCGCTTAAGGATTCCGTCAGTTCGAAATAGCCGTGCGCACCGTAGCCGCGAGCATGGACAACGCGCTCGGGGATTCTTTCATGGTCAAAATGAAACAGTTTTTCGCGGAAATGCGCGTCCTCCAGCAAGGTTGGGCCACGCGCACCCTGTTTCAGGCTGTTCTGATCATCGGCAACCGGGATGCCATGTGCCGTCGTCAAGACCGCGACGTCGCCTCCAGCAACCTGATGCGTTTCGCCACCTTCTGCCTGCGGTTCTGCAAAGTTCATTGAGAGAGTTTCGGCAGGTGCAGGTCGAGAAGCCTTTTTGGGCGCACCGCCGGGAACTTTACCGGCGGCGGGAGGGGACTTGGGCATGGGGCATCCTTATGCACGAGAGAGGCGCCGGAGGCGTTTCCAGCACGTTTGAGGGCCATCCGAGATAAATACGAATTCCCGCATGATCGGGAACCCGTAGAACTTGCGGAGAGATAACCCGGCGCTCTTCAGCAAGTTGCGCCGACGGATCTAAAACTAATGTACGTTATAGTGATTTATTTCCGGCGGCTGGATACGGCGTCGCCACGGACCGTTGCTATTGTCCAAACCCAGGTTTTTTCACCGTGAAGGACCAATCTTGTTTACCGACAAATTTCTAAGGGATCGTCGCGGCGTCGAACTGGATGTTCATGAACGCGCCATTCTGGAAAAAGCGGTTTTCGAAATACGAACGATCGATGCGCGCAAGACTGTGGTGCAGGCTGGTGACACGCTGTCCGTGAGCATGTTGCTGCTGGAGGGCTTCATGTGCCGTTACTTGGACGATCGCGAAGGAATGCGCCAACTCGTCGCTGTCCAAGTACCAGGGGATTTTCTGGACCTGCACGGCTATCCGCTCAAGATATTGGATCATGATGTCGCAAGCCTGACAGCGGCGACGATTGCAGTCATTCCGCACAAGGCTTTGGACGACATCAACGCGACAATGCCTGAGTTCACACGCAAGCTATGGTTTTCCACCCTGCTCGATGCTGCCATGCACCGGGCGTGGCTCTTCCGTCTGGGACGGCTGGACGCAGTTGGGCGTGTGGCGCATTTTCTGTCTGAAACCAACGCCCGCCTGGTGCCGGTCGGCTTGAGCGACGGAAAGCGCTTTGCCTTGGGGCTAACCCAAGCGGATATTTCGGAAATCTGCGGCATAACAAGTGTTCACACCAATCGCGTGCTGCGACAGCTGCGGGAAGAACGACTGTGTATCTTTCGCTCATCGCTCGTGGAAATTCTCGACGTCGAAGGTCTGGCCCGCAGAGGTCAGTTTAACCCCGCCTATCTCTACATTGAGACTATATCGGATCGCTCAGGCATCGAAAGGCTAACATCATGATACCGCCAGAAAGATACCAGTGTTCAATCGCTGCCCGGCAAAGCGAGCGTGGAAGAAGGCCTTGTCCTGCTCGATGGGCCTAATGGGGTCGCGGTGACCATGACTGCCTATGCTGCATCAGAAACTGGCAAAAGTTTGATTGAAGCCGCCAGAATGATCGGGGAAAAGACAGAAAGCGATAAATTGTAAAACAGATTTTCGTCCAACAATTTGAAGTGCTACTTAATTCAATATAAGTTTTCCTGGCCTATAGCAGCTCTTTTATCCTGTCTTTTCGTCAAATGACTCTCCAGTATTTCGGCCTCTTGATCGACGGCGCACCAGATCGACATCTCTCTGGTGATCTTGACGTACATCTCGTTGAGGTGTCAGCTACATCGGGCATGCATAAAACACTGACACGCATACCCCTCGCGCGATGATCCGCTGACAAACCATCCCCCGATCACTAGGCGAGGGCGTCAATGCGAGCGAATTGCGCGCCAAGGTGATCGATGATCGCCTGGAATCGCGCCGGCAGCATCGGGAAGGGCGCGTGAACCATGAAGATTCCGACGTCCTGAAGCCCTTCATATTGATCGAGCACCCGAACGAGCTTGCCGGACGCGATGGCTTCATCGACGTCCCAAATCGACCGAAGCGCTAAGCCGCAGCCCCCCAGCGCAAGTTCACGTACGACTTCGCTGGAATTTGTGCTGATGAAGCTTCGTCCATGATGCACAACCCTTCCCCCCGGGCCATCGAGAATCCACGGAAACTGGCTTTCTGTGGCCAGGAGCCGGTGATGGGCGAGTTCGCCGATTTTCTGTGGAACGCCGAAAGCCTCCAGATATTTGGGTGAGGCGCAAAGCACGCGGCGACTGGTCCCCATGCGATGGCCGACAAGGCCGGGGCCGGCCCCGGCTCCGATGCGGATCGCCAAATCATAATGGCCAGATAGAAGGTCCACGAATTCGTCCGACAGGTCCACTTGCAACTCGATGGCGGGGTAGCGTGCAATGAAGAGGGGCAAGCAAGGAAGGACGTGCAATCGGGCAAAAGATGTTGGCGCGCTGAGTCGCAAACGGCCCGATATCTGCGTTTGATGGCCAGCCACACGCTCTTTCGCGGCATCCAGAGCGCGGCGGAGTGGAACCAGCGTGTCGTACAGATCACGTCCTGCCGCCGTTGGCGCCAACCGGCGCGTGGTGCGATTCAGCAGACGACCGCCGAGGCGTTCCTCCAGCCGGGCCAAACGTTTTGACACCGCTGGGGCGGATAGGCTCATGCGACGGGCGGTCGCGCTTATCGATCCGCTCTCGACGATCGCAATAAAGAGATCGTAGTCCGGATCGAACATTCGTAACCTCAGGGAATGAGTGTGATAAGTTTTTTTCTTCTACCGCACCTCAAAGATGAATGCTAGCAAAGCTCGCATCACGGGTCATGATGCAAACGGGCCGGCAGACGAGGGAGCAGGAGGGGTTCATGACAATCTTGATGCCCGCGCCGGACGAAGCCACGCTTGCCAAACGAGAGCGGATCATCGCCGCGATGCGTGCGATCGTGCCGGGAGAAGGCGTGATCGACGATGCCGATGCGCTGCGTCCTTGGGAATCCGACGGTCTCACTGCCTATCGCCAGCCACCGATGTTGGTGGTGCTGCCCGAAACGGTCGAGCAGATTTCGGCTATCCTGCGTTGGTGTTACGATGAGCGGGTGAAGGTTGTACCGCGCGGTTCGGGAACTTCGCTTTCCGGCGGGGCATTGCCGCTGGCTGATGCGGTCTTGCTTGGGCTGGGCAAATTCAAGCGCATTCTTGAAATCGACTACGACGATCGCATTGCGGTGGTACAGCCAGGCGTCACCAATCTGGCGATATCGCAGGCCGTTCAGGATCGCGGCTTTTATTACGCACCTGATCCCAGCAGCCAGATCGCCTGCTCGATCGGCGGCAACGTCGCCGAGAATTCGGGCGGCGTGCACTGTCTCAAATACGGTCTCACCACCAATAATGTGCTGGGCATCGAAATGGTGTTGATGGATGGCGAAGTCGTGCGGCTCGGGGGCGGCTATCTCGATCCTTCGGAACTGGATCTGCTGGGCGTAGTAGTGGGATCCGAAGGGCTGCTCGGCGTCGTGACCGAGGTCACGGTGCGTATCCTGCCCCGACCGGAAACGGCGCGTGCAGTGCTGGTCGGCTTCGTCGACGCCGAAAGCGCCGGAGCCTGTGTCGCGCAAGTGATCGCGGAAGGGATAATTCCGGCGGGCATGGAGATGATGGACCGTCCTGCGATCCACGCCGCCGAGGCTTTTGTGCAGGTCGGCTATCCGCTGGACGTCGGGGCGCTGCTGATCGTCGAAGTCGATGGCCCCGCTGCGGAATGCGACCACCTGATCGTCGAAATCGCCCGTATCGCGACCGACAATGGCGCAGTCACTACCCGTGTCTCGCGCGACGAAAGCGAAAGACTGGCGTTTTGGGCCGGCCGTAAGGCGGCCTTTCCTGCGGTGGGCCGTATCTCCCCCGACTATTATTGCATGGATGGGACAATTCCGCGTCGTCGCCTTCCTGACGTTTTGCGCCGGATGGAGGAGCTTTCTGCGCAATATGGCCTGGGCGTCGCCAACGTCTTCCACGCTGGTGACGGCAACCTGCATCCGTTAATCCTCTACGACGCCAACCAGCCTGGCGAACTCGACCGGGCCGAGGCTTTTGGCAACGATATCCTGCGCTTGTGTGTCGAGGTGGGCGGTGTGCTGACCGGCGAACACGGCGTCGGCATTGAAAAGCGTGACCTCATGCCCGAGATGTTCTCGCAAGAGGATCTGCAGCAGCAGCAACGCGTCAAATGCGCCTTCGACCCCCAGTTGCTGCTCAATCCCGGGAAAGTTTTTCCGACACTGCATCGATGCGCCGAGCTTGGCCGCGTGCATGTACATAAGGGCAAGTTGGCTTTTCCCGAATTGCCCCGCTTCTGATGGCCATACTGGAACCCCGCGATGCACAGGATTTGCGCCAGATCGTAGCCGATGCTGTCGCCGGCGGCACAAAGCTTGAGCTTCGCGGAGGTGGTTCGCGCGCCGACTTTGGCGCACCGCGCGAGGTGCAGATCGTATCGCTGGCGGCGCTCTCGGGCATCGTCGATTACGATCCGGCAGAGCTGGTTTTGACGGTCCGGCCCGGTACGCTGCTGTCCAATGTGCTCGCCCTGGTCGAAGGGGAAGGGCAAATGCTGGCGTTCGAGCCGTGGGGTGATGCGGCATCGACGATCGGCGGAACAGTCGCTGCGGGGATTGCCGGGTCACGCCGGGTAACCGCCGGTAGCGTTCGCGATCATCTTTTGGGCGTCACCGTCGTTTCGGGTAGGGGCGAGATTTTCGTCGCCGGCGGCAAGGTAGTGAAAAACGTCACCGGCTATGACCTTCCCAAGCTGATGGCAGGGTCTTGGGGCCGGCTTGGGGCCATTGCCGAACTGACACTCAAAGTTCTTCCCCGTCCCCGCGTGACGGCAACGCTGATTGCCGATGGCTTGCCCGCAGAGGCGGCATATCGAGCCATGGCCCGTGCGCTGGGGAGCCATGCTGACGTGTCCGCTGCTGCGCACTTGCGCCGGGGGGTGACCCTTTTGCGTATCGCCGGTTTCGCGCCGTCGGTCGAGGCGCGGTGCGCGGTTCTGCCCGATATCCTTAAAGACCATTGCACGCTTCGGCGTGATGGCGAGGCGTCTGCCCTGCTATGGCGGGAAGCCATGACAGGCGAGGCGCTAAAGGGGCGAGTAAAATGGCGCGCGCATCTTCTCCCGCGCCATGCGGCTGAGTTGACACGCCGCGTCGAAACGCTCGGTGCGGATTGGGCGATGGACTGGGGTGGCGGTCGTGTATGGATCGGCCTGGACGACGAAAGCGAAGATATCCGGCGGATCGTCTTGGATCTCGGTGGCGAGGCGACTCTCGTTGATGCGCCTGTTGGAATGCGTAGCCGCGTTCCCGCGATGCACGGTTCCGCGCCAGGCGTGTCGGCGCTGGCTGATCGCGTACGCCGGGCTTTTGACCCGGCAGACGTCTTCGCCACTGGCCGATTTGGAGGAGCAGCCTGATGCAGACGGGTTTCACGGCTAAGGCGCTAACCGATCCAGCTATGCGCACTTCGGAGCAGGTGATCCGCAAATGCGTGCATTGCGGCTTCTGCACTGCGACCTGTCCCACCTATGTGCTGCTCGGCGACGAACTCGATTCGCCGCGTGGACGAATTTACTTGATGAAAGACATGCTGGAGAACCAGCGCGCGCCGAGCGCCGAAGTGGTCAAGCATATCGATCGCTGTCTCTCGTGCCTGTCGTGCAAAACGACCTGCCCCTCGGGCGTGAATTATATGCATCTCGTTGATCATGCGCGAAGCTATATCGAGGAGAACCACCGACGCCCCCTGGCGCAGCGGATGATACGCCGATTGCTGGCCTTTATCCTGCCCTATCCGGGGCGTTTCCGGGGTGCGCTTCTGCTCGCCAAGCTGGCTGCACCTTTTCGCCCGATCCTGCGCAGGGTCGAAGCATTGCGTCCGCTTGCCGCCATGCTCGACCTGGCACCCGCAAAGGTGCCCAGGGCGACCGTCAACACCACGAAGCCGTTGGCGCATCGCAAGGGCCGCGTCGCGCTTCTGAGAGGTTGCGCTGAACCCGTGCTGAGGCCGGAGTTCAGGGCAGCCACGATCCGTCTGCTCAATCGTTTCGGACACGAAGTGATGCTCGCCCCCAACGAAGGCTGTTGCGGCGCTCTAGTCCATCATATGGGACGTGAACAGGACGCGCTCGAGGCCGCCCGGCGGAATGTGGATGTTTGGACGGCACAAATCGAGGGCGAGGGACTCGATGCCATCATTGTCACGGCATCCGGCTGCGGTACGACGATCAAGAATTACGGTTTCATGCTCCGCGATGACCCAGCCTATGCTGAAAGGGCGGCCGACCTCAGTCGGCGCACGCTGGACGTGACCGAATATCTCGACCGGATTGGGCTGCCGGAGCTCGAAGAATGTGGCGTTACGGTTGCCTATCACCCGGCCTGTTCGCTACAGCATGGACAGGGCGTCACCGATTTGCCCAAAAGCTTGCTCACGAAAGCGGGCTATGCGGTTTGGACTTGTAACGGTTTTGCGCCGGTCACCTGAGCGAGTAGAGCTCGCAACAGGAGATGTGTATAAGAGACAGGCGCTGACCAGCGGGTTGCCGCGCGATCGGGTTGCCTCGGATTTGGGGATAGGGAAGTCGCCGCTGGGCAAGTGGGTATCGCAGCTGTCTCTTATACACATCTCTTGTGCTTGCGCGTGCGGACTGGCTTGATCCCGTTGATCTGTCTCTTATACACATCTCTTGTGCTTGCGCGTGCGGACTGGCTTGATCCCGTTGATCTGTCTCTTATACACATCTCTTGTGCTTGCGCGTGCGGACTGGCTTGATCCCGTTGATCTGTCTCTTATACACATCTCTTGTGCTTGCGCGTGCGGACTGGCTTGATCCCGTTGATCTGTCTCTTATACACATCTCTTGTGCTTGCGCGTGCGGACTGGCTTGATCCCGTTGATCTGTCTCTTATACACATCTCTTGTGCTTGCGCGTGCGGACTGGCTTGATCCCGTTGATCTGTCTCTTATACACATCTCTTGTGCTTGCGCGTGCGGACTGGCTTGATCCCGTTGATCTGTCTCTTATACACATCTCTTGTGCTTGCGCGTGCGGACTGGCTTGATCCCGTTGATCTGTCTCTTATACACATCTCTTGTGCTTGCGCGTGCGGACTGGCTTGATCCCGTTGATCTGTCTCTTATACACATCTAGATGTGTATAAGAGACAGGCACAAAACCGTTACAAGTCCAGTTCGGTCGCCTTCCGAAGCGCACCTGTGCTGCGGATCGGCGGGCACTTATAACATCCTCCAGCCTGAAATCGCGGAAAAGTTGGGCGATCGGAAGGCGCAGTCAATTGATGCGCTCGGTGCCGACGTTGTCGCGACCGGCAATATCGGTTGCGCGACCCAGATCGCGCGTTTCACCAACATACCTGTTGTCCATACGGTCGAACTGCTTGACTGGGCGACCGGTGGCCCCATGCCCCATGCAATGTCTCTTACGGCAAAGGAAAAAAGATCATGACCCTCTTGGGCATTTCTCTGTCAACAGCGCAGATCGTCATCGATGCGGCTCTCAAGGAAGGGCGCAAGCTTGGACTGAAGCCCGTCAGTGTTGCCGTGCTCGACGCCGGAGGGCACATGATTGCCTTTGCGCGGGAGGACGGTTCCTCCACATTGCGTCCGCAAATTGCTACCGCCAAGGCGGCCGGCGCCCTGGCCTTGGGAGTATCGTCTCGCACGATCGCGGAAATGGCCATCGAGCGGCCAACATTCATTGCGACGGCAGCCGGGTTGTCGGCCGGCGGCATAATCCCTGCCGCCGGTGGCGTGCTGATCCGTAACGAAGCGGGTGCAGTGATTGGCGCAGTCGGCGTCACCGGCGACACGAGTGACAACGACGAAGCCTGCGCGCTTGCCGGAATCGCCGCGGCTGGATTGCGGGCCTGAGCCCCTCCTCTGCCATCGCCGGATCATCGCCAAAAGCGGCAACCCAACGTCTGTTGATCCGCAGTTGCCTGTTGCTTTCATCCAGTCGATGTTGCGCAGTTACAACGGCGAAGCGACGCCGGACGGTGCTTGATCTACTGCGCAGGCTTCAGCGTTCAAGCGCCCTATCAAGAACATCGACGAACAGATCGACATTTTCGCGACTGAAGATCAGCGGTGGGCGGATTTTGAGAATGTTGTGATCGGCGCCGCAGGCACTGATCAGGACGCCGTTTTCACGCATGTCGTTGACGATCTGCGCGGTACGAACACGGTCCCCTGCCTGTGTCTCACGATCCGACACAATATCGGCGGCGACGAACAGGCCCGCTCCCCGGACATGGCCAAGGCACTCGTGACGCGCCCGAAGCGCATCGACCTTCTCCAGCAGATAGGCACCGACGTCCCGCGCATTGTCTTTGATCTGGTCGCGCTGAATGACCTTGAGAACGGCGACCGCTGCTGCGCAGGACACAGTGTTGCCGGCGAAGGTATTGAAATAACGCGCGCTGTTACCGAACTTTTCCACAATATCATGGCGCGCAAGAAGGCCCGCGATTGGCTGGCCATTGCCCATCGGCTTGCCCAGGGTAACGATATCGGGGGTTACGTCATGACGCTGAAAGCCCCACATATGGCTTCCAGTGCGACCAAAACCCGGCTGCACTTCATCGGCGACGAAGATGCCACCTGCTTCGCGGATCGCATCGACGGCACCCTTCAGAAAGCCTGGCTCCTCCGGCAGAATGCCATCGCTCGTAAAGATTGAGTCCACGATCAGCATAGCAGGCCGGATGCCATGCCGCATCAGATCCGCAATTGCCGTTTCGACGTCGCGCTGGAAGCGCTCCGCAACATTTGGTCCGCTTCTGTAGGCGGCTGGCGCTGGAACGGTGCGAACATGCGCGCCCAGATTGACGGCCGGCCCAAGCGTGGGTGAGAATTGCGATACGGTGTCGGTTATGCCGTGATAGGCCGTTTCGGTGATGATGATGCCGGTCCCGCCGGTCCGGACCTTGGCGATGCGGTAGGCAAGGTCGTTCGCTTCGCTGCCGGAGCAGGTCAGCATCATGTGCGACAATTCGCTGCTGACCGTCGACAGCAGGCCGTCCGCGAGTTCAAGAATGGTTTCATGCAGATAGCGGGTGTTGGTGCACAGCGTCGCAACCTGCCTGGTGATCGCTTCCACCACATCGGGATGGCAGTGTCCCAGAGAAACGACATTATTATAGGTATCGAGAAACGGCCGGCCGGAGGCGTCGTAGAGCCACACGCCCTCGCCCCGGACGAAGTGGAGCGGCTTTTGATACATCAGGCGATAGGCTGGTCCGAGCAAACGGTCGCGCATCGCGACCATGTTCGCCTCATGCGCGTCCAGTTGCACCTGGCCGGGAATGAAGGCGTTGACTGATGAATTGTCTTGGATCGTCATCATTTGTCTCCCGACGAACAGAATTGCAGTAATTGCGCGCTGGCCTCATCGCGCGAAAGCCGCTGAAATTGATCAAGGCCCTTCCAGGCAAGACCATTGTTGCGCATGATATATTGGTAATTGTCGGGGTAGCGGGCTGCGCGCCATTCGGTGATCAACACGGTGATCACCAAGCGTGCGGTCACGAGATCAAGCAGAACGGCCTTTTCCGTGTGCTGCAGGGGTAAAACCGCGTCATAAGCGCCAATCATTTCCGCTGCGCCACGCAGCGGATCCGGGTCATCGCCCAGTTGATAGGCGGCGGCGGTCGCGATTTCCCCGACCAATGGCCCATGGACGATGTCGCCAAAGTCAATGACGGCCGCCACGGCTTCGCTATCATCCGGATCGACCAGCACGTTGCCGAGATTGAAGTCGTTGTGGATGAGTTGCGCCCGCAACCCCTTCAATTGCGGCAGGACGCTGGCTTCATAGTCGGCCATGAAATTCTGCAGGAGTTGGCGTCGCGCGGGATCGGCCACGCCTTCGATCATGCCCTTCAGCCTGTGCGCGGCGGCAACGTTCCACAACAGATCATGGTTGGCGGCGGGATGGGTGAAGCCTTCCAGTGCGCGGTCCAGACGGGCCAGACAGTGGCCCAATGCGCGCCGTTGCCGGCTGGTCCGTTCTGATTGATGCAAGGGTGTGCCCGGCAGGAAGGTCAACATCCGCAGGATGGACAATCGACCATCGTCCAGTTCGATAGCCGTTTCGAACGCGCCGTCGTTCGCGGCCACCATATGCGGTATAGGAAGCGTAGGATCCTTCTGACGGATATGATTGAGAACGCAGGTCTGGAGATTGACGATCTCTACCGCTTCGGCGGGATTGGAGAATTTCAGCAGGAACTGGCGTCCATCCTGGCCATCCATTCTGAAGTTACGGTCGCGTTCGCCAGACAGCGGGTGCGCATTCAATTCCAGCCCGTAGAAGCGCCGCGCGCAAGTTTCGGCATCCTGCGGCGTGACCTGTGGCGGCTTGGTGGTGAGCGTCGGATCGAGTAACATCTATCTGCCTATGATTGTCGGCGTCAGATGGTTTGCATCCATCATCCTGACACCCATCCTTTTTCAGCCTTGCTGTTCGAGGCTGTTGTCGCTCGGGCGGCGCCATAATTTGTGCTGAATATTGCTTATCTGCGGATGCTATCGGCTGATGATCTGCGGCAGTTGGCAGTTTTTCTGCCAGAAGCGATCGTCGGCCAACGCATTTCCGATTCCGGCAAAAGTAAAGGGAAACAGGAAATTACACCGATTGCGCTGTGGGTATGACCATGAGTTTGCCGCCTTGGCCTTCATGATGTCATCGCCGGTCAGGCAGGCTGTTCCAATTCGTCCAGATATCCCCTGTCGCCCAGATTGAAGCTGCGCACGACGAAATAGCTGAAATAGCGATCCACCAGCGATCCTTCGTCGACGATCTTCATGATCGTTTCGCAATAATGGGCGACAGATCGCGTCACGAATTTGAGGATATAATCGCAATCGCCGGTGACGCGCGCGCATTCGCACAATTCATCGATTGTCTTGAGCTTCTGTTCGAAGCGCGACACGGTCGCCATGCGTCGATCCTGGAGGGTGATCTCCGTGAAAACCGTGACCAGTTCACCGATCGCCGAAAGATTGAGCTTCGCCCGATAGCCGGTAATATATCCCGCCTTTTCAAGGCGCGTCACACGGGTCAGGCAGGGACTTGGCGTCAGGCCGACCTTTTCCGCCAGCAGCGAATTGGTCATGCGGCCCTGTTTTTCCAACTCCGCCATGATCCGAAGATCGATCGCATCAAATTTCATCATGGCCTCTGCGATCGCACGATCTCCGTTTTGAAAATTGCAGGCAGTCTGATTGGCGATCGGTACATCATGTACCGATCGCCTGACATATCTTAAAGCCCGACCAGAGCGGGAAGTTCGCTAAAGTCCTTGATCCGCACGACGCCATAATGGTCTGTCGGCGCTTCATGGCCGCGATCGACGAAAACCTTGGCGCCAAAGCCCAGGTCATGCGCGCTCATCAGATCATAGCGCGGGCTGGATGAGACATGCATCATGTCTTCCGGCGCGCAGCCCAGTTGATCGACCATATATTCAAAGGGCCGCAACAGCGGCTTGTAGGCGCCGGCCTCCTCCGCTGTGTAAATTGCGTGGAACGGTACGCCGATGTTGCGCGCGCTGTGGGGGATAAGGTCGGTCATGCTGTTGGAGAGGATGACGAGCGGATAATGTTCCGCTACCCGGCCCAATGGTCCCGGCACATCCGCATGGGGCTGCCAGGTCGGAATAGCATCGTATAGCGCCTGGACGTCGCTGGCGTCACAGACCACGCCATATCGCTCGCACGCGCGCGCGATCGCATTGTCAATGACGTCGTAGAACGGCTTCCATGCGCCCAGCACTTCATCCAGCCGATAGATGCGAAAGGCATCGAGGAATCCGGGCATCTTCGCGGGATCGACCCGATCGGCGAAAATCTGACCCGCCGTCGGCCCCATAATGAAATTGATCATCGTGCCATAGCAGTCGAAACTAATATATTTGGGCCTGAACATGGTCGCTCGCACTTTGATTGTGATGTCTGACGCGCTTGATGCTAGGCAAAGCGTTGCGGGAAATGCTGCTGTGCTTCCAGCCTTTCGAAGAATCTTGCCCTGTGAACCTGCATATTGGCCAGCATCAATATGCAGTGCCGCTATCGTCGGACAGGCTTGGCCTAGACGCCAATAGGCAGCGGCCGGTTGCGGATGGGCATTCCGGAAACGATGAAGACGGAATAGCTCTGAATTCCCAGATCCGCCTGCCAAATATCCTCCATGACGCGCGCGGGGCCATCATATCCCGGCGCGACGATTTTCATGAGATAATCATATTTGCCGTTGACCATGTGGAATTCCACCACTTCCCGGATGCGGATGATCGCCTTTTCAAATCTCTGCGCTTCCGCACGCCGGTGGTTTTTCAGAATGACCTGAACATAGGCGGTTATGAAGTTTCCCAACTTCTCCAGATCAAATTGCGCTTCATACCCGACGATGATCCCTGCTTTCTGGAGGCGCTTGATCCGCGCCAGGCAGGGACTGGGGGACAGGCCGACGGCATCTGCCAAATCGACGTTGCTGATGCGACCGTCGGTCTGAAGCTGCCGAAGGATTTTAAGGTCGATCCGATCAAGTTTCATGGCAATTCCCAATCCCGCACGGATGGTGACTAGCGATCGCTGACAACATGTGAGCCAACCTATGTCGAGACCCTGCTTCCTCCAATCCGAATTCAGTCGGTCGGGACATAGTGGGAGATCGCTGCCGGTTCGAACGGTCTGGCAAACCTGGAGCCTACGGCGATTGCCCCGATGCATGACCCAGTCGTCCTGACGCTTGAGCGGCTGAAATCGGGATGGCTCGCCATATCAGGTCATGTATCTCTCTGTTGTCGTATCATTGTGTCCACCCCTTCATTGAAAGCCCTTTCCACGCGAAAATCTGCGCTTTGAAGGGTGCTGGTCATGCATTGTTGACGTTTTTATCGGCTTCCGCGGTAGAATTTGCGGCGGCATATGCCCTAGGCAGCGTGGACAAATTAGCGATGCTTGGCGAACAGGACTCGCTGCGCTTGGTTGATCGAACCGCTATCCCAATCGACTTCACGCTTTGACGGCGGGATGTGGGCTCGCCGATCCTCATTGTCGTAAAACAGGGTGCCGTGAATGCCGAGCGCATCGCGCTTGAGCATCGGGCGGTCCCAGAGCGGCGCCAACACCGCCCCTGCAGCGTCGTCCCCAAGCCGGTCGATCAGGTCTTCGACCAGTTCCATGTCGCGCCCATCCGGAAAGATCGCTTCGAACTCTTCCGCAGTCGCCTGGAACACGCTGAAGGTAGCATTCACCGCACCGTCAATGATCTGGACGTTCTTCATAAGGGTGTTTTGGCAGCGGATAGGAGCATCGGCAACCGAACCTTATTGACGCGGCGCCCGAGGATTGATTCAAGGCTGCCTTTTGGAGGCAGTCTTGAGCCGGGGTGATCTCACCGAAGCAGAATGGCGTATTCTGAAAGGTTTGTTGCCCATCGAGCCTGAGAACCGTGGTCGAGGCAGGCCGCCCGAACAGAACCGCTCGATCATCAATGGTATCCTCTGGCGACTTCGTTGCGGTGCTCCGTGGCGCGACGTGCCACCCAAATATGGCAGTTGGAACACCATCTATCGACGGTTCCGGCGATGGAGCGAGGCCGGGGTCTGGGAAACCGTAGCAGTGACGCTGGCCGAGGTCATGGCAGACAGCGGTCATTACAGCATCGACAGCACCACAGTCCGCGCCCACGTATCGGCAGCGGGCGGAAAAGGGGGGCTGATCGACGCGCTCTTGGCCGCTCGCGGGGCGGGTTCACCAGTAAACTTCACTGCCTGGCTGATGCCCTCGGGCGACCGCTCGCCTTCCATCTGACGGTCGGCGAGGCGGCAGATTGCAAGGCCTATGACGCCCTGATCGACCTACCCGAGCGCGCACCTGACGCCTTGCTCGCCGACAAGGGCTACGACGCCGACGCAATCCGTGCTGACCTCGCCAAACGGAATATCGATGCCGTGATTCCGGGTCGGTCAAACCGGCGCGTGAAAATCGAGCATGACCGGGCGCTCTACAAGCAGCGCAACTGCATCGAACGTATGTTCGGACAGCTCAAGATCAACCGCGCCGTCGCCACCCGCTACGACCAGCTTGCCAATAGCTTCCTTGGCATGGTCCATATCGCCACAGTCAGATACTGGCTCAAATTTGTCCACGCCGCCTAGGCGTCTGGTCGGATTAATCAATATGCCTGCAAGGTCGCGTTCGCATCTCGCACTAATATTTGACCACAGCTGTATTGGCTCGATTGAGACGCTGGTTGCGAACGCAACGGGTATAAGCTGCGGGCGAACGCAACGGGACGACAAGTTCCAAATACGAAAAAAGGGAGAGAGAAATGAGGAAAGGTTTCAGGGCGTCTGTGCTGCTGACCAGCGGCTGGATGGTGGCTACGGCACTGTCATCACCGGCCTTCGCTCAGGGTGCCCAGCCTGCGCAGCCGATGCAGAATGCAGATAGTGCAGAGTCAAATGTCGGACTTGCCGATATCGTGGTGACTGCGCAAAAGCGCTCCCAGAATGTTCAGGACACGCCGCTCACGATTACGGCCGTAAGTGGCGATGCGCTGGTCAAGGCTGGCATCCAGCAGGTGGGCGAACTCAACCGAATCGATCCGGCGCTTCAGATCAGCGCTGGCGCGGGGGTGTTAACGACGTTCATTCGAGGCGTAGGCAATCCGGTCACCACTGCCGGCAACGAAGCCAGTGTCCCGGTCTACATTGACGATGTATATTTTATTCGCGCTGCTGCGCCGTTCTTCAATCTGTCGAGCGTCGAGCGGGTTGAGGTGCTGAAAGGCCCGCAGGGCACGCTTTTCGGCCGCAATGCCAGCGGCGGCGTCATCTCAGTTTATACGCGCGATCCAAGCACTGGCGAATTCTCAGGTGAGATGAGCGCGGGATACGCGAATTACGATACGGTCGACCTGAAGGGGTATATCAACATCCCGCTGACCGACCGTTTGGCAGCTAATTACTCTGTTAGCTATCACAACCAAGGAAAAGGTTGGGGTCGCAACAAGCAATTGGTCGATCCCTTCGATACTTCAAAAGGCTTCCTCCCTGGCGGGGATGATTATTGGAAGGACAAATCTTTGTCCATGCGGGGTAAGATTCTCGCAGAACTGACGGACACTACTACTGTGAAGCTGATTGGCTATTATCAGAACAGTACAAGTGAGATCGGCTTTAACGTTCGCCCGCTTCCAGGGTCGATCGGTGGCACTCCTGACGGAGCACATAATGGCTTCGCTAATGTGTGCGGCCTGCACCCATGTCCTTCACAAGTCCTGCCTACGCTCGGCTTTTATGACGTCAGCCTGCCACTAACCCGCCCGGCAGGCAGCAAGGCTAATCGTGGCCCGCAATATGATAAATCTGAGGGCTACGGCTTTTCCGGCCGCATCGATCAGGAACTTGGATTTGCCGATCTCGTCAGCATTACCGCCTATCGCAAGAACGACGAAGTATTTTTTGCCAATGGTAATACTTCGCCATACGCTTGGGCATTCTATGATCTGAACATTGTCGACAAGCAGTTCAGCCAGGAGTTGCAGCTGAAGTCCAAGCCAAGTTCTGCGATCCAATGGATTGTCGGCGCCTTTTATCTCAACGCCGATGGCGGGTTCGGCCCGACGCTGATTACCGGACCGGCCGTAAACGGCTTTGGTCTTGCATCGATCGGGTTGTTCGGTCAGCAGAAGGTGAAATCATATGCAGGGTTTGGCCAGACCACGATTCCGATCGGTGATCGCACCCATGTCACCGCTGGCCTCCGCTATACCAAGGACAAGGTGATCGGACAGGGATGTACGCAGATTACCCTTCTGCCCGATACGGCGCTGCCTTGTACAGACGACACTGTGACGGTTCCAGATACCAGCCCGACTTTCAAGAAGCTCACATGGAAGGGAGCGATCGACCACGAGGTTGCCCAGGACGTAATGATTTACGGTAGCTTGAGCCGGGGTTTCAAGGCAGGTACTTTCAACACCTTGCCGCTCGATTCGCCTGCGCTGCGCCCCGAAGTGGTGGATGCGTATGAAATAGGGCTCAAGTCCGAGATGTTCGACCGACGCGTGCGGTTTAACCTCGCGCTGTTCTGGAACGATATTGATAGCCCGCAGGTGACTGGCCAGCGCAATGGCCTTGTGGCGCTAAAGAATGCCGGTTCGGCGCGGACCAAGGGTGTCGAGTTTGACGCTGCGTTTGCCCCGACCCAGGGTTTGACGCTGCGCCTTGCCGGTAGCTATCTCGACGCGAAATTCCGGGACTTCCCGGACGCGCCGTCCTATTGTCCAAGCCCGAAAATTGATGCGGCAACCTGCGCGACACTCAGTCCGACCCCACCAATCGCGCCTGGCAACATCAATGCCATCTTCGTCAACGGAAATGGCAACACCTTGCCGATGGCGTCGAAGTGGAAATTCTCGGGTAGTGTAAGCTACGAAGCAGAAGTCGCGAGCATGGGTAAGGCGACATTCGATCTGACCGCTAACTATTCGAGCAAATTCCCCTGGGATGCCGACAATCTTTGGTATGAACGCGCCCATTTTTTGCTCAACAGTTCCGTCTCTCTTTCTCCTGAATCGCTGGAAAACGTCAGTTTGCGTTTCTGGATGAAAAATATCACGAATCGCAAAGTCAACCTTGGCTACTATGCTCAGGCTTCGGGCTCTGCGTTCGGCTCTGCCCCGGCGGCGCCACGCACCTATGGATTGGAGGCTTCCTTTCGGTGGTAAGCTGATGGGATATGGCGGACCGGTCGGTGATGCAGGCCATCATCGCCCGGTCCAAAGTCTGGTCGTGCGTATAGCCGGTTGTGGATGCGCGATGGCGCGGGACGACGCATGCGATGGTACAACATGGTTGATGTGACGAGCGGGAGTTGCCTCACCTACGGTGAGTGGGCGTGAGGAGCGGTAGCCGGGAAGGACTGTCGCGGGGTTACTTGAAGCAGATTGGTGCCGCCATTGACGCGCACCAAGCGCTCGGCAGCTTTGCTCGATGCCGTGATCGTGGCAGTTTGAATTACCAATATTATTCATGAATTCAAAGTCTTAAGAACATTGATTTGAGGAGTGCCCATCAGCATGAATGACGTCAACAAAGCAGTGGAAGCGGCGTATTTGCACGATCAGGCGCACAACGCGCATCCGGTAACGCGGCGTGACGAGCTTCCGATCGCATTTGAGTGGATCACGAAAGAGTGGCTGACGGACTGTCTCTGCAATGATGTTCCGGGCGCGGAAGTGATCGATTTCGATCTTGGCGTGGTCGATAACGGATCCTCCAACCGGCGACGGATTGCGCTGAGTTATAACGCGGCTGGCGAGGCTTCAGGGAAGCTGCCTTCGAGCATATTCTGCAAGGCAGCCTTCGACCTGCCTAATCGAGTCATCCTGGGGATTGCGCAAGGAGCGGAATGCGAAAGCAACTACTATGACAAGGTGCGCCCGCTACTGGATATCGAATCCCCGCACGCCTATTATGTGAAGCTCGACATAGAAACCTGGAAATCGATGATCGTGCTGAACGACATCACTGAAAGTGTCACTGAGTTCTGCGATCACAAGACGATAATGACGCGCGCGCGGGCCGAGAGCCAGCTTCGCCTGCTCGCTCGCATGCATGGCAAATGTTACAGCGATCCGGCTCTGATCAAGATCACTACGGACAATTTTCTGACTTGGCCCGAATATTTCGACCGCACGCTCATTTTCGGGATGCGTGAAGGCTCGGAAGTGGGTTTCCAGAAGTCGCGGGATGTCTTTCCATCAACTCTCTCGGCCAGAGCCGCGGAAATCTGGCCCGCCACGATGCAGTCGATCGCCTTTCATGATCAGGCACCCAAGACATTCGTGCACCATGATGTCCATCTCAAGAACTGGTATGTGGCCGGCAATGGCGAGATGGGCTTGAGCGATTGGCAGTGCGCGGTTAGAGGGCACTGGAGCCGGGATGTCTGCTATACGATCGCCACTGCACTCACGATCGAGGATCGTCGCATGTGGGAGCGCGATCTTCTCCGTTACTATTTGGATCATTTGCACATGGAAGGCGGGCCAAAGGTCGACTTTGATGAGGCATGGCTGCACTATAGGCAGCAATTGGTGACCGCACTCACATGGTGGACAATCACCATCAATCCGGCTGAGGGTATGCCAGACATGCAACCAATGGATGTCACACTCGAGTTCTTGCGTCGGATTGGTACGGCCATGGACGATCTTGGAACCTTGGACGCATTTCGCGAAGGGGGCAGCTAGATCCGGCTCTGATCACTCTAGTGGATTGATTTTGACATTTGCATCCCCTGGCGGCTGGGATGGGGCTGCAAATGTCAAAATCGTAAAATCCACTAGAATCAAAAGATTGCTAGTGGTCCGAAAAGATTCTGACATTTGAACACGCCTTATCCCATAAGGTAGCAAATGTCAGAATCGGACCACTAGTTCATACCCGACAGCAGCGAAGTGGTCTGCGCACTGAAGTGCGGCAAGGCATCGCGTGTCGCATTTCAAAGTTCCGTGACGGTTGGCAAACTGTTTTTCGCAGGATGACCTCAAGGTAACCGTCCGGCCTGACCCGCTTGCCGAAGCGCAGAGGAGTGCGCAGGACGTCCTTAAGGTCGCACATAAGGACGCGCTTAAGGACAGCCATGACGCAGGTGACGGTGTTGACGGGGGCTGCTCGCCGCCGGGATTGGTCGGATGAGGAACGGCTCGAGATTCTTCGTGAGGCGTTTTCGCCTGGTGCCAAGGTCCAGCACGTTGCGCGGCGGTACGACGTCTCTCGTAGCCTGATCTATCAGTGGCGTCGTGCGGCTCTGCGCCGGGTGCAAGAGGCGTTCGTCCCGGCGGTGATCGACAATACGCCGGAGCCGGCCGTGGTCCCCACCGCACCGACCGAGCCGGAAGCGGCGATCGTGCTGGAGCTGACCGATGGTCGGCGGATGCGCATTTCGGCATCGACGCCGCCGGCGTTGGCAGCGGCTGCGCTGAGGGCGGTGCGATGATCCCGTCGGGTGCGCGGGTGTGGATCGCGATGGGCCATACCGATATGCGGCGCGGGATGCAGAGCCTGGCGGCGATGGTCCAGCAGCACTTCACCAGGGACCCGTTCGCCGGCGATCTCTGGGTCTTCCGGGGCCGCTCCGGATCGCTGATAAAGATTATCTGGCATGATGGGATTGCCATGTCGCTGTACACACGGCGGCTCGAGAAGGGTAAGTTCATCTGGCCCTCCGCGAAGGACGGCGTGGTGTCGCTGACGAGTTCGCAATTGGCCTGCCTGCTCGACGGGATCGACTGGCGCAACCCGCAGTATAGCTGGCGTCCGCAGAGTGCCGGATAACTTCACAAGACCGCGCATTTTCGGCTTGCCCTCGGGGCCTGGGGATGATTCACTTCGTTCATGGAAGCCGCCGTTTCGCCCTTTCCGGACGACGCCGATGCGCTCAAGGCGCTCCTCGCAACGGCGCTTCTGAGGGCTGACGAGGCTGAGCAACGCGCCGCAAGCGTCGAGGCCGAGCTGGCCAACGCCCGCGCCCTCGCGAGCGCCACCGAAGCGCTGATCGCACACCTCAAGCTGCAGAACGCCAAGCTGAGGCGTGAGCAGTTCGGCCCCAGTGCCGAACGCACGGAGCGGCTGCTCGCGCAGTTTGAGCTCCGGCTCGAAGACCTCGAAGCCGACGCGGCCGAGGACGAACTCGCCGCCGAAGCCGCCGCGGCAATGACGGCAACCGTTTCCGCTTTCCAGCGCAGGAAGCCGGTCAGGAAGCCATTTCCCGACCACCTGCCGCGCGAGCGCGTCGTCGTGCCCGCGCCGTGCTCGTGCCCGGCTTGTGGGGGCGGGCGCCTGTCGAAGCTCGGCGAAGATATAACCGAGACGCTCGAGGTGATCCCGCGTTCGTGGAAGGTCATCCAGACGGTGCGTGAGAAGTTCGCCTGCCGGGATTGCGAGAAGATCACGCAGCCGCCCGCACCCTTCCACGTCACCCCGCGCGGATGGGCTGGCCCCAGCTTCCTCGCCATGCTGCTGTTCGACAAGTACGGCCAGCATCAGCCGCTCCACCGCCAGGCCGAGCGCTTCGCCAGCGAAGGCGTGCCGCTCAGCGTGTCAACACTGGCTGACCAGATCGGTGCGGCCTGTCAGGCGCTCATGCCAGTCTTCCACCTGATGGAGGGCCACACCTTCGCCGCCGAGCGCCTGCACGGCGACGATACCACCGTGCCGGTCATGGCCAAGGGCAAGACCGTCACCGGTCGATTATGGAACTATGTGCATGACGATCGACCCTTCGGGGGCAATGATCCGCCCTCGGTCGTCTTCTACTATTCCCGCGACCGATGCGGCGACCATCCACGGCGCCACCTCACGGCCTGGTCAGGGATTCTGCAAGCCGACGCCTATAGCGGCTACAATGAGCTCTATGCGCCCAACCGGCAGCCCGGGCCGATCCTCGAGGCGGGATGCTTCGCGCACGCGCGGAGGAAGTTTTTCGAGCTCGCCGACGTCGAGGGCGCGGCACGCAAGAAGAGCCGCGGCAAGAAGGCGCCGATCGTCTATCCGATCGCGCTCGAGGCCGTGCAGAAGCTCGACGCCCTGTTCGCGATCGAGCGCGACATCAATGGCAAGAGCCCGGCCGAGCGCCTCGCCGTCCGTCAGGAACTCAGCGCGCCGTTGATGGCCGAGCTCCACAAATGGCTGAACGCGCAGCTGGCCCGGATCTCGCGCAACCACGACCTCGCCAAGGCCATCAACTATATGCTGCGCCGCTGGGACGCGTTCACCCGCTTCCTCAGCGATGGCAAGGTCTGTCTCTCAAACAACGCCGCCGAGCGTTCACTGCGCTGCGTGCCTCTCGGGCGCAAGTCGTGGCTGTTTTGCGGCTCGGATCGCGGTGGCCAGCGGGCGGCGGTCGCCTATTCGCTGATCCTGACCTGTCGACTCAACAACGTCGATCCGCAGGCATGGCTCGCCTACGTCCTCGCCCGCATCGCCGACCATCCCGTCAGCCGCCTCGACGAACTGCTCCCGTGGAATTGGAAGGCCGCCCAAGTCGCGCTCGCCGCCTGATCCAAACTGCGCCGCGGTACTCGGCGTATGCTTACACCTCAAGCTTTGAGACCGCGTTTCCGATGGGGTTGAAGCCCGCCTGTATAGCGGCAGGAGCGAGATATGCGCGCCTGCCGCTTCATGCCTTCACGGTCGGCCATTGTTTTGTGCGTAGGCGGATTGTCGAGAGTTACGAGTTCGCCGGGACGCAGCGTTGGCGCCAGAATCTGGCGGTAATGGTCAACGTCTTCATCGAACGCCTGGCGATCGATGAAGTTTGCGTGCGCTTATATCCATTCCTGTGAAGCCGGATCGGATCTTGAGCTGGCCTTGCCGGTAGATCACTCATCTACGACACGCAAAGGCTGCGACCGGGCTTGGCCAGGAGAGTGCCGGTGGAGGCATACCGGCGTATCGGGCAATCAGCCCTCTATCCGTTTGATTTTGTTTTGATAGCGTCTTGGACATCAATCCCACCTGACAAGGTCGATGCAATCAGTCGAGGGCATGCATTATTTGCCAACAAGCCGCCGGCGCTTGTCGCCTATCTCTTTCTTTGCTTTTTCGATCAATTCGAGTTCGGTGACAACGAGCAAATCTTCAGACACACGGCGAAGGTGATCGCGCATCGCGCTGCGTGATGCAGCAGGGTCGCGAGTTGACAGTGCGTCCAAAATCCTCCTGTGTTCTGAAGGCCGAGGATTAATGCCACTGCTTCGTGCCTGGTGAAACATATGCTTGCAAAGGGGCGAAGTTTCTCGAACATCCCATAATGTTTCGATTGTCTGTTCGATAAGACTGTTCTTGGTTCCTCTTGCAATCGACAAATGGAACTTGCGGTCGAAGGATAGTTCTTCTGCCGACGCAGGGTCAACGTCCTCCATCTTTACCAGAATATCGCCCAATTCGCGCAATTCGTCGTCCGTCATGGCCAGCGCGGCTAGTGCCGCGGCCTCCCCCTCGAACATCATACGGGCTTCGATCAGCTCAAACGCGCCGACGTCCAGCTCGGCAAGATTTTCCTCCATCGCCGGCAGGTGGACAACATATACGCCAGACCCATGTTTGACCTCCACGAGATTGCGGATCTCGAGGGCAATGATTGCTTCCCTCACCGTCGGTCGGCTGACACCAAATTTGTCAGCCAGATCTCGTTCAGGTGGGAGGCGTGCGCCCAGGGGATAGGCACCATCCTTGATGCCCTGCTCAATCTTCCGGGCGACATTTTGATACAGCTTCAGCTTGGGTTGCATGGGTTTGACCATGTCACAGCTTTTTTGCTGCCGCAAGTTGCCTTACCAATCTCAAGCGTCATCAGCGGTCGAATCGCCCGCCATCCTATTGCCCAAGGCCTGGACAAGGTGCTCCATGGTAAGGGCATTCGCGACGCAATGAGGAGCGAAGATGCCGTCTGGGCCGAGAATGGCATGGGCGAAGCCTTCGTCGTCGCGGCGCGCGAAAGCGCTCAATATATCGGCCATCGGATCTTCGATCTGCCCCCACCGGTCGACATTGTCACCGCGTAAGTGGCGGCGCCAAGCAGCGATGGCGGCCAGGATCGCTGGGCTTTGCTGTCCCGCGCATTGGCGCTCGGCCAAGGTCTCAAGCCAGCGTTGCGGGACTTTCTGGCTGCCGTCCATCGCAATCTGGATCAGTTTGTGGTCGACAGTCGGATTGGCAAACCGATCAAGCAATTGGTCGGCATAAGCGGAAAGATCCTGCTCTGGCGCCGGCTTTATGGTGGGCAGTGCTTCGTCCCGCATAAGCGCGGTCACGATGGGGCGAACGATTGGATCCATCACCGCTTCGCGCACGAAGCTGTGGTCACGCAACAGTCCAAGATATGCAAGCGCGGAATGTGCGCCGTTCAACATGCGCAGCTTCGCGGTTTCATAGGGGGCAACGTCGGTGACGATACTGGCGCCGACGAGATCCCAGGCTGGCCGGGAGCCGGCAAAATCATCCTCGATGACCCATTGACTGAAAGGCTCGGTGACGATTGCGCCGCGATCGTCGGCGCCTATGGCGGTGCTTGCGAAGTCGCGATCGTCACTGGATGGCGCAGGCACGATGCGGTCCACCATGGAGCAAGGGAAGCGACATTCTGCCTCAATCCAGGCACCGACGTCCGTATCCAGATCTTTTGCATAGGCAAGGAGCAATGTCTTGAGCTGTCGGCCATTGTTGGCCAGATTGTCGCAAGACAGAAGAGTGACGCCCGGCAAGCCTTCGACCATGCGCTTTCGCAGCCCTTTAAGCAGCAGAGGGTAGATGCTGCCGTCATCGGCCGCTTCCCTGTCGATGCCGCCGTCCGGTGCGCGGCAATAGCCTTTTTCCGTGACAGTGAAGCTGATCACATGCACGTCCGCGCTGGCAATTGTCGCCATGATAGCCGGTGCATCTTGCGATGCGACCAGAACCTGGCGCACCGATGCGATGACTTCCGTTGCGCGACCCTGGGCGGAGGAGGTGGTCAGGGTATAGAGACCATCCTGCGGATTAAGCTGATCGCGGATAGTAGGCGAGCGCATGGAAACGCCAATGATCATCCAGTCCCGGTCGCCGGCCATCATCGCCCTATGGGTGTACCATGCCTGATGTGCCCGATGGAAAGCGCCAATGCCGAAATGCACGATGCCTGTCTTCTGCGCATCTCGGTCATAGGAGAATGGTGCCTGTCCATCAGCAATGGCGCGCAGCCTTTCGGCATTCAGGCGCGTTCCCGACATTTCGTCACCCATCACAGCCGATACGCCGTCTTAACAAGATTATAGGTCAGATCGCGCGCGAGTTCCGCCGCCTCCCAGTCGGCCAGACGATGCTCAACAACCAGCTGGGCCAGAAAACCGCAGTCGATCCGGCGCGCGACATCATGGCGTGCTGGAATGGACAGAAAGGCACGCGTGTCGTCGTTGAAACCGACCGTGTTGTAAAAGCCCGCTGTCTCAGTCGTCATATGCCGGAAGCGTCGCATGCCTTCGGGGCTGTCATGAAACCACCAGGCCGGCCCGAGCTTCAGGCAGGGGTAATGGCCGGCCAATGGCGCAAGCTCGCGCGCATAGACGCTCTCGTCCAAGGTGAACAAGATGATCGACAGGCGCGGGTCGTTACCAAACCGGTCGAGCAGGGGCTTCAAGTTGGCGACGAATTCCGTACGCATTGGTATGTCGGCACCCTTGTCGCGCCCGAAGCGCGCGAACAGGCTGGCATTATGATTGCGGAAGGAGCCGGGATGGATTTGCATGACCAGGCCGTCATCCACGCTCATCCCAGCCATTTCGGTCAACATCTGCGCGCGGAACAGTTCGGCGTCGTGCATATCAAACATTCCGCTGACAATCTTGGCGAACAGGGAGGCAGCCTCATCGGGCCGCAGGTTCGCCGTCCGGGGGGTCGCATGCCCATGATCGCTTGATGTCGCCCCCATCTCGGCGAAGACGGCGCGGCGCTGCCGATGCGCGGCGAGATAGCCGCTCCAGGTGAAGCAATCTTCCCCTGTTAAATCCGATAGCCTGCCGAGATTTGCAGTAAAGCCTTCAAACTCAGGGTCGATGACGGCGTCGGGACGATATGCCGTGATCACTTTGCCCTGCCAGCCGCCCGCTTTCCGATTCTCCGCGCGGATGGCGGCATGATGATCCAGAGTATCGAGCGGACCTTCGGTCGTCGCGATGACTTCGATCCCGAAACGATCGAATAAGGCCCGTGGGCGAAAGGCTTCGGACGCAAGACTTTCTGTGATGCTGTCATAATAAAGGTCGCTGGTGGCTGCCCCGAACTGGACCTTCATGCCGAACACTGCCGCGAAGACCCAGTCCAACCACATGCGCGACGGTGTGCCTCTAAAAAGGTGATAATGGCTGGCAAATAGCCGCCAAGCTTCGCGCGGATCGGCGAGAGAGTCGCCGATCCCCAATGCTTCCAGCGGAATACCCTGTGAATAAAGCATCCGGAAAATATAGTGATCGGGCTTCAGCAGCAGATCGGTCGCGTCCCCGAACGCCTCATTCTTCGCGAACCAGGCCGGATCGGTATGGCCATGCGGGCTGACAATCGGCAGCGACGCGACACTGTCGTAAAGCTGCCGAGCGATCAGACGGGTGGCCGGTTCCGCCGGAAGAAGGCGGTCGGGATGTAGATCGAGAATGTTTGCCATCTGAGTCCGGTCCCATACTGATGAACTATCCCAATCTCATAATGGATCATGAGCTGCCTGCAAGACATATGATCTCTTGTGAAAAAAAGGTAAAACCAATATCAGGCTGGGGTGAGCGGCGTTTACGCCGATTTTAAGGAGGGCTCGCATGAAGATCGTATCGGCCAAGGTCATCGTGACCTGCCCAGGGCGCAATTTTGTCACGCTGAAAATCATGACCGACCAAGGCGTCTATGGCATTGGCGACGCGACAATGAACGGTCGGGAAAAGGCAGTTGTCGCGTATTTGGAGGACCATGTCGTGCCGTGCCTGATCGGTATGGACCCACGGCGTATCGAAGATATCTGGCAATATCTGTATCGTGGTGCCTATTGGCGGCGCGGGCCTGTTACAATGCGGGCTATCGCAGCCGTTGATGTCGCCCTGTGGGATATCAAGGCGAAGATGGCAAACATGCCGCTCTACCAGATCCTTGGTGGTCGCAGCCGGGATGGTGTGATGGTGTATGGTCATGCCAATGGCAGCGACATCGCTGAAACCGTGGATGCAGTTGGTCAATATATCGATCTGGGATATAAGGCGATCCGCGCGCAGACAGGTGTTCCGGGCATTAAGGACGCCTATGGCGTAGGTCGTGGAAAACTCTATTACGAACCAGCCGATGCGTCCTTGCCGTCGGTCACGGGATGGGACACGCGCAAGGCGCTCAACTATGTGCCCAAGCTGTTCGAGACGCTGCGCGCGACCTATGGCTTCGATCACCATCTCCTGCACGATGGACATCATCGCTATACGCCACAGGAAGCAGCCAATCTGGGCAAGATGCTAGAACCCTATCAACTGTTCTGGCTGGAGGATGTGACACCCGCCGAAAACCAGGAGGCGTTCAAGCTTGTCCGCCAGCATACAGTCACGCCACTTGCAGTCGGAGAAATCTTCAACACCATTTGGGACGCCAAGGATCTGATCCAGAATCAGTTGATCGACTATATCCGCTGTACGATCGTCAGTGCGGGGGGCGTCACGCATCTGCGCCGGATCGCCGATCTGGCAAGCCTTTATCAGGTGCGCACCGGCAGCCATGGCGCGACGGATCTGTCGCCGGTCACTATGGGGACCGCGCTGCATTTCGATACCTGGGTACCCAATTTCGGCATTCAGGAATATATGCGGCATACCGAGGAAACCGACGCCGTGTTCCCTCATGACTATCATTTTGCCGATGGCGCGTTGTTCTGTGGTGAAACGCCCGGTCATGGCGTCGACATCGACGAGGAACTGGCGGCCAAATATCCTTACAAGCCCGCTTATCTGCCGATAGCCCGGTTGGAAGATGGCACAATGTGGAGCTGGTGAGTTGCCTGGCGCAATCTTCCTGGGTGAAGCGATGCTGGAGCTTTCGCAGAATGGGGAAAGCTGGACGCTTGGATATGGAGGCGACACGCTGAACACGGCTGTCCACTTGGCACGTGCGGGGATAGATATAGGCTATTTCACGGCGATGGGGGGTGACGAGTTCAGCAAGCAAGCAACCCGGAAATGGCAGGCGGAAGGGCTGGACACTAGTCTGGTCCTGACGCACCCTGCGCGAATAGGCGGCCTTTATGCCATTTCTTGCGATGCACGTGGTGAGCGTAGCTTCACCTATTGGCGGGGAGAGAGCGCGGCGCGGGAGATGTTTGACTGTCCCGGAACTGCCGCCGCTTGCGAGACGGTTGCCAAGTCGCGCTTGTTTGGGTTCTCCCTGATTAGCCTTGCCATCCTGGATGATCGGGGCCGCAATATGGTGTTGGAGATGGCGCGGGGCGTCCGCGACGCGGGTGGCATGGTGGCCTTCGATGGCAATTATCGTCCACAACTATGGCCAGACCGGGGAACGGCGCAGTTTTGGCGGAACAGGGCGATAGAGGTGGCGTCGGTCGGGTTGCCAACGCAGGAGGATGAGGAGGCCTTGTCTGGTCTAGCCAGCGCATCTGCCATCGCCGAACATTGGCGAGGGCTGGGATGTGTGGAAGTGATCGTCAAGATGGGCGTTCAGGGCGCGTCCCTCGGCGGGGGACCTGTCATCGCTCCACCTCAACGATTGGAGGCGGTTGATACTTCTGGCGCTGGTGATGCGTTCAACGCGGGCTACCTCGCCGCCCGACTAAGCGGTGCGTCCGTGGAAGTGGCCACGCTGCGGGGACATCAGCTTGCAGGTTGGTGCGTGATGCAACGCGGCGCGATCCCACCTCGACCCCGATCCCCGTTGGCCAATCCCTATGCAGCTTTACGTCACTGAGGTGGCCTTGTCACATTGACCCGATTTCGAATATTCAGGACATTGAGCCAGCGCTGGTTGGTGGGTCATGAATATCGCATCACCCTTATTTGCAGCTACGCACGCCTGCGTGGTCAATATTGACCTGACAGCGGCGAAACTATCTTTGTGCTCGCGCAGCATGCTCTTGCATGCCGCCGCCCTGCCAAGCCCAAGCGCTCCCAATTTCAAGGCGTGACGGCAGGAATGGCCAGGACATTGCCCTTTGTGGGTCAGGAGATCGGGGCGCCATCTATTATTGAGAGAGTGGGGCGACGCGTTGATCGATTTCACCGAATAATGCACCGCCATGCCCTGCCGTCATTCTGACGCGGTCGCCGAAGTGAAGGAAAGATGTTTTCGGCTGGCCGTCCTGTATCATTTCGATTGCACGGCGTTCCGAAATGCAGGTCGATCCTACCGATTCATAGTCGGTGTTGGAAACAGTGCCCGATCCGATGATAGTGCCTGCGCACAAGGAGCGGGTTCTCGCGGCATGCGCGATAAGGTCGTGGAAGCCGTAAGCCATTGCTTCGCCCGACGGATGGCCAAACCATTGCCCATTCACCTCCACCCGAAGCGGCAAGCAGACGCGCCCGTTAATCCATCTATCTCCAAGTGCGTCTGGGGTTATGGCAAACGGCGCGACGCTGCATGCCGGCTTTGCTTGAATCCAGCCAAATCCGGTCTTCATTTCGGCCGGAGCGACGGCACGCAGTGACCAGTCGTTGAGGAGCAGGATGAGCCGTATATGCTGCATGGCTTCATTCGCTGGGCAACCCATCGGAACATCATCCGTGACAACCGCAAATTCGCCCTCGAAATCAATGAAATCGTCTTCGCTGGGCAAGATCACATCTTCCAGCCCCGACAGGAATTGATGACTAAGCCCCTGGTACATGAGTGGCTTGTCAGTTTCGATCGGTGGGTGTTTGAACGCCGTTTCCATTAACGTGCCGTGGTTGGGAAAGGCGGACCCATCAAGCCACTGCCAAGTGCGGGGCAAGGGGGCGATAAGGGATGTTGGATCTATCGCGAAACCGTCGCCACGCGCTATGCTCGCCGCGACAGTCGATGCGTGTTGCTTTAGAGCATCCCAATTGGCTATCGAATGCAGCAGGTTAGGGAAGCTGCTGCCCATCGGCAGACCATATAGTCCATCGTCAGCGACGAGCAGCAGTTCGCCATCCGCGGTTCCATTGTCGCGCGTCGCAAAACGCATGGTCAATCCTTTCGACTTGTCGTTTATAGCTGATGCTGGACGCTATCGGGGGTAACCATCATCCTAGGCGTGACGAATTTCGACCTGAGTGATGGCGCTGTTTAACTTTTCAGCGCTTCAGATCAGGTTCGAATGCCCCATCGATCAGAATGAAAGCGATGCGACAGTTGCGATCGGAGCGGTTTGACCAGCCGTGGTTCGTGCCGCGTTGTATGACGATGTCGCCGGCACGAACCGTGGTTTCGCCTTCATCCATGATGAGCACCAGTTCGCCGTCCAGCACGATGCCATAGTCGATCGTTTCGGTACGGTGCATCAGGGCATGGCGTGAGTTCTGCCCCCCATGTGCTGAAGCGCTGCCTGCACCGACTTCGGCAAAATGAGCCTTGGCTTCTTCTGCTGTCATCTCGCGGATGCCGTCGCCTTCTGGCGGAATGTCGAGGATCCGGATGCGCGTACCACCTTTTGGCGGTGCTAGCGTGATGCCACTTTCATCAGGCTCACCCGATGCTGCATCGATGAGGGCAGGGGTCTGTGTCGTGTTCCAAACTTCGTGGAAGATCGGACCGATCTCACCACCAACGCGCTGGACGCGAGAGACCGGGCCATCCTCCTGAATGATCGCGCGGCCATCTGCATCATGGCCGGTGACCACGCGGCGAACGGGTGAATATTCCATGGCTTCAATCCTTTGTGACAATCGGGTGGAACAGGCGATGCTGCATCCATAGGGTGACGTTTCCCGTCCATGCGCGGATTGCGCACCAGCGCCTTTTTATGCGCGAACGCAGGGGGCGCTCGTCGGGCCTGGCCGTCAGCTTATCCGCTATTGCCCCCTAGCGTCTGGGCGAACCAGTCGGCGAGAAGATCGCGGCCATAGGACATATTATCCGCACCGACATGTTCGACCCCACCCTCACGCGCGGTGAAGATCATTTTCTCTCGCCGGGGAGAATTTACGAGCTGATCGTACAGATCGTCGGCGTAGGCAACGCTGATCTGACGATCGTTGGCGCCGTGGGTGACGAGGAAAGGTACCTTGACCCGGTCCATGTGGCCGTTCAGGTTCATCGTTTCGGACTTGGCAAGGAAGTCGTCCTGATCCTTCGCGCCGAAGGCCCAGTGAACATGCGCCCAATAATGCGGAACCGGATTCTCGCCTTCGCGCGCCATCCGCTTGTCCTGCACCTCCCGCCAGTTGTGGTTCGCGCCCCAGACGGCGCCACTGGCGAAGCGTGGTTCATAAGCGACCGCTCTGGGCGCAAAATGCCCCCCCAGCGATATGCCGGTCATCCCGATGGCCTTAGGATCGACGTCGCTTTGTTGTTCCAGCCAGTCCACTGCCTTGCTTGCCCAGCTTTCGCTGTGGGGATCGACGGGCAAGCCCTGTAGCCGCAACGTTTCGCCCGATCCTGGCTGATCGACGCAGAGGGTAGATATGCCCCGTCGCGCCAGTTCGACTGGCAAATTGGTCCAGTACAGCAATTCCTTGCAGCTATCGAGCCCGTTGCAGAATACGACTACCGGCTTCTTGCCTGCGCCGGGCGCGCGGGTGAAGAGTGCGGGCATGGTGCCGGTTTCAAGTGGGATTTCGACCCGTTCACGGTTGAGTTTGCCAAGCGCTGTGGATCGGTCAAAAGCCTCTCGTGCCTTTGCGTAGGTCTCCTTACGACCCGGCGCTCCATGACCCTGCATCCGTTCGGCAACGAACAGATAAAGCGACGCGCGCTCCAGCTTGTTCGAGGCGGAAAAAGCGCGCCCCTTCGCCTCGTCTTCGGCCGCGAGTTCCAGCAGGCTGTCGCCCATGCGCGACCATGCCTGCATGAACTGCGGCGTACCTGCGTCTCCGCCATTGGCGGCAGCATCCCGTATCGGTTGGCACATGTCGACGATCTCGCCAATGCGCCCACCGCTTTCGAGGGCGATGGCAACGGAGAGGTTCCAGATATAGTTTGGGAAATATTCGAACAGCGCCATGGATCAGACCTCCACCGCCACGAACAGGCCCTTGTCCGCCTCCGGATGCGGCATGGTCTGAGGGCCGCCAACGCCTATGCCCCATTGGTCCATAACCTTCGGCCCCGGAATATGGACCTTCGCCTCATGGGCTTCAAAGTCGACATCTTCCAGTTCAGACGTATATTCGACGGCAAAGCCCGCAGGCGTCGTGAAATAGCTGAAAGTGTTGTTGCCCGCAGTATGACGTCCAGGCCCCCAACGGATGTCCGTGCCTTTCTGGCGCAGGCGATTAATGCCCACCATCATGTCATCGACCGAAAGCATGTCGTAGGCGACATGGTTGAGGCAGGGCGGTCCGGGAAGGATGGCAATGCGATGATGGGCTGAATTACAGCGCAAAAAGGCCATGAAATCACCCAGCCAGTCCGACAGCTTGAAGCCCAGAACGTCGCAGAACCATTCAACCAGCTTTTTGTGATCGGGCGAATGGAGTACGATGTGGCTGATTTTCTGGGGGATGCCTTCCCACCGGTCAAGCGTGCGGGGAGTGCGGACATGGACGTCGCTCGAAACCTCGAAAGGGAGGCCGTCGGGCGAGAAGAAACGGAAGCCGTAACCGCCGCCCAACGTGTCGAGATCCTTTGGCGCAAAGATGATCCGACAACCGGACGCCACAACATTGGCATGCAGCGCATCGACATCGGCGCGCGTGTCTGCCGCCAACGCGATCACGTCGATCCGCTGATCTTCTGCCTGTCGCAGGCGAACGACATAGCCTTCCGCGCCGCCATCGGCCGTAAAATAGATCATTCCGTCCTGCTCGCCGACTTCCACCAGCTTCCACTGGTCGGCGTAAAAGGACCGTTCATTTTCAAGATCGGGCAGCGCGTAGCCCACATAGCGAATTTCCGTAACACGACTCATAGCTATCGCTTCCTTCAGATCGGTTGGGACACCATCGCGAACATGTCCGCGGTAGCTTTGTGATTGTCGACGGCCGGCCCTTTACCAAGCTGGCCCATGCAGATGGCGAGCGATTGCTCGACGATATAACGGCAGCGGTCGTAACGGCGCTCACGGTAGGCAAGAAAGGCGGCTTCGGGCGTGTCGGCCCTTGCCAGTTCCTCGGCCAGCACGATGCTGTCCTCGATCGCCATGCCCGCACCCTGTCCCAGGTGCGGCGTGGTCGCGTGGATCGCGTCACCCAACAGAACCACCCTGCCATTGTGCCAGGGTCCATGCATCATGAGGGTTTCGAGCGGACGGTAAACCACGCCAGCATCATCGGTGATGTGTTCGGCAAGGGCGCGAATGGCCGGCGAACAATCCGCCATTTTCCCCCGCATCCGCGCGGCCATTCCTTCTTTCGGGTACCAAGGATTGTCCGGCTCTGGCGTGGTCACGAAAATATACATGAGATCCCCGGAAATCGGGACCAGGCCGACGCCCGTTGCGCCATTATATGCCTGAAGGGAATCGAGCCCGTCTGGACGCGGCAGGTTGTAGCGCCACACTGCTTGCCCGGTGAATTCAGGCTTTGGCGCGTCGCGGAAAAACTCTGTCCGTATTTGTGAATAAACACCGTCCGCGCCGATCACGATGTCATAATCCCCGCTCGAACCATCAGAAAATGCGACGTGCACGCAATCGTCCCGATCTTCGATCGATACAGCGGTGATCCCAAGGCGCACCTGTGCGCCCGATGTGATGGTGCGATCGCCCAGCATCTTGTGCAATGCGGGGCGCCCGACGCCCATATTGGCAGGATAGCCGTCCACCAGCTTGGGAGAGGGAATGCGGGCTACCTTGACACCCTCCGGCGTGAACACCTCGACCGTATCGAAGCCGGCGCCCGCCGCAACATATTCATCCAACAGTTGAAGATGATGCATGGCGCGCAGGACATTCGACTGTTGGATGATCCCGACGCCATAGACCGACCAGCTTGGGTCGCGTTCAATGACGGTCACGTCAAACTCATGGCGACGTAGGGCAATGGCGGAGGTTAGACCGCCAATACCACCGCCGATGATCAGGATATTTGCTTTTTTCATGCGTTCTTCGGCTTTCCTGAATGTGGACGGAAACAGTCTTGACCCTGGTTGACTGCAATCATTGCGGGGCTGTCGAAAGCGGAGCCGATGTCTGGCTCGCACATCTGCATTTTTGCGTCCTTGGCACGCGGGACATTGGCCGGGCGGAATCGAAACATCGCGTCCAAGCCCGTTTGCGAGGTCGAACAATGTGCCATCTGCGCGATGACCAATCGGGTCGTTGGTTGCCTAGAGACAATCGCATCGGCAGAGAGCCGGCTTTCCACCATAGCCCGATTTGGACGGCGAGACCTGGCGAGCACATTTGCGAACGGCACCTTGAAAGGCATGGGCGTGGCCCCCGGCATCGTCGCACAGCAGAGGAATTGGTTCATGATGGGCCCCTCCCAAAGCCGATCTGCGTCGGACGAAAGGGGAGTGACACATCAATGAGATAACGTAAAATGGATGATATATCTCATTATTGATCAATGAAAGTGATGGTACATGCGGCTCGACCGGTTCGACCTCAATTTGCTCGTGGCTTTCGACATTCTGGTGGAAGAGCGAAATGTCACTCGCGCTGCGAAGCGCCTCAATCTCACGCAATCAGCCATGAGCGCGGCATTAAGGCGACTGCGAGAGGCTTTTGCAGACGACATATTGGTGCAGCATGGAAAGAAGATGATCCCAACTGCGGCAGCCTTGTCGCTCGCACCGGAAATTTCCGCGCTCGTCGCGGATTTGCGGGGTCTTATATCGCGCGGACTGGCGTTCAACCCGGCTGACAGCCAACGCCTGTTCCGTATCGTCGCATCGGATTATGTCACGACCGTACTGATAGGTCCGCTCGTCGAGCGACTACAGCTTATCGCCCCGCAAGTGCGGCTGGAAATCACTCTGCCCCGCAACAATATCAGCGAGAGGCTGGAGGATGGTGACATAGACCTCATCATATCGCCCGAACGCTTTCTGGAAGGCCAGCATCCCAAGGAGCTGCTCTTTGAAGAAAATCATGTTGTCGTTGGGTGGGCGGGCAATCCGCATATCCAGCAGGAGTTGACGGAAGAGATTTATTATCAGGCAGGGCATGTGACAGTAAGCGTGTCGCGGGATGGCACATTTATAGACAATCATCTGCGAGACCGCGGCGATCGTCGGCGAATTGAAATCTGGTGCGCCGCGTTTAGTCAGGTGGCCTGGATGCTGCCGGGGACAACTCGACTTGCGTTGATGCACGAAAGGCTGGCCAAGGTTATGGCCAATGCGCTGCCGCTTCGCATCATGCAGCCACCGACGCCTTTACCCGTCATGCAGGAGATGATGCAATATCATCAGGCGCGCGCAGCCGACCCCGGCCTTAACTGGCTACGGGCGCAGCTTGGCCAGGCGGCAAATGCGTTCAACACCGAATTGGATTGTCAATAAGGTCTATGATGGTATTACCACTTTAGGAATTTTTTGCAGTTCTCATGTAGCCAATTCGCAACACGCCTAACTGTAGCGCGCGCGTGGGGATGCGAAACCTCTGGTGCGTCGCGCCAGAAGCCACTTTCCTGCCCGCGATCATTCATCAATCCTGTTGATGGATAACGAGAAATAAAAATCACTGGTTTAATCATGCGCCGATCCGTAAAAATTGGACAAACCAAATGTCTAGCCGATCACGGGCGTAAAAGAGGGGATAGAAAATGAAAATCAGCCGGTTCAAGCCATCGACGACGGATTTCAACCGTTCGATCAAGCTGTGCCTTCTTGCCGGTGCTGGCCTGTGCCTGCCCGCCGGCGTAGCATTCGCGCAGGACGCGGCAACCGGCTCTGCGCCGCAGGATGAGGCATCTTCGTCCGGCCAAGACATCGTCGTGACAGCGTCCCGCCTGTCGCGGAGCGGTTATACAGCGCCTACTCCGACAACTGTGATTGGGCAGGAATTTCTGGAGGCGCGAGCCATCACCAATGTTGGCGACGCGATAAATCGTGTTCCTGCGTTTCGCGCGGCTGTTTCGCCAAATGCCGGCGGGTTGGGCAATTCAGGCGCGTTTCTTGCGGACCTTCGCGGTCTGGGGCCAACGCGGACCCTCGTGCTGCTGGATCGCGCCCGCCTTCCCCAGACAATCACGCCCGGCCTGACCACGTCCGCAGGTTCCACAGATCTCAACGTCATTCCGACCGTATTGATCAAGAACTCCGACGTCGTCACCGGCGGCGCATCGGCGGCCTATGGGTCAGATGCTGTAGCGGGTGTCATCAACTTTCAGCTTGATGATCGTTTCGTGGGGATAAAGGGTTCTGCCCAGTATAGCGAAACGCGCTACGACGACGCGAAAAGCAAGTTTGCAACATTGGCCGCCGGGGCGAACTTCGCGGATGGCCGCGGTCATTTCGTGGCCGGCTTTGAATATAATGATGATGGCGGTACGGGGACTTACAACACCCGGCGCGGTTGGGGCCGGGAAGCTTGGAACTCGGCGGTCATTGCCAATCGGCCTGCGGGCACGGCGGCAAATGTGCTGGGCCCGAACGGCAACTATTATGGAACGGGTAGCAGTGGCGGCGTGATCCTCTCCGCCGGTGCGCTGCAGGGGTTGGCGTTCGTGCGCAATTCCGCCGGTGCCGTCACGACGACAACGTTCAATCGAGGGCTGAGCAACCTTACGTCCAGCCTTGACTTCTTCTCGCCCACCGCACTTGCCGCCAACATCGCAGCAGGAATCAACAATCTCAATCCGCAGCAGCTTCGACCCAAGCAGTCGCGCTTCAACGCGATTTCCAAACTGTCTTTTGATTTTAACGACAGTCTCAGCCTGTTTGTCACGCCGATGTATTCCAGCGTGCGGACCGAAGGCATCGTTATCGTTCGCCGTGACGGAGCAGGCGCGGGCCCAGCGCTCAATATCGCACGAGACAATGCCTATCTGGCACAGGCTCTGACACCAGCGCAGCTGGCGCTGGTGCCGGCAACCGGGTTGTCTGTGGGATATTCGGGCCAGGATTTCGGTCCATCCAGGCGCATCATCGAGAATGAACTATTCCGCGTCCACACCGGCTTGAAAGGTAGCTTTGGCGGGTCGTGGAAATGGGACGCTTCCTATCTTTACGGTCAGAATATATCGAGCGTCTCGATCGCCAATACCTTCAACAACGCCAACTTCCGCAATGCGATTGACGCTGTAACTGTCGACGGGCAGATTGTCTGCCGCAATGCGGCTGCGCGCGCAGCGGGCTGCGTGCCAATCAATATTCTGGGTTCGGCTGTGGCTTCGGACGCAGCGCGCTCCTATGCGATGGGTACGGCCATCGGCCGCGGCAAGACGCAGCTCAATGATTTTGCCGCCAATGTGCAGGGCGAGCCGTTTTCGACCTGGGCGGGTCCGGTCTCGGTCGGTGTCGGCGCGGAATATCGCAAAGAGTCCGTTGAACTCACCACGGACGCGGTTTCGCGGGCTAACGGTTGGTTGTCGGGGGCTGGATTGACGCTGCCCAAGGTCAGCCAAAATGTGAAGGAAGCCTATGTCGAAGCCATCGTTCCGCTGGCGCAGGACATGGCCTTTGCGCGCAAGATCGAATTGAACGGTGCTGCGCGCATCACTGACTATAGTACGTCGGGCAGCGTAACGACCTGGAAAGCTGGCCTTACCTGGGAAGTGATCGATGGGCTGATGTTCCGCACGACGCGGTCGCGCGACATTCGTGCGCCCAACCTGATCGAATTGTTTACGCCACAGACGCAATCTTTGCCATTGCCGACCGATCCGCGTCCCAATATCGCACGACCCACGAACAATGCAGGGTTCGTGGTTGGCGGTAACCAGGACCTGACACCGGAAAAGTCGATCACCCAAACCGTAGGCGTGACGTATCAACCCGAATTCCTGCGCGCGCTTCGTCTTTCGGTCGATTATTATAACATCCGTATCAAGGATGCGATCACTTCGACCAGCACGCAAAATGTCGTCAACAACTGCTTTGTTGGCGGAACCTATACTGGCAACAGCTGGTGTTCTTTGATCAGCTTCGCCAATAATGATCCTGTCGCAGGTCAGTTGACCGGCGTGCGCGGTGTCACGGCTAACGTGGCAGAGTTCAAGACAAAGGGACTCGATTTTCAGGCTACCTACAATCAGTCTGTTGCCGGCGGCAACCTAACGGCCAACCTGCTGGCAACCCATGTTATGTCGTTTGAATCTTCGGTTGACGTCTCGGCGCTCTTTCCGAACGGTATCGACCGTGCGGGGCAGACTGGCGCACAGTTTGGCGGGGCTGCGGGCCTTCCCAAATGGCTGTTCAACGTCACCCTGGATTACGAGAATTCCGGTTTTGGCGTGAATGCGAATGCACGCTGGATATCGAAGTCGAAGCAGAATAACGGCCTGTTCGGTCCGGATGATCCACAATATAACCCGGCGGCGTCAACCAGCATCAACAATAATGACATTCCGGCCGTTGCTTATCTCGACCTGGGTGTTCGTTATGCCTTTGGCGCTGAAAAGCAGTTCACAGTCTATTTCAACGTGGACAATGTGTTCGACAAGGATCCCCCATTGCCCGCGAATGGCAGCGCTTATTATGATCTGATGGGCCGTACCTATAAGGGCGGTGTCCGTTTCAATTTCTGAGCAAATGGCGGGGCAGGATGGCGGACGGCGGTCTGTCAGAATGCCTCGCCCTTCATCCCAGTCGGGCCGTAATGGTGGAAGGATCGACATGCGCCGTCTGAAAACTGTTGTGGTCATGGGATTGCTGATCGCGGGCCTGCCTGTCGTCGCCGCGCCTGCACCTTCGTCGATACCGCACGTCAGGGTTGAAGGTGGGGAACTCCAGGGGACGCTGCTTCCAACCGGCGAGGAGGCGTTTCTCGGCATACCCTACGCCGCGCCGCCGGTGCGAGAGCAGCGCTGGCGTGATCCGCAACCCGCCAGCCATTGGCGCGGCACTTTTCATGCGGATCGCTACGGCCCTCAATGTCCCCAGCCGCAACGTGGCATGCTGACCAATTCCTATTCGGGTGCCGAAGTTACCAGCGAGGATTGCCTCTATCTCAACATCTGGGCGAAGCCGGGCCTGAAAAAGGCGCCCGTAATCGTCTATATTCATGGTGGCGCCTTCTTCATCGGCTCGGCGTCCATGCCGATGTACGGCGGCGCAGCTGTTGCCCGGGAAGGGGCAGTTTTCGTCAATTTCAATTATCGTCTTGGTGTGCTTGGTATGATGGCGCACCCTGACCTGTCGAAGGAATCCCCGCACGGTACGTCGGGCAACTACGCATTCCTGGATCAGATTGCTGCGCTGAAATGGATAAAGCGCAACATCGCCCAATTTGGCGGCGATCCTGACAATGTCACCATCGCCGGGCAATCTGCTGGCTCCATGTCCGTCAATATGTTGCAGGCATCCCCTTTGGCGCGCGGACTTTTCCAGCGCGCGGTGGGAATGAGCGGATCGCTGCTTGAAGGCCCCAGCGCGCTGCTGACGATGACGGACGCGGAAAAGCAGGGCATCAATCTACAAACCTTTCTAAAGGCCGGATCGCTGGCGGACCTGCGGGCAATGCCGGCTGATCGATTGATGCTTCCCCGGTCGGCGAACGTGCCGAAGATCGGGCCGGTAGTGGATGGCTATGTTGTTACGCAACCGGTCGAACAGGTGTTCGCGGAAGGCAAACAGGCCGATGTACCACTCATCCTTGGTTTCACGCGCGATGAATCCTTTGGCGGCATCGGCCCGGTAGCTGATCTGTCCGATTACAAGACTAAGGTGCAGAAGAAATTTGGATCGCGCGCGGCCAAATTCCTTGCTTTATATCCAGCCGACGATGATGCGCAGGCACGGGCGCAAGCCCGACTGGCTGATCGCGATGGTACAATGGCGGTAGGCATGGACGCATGGGCCAATGCCCAGCTGCGGCATGGGAAAATGCCGGTGTTTGCATATGAGTTCGCGCGCGTTCCACCATTCACGCCAGGCGCAGTGATCGAGGGGACCGATGTCGCCACTGCTGGAGCCTATCATACATCGGAGGTGGCGTTCTGGTTAGGGACGCTCGATAGCTTTAACCTGTTTCGCCAGACGCGCGACTGGACGGCCGCCGACAGGGCGATGAGTCTGGCGATGACCAAGGCCCTCGTGTCGTTCGCGCGAACTGGCCGACCGCAGGCCGGCAATGTCGATTGGGATGCTTATACGCCGGATCGTCGTAACCTGATCAGATTTGGCGAGACCATGACGGTCGGCATGTGGCCATCTGCTGAAAAGCTGGATTTCTTTCGTTCGGTAACCGCGGAAAGGGCGGAAGGCCGGGTCGGGGAGTGAAAAGATTGATATTGCGCGGGGCTGCACCCCCGCGCTCGCTGGCTTGGCGAAGGGGATAGTTTATGGCGCCAGCCAGCACCTTGTTTGTTGAAATGCGACGCGGCCGCGGGACTGGTCTGATCTTGGCCTAGCCCGTTATTCAGTTTGGCCATGATAGGAGAGAGTAATGTCCATGAAGCGTTCCCTGCTGATCATATCGACGCTTCTGGGATCGGTGACGACGCAAGAGGCAGCGCTTGGCCAATCCGCTTCAGCGGTCGCCGCGAATGAAGTGCGCGTCATTCGAACGATGGCTGACGGGTGGGAATTTCATCTGGGCGACCCGATCGCCGCGCCTGCGCCCGACGCAAATTGGCAGCAGGTCAAGGTACCGCATAGCTGGAACCGCATCGGCCTTTACAATGAAGGAACCGCTGCCGCAAAGACAATCACGCGTAAAGTCGATCAGACGCAAGGCGTAGGCTGGTATCGATTGACGCTGCCCGCCAATATATTGCCCCGGAACAAGCGGCTTTGGCTTCAGTTCGACGCAGCGAGCCGGACTGCCGAGGTCTGGCTCAACGGCCAGAAGCTTGGAGACCATGCCGGCGGTTTTTCCCGCTTCCGGTTCGATGCGACATCAGCCTATCGATCTGGCCAAGACAATCTGCTTTTGGTCAAGGTTGATAATCGAGAGCCTGAAACCACGGGGGTGAAACCTACCTTGCCTCTGGCGGGCGATTTTTTCGTCCATGGCGGCCTGTATCGTCCTGTCAGTGCCGTCATCACCAATGACGCGCATTTCGCTATGCTCGATCATGGCGGCAGCGGGGTTTACGCACGAACGCTGACGATCCAGGATGGCAAGGCGAAAATAGCCGTCAATGTCCGCATGAACAATGACGGTGCGCGATCGATGCGCGGACGTATGACCATTCGTTTGGTGGATCGCGACGGGCGGGACGTGGCGCGTCAGGAAAATGCCGTTCGGATCAAGGCCCGGTCCGGACAGGAAGCTACAGCGCAAATCGATGTGGAGAACCCGCATCTGTGGCAGGGTGTGGACGATCCATATCTCTACACCATGATAGCAGAATTGCGGGATGCAAAGGGCGCGCTGCTGGATAGCGTGGAGCAGGCTTTCGGCATTCGAACCATGCGACTGGACGACAATCAAGGCTTTTTTCTGAATGAAAAGCCATATCGGTTGCATGGCGTCGGGCTGCATCAGGATAGCGGAAATGCAGGTTGGGCTTTAAGCGACGCCGAGATCGAGAAGATGGTATCGACCATCCGTGAAATGGGCGCGAACAGCATCCGTCTCACACATTATCAGCATGGCCAGACAGTGCATGACCTTGCCGATCGGATGGGCCTGATATTGTGGGATGAAATCCCGCTTGTCACTACATGGACGATCAAGCCGGAAGAGAAGGAAGCGCCCAAGGCTGTCCTGGACAATGCCCGGCAGCAACTGGTCGAATTGATCCGGCAAAATTACAATCACCCGTCGGTCGCTGTATGGGGCATCGCCAACGAGGTCGATTTCGGACCCAATCGCCCCGGTTTCATTGGCAAGCCCGTTTCGGAAGTTCCTGATCCACGAGGATTGCTGGCGGAATTGAACGGTCTTGCCAAGATGGAAGATGCCGGGCGGCCGACCGCACTGGCCAATTGCTGCGAGGACAATGGCATGGAGGGCGTGCCGGACGTGTCGGGAATAACCGACGCGTTGGGGATCAATCGTTACATGGGTTGGTATTATGGCAAGGTCGGCGATTTCTCTGCCGTTCTTGATGCCCAGCATCGCAAGCATGCAAGCCAGCCGCTCGCCCTTACAGAATATGGTGCAGGGGGCGCGACATCGCAGCACAGCGATGACCCGGAAGGCGGGCCGATTGACCCGTCCGGCCGCGCCCAGCCTGAGGAATATCAGGCCTGGCTGCATGAACGGGTCTGGCCGCAGATTGCCAGCAAGCCTTATCTGTGGGCGAGTTGGCTCTGGAACAGCTTCGATTTTGCGACCAAGGTTCGCAAGGAAGGGGATTCGGTCGATATCAACACCAAGGGGTTGGCTACCTATGATGGGGCGATCCGTAAGGACGCTTGGTGGTATTATCGCGTCAATTGGTCGGCCAAGCCCGCCGTCCAGATAGCAGGCAAGCGGTATGTCCAACGCGCTTATGGCGTGACGGACATCAAAATATACAGCAATGCGGCTGAAACCGAATTGCTGTTGAACGGGCGATCGCTGGGGATGCGGCGTGATTGCGCCTTTGCAACATGCGTATGGCCTGCGGTGCGACTGGACGCGGGCGACAATAGGCTGGAAGCGCGGGCGCGTTTTGCCGAAGGCATGTTGTCTGACACCGCGCGTTGGCAGCTGGATGATGATGTTGCCAACGCATTTCGGATCGACAGCGGCGCGATCCTAGCCGCAAAGGCAAAGGCGCATTTCGGTTCGGACGCCTTTTTCATGGGTGGTCGCGCCGATACCGCCGATACGCGCAAGAACCGCTGGGCGCCGATTCAGCCCTCGGTGATTGAGGGAACGGACGCTCGCGATATCATGGCGACGTTCCGCACAGGTGATTTCCGATATGTCGTTCCGGCAAAGCCTGGACAATATATGGTCGTCCTGCATTTTGTCGAACCTTCGCTGGCGGCAGGCAAGCGGACATTCGATGTCGAGATTAACGGCAAGACGGTGCTGTCCGGCTTTGACGTCGCTTCTGCGGCCGGGGGCGCACTGAAGGCTGTGGATCGAGCGTTTCCGGCCGTCGCGGGCAAGGACGGCATCGCTATCGCGTTCAAACCGCGTATGGGCGATGCGATCGTGTCTGCCATCGAGATACTGCCAGCAGCAGGAAAGCGCTGATCATGGCAGGAAGGGGCCGCAAACCCATCCGTCACCTTCGGTGGTGGATTATCAGCCTGGTGACTATCGGTACCGTCCTGAACTACCTTGCCCGCTCGACGCTGTCTGTCGCGGCGCCTACGCTCAAGGACGAGCTGGGAATGACGACGGAAAGCTACAGCTATGTCGTTCTGTCCTTTCAACTGGCCTATACCGTCATGCAGACGGTCGCAGGTGCGGTTCTGGATCTGCTCGGAACCCGGCTGGGCTTTTTTCTGTTTGCGGTAGGCTGGGCGTTTGCCAACATGGCGCATGGTTTTGCGACCAGTTGGCAGGGGTTGGCATTTTTCCGCGGCCTGCTAGGCGCGACAGAGGCTGCCGCCATACCAGCAGGCGCCAAGTCGGTTTCGGAATGGTTTCCGGCGCGTGAAAGGCCACTTGCAACCAGCGCTTTTCAGATGGGAACGAGCGTAGGCGCCATCGCTGCCCCGCCGATCGTCGTCTTCTGCATTCTCACATGGGGATGGGAGTCCGCATTCCTCGTCACTGGCGCGCTAAGCCTGATCTGGGCGACGATATGGTGGTTCAGCTATGATACCCCGGATCAGCATCGGGCACTGGGGGCCGACGAACGGGCATTGATCGCGGCAGGGCAGGGCCAAGGGGATGAAGCTGGCCGTCCCTCAACGCGGGGCGAGGTTCTGAAATCGCGCGGCTTCTGGGCAATCGCCATTCCGCGCTTCTTTGCCGAGCCGGCCTGGCAGACATTCAATTTCTTCATCCCGCTCTATCTTGTCACCGTCTGGAAGCTCGATCTTCAGAGCATTGCTTTATGGGCGTGGATGCCTTTCGTCGCGGCCGATCTAGGCTCCCTGGCGGCAGGGTTGCTACCGCCTTGGCTGATGAAGCGCGGCGCAAATGTGCTGGAATCGCGTAAAATCACTATGTCGATCGGTGCGATATGCATGATCGGGCCTGCCTGCATCGGTCTTGCCGGTTCGCCTGGGTTGGCCATCGCTCTTTTCTGCATTGGCGGCTTTGCCCATCAGATGTTGAACGGCGCGCTGATTACCTTGTGTTCCGACGTGTTCGACAGCCGCATGGTTGGCACCGCAAGCGGCATGGTCGGGACTGCGGCGTGGATTGGCGGCATGCTCTTCACCCTGGCCATAGGGCAGAGCGCTGATACTTTCGGTTATAGCCCGCTCTTTGCCATGCTGGGCGCGCTTGACCTGATCGGGATGGCCATTTTGTGGTTCTTACTCCGAAAGCGGTCATTGGCCAACTAAAGGGCAGACTATTACATATTTGCGGGAATGGTGATGCCTTTCCGGCGACGCTTCGTCGAGGCTTATCCGGCGTAGCAGGCGAGGTCCAATGTCCAAGCCTGGTAGCCAGGAAGAATGGTCAATCATAAGCACCAAGCCAGCCCCCCGCAAATTTGGATGCGCGGCACCCTTCATTCAGCCGAAATGTCCGATATTTGATAGTGGATCGGCTTGAAGGTGCCGCCGTTTGAGGCCGGAGCCGAGCAGGCCGTCAACCCGACGATGAGGTCCATTTCGGCCCGAAAACGGATATGGTCACCCGCCTTGCTGACTGGCGGGAGAACCTCCAGCTTTCCTGACGGTCCAACTGGTACGTTCATGAAGCAATTGAAGGCGACCGGAATCGCATCCGGTTCGATCCCATAAGGTGCTAGCGCTTCAACAAGATTGCCAAAGCAGCCCCGATGCGGTTCGAGATCGGGATAGAAGTGGTGGAACGTGTCGATTGAACAGGGAGTCAGCAGGAAATCATGTTGCCCTACACTGTCATCGACAATGGTCAGCATGACCTGCGACCGGTTGGAATAGAGATGATGCCCGGTCGTCAGGCTGATGGTCTCGGCATAATCGAGCGTTCGGCCGGACGATATCACTTCGCGCACATCCACCGCATTATAGGCGAGCAGATCGGCAACCTGCCCGCCCTTGGGGTCGATGACGGTGAGGAGCGCGCCCTTGGGAAGCCGGAATGCCGTCCCGCTCCGTTCAGGGATGGCGTGTGTCTTGCCCCTCATGGCCTGTCTCCCTGATATTCAAATGGCGCCTCCCAATCTTCCTCCACCTGCCTACCTGAATATTGCCGCGCCTCGCTATTCTCTCCGAAACGTTGGAGCATTGGATTACGCGATCCGGCCAGCGCCTCATCGCGGAGGAGAATTTTCTCGCGCATGCCTTCATATTTCCCTTCGGCACGAAGCTGTTCGAACTGGTCATGCAGATTGAAGACCAGCGTCGGATGAGCAAAGCGCCGGGCCGGGCGGCTTGCCTGAGGGTGAAGACCGACGATGAAAAAGGCCTCGCCACCAAAACTTAACGAAAAATGGGGATTGGAGGGATCGGCGCTGACCCGATCGTCATAGCCCTGACCGCGCCAGGCATCCTTGTCGCTCAACGATTGGACACGATCCCAGAGAGCATGTTCGAACGCCTCTTCGGAAAGGTCGTCAGGCCCCACAAACACCGCCGCGAAACTGCGAAAAAGTCCGGGATGGGCATGATAGTCCTGCGTGAAGCCAAGAAGACCGTCATGAATGCGCAGATCGTCCCAGGCGCTGTCGATGCGATCGCAGGCGAGGACCGTCAAATTGCCTTTTGCAAGAGCAGCTTTTGCGCCGACACAAGGAAAGGCGGGCGCTGCGATATGCGCCTGCAATTCCTCTTCAAGCTGCTGTTGCGACTTATGGGTCCAGGGAAACATAACGCTCCTCAAACAATTGAACTTGAGACGGCATTCCCAACGCATCGCTCAAGGAGTTCGCTTCATGGCTTCGACCCAAAATCTGGCTGATCGAGATTAGTCCATTGTCCGCTATGTCGCTCTCACCGTCGCCACTTGGCGCATCGCCTCATCAGGGTTCGGCTTCCAGACGGTCTTGTGCGCCTTGGACGACATGCCCTGTCTCCTTCATGGTCCGGGATTTTGGATCGCGCATATGGGGACGGATCAATGTCGGCCTCATCGTGGGTCGACATGGTGGATATGGGGTACCCAACGTCTCGATCGGAAAGTCAGGAGTCTCTTCATGCTCAATCGTCGCGATCTTTTGGCCACCGCTACTATGGCGCCCATGCTGACATTTGCGTCTGTGGCTGAAGGCGCCGAAACGCCGCTGCCGGTCCTGCCTGACGATCTGGGTTTCGATGCCCTCCAGCGGCAACTGGCGAGCCTGTATGATGTCGACCGCGCCATCGTGAATTTCGACGCAGCCTATTATGGGGCGATGACCCGACCGGTCCATGCCGTCTATATGGAAAAGACAGGCTGGATGAACCGCTACAATTCCACCTTTCTGCGCAGCGCCGTGCCAGGCGCGCCCCGCGACGCTGAGCTGGAAAAGTCGCGCGACGCGGTTGCGCACATGATCGGTGCCGCGCCTGACGAAATCGCGCTGGCAGGCGGCGGGACCGAGGCGCTCTACGCGCTGATCGCCAATTATGCGCTGCTCAAGGCGGGCGACGCAGTCATCTATTGCGATGTCGATTATGACGAGATGCAATATGCGATGGATTATCTGGAGCAGAGCCGGGGCGCCAGGGTCGTCCGCTTTTCCCTTCCGGAACCCCACAGCCGCGCCAACATCCTGGCTGCTTACAAAAAGATACTGAAGGACACGCCACGCGCGAAACTGCTGCTGCTGACCCATGTATCGAACCGCAATGGCCTCATCCCCCCTGTCCGGCAAATCGTCGTTATGGCCAAGGCGCATGGGGTGGATGTCATTCTCGACAGCGCGCAGGCAGTCGGCCAGATGCCGTTCAATGTGGATGAGATCGGCGCGGATTTCATCGGCTTCTCTCTGCACAAATGGCTGGCCGCGCCGCTTGGAACCGGCGCCATCTACATCCGCAAGGCGCGTCAGAAGGATATTCTCCCCTGGCTTGGCAACCGGATCCATCCGGCCGATGATATCCGCGCGCGCATCCCGACCGGCACGGTCGATTTTGCCGCGCGCCTCACCATTCCGAGCGCCGTGGCGATGCAGGCGCGGATCGGGATCAACCGCAAGTTTGCGCATTTGCGCGCCCTGCGCGACTATTGGGTTGCGCGCGCCTCCGACATTCGGGGCGTGGAGATGATGTTGCCGCCGGAAAAGGACAATTATGGCGCGATCAGCGCCTTTCGCTTACCCGGCATGAAGACTGGCGACCAGGCGAGGCAGGCGCAGGCGCGCTTTATTGAAAAGCATAAGCTGCTGGTCGTCGCAAAGGCCGGTTTGGCATCCGGCCCGGTCCTGCGTGTCACGCCGGCGCTGTTCAACACTAGCGAAGAACTGGACCGGCTGGTGCGTGCCATACAGGCGGAACGCGGCCTGTTCCTGTAAGGCTTTTTCCGCCAGCGATCCGGCCACGATCAGCCGCCCACGACTTTGGCTTAATTGATCTCTCCCGCGCTACGCGATAGGGGCGGCGCAGCGATGGGACATCATGCCCTATCGACTTGCGGCGAAGCGAGCATTAGGCAAGTGCGATGAACAGGTGGATCAGGCAGCCAGGGAGATGTCGCGGGCTTTTCGCCCTGCTGATGCTTTGCGCCCTGGCGATCCGGATCGCGATCCCCACCGGTTTCATGCCGACCCAGGGCGCCGATGGCATCGTCATCTCCCTTTGCACCGGGCAGGGCGCGGTCAAGGCGGTGCTGCCGCTGGATAAAGGCAGCCAACCGTCCGGTCATCACCAATCCCAGGGCGGTGAATGCAGCTTCGCGGCCGGATTGGGCGGTGGCCTGCTGACGCCGGTCCTTTCGCCTCTGCCGTTATTGCCTGTTCCGGTTGCGTCGCAGGTCGCAGACCGCGCGATCGCCGACCTGACGGTTCACCGCCTCGCTGCCCCGCCGCCGCCGTCCCAAGGCCCTCCCGCGCGCGCCTGACCGGCCCGCGCGGCGAACCGATTCACCCTCGTTCGCCGTCTCCACCGCATGCCCTGTGCATGCAGTATGCCGCTTTCCCTTTGAAAGCGGCCAAAGGCGAATGAGAATTTCATGCATATTCCATGGAAGGCGCACGACGCCTTCATCGACTGGCTACGGCAGATTCGACGATCCGCCTGGACGCTGATTGCGCTTGGTACGGCGCTGCGGATCATCATCGCGCTTTTCCCAGGCGCAGCCGTGCTTGCGCCATGATGTCGCGGTCTCGTGCCTTGGCGCGCCATATCCATCTCTGGCTTGGCCTGTCCGTGGGTCTGCTCTTCGTGCTGCTTGGACTGACGGGATCGGCACTGGTCTTCTATCAGGAGATCGACGCCGCGCTACATCCGGCGATCCAAGTGAACATGAAAGCGCCCGCGCCCGGCTGGGACAGTCCCGTTTGGGACAGGACGCTTGCGACCCTGCATCGGCAATGGCCGGACGCCAGCGGACAGTGGCGGTTCGAAGCAACGGGCGAACCGGGTCCGATCGCCGCGCGCTATTATCCCTCCATCGCGCCAACCAGTCATATGACGAAGCATATGATGGTCTGGCTTTCGCCGGACGGCGCCCATGTCCTGCGCCACGACGGCTGGGGCGATTATGCCATGAGCTGGATCTACGAACTGCACATGAACCTGCTGTCCGGCGAGACAGGGCACCAGATCATAGGCTGGTCCGGCCTTGTCATCCTTGTCCTGCTGGGCGCTGGCGTCATTGCCTGGTGGCCAAGGGGCAGTTGGCGCAAGGCGCTTGCTTTCAAGCCCCGCGCCGCACCCGTTCGTCGCCTGTATGACATTCACAAGCTGGCAGGGTTGTGGAGCCTTGTCCTGCTGATCCTGTTCGCCATCACTGGCTTCATGCTGGCGCTGCCGAAGGAAAGCAACTGGCTGCTGGAACGGACGATAGCGCCTGTCGATGACACGCCGTCACCCAAGACCGTGCCGCGCGCCGGGCCGACGATCACCATAAGCAAGGCGCTTGCTGCCGGGCATCGCGCGCTTCCCAACGCGCGTCTCGCCTGGATCGAGACGCCATCCTCCAGGACAGGCATGTTCAGGCTGCGGGTTCAGGTACCCGGCGATCCCAGCAGGCGCTTCCCTCACAGCTATATTTACATCGACCCCTATTCGGGCGGGGTCCATACCGTTCTGGACGCGCGCAAGGCCAGCGCGTCGACCACCATCAACAACTGGCTGCACCCGCTGCACGATGCATCAGTCGGCGGTCTGCCCACACGCCTGCTGGCCTTCATCGCCGGCCTCGTTCCGGCTGTCCTCTTCATCACTGGCCTGCTGCGCTGGCGCACCCGCCGTGCTGCGCCGAAGTCGCGCCCGCAAATCACTTCCGATCTCACCGCAAAGGAGCATTCATCATGCGTTTTCGCCACGCCGCTTTCCTCGCCGTGCCTCTCCTCGCCATCCCGGCCCTCGCCCACGAATATCGAAAGGGTTCTGTCACCATCGACCACCCCTGGACACGACAAACCGCGAAGGGACAGAGCGTCGGCGGCGGGTTCATGAGCATCGCGAACGCAGGCGCAACCCCCGACACTCTGGTCAGCGCGACATCCCCCGTTGCCCAGAAGGTCGAGATCCACAGCATGAAGATGGACGGCGGCATCATGCGGATGCGGCCCCTGCCTGACGGGCTGGCCATTCCGGCGGGTGGCCGCATGGAACTGAAACCGGGCGGCTTCCACATCATGCTTATCGGCCTGAAAGCGCCACTGGCGCTGGGCAAGAACGTGCCGCTGACCCTGCGCTTCGCCAAAGCGGGTGCAGTCACGGTTCAGTTGAAGGTGGAGCCGGTCACCCACGGCATGGAGGGTGGCCATGACGGACATTGATCCTCAGGAAGGTGATCGCGCCACGCCGTCACGGCGAGCGGGCCTTCTGGTATTCGGTCTGGTCGCACTGCTGCTGGGCGTGGTCGCTGCGCTGATCCTCACGCCCGGTTGGGTGGACGATGCACCCGTGTCGGCGTCAGCTAACGGTCCTGGCGGTCCGTTCACCCTCACCGATACGCAGGGGCGAACCGTCACTAACCGTGCACTGCTTGGCAAGCCCTATGCCATCTTCTTCGGCTTCACCCGCTGCCCTGATGTCTGCCCGACGACGCTCACCCGCATGACGCAGCTGCGCAAGCAGCTCGGAACGAATGGCGACAAGTTCAACATCGTCTTTGTCTCGGTCGATCCAGGGCACGACAAGCCGGCGGACATCGGCAATTATCTGACCCTGTTCGGCACGCCGATCATCGGCCTCACCGGAACCGACGCCCAGATCAAACAGATCACCAACGGCTATGGCGTCTATTTCGCGAAGGTGCCGGTCGCTGGCGGCGACTACATTATCGATCATAGCGCAGGCATATTACTGTTCGACAGCCGGGGCCGTTATGTCGATGTCATGGACCCGACCGAGCCGATGGCGACCAGCATAGGCCGCCTGCGCGAGTTGATCCGTGCGTAATTGGCGCCTTGCTCTCCCGCTTTCGCTGCTGGCGAGCGCGTGCATCCCCAACAGCGCGTTGGATCGGGATCAGGTGCGCGCGACCATCGAACAGAATGCGGGCGTCGGCGGATCACCCGTGACCGTCGAACGCATCTATCTCAGCGGCGACTATGCCTTGGGCCTTTGGTCACAGGGGGCGCGCCGGGGCGACATGGTCCTCGCTCGCCGATCGGGCCAATGGGCGCAGCTGCTGTGTGGCAATGGCCCCATCCGTGACCAGGCGAGACTGAAACGCGCCGGTGTCCCCGATTTCGCGGCAGAAATGCTGGTCAGCCAGATCGCGGAAGGCGGCTGATGCCGAGCGACCGATATTCAATCCATTGTGAACAATGCCGGCTTCATCCGGCCATGGGGGTATTATGAAAGTGACATGTTCGACGCGGCTTCGCCTTTCCAGCGCCATGCTGGTGGCGCTTTGCCTGACGCAGGCTGCCCGCGCGCAGGCGCCGGAGACTCATGGCGAAACCAGCTGGACCGCCAGCACCATCATCGTCACCGGCGAGCGCGGGCACTATGCTACGCCGACCTCCTCCTCGGCGACGCGCACCGACACGCCGCTGATCCAGGTGCCGCAATCGGTGCAGGTCATCACTAGCGCCTTGTTGCAGGAGCAGGATCGCCGCACGCTGGGCGACGCGCTGGTGAATGTTTCGGGCGTGACCCCCACGCGGTCGGAGGAAAATCTGTTCATTCCGCCAATTCTGAGGGGGTTCCCGGCCGAGGTCTATGTCGACGGCCTGCCGATCTTTGCGGGCAATCAGCAAGCCTATGACCCGACCAGTCTCGTCGGCGTCGATCGGATCGACGTCCTCAAAGGCCCCAGCGCCACGCTTTATGGCGGGGGGCTGGGTACGCCGCTTGGCGGCATCATCAATGTCGTGACCGAGCGACCCAGTGACAAGGCGCAAGCCTATGTCGCGCTGCGCGCTGGCAGCTTTTCGACATGGAACCCCTATGGCGATGTCAGCGTCCCGCTGGCGTCGGGGATCGCCGCGAGGCTGGCCGGCGAATATCAGAGCAATGCAAGCTGGATCGACAGGATCAAGGGCAGGCGCTGGTCGATCCAGCCCAGCCTGTCCTTCCAGATCGACGCCGATACCGACCTGCTGCTCCAGGCCCAGTTCAACCATCGCAGCAACCTTGAATATTCAGGTCTGCCAGCCGACGCGGCGCTGGCCGACATGCTCGACCGCAACGCCTTCCCCGGATCGCCGATCGGCCAGCCTCGGACGAAGAACGACAACAGCATGGCTACGGCGACGCTTCGCCACGCCGTCTCCGATACTGTCAAACTCACTGTCACTGGCCGCTATTATGACAGCAAGGTCGACGAAAGCGGCAGCTTCGTCTTTCCGGGCCTGGCTCCGACCGGCACGACGTCCCCAATCTATGACGTTTTCCCGATCACCATGATCAACCGGACGAAGGAGGCGACGTTCGACGCCAATCTGGGCGCGAAGATTGATCTGCTGGGCGGGACGCATGAACTGCTCGTCGGTGTCAATTATGACTGGACCAGCTTTTATAGCGGCATGGGCCTGTTCGTGAGCGACAGCCCATCGGGCACGATCGACCTGTCCGATCCCGAATATGACCTGTCCTATACGCCCCAGACGCCAGTCAACAGCTATACGGACGACCGCTTCGAAACATTTGCCTTCTATGTGCAGGATCAGGCCAGCTACGGTCGGCTTCACCTTACCGGCGGTTTGCGCGTCACGGCGCTGAAGTTCATCGAGAACAGCAATTTTGGCGTCGCCAATGACAAACGCTACACCCATGTTTCGCCACGAGCCGGCGCGACATTCGACGTGGCGCCGGGGATCGCCCTGTTCGCTGGCTATGCGACGGCCTTCCGAGCGCCCTTCGGCTTCATCGGCATGGACACGCCCCGGCCCGAAACGTCCAGCAATGTCGAAGGCGGACTGAAGCTGGCGCTGCCCAAGGCGGGCCTCTCCGGCACCGTAGCGGCGTTCCGGCAGACCCACGATAATGTCGTCACGGCCGACCCGGCCAATGTGGGCTTTTACATCCAGAGCGGGCGGCAGCGGGCACGCGGCGTCGAGGTCGATCTGGTGTGGGAACCATCGCCGGCCTTCTCGTTGCTCGCCAACTACGCCTATAGCGACACCCGTGATGATGGCGTAGCGCCGGGCGACCGGCTCGCGCGCGTACCCAGGAATAGCGGACGGGTCGCGGCGCGCTATCGGTTGCTTGATGGCCCGGCGAAGGGACTTTCGTTCGGCGCGGGCATCTCCGCCTTTACCGCACGCGAACTGACGCTCCCCAACAGCATTGCCGTGCCCGGCTATGCTGTGATCGATGCGCAGGCCGCCTACGACGTCGGCCGCATCTCCCTTGGGCTTTCCGTGGTCAATCTTGGCGGACGACGGGCCTGGGACCCGCACAGCTATATGGGCTATCCGGTCGTGTCGCCCAACCAGCCGCGCTCGGCCTTCGTCACGCTCAAGGCGCGCATGTGATGGTGCAAAGGATCATGACGTGTCTGGCAAAGGCGACAAAGCTCGCCGTTGCGATCACGCTGCTGTCGGCAGCGGTGACTGTGCAGGCTGGCACGGCCGCAGGCGAGATCATTCCGCTATATCCCAAGGGCGTCGTCGCCGCGCTCGGCGTCCCGGAAACGCGGGACGTCTTGCGCGAGACGGGCGAGACGATGATTTTCAACGTCAGCGATCCTACGTTGGAGCTGTTTCGTCCCGAACCGGCGCGCGCAACCGGCACGGCCGTCATCATCGCGCCGGGAGGCGGCTTCGTCGGCCTTGGTTATGAGGCTGGTGGCACCGCCGTCGCGCGTCAGCTGGCGCAGCGGGGCGTCACTGCGTTCGTACTCAAATATCGCACGATACGTAGCCCTGCCGACGCCATGCACATGCCCGAACTCCATATGAAGGAGATGGAAGTCATCATAGCGCGGGCAAAGAGCGGAGTGCCCGAAGAAGTGCCAGTCTTCGCCGGCGAGAAGCATGCCGTAGAGGCTGTCTCTTATACACATCTCGAGGAAAGCGCCTGAGGCTGTCTCTTATACACATCTCGAGGAAAGCGCCTGAGGCTGTCTCTTATACACATCTCGAGGAAAGCGCCTGAGGCTGTCTCTTATACACATCTAGATGTGTATAAGAGACAGCCCGAAATCCATATGAAGGAGATGGAAGTCATCATGGCGCGGGCAAAGAGCGGATTGCCCGAAGAAGTGCCAGTCTTCGCAGGCGAGAAGCATGCCGTAGAGGATGGCGCACGGGCCATGGCGATCGTGCGGGAGCGTGCCGCCAATTGGCGAATCGATCCAAAGCGCATCGGCTTCCTTGGCTTCTCCTCAGGCGCTTTCCTCGCGGCTGACCTTGCCATCGGCAACAGGGTTTCGCGGCCCGATTTCGTTGGACTGATCTATGGCGGGCTGCGTACGCCGGTTCCGTACGATGCCTCGCCGGCCTTCATCGCGGGCGCGGCGGACGACGCCTTCACGCCAGACGATCCTGTCCAGCTCTATACGGCGTGGCGGAAGGCGGGAGTTCCAGCCGAACTGCACCTGTACGAGCGCGGTGGGCACGGGTTCGACCTCAAGCCAAAAGGCACGACCAGTGACCACTGGTTCGAAGCCTTCTTGTGGTGGATGCAGTCTCGCGGCCTGATCGCAACGGTCAAGGATTAGGGACGGGTTTCCACCGCAAACGGATCCTTGGCAGGATCATCGTTCCAGACATATTCGCTGCCACGCGCCGTGCGATCCGCCATCTCGCGGCCGTAGAGCTTTTCGACAAGCCCCAGCGCCATGTCGGTACCCGCCGATACGCCCGATGAAGTGATATATTTGCCGTCGATTACCCAACGGGCGTGCCCCTGCCATGCGACCTTGCTCGACTGACTCGATGCCCAGGTGAAAGCGATTTTGTTGGACGTTGCCTTGCGGCCATCGAGAATGCCTGCCTTGGCCAGCAGGGCTGATCCCGTACAGACCGAGGTCGTCCATTGGGTGCCCTTGTCCTGCTTGCGCAGAAAGGCCAGCATGACCGGGTTGTTGACCTCGGTCCGCGTCCCCATGCCGCCTGGGATCATCACTATGTCGAACTGTGGCGCGGTATCGAACGAATAGGTCGTGACCGTGTCGATCCCCTGAGCCGATTTGATCGGACCTCCGTGCTGCGAGACCATGACGATCTGGTAGTCAGGAAGGCGTGCCCACATCTCCACCGGACCAAAGACGTCGAGCGTCTCGAATCCGGGGAACAGGACGATGCCGATCGTCTTGGGCTTGCTGACGGAATCAGCCGGCGCAGTCGACGCCGTCTGGCCGGTCGCGGTCGCTACGCTAGTCAGCGCCAGCATGCCGACGATAAGCAACATCGCAACGCCCAGACGGCGGAGGCAGGGCCATCTCAGGACATCGCAAGCAACGGGCGGAACTCCGCTCCCGCCGCGCGAATTTGGAAATCCCTGATAAAGCGTGTCTGTCATCGTTGGCTATAGATCCATGGTCAGGACTGCGGCCAGTCTTCGTCCTGGCAACACAGTATATCCTCCGCCGCCCGACACTTTCCAACCAAAAACATCAGTCACATTCTTTGCCTGAAGCCGCAGCAGCGTCGGAACGCCCGCTATCCGGGTACGATACCGCGCGCCCAGATCGATCACGGCCTGAGCAGGCAATGTCGCGCTGTTAGCAGCATTGGCGACCTTCTCGCCTTCATAGAGCATATGCACGTCAAACGACAGGGCCGGCATATTGGGCAAGCGATAGTCGAGGTTGGCATCAATGGTTAGGTTCGTGCGGCCGATTGGCTTCCTGCCCAGACGTCCCTCATCGACGGCCTGTCCCGTCACGCGAGGACGCAGATAGACTGCACCGATCACCATGTTCATGCCCGCGAAGGGCTGACCGGCGAGAGAGGCTTCCAGACCGCTATGCCGCACATCGCCCAGCGCGCGGTAATAGCCGTCGCGGCTGTCTATATCGAAATAAGGCTTGCGCAGGTCGAAGAGCGCCGCGACCAGCTTGATGCCGCCGGGCAGTTGCTGACGAAGGCCGATTTCCTTTTGCCGCGTATGCAGCGCAGGCAGGGCGAGGTTGCGGTTGACGGCGTTGGCGGGCGCTACGCCGCTTTCCTCCAGCCCGCGCGTTATCGCGCCATAGAATGTGGTCGTTCCGGTCGGCGTGATGGCGATCGCGGCGTTCCATAGCCAGGGGCGATCATGCACCAGGTCGACGGGCAAACCAGGCTGCGCGACCGTCTTGCGATAATCGGCCCGGGTGACGCCCAGATTGAATTCGCCAACCCCGCGCCAGCGCACTTCATAGCCCGCCGAATAATTTATTTGCCGCACCCGGTCACGGGTCCGTTCCCCAAATGCGAAGTCTGGCTGTTCCTGCGGGTCGGGCGCGCCGATCATGGCATCGCCAAGGTCGATCGTGTCGAAACCGCCATAGCGCGCCTCGGCCCTGCGTCCCCTTGCCGAGAACAGCAGGCGGTGCACCAGCGCGCCACTACCCAGGGTACGGCTTAACCTGGCTTCGCCAGATGTCGACACATTGCTCTGGTCCCGCCCGACCAGCAGCGTTGAACGGCCCATCCCTTGCGCGTTGACACCCGAATAATAGGCTGACGCATAATCCTCCCTGGTGAAACGGCTGTCGAACAGGCCCATGGCGATCTGCCACCGGCCAAGATTAGCCTTGATCGTGCCGCCGATATTGCGATTGTTGCCCGCCCAGTCGGCCCAGTCCTGCCCGAAATAGCGACGGCGCTTGATACGCGGCGGCGGCGCGCCGTCTGCGGTATAGATAACCGGCGCCTGTTCTTCATCGCCATATTGATAGCCCGCGACAAAGGCAGTCGCCTCGACGCCCTGCATCGGTCGGTAGCGCAGCACGCCGCCATAGCTGACAAACCACGCGCTCGCACCGCTGACATATTCGTCATCGTACAAGCCAAGGTCGAGATTGACGTCGAACTTCTCCGTCACTGGCAGGGCGGCGTCGACCACCAGATCGGTGCCCAGATAATCGCCGCTGTTGACCTGGACGCTGACCACAGGCTTGTCGCCGACCCGGCGCAGATCGGCATCAACGATGCCGGTCGGCGCGGGGAAGGGGTAGCCAAAGGCAGTGAGGCCGACCCTGACCGTGGAGCCACGCACGATCACATTGCTGATCTGGCCCGCCTTGTCGAAATAGAGTCCCTCGACACGGTTATTGCCGGCATCGCTGGCGGAAAAGCCCCGGACATTGCCGCTGGCATAGATGCCAACGGAATCACTGCCGACGCTTTTCCCGAAGCCGTCCTCCGCCTCGCGCACCGCATTTTCATCGGTGCGCTGCGCCAGCGCGGGCTGCGTCAACAGCCATGCGGAAAGAAGAAGCGGGCCAGCATATTTCCCGATCACAACGATAACACAAGCCTGCCCCGGACGGTACGCGGCGTGCCCGGAGTGATCCAGACATTGCTGTAGCTGCTTTCCAGATAATAGGCGTCGAACAGATTTTCCGCGTCCAGATGCACGGCAACATGGTCGTTGACCTGATAGGACAGGTTGAGGCGCGCGGTGACATAGTCTGGCAAGCGGAAGCCGCTGTTGACGTCATCGCCGGGCCGTTCGCCGACATAGGTGAGGCCCGCGCCCAGCCCGATTGATCCGGGATTGGTCGCGTTCGACTGCCAGTGGCCATAAATGGCTCCCGAATGACGTGGTACGTTGCTCAGGCCCGATCCCAGCAGCGCTGGCCGCGTGTCCTTCGTCACTTCCGCGTCGGTATAGGCGTAAACGGCGGTCAGGTTGAACCGCTCATCCAACGCATAATTCAGGTCGAATTCGAAGCCCCTGCTTCGGGCTTCTCCGGCCGCGATCGAAAAACCGCTGCTGGTGCCGTCGCTAACCAGGATATTCTTCTTGGTGATGCGAAATACGGACAGGGCGCCGGTCAACTGCTTGTCCAGCAACGCATATTTGACGCCGCCTTCCAGCGCTTGCCCGCGTTCCGGGGCATAGGGGTCCGAATTGGCGTCAACGCCCTGATTGAAGCGGAACGACCGGCCCCAACTGACATAGGCAGAGAGCGACTCGCTGGGCGCGAAGGTGAAGGCCGCGCGCGGCGAGGTAACGGACGGGCTTTGCCGGTCGACCGCGCCGCTGCGGTAGTTGTTGACGCGCTGGCGAATCCAGTCGTGCCGGACGCCAAGCAGCAGGCTGAAGCGGTCGTCGAGCGTCAGGAGATCCTGCGCGTAGACGCTCTCGCCGCGCTGCTGCTCCAGCAGGTTCTGATTGAGCGGTGCAACCGGCTTGGGTTGGCCATAGACCGGATTGAAGATGTCGATGTCATAGGGATTGGCCGCTGTCGGGCTGAAGCGGTAAAAGACGCGGCGCTGGTCATAGCGATAGGCATCAGCGCCGATCCGGATCTGGTGATTGACGCCGCCCGTCGTGCCGTTGGCGCTCAGTTCAACACGGCCGGACAGGTCCTGCCAGTCATAGTCGTGAATGCGCAGCTGCCGCCGAAGGCGCGTCCCGACCAGCGCGCTGTTATGCGTCGACTGGCCCTGCATCACGCCGTCGCGATACTGGACGCCCGCCTCCAGCGCTACACCCTCGGCAAGGTCGATCGTCACGCTACCCTGATGCTGCCCCGTGCGCTGAAGCATCTGACCGTCATTGGGTTCGCCCAGAAAGCGGCTGCGCGGCAGTACCTTGCCATCGCCATTTACCGCGACAAGCCCGCGATCATGGGTGAAATGCACCAGATTATATTCAAGCTGGTAGAGGAAGCGCACGCTGTCGCTTGGCTGCCAGGCGATCGAAGGCGCCAACAGCAGACGGTCGCTCTTGTTAAAGTCCCGGAAACTGTCGCCCTGCTGATAGACGGCGATCATCCGGGTGGCGACGGTTCCGGACACAGGGCCGCCAAAATCGGCGCTGCCACGGATTGTGTCGAAACTGGCATAGGACAGTTCGGTCGATGCGTGGAAATGGTCAAGCGGTGCCTTGGTGACGATGTTGATCGATCCGCCCGGTTCCCCCTTGCCCGACAAGGCGGAAGCCGGTCCCTTGAGCACCTGGAAGCTTTCGACCGTGGCCACGTCGCGACGCGCGTTGAACCCGCGATTGGCGTTGAAACGATTGAGCAACAGGTCCGGCCCCTGATTGATGTCACCGGAAAAGCCGCGAATGGCATAGGCGTCCCACGCGCCGCCAAAGCTGTTCTGTCGGGCCATGCCGCCAGCCAGATCGAACATTTGCGACAGATCGGTAAAGCCTGCTTCTTCGATCAGGTTGCTGCCAAGAATGCGCACATTCTGCGGAAGCAGCAGAGGGTCGACGACCAGACCGTTGATGCTGGCGTTTGCTTCCCGCGATCCGGTGACCAGAATATTGGTCTCGCTATCGTCAGGCGCGGGCTGCTGGGCCAGCGCGGACGGCGCAATGACGGAGACAGCGGACGCGAGCAACGCAAACCGCAGAGAAAAAATGTTCATGGAAGGCCCCCCCCTGTTCGATCAAATGATATAGAGTATCATTGACGATTGGCCCCCTAATGCGCTGACACCGCGAGCGCAAATGGAAAATGTTATAACGTCCCATTGACAGATTGCTGCATAGGCTAAATGGTCCGGGCCAACAGCCAAGGAGCATCATTCATGTCCCTGACCGCAATCGGCCAGCGCATCCTCTTGTCCGACGTCAACCTGTCCTATGGCAGCCATCATGTGCTGCGCGGCCTCAGCCTGCATGTCGATGCAGGAGAAATTTACGCGCTGCTGGGCGGCAACGGCGCAGGCAAATCGACGACCATGTCCACATTGCTTGGCTTTGCCAGACCCGACAGCGGAACCGTGTTGGTCGCAGGGCATGACCCGGCAGGGGCACCGGACAAGGCGCGGGAACAGATCGCCTATGTGCCGGAGAATGTCGCCCTCTACGAGCATCTGACAGCACGGGAAAATGCCGCATACCTGCTGGCGCTGGCGGGTCGTCACCCATCGCGGGACGCCATTGACGGCGCGTTCGAGGCGACCGGATTGCAGAATGCGGCCTGGGACAAGCGGCTTGGCGGCTTTTCCAAGGGCATGCGGCAGAAGGTGGCGATCGCCATCGCGTTGCTGCGCGAAGTGCCGGTGCTGTTGCTGGACGAGCCTTCTTCCGGCCTTGACCCCCGCGCCACCGCCGGGTTCAACAAGCTGGTCCATGATGTCGCCCGGAAAGGTGCGGCAGTACTGATGGTGACGCATGACTTGTTGTCGGCGGCCGACATTGCCGATCGCATTGGTTTTCTCGAGTCCGGTCGCATCGTCGATGAAGCAGCGGCGCAGGGCGAAGAGCGGTTCGACGTGCGCGAACTGCACAGGAAATTCGCGCGGGAGGTCGTCGCCGCATGAGCGCCATCAGCCTGATCGCGCGCGATGAACTACGCCTGATGCGGCGCAACCGGGTTGCTGTCATCGCCTTTGCGCTGCTCGTTCTGCTGACGCTGGCAGCAGCGCTCATCAGCTGGTCTCACCAGCGATCCATTGCCGAAACCCGCGCCCGCTTTCAGGCGCAGGCCAGCGAAGCGTTTGAGGCGCAGCCCGATCGCCACCCGCACCGGATGGTCCATTATGGCAATTTCATCTTTCGTCCGTTGGGACCGCTCGCCGCCTTCGATCCGGGCGTGGACGCCTTCGCCGGGAACAGCATGTTCCTGGAAGGTCATCGCCAGAACAGCGCCAATTTCGGCGATGTCCGCCAATCCTCCTTGCTGGTCCGCTTCGGCCAGTTGACGCCTGCGTTCGTCTTGCAGGTCATTGCGCCGCTGCTGCTGATCTTCCTGGGCTATGGGGCGGTCGCACGCGAGCGGGAACGCGGTACCCTGCGCCAGATGCTGGCGCAGGGCGTATCCGCACGCGCATTGATCCTGGGCAAGCTGCTTGCGCTGGCCATGGTCGCGGCCCTGGTGGGGCTTCCCGCCATGATCGCTTTCCTGCTGATCGCCGGGCAGCCGGGGGCGCTCGCCGGCCCCATGCTGGTGATCGCCATCGGTTATGCCGCCTATCTGGCGCTATGGGCGATCATCACCATCCTCATTTCCGGACTGGTGAAGCGCGGCCGCGACGCGCTGCTGGCGCTGCTCGCGCTATGGGCGGTCCTGGTGATCCTCGTTCCGCGAATTGCGCCGGACGTGGCATCGCAGACGCATATGCTGCCCACGCGCCTGGAAACCGACATTGCCATCGCGCATGATCTGCACAAGCTGGGCGACAGTCATAATCCCGACGATCCCTTTTTCACAGCGTTCAAGCAAAGGACGTTGCAGCAATATGGGGTGACGCGGGTCGAGGATCTGCCGGTCAACTATAAGGGGCTGCTGGCCGTGGAGGGCGAAAAGCTCACGTCGCGCCTGTTTGACGATTATGCCGATCGCAGTTTTGGCGTCCAGCGGGCGCAGAGCCGACTGACGGACGGCTTTGGCATCGTCAGCCCCGCCATTTCGCTGCGGCAATTGTCCATGGCGGCGGCTGGCACCGATCTGGAAGGGCATCGCCGTTTCCTCACGCAGGCGGAGGCCTATCGCTACGATATGGTGCAGCGGCTGAACCGGCTTCAGGCCGATGCCGTCAGCTACGCCAATGACACCGCGAGCGACGCAGGGGCCGATCAGCGCAAGCGCATCTCCGCCGGGCATTGGCACGAAATTCCGCCCTTCCGCTTCAAGGCGGCCAGCGCTGCCGAACTGGTGAAAGCCAGCCTGCCGGGGCTTGGCTTGCTTCTTAGCTGGCTCATACTCGCCGCGCTGGCGCTGGTGCCCGTCGCACGTCATCTTCAGAAAGCCCGTTCATGACCCTGATCGCCCACGAACTGCGCCTGTTGCTGCGCTCGCGCATGGCTGCGCTGGCGTTGCTGCTCGTCGCTCTTCTGTCCTGTGCCGCCGTGGCGGCAGGGATGGCGGAGATAAGTCGTCAGCGTGAAGTCATCGCGCGTATCCAGCCAAAGCAGGCGCAGGATATCGCCAGCATCGCCCAATGGGTCGACAGGGACAAGGATGCTGGAAGCGCCGCCTATTACAGCTTCCATGCGACCTGGGACACGCCAGCGCCGCTGGCCTTCGCAGCGCTCGGCCTGCGGGATGTCGCACCCTATATCCTGCGGGTCCGGGCGCTGGGACTGGAAGCGCAGCTCTATGACGGCGAAGCCTTCAATCCGGAACTGGCTCTGCCCGGCCGTTTCGATTTCTCCTTCGTCCTTGTCTATCTGACGCCGCTCTTCGTGATTGCTCTGTTCCACGACCTGGTGTCGGGCGAGCGGGAGGCGGGCCGACTGCGTATGCTCGACGCGCTGGTAGGAACGGGGCGTCATCTGTGGGCGCGGCGCGTAGGCTTGCGCGGCGGACTGCTGTTCCTGGCGCTCGGCGTGCCGCTTTCGGCCGGTGCGATCCTGTCGCATGTGCCCGTCGCTCAGTTGCTCGCCGTGCTGGGTCTCGTTGCCCTCTACCTCATCTTCTGGATCGGCGTCACGCTGCTGATCGGACGACTGCGCTGGAGTTCGGTCGCCAATGCTGCGACGCTGGCGGGCTTGTGGCTGGTGCTGACGCTGATCCTGCCGACTATTGCGCATGTCGCGATCAACCGGGCGATTCCGGTCGGTCAGGGTGTCGAAATAAGCCTGGCCCAGCGAGAGGCGGTGAACCGCGCCTGGGATATTCCGCGCGAAGATACGATGCGGGCCTTTTACGCCAATCATCCCGAATGGAAGGACAGCCCGCCTCTGCCCGCCGCCTTCCACTATAAATGGTATCTCGCCTTCCATCAGGTGGGTGACGAGAGCGTTGCGAAAAAAGTCGCGGACTATCGCAACGCCATAGAGGCGCGTGACGCGACCGCTCATGCTATTGGCTGGCTGCTGCCTTCGGTCGGGGTTCAGTCCGTGCTCGCGCGACTTGCCCAAACGGATATGCAGGCGCAGCTTGCCTATCAGGACCGGATCCGCGCCTTTCACAAGCGGCTCCGCAATTTCTACTATGGCTATCTGTTCACCGACACACCGTTCGGAAAGGCCGACTTTGACAAGGCGCCGAAATTCGAAGGCTGATGGCGTAGGCGTGGTGCGGTTTGAACAGGGTCACATGCGTGACGCAGTTAAAGTCTAACAGGCTGCGGAAAAAGGCGCTTGCCTTGATGTGGCATTGCTGATTCCAGGATCCCGTAGAGGGATGTTGAAGGGATCGGGATGCGCGGCGGTGATGAACGGAGCGAGGGGCTGTTCTCGTACGTGAGTTGCGAGGCTCGGGTGCCGGCGAACCATGCTCTTCGCGCGATCCGGGCGATTGTCGATGAAGCGCTCGAAGTGCTGTCCGCGGACTTCGACGGCCTGTATTCTCGTATCGGGAGGCCGTCGATCCCACCCGAGAAACTTCTTCGGGCCTTGCTCCTGCAGGCCTTCTATTCGATCCGCTCGGAACGCCAGTTGATGGAGCAGATGGACTACAACCTGCTCTTTCGCTGGTTCGTCGGCCTGGCGATGGATGCGCCGATCTGGGATGTCACGGTCTTCACCAAGAACCGCGAGAGGCTGCTGTCCGGGGACGTTGCCGCCAAGCTCCTGTCGGCCATCATCAACCAGCCACGCGTGCAAGCTCTTCTTTCGGACGATCATTTCTCGGTGGACGGCACGTTGATCGAAGCGTGGGCAAGCGCGAAAAGCTTCAGACCCAAGGATGAAGGCGGCCCCGGAGATGACGATGACGCCGGGTTGGCTTCCAGCCGCAGCGAGCAGGCAGCAGCGCCGACCGACCGTAATGCCGAACGCGATTTTCGCGGCGAGAAGCGCAGCAATGCAACCCATGCATCGACCACAGATCCTGATGCCCGACTATTCAAGAAGGCGCGCGGCCAGGCAGCGAAGCTGTGCCACATGGGCCATGTCCTGATGGAGAACCGCAACGGCCTCGTCGTCGATGCGATCCTCACCCACGCCACCGGCACCGCCGAACGCGAGGCCGCGCTGACCATGTTGGGCCGCATGGAAGGACGCCACCGGATTACACTGGGCGCGGACAAGAACTACGACACCGCCGCCTTCGTCGCGGCGCTGCGCGAGATGGAGGTCACCCCGCACGTAGCCCAGAACAACACCAACCGGCGCTCCGCCATCGACAGGCGCACGACACGCCATCCCGGCTACGGCCTCTCCCAGAAAATCCGCAAGCGGATCGAGGAGGTGTTCGGATGGACGAAGACCTGCGGCACCATGCGAAAGACCCGCCATCGAGGCCAGGACCGCGTCGGATGGTCCTTTACGCTCACCGCTGCCGCCTACAACCTCATCAGACTGCCAAAACTTCTGGCCGCGGCCTAATCGTGTCGCTCACGTCACCACGACCGCGCCAACGTGGCCGGTATCTCCGAATTTCACCCTGAAACGAGCGACAGACCAGTCCCCCTCCTTCGAACGCAGATCGACGGTGACCACTGCGGCGCCTTTTTCCGCAGCCTGCTAAACCGTCATCAGGGTCGGACGACGACCGCGGATATTGTTTCACGAATTTGAGGCATGACGTGAGCAGAGATGTAATGGAACGACCGCTGACCGAAGCCGCGCAGGTTGATCGCCGCCGTTTCGCCGCCGGGTTGGCGGCGGCGATCGGGGGCTTGGCAGTGGCCGGTTGCGCTCAGCGGTCCGCCATGCTGGTCAGCCCCGCGCGCCCGGCGCTGGGCTACGGCCCGACCATTGCCGACCCGGCGGGACTGATCGACCTGCCGGCGGGCTTTTCCTACCGGGTCATATCCCAGTTCGGTGACAGGATGAGCGATGGCCGTTTCGTGCCCGACCGGGCTGACGGCATGGGCTGCTTCGCGCTTCCCGGCGGTCGGCACGCACTCGTGCGCAATCACGAATTGCCGATCAACAGGATTGATGACGGTGCGATGCGGGGGCGGAATGCCGATTTCCCCACCTTTGCCCGCTTGTCCGATGGTCGCGCGCTGCCTGGCGGAACGACGACAATCGTCCTAGGTGATGCAAATGGGGACAGCGTCTCCCAGCATCTCAGCCTGGCAGGAACCTGTCTCTTATACACATCTAGATGTGTATAAGAGACAGGTCCTGGGTGATGCAAATGGGGACATCGTCTCCCAGCATCTCAGCCTGGCAGGAACGATCCGCAACTGCGCGGGCGGAACGACACCATGGGGCAGTTGGCTGAGCTGCGAGGAAGATATGACGCGCGCGGGCAATGGCGTCGGGCAGGATCATGGCTGGGTTTTTGAAGTACCCGCCGCCGCGCGCGGATTGGTGGACCCGCAGCCGATCCGCGCCATGGGCCGGTTCAATCACGAAGCCGCTGCCGTCGATCCGCGCACCGGCATCGTTTATCTCACAGAGGATCGGGACGATGGGCTGCTCTATCGCTTCCTTCCCAACGAACGCGGACAATTGCTCAAGGGCGGCCGCCTTCAGGCGCTGGCATTGCTCGATCCCGCGCGCACCGACAGCCGCAACTGGACCGGGGAAGACATGGCGCAGGGGCAATGGCTGCCGGTTCGCTGGATCGACCTGGATGGCACGGACGCACCTGACGATGATTTGCGTCTTCGCGGCAATCGGGCAGGGGCGCTGCGTTTTGCGCGGGGCGAGGGCATTCATTGGGGCGATGGCGAACTATTTTTCTGCTGCACATCCGGGGGATCAGCCAAGCTGGGCCAGATCATGCGCCTGCGACCCGGCGCGCCGAGGGCGGGAAGCGCCGCAGACCGGCTCCAGCTCTTCGTCGAATCCCGTGCCAAGACGATGCTGGACTTTGGCGACAATCTGACGGTCGCGCCAACGGGCCATCTGGTCGTTTGCGAGGATCAATATACGGATGTCGTCGCCAATCGCCTGATTGGCGTGACGCCGGCCGGTGCCACTTACGTCCTTGGCGCGCTCAAGATGCAGACCGAACTTGCCGGCGCCTGCTTCTCGCCGGATGGTCGCACCCTTTATGTCAACGCCTATAGTCCCGCCAAGACTTTGGCGATAACCGGCCCTTGGCAGACGGTCGTTCAGTGACACCGTCCGCCCCGAACCTCCAGGCATCGCCACAGGTCATTCGATGATCTAGTCCGGAACGACAGGCAGCCAGACGGCGCTGGCTGCCTCGCCGCCCCGGTGGATCGTCTCGGTTGCCTTCACATAGTCTTCGGGCTTGGCTTCCATGATCGAGTTCACCCAGCTTTGGGGGTTGCGATCATATAGCGGGAACAGGCTCGACTGCACCTGCACCATGATCCTGTGGCCCGGCAGGAACACATGGTCGACATTGGGGAGCGACCACTGGAAGGCATATGTCTTTCCCGGCTCCAGCGGCGCGGGGGTGGCAAAACCGTTTACGTAGCGGCCCCGGAATATCTCGATGCCGATGCCGAGCTGGTAGCCGGCCATGGCGGGATTGGGGGAATATTCATCGGGATAGACGTCGATCAGCTTGACCACGAAATCGCTGTCGCGTCCCGTGGTCGCCGCGCGCAGGTCCACCTTGGGCGCCCCCATGATGTGTACCGGCTTGTCGAGTATGCCGGTTGTGTAGCTCAACACATCGGGACGCCCATCGACGAAACGCTGATCATGGACCAGCCAGGTGCGCCACTCCTCGCCCTGCATATGGATCGGACGGGGCAGCATCGGCACGGGCTTGGCGGGATCGGAGACATAGCTGTCGCTGCCCGCCTCGGGCTTCGTCCAAGAAAGGCCGAAATTTGCGCCCAGATAGAGGGGGGTCGGTGTGCCTGCCGGCCAATGCTGCGACACGTCCCAGCGGTTTGCGCCGGTCGCATAGGTCAGAACCGGCGGCGTGTTGCAGGGGGACGGGTTGGTCTTGAGATGACAATCCAGAAATGGCTTCATGTAGCGCGTGCGGAACTGGAGCCCCGTGTCGCCTTCCCAGGTTAGCGGGCCGAGCGCGCGTGCTTCGTAATTGACCTGGGAATGGCGCCACGGGCCGATGACGAGGCTGACCATGTCATTGGCCGTGTCCTGCTTTTCCAGCGCATGATAGACTGCCGGGGCGCCGTAGCTGTCCTCCTGATCCCATTGGCCAACGACCAACATGGTCGGAACCGTCAGCTTCCGCTTCTCCAGCAATTTGTCGACCGCCTGCCCCTGCCACCATGCATCGTAGCTGGGATGCTCCAATACCTTGCGCACCACCGGAAGGTCCAATAGGCCGTAGGCCCTGGCATAGTCAGCCGCCGATCCCGCTTCCAGATAGGCGGTATATTCATCCCCCGTGCCCTTGGGCACCGGGCCGCCGCCCTTCTTCACAGTCTGGCCAAGATCGTAGTCGAAGCCGAAGGTGCGGAACGCGCCGTTGTGGAACCAGTCGTCGCCCATCCATCCGTCGACCATCGGACTTTGCGGCACCGCCGCCTTCAGCGCCGGATGCGGATCGACCAGCGCCATCAGCGAGGTGAAGCCCAGATAGGAGGAGCCGGTGATGCCGACGTTCCCGTTGCTCTCCTTCACATTCTTCACCAGCCAGTCGATCGTGTCATAGGCATCGGTGGCGTGATCGACCTTGGTAGGATTAAGGGGGCCGCGCAGCGGGCGGTTCATGACATAGTCGCCCTCCGACCCGTCAAGGCCACGCACGTCCTGATAAACGCGAATATAGCCGTCATTGACGAACTCCGCGTCCATGACGGGCAGTATCTCTTCAATCTTCTGGCTGCGGTTGCGGCTCGTCGACTTGTCGGCATTATAGGGTGTGCGGCTCAGCAGGATCGGCGCATCGGTCACGCCCTTGCGATAGACAATGACCGTATAGAGCTTCTTGCCGTCGCGCATGGGGATCATCACCACCTTGCGCACATAGTCGGCCTGCGGACGGACCCAGTCATAGGCCTTGACCTGCTCGTTCATCATCGTGTCGGTCAGCGGTGCCTGCTGCGTCGGCGCTGCGGCAGCCGACAGCGTCCATCCGCAGAAGGACAGGCATATTGCGCTGGCCAATTGGCGGCGGAAGGAAGTCTTGAATTTCTCGTTGTTGATCATGTCCTATTGTCCTCCCGATGCGACACATCATCCTATGCGGCGTCGAACCCTGTGTTGGTCGGCTTGGTCGCGACCGCCAGATGCGCAGTCCCCGGCATGCGGATGATATCGTCCTCGCGCCATCGATCCAGCATCGTTTCCGCCTGTGCGATGACGGCGCGGCGATCGTCCTCGCTCAGTCCGGCGATCAACGGGTTCGAACCGATCATCGCGCTGTCGCTGCCCAATATATCGGCGGGCAGGAGAATGTCATGGGTTCGACTGTGCAGCACAACCTGCACCAGCCCCGCGGCTTCGAGCGCGGCGATGAGGCGATCGCCGTCATCCAGCGCCATCATGCCGGGAATACCCATGTCGATCGCGACGTCGGGCCATAGTGTCAGCCGCGCCTGCGCCAATAGCTGGTTGGGGCCGAAGCCATAGGGGTTTGCCGCCACACCAAGCACGGCAAGGCCGCCGGGGCGCAGTACGCGCGCCATTTCCGCAAGGCCTGCGCGCCAATCAGGGAATAGCGGTACCCCAAAGACCGAGCAGACGCGATCGAAATGGTCTGACGGCAAATCGAGCGCCTGACCATCCATCTGCCGGGCCTCGATAGCAAGGCCGGCAGACCGGACGGTGAGGCGATCGATCATTCCCGTGGAAAAATCGACGGCGGTGACATTTGCGCCAGCCGCCGCCGCGGCTAGCGCCAGCGCGCCGGGACCGGTTGCGATGTCGAGCAGGGACATCCCCGGCTCGATATCGGCCAGCACCACGGCATCGCGGCAGAATTGGCCCGTGAACGGCTCCGCGCCCATGACATAGGCATCCGCCGTTTCGTCCCAATAGGCTGCCGTCTGAATGGGTTGCGCCACGTCAGCGCGCCTTGAGTTCGGTCACCAGCCAAGGCGCGGGGTAAAGTTTCTCCAGCGCTTCCTGCACCGCATCGGTCGAAACGACCACGGTGCGGTTGAGCGACGGATCATAACCGTAATTGCCGCCCAGCGAATGGATGTTGCCATCAAAGGCCGCGCCGATCACCGCGCCGCTGCGATCGATGACGGGACTGCCGGAATTGCCCCCGATAATGTCGTTGGTGGTCACGAAATCATAGGTTGTAGCGGGATCGATTGCGCCACGATGCGCGGCAAAAGCCGTTGGCAGGTCGAACGGTGCGCTGCCGGTCGCGCGATCGAACGTGCCACCCATGGTCGTGGAATAGGGGACCGGCTTGCCGCGTTCGGTCCAGCCTTTCACCTGGCCATAGCTGATGCGCAGGGTGAAGGTCGCGTCGGGATAGAGCGCGTCGCCATAGGCCGCGAAGCGCGCCTCGGCGAGCTTGCCGCCGGCTGCGGTCAATGGTCCCTGGTAATTTTCGTCGACCAGACGTTTGAGGGCGCGCTGACGCGGTTCGAGTTTCAGGGCATATTGGATCAGCGGATCCTTGGACGCCTCTATCGCCTGCAACCCGCCTTCCCATAGCTGGCGACGATATTCAGGGTCGGAAAGACGGGTCTGCGACACCAGCCGTTCGGCCAGTTGTTCGGGACTCTCCTTGCCCAGCAGCAATTGCGTATCCGGATCGTCCACGCCCAGATATTCGCGCGCCTTGGACAGGCTCCAGGACAGTTGCAGCTTTTCCAGCCATGGATAGAGCGGCCGCTTGTCCAATATCTGCTTTTCCAGCAGCGGCAGCGCGCTGTCAGTGTAGCCCGGCAAGCGTTCGCTATTGGGTTTGGCCTTTTCCTTCGCCGCCATCACCAGGGCTTCGGCATAGCCATAAAGATCGCTCGATGGCGTGATGAAACGGTAGGGGAGGTAGAGCGTGCGATAGGCCTGTACGGCCGCGCTCACATCCTTCCATGGGTCGCCTATGGCCGCATTGCCGCCGCTGCGCCCGCGCAGATCCGTTTCTGCCTTAGCCAGCCCGCCGGTAAAATCGGGGTCGTTCAGCGCCTTGGTCCGGCCGATATAGACTTTGAGCGAGTTTTCGATGCCGTTTAGCATATCGAGCCCTTCGCGCTGCCTTTCCGGGCTGGTTTCCATCGCGGCGATCAGTCGTCCGCGCAGTTCGGACAGGACAGCGACCGTGATTGGCAGGCGTACTTCGCGCTCGAACGCGAACTGGCTCTGCGTCCATAGCCGCGCCGTTGAGCCCGGATTACCAACGACGAAGGTCAGTTCATCCTGCTTGGGCGCACGCGGGCTCCAGGTGAGATGATCGGAAGGCTTGACCGGCTTCCCGTTTTCATAGGCACGCAGGAAACTGGCATCGAGCGAGTAGCGGGGAAAGTTGAAATTGTCTGGATCACCGCCGAAGGTCGCTGCCCGGTCCTCCGGCGCCCATACCAGCCGCACGTCGGAATATTTGCGATAGGTATACAGCTTATACTGTCCCCCACCGAACAGGGTTACGACCTGGCACCGCGTCGTCTTGCGATCGGGGCAGCCATCCGCCTCCACCTTCGCAATGGCGGCGTCGCGCGCGCGGGTCAGCGCTTCGCCTGACATGCCCTTATAGGCGTTCTGCACAGATCCGGTGACATCGGCGATGGCGGTCACGATTTCAGCCTGCTGGCCGGGGCACAGCTTTTCATCTTCGCGGCGGGCAGCGATGAAACCCTTGTCGAGCAAATCGGCTTGTGCGGTGCTGTTGTCGAACAGGCAACTCGCAACGCAGTGGTGATTGGTGAGAATCAGGCCTGCGCTCGATACGAAGCTTGCCGAACAGCCGCCGGTCAGCCGGACCGCTGATTTGCGGACATGGTCCAGCCAAGCCTGATCGGGGGCCCAGCCATAGCGATCGCGCACGGATTTTGCCGGAAATGAATCGAAGGTCCACATGCCTTCCTCAGCTGCGGCTGGACCGGCTGCGATGATCGCGAGCGAGAGGATGGCGGGATACCGCGCCAATGTGTGAAGGAACGTCATGCACCTGCCTCCGGGTCGAAATTTATTCATGCAATGTTGGGCATCTGTCGTCGAAGATCGAGGAAAAAATCGCCTTCAGGCGCCTTCGTTCCGTTCGACGGGATTGAGCGCGAAGAGCAGGCGGGTTGCGCCTGTTGCCGCGACGGGAGGCGAGCGATGGAGAATGCGCGGATTCTCGGTCCATCTCCAGCCCTTGAACAATCCGACTTCGCCCGGTTGCAGCGCGTAAATGCTCTCATCGCCCCCGGCATGTATCCATTGCGTGCCGGGTCCGACCAACGGCATCAGCAAGCGTGCGGAAACATTGTCGGCATGAAATTTCCGGCACGCGTCCGTCTCGATCACTTCCAGACGTAATCTCATCTGGACGCAATCCATGATGTCGGCAAAGCGCTGGCATAGCGGCACGATCTCATTTGTTAGCGCATCGACCATTGCGTCATAGCCTGCTGCCTGGACAAGGGCAGGAATGTCGGTCGCCAGCGTGTCGCGTGAGATCGGTTCGTCGATATCGTCGATCTCTTCCCAATTGAGCGATGATAAAGGCGAAAGGCTGCCGGGTAGCGGCCTGCGCCACAGCGCCAGATGTACGTCCGGTTCCCGGATTCGCGCCAGAATATTGGCGTCAAGGTCCGTCACGACCGCCGTGCTGCACATTGCCTGCACGGTCATTCCGCGGCCTCCAGCTGCGGCTCCCAGCTGGGGAAGGGGTCGCGCAGGCCGGTCCACATCTCTGGCGTGAAGCGCTTGACCGGGAGCAGGCAAGCATCGAGCCGGGCGCGGATGCGCGCTTCGTCCATGCCGATGCCGATGAACACCAGTTCCTGCCGCCGGTCGCCCCAGACATCGTTCCAATGCTGTGCGACGAAGCGTTCGAAGCGATCATCGTCAGGCCAGTGGTTCTTCGGGAAGGATGCCCACCAGCGTCCCATCCGCGCCGTCATCGTCTGCGCGCCGGCGACGGCCAGTTCGCCGACCCAGTCGGGTCGCGTCGCCAGCCAGAAATGGCCTTTGGCGCGCACGACATTGTCGAGTCCGCCATCGGTCAGGAAGGCGTGAAGCTTCGCCGGGTCAAAGGGCTGGCTCGCGCGATAGACGAAGCTTTCTATGCCATATTCTTCGGTTTCGGGCTGATGGTTGGCATAACCGTACAGCTCCTTGGCCCAGAGCGGGTGCTCCGCGGCCTTTTCCTCGTCGAACAGGCCGGTGTCGAGCATGGCATCGAGCGGCGCCTTGCCATGATCGCAGGTGATGATGCGCGCATCGGCATTGAGCGAGGCGACGAGCTTCTTGACGATCGCAAGCTGTTCAGGAGGCACAGCGCTTGCCTTGTTGATCACGACCACATCGGCAAATTCGATCTGCTCAACCAGCAGACCGACCAGACTGCGTGTGTCATCTTCGCCCAGACTTTCGCCGCGATCAGCCAGGAAGTCCTGGCTGGAATAGTCGTTAAGCAGGTTGAGCGCATCGACCACCGTGACCATCGTGTCGAGTCGGGCGACGTCGCCGAGGCTGTTCCCTTCCTCGTCGCGGAAAGAGAAGGTGGTAGCGACCGGCAGAGGCTCGGAGATGCCGGTACTCTCGATCACCAGGCTGTCGAAACGGCCTGCCTCGGCAAGGGCGCGCACTTCCTTGAGAAGGTCATCGCGCAGGGTGCAGCAGATGCAGCCATTGGTCATCTCGACCAGGCTCTCCTCGCTGCGCGCGAGCGCCGCGTCGCCGCCGCGCACGAGATCGGCGTCGATATTGACTTCCGACATGTCATTGACGATCACCGCGACGCGCCGTCCCTCGCGATTGGCGAGGATGTGATTGAGGGTGGTGGTCTTGCCCGCGCCAAGGAAGCCCGAAAGCACGGTGACCGGAAGCCGATTGTCAGTGGAAGCCATATTCTGCCCTTGACCTTTATGTGACGGTATATCATCTCTGATACGGATATGCGCGACGTCTGTCCAGCGTCGGTCGGAGAATGTCATGAAACTATTGTCCTCCAGGCAGCCGCTCTTCGACGGGCTGGCGATCGGAGCATCCTTTGCCTGCCTCATTCATTGTCTGGCCCTGCCGCTGCTGATCATGCTGCTGCCCGCGCTGGGGGCATTTCTGGTCGTGCCGGAAGCCTTTCATGTCTGGGCGCTTGTCTTTGCGGCGCCGGTCAGTCTGGTGGCGCTGTCTGCTGGCTATCGACATCACAGGGCTGCCACCCCTCTGTTCATGGCCCTGCCGGGCCTTGCCTTGATGGCAATCGGCGCACTTGCGACATCATCGGAATGGATGGAAACAGCGTTTACCGTCCCTGGCGTGCTTTTGCTGGCGATCGGTCATGCGCTGAACTGGCAAGGGCTGCGGCTAGCAAGCCAAAGCCGGAAAGCCGGCGCATGAGCGGCGTCTAACAGGCTGCGGAAAAAGGCGCTTGCCTTGATGTGGCATTGCTGATTCCGGGATCCCGTAGAGGGATGTCGAAGGGATCGGGATGCGCGGCGGTGATGAACGGCTGTCTCTTATACACATCTCTGGGAGAGGCCGTAGCCGGGATGGCGTGTCGCGCGCCTGTCGATGGCGGAGCGCCGGTTGGTGTTGTTCTGGGCCTGTCTCTTATACACATCTCTGGGAGAGGCCGTAGCCGGGATGGCGTGTCGCGCGCCTGTCGATGGCGGAGCGCCGGTTGGTGTTGTTCTGGGCCTGTCTCTTATACACATCTCTGGGAGAGGCCGTAGCCGGGATGGCGTGTCGCGCGCCTGTCGATGGCGGAGCGCCGGTTGGTGTTGTTCTGGGCCTGTCTCTTATACACATCTCTGGGAGAGGCCGTAGCCGGGATGGCGTGTCGCGCGCCTGTCGATGGCGGAGCGCCGGTTGGTGTTGTTCTGGGCCTGTCTCTTATACACATCTCTGGGAGAGGCCGTAGCCGGGATGGCGTGTCGCGCGCCTGTCGATGGCGGAGCGCCGGTTGGTGTTGTTCTGGGCCTGTCTCTTATACACATCTCTGGGAGAGGCCGTAGCCGGGATGGCGTGTCGCGCGCCTGTCGATGGCGGAGCGCCGGTTGGTGTTGTTCTGGGCCTGTCTCTTATACACATCTCTGGGAGAGGCCGTAGCCGGGATGGCGTGTCGCGCGCCTGTCGATGGCGGAGCGCCGGTTGGTGTTGTTCTGGGCCTGTCTCTTATACACATCTCTGGGAGAGGCCGTAGCCGGGATGGCGTGTCGCGCGCCTGTCGATGGCGGAGCGCCGGTTGGTGTTGTTCTGGGCCTGTCTCTTATACACATCTCTGGGAGAGGCCGTAGCCGGGATGGCGTGTCGCGCGCCTGTCGATGGCGGAGCGCCGGTTGGTGTTGTTCTGGGCCTGTCTCTTATACACATCTAGATGTGTATAAGAGACAGGCTAAAAGGGGAGCAATCCGCATTTCCCGGTAACGCCCCCGTGCTGCGGACCGCTCAGCCTGCCTCCGCCGCGATCACATAGTCAAAGCCATGCCGCAGCCCGCCTTCGCGCGCGATGATGGCCAAGGCGTCCTGTCGCAAGGCTTCGCCCCGCGCGTGCAGCGCCGCCGCCAGCGACCGATCCCCAAGCCTTGAAAGCCGCGGCGCACACATGTCGATCTGACTGTTCACGAACCGGCGCTGGTAGCGGATGGGGAAGCGATGCGCGTTCACGATGCGAAAACCCGATGCCGTCATCTGTTCCAGCACCCATTCCATCGGGAACTCGCGATAGGGCCGCTCGCCCGCATGGAGCAGGACCGCGTCGCGCCATCGCCCGATGTCGCCCAGGATTTGGCCATCGCGCGTCCCGGCACGCTCAGTGATATAGGGTTCCAGCCCGATCAGATAGAGCCGCCCGCGCGCCAATGCCCGCAGGCGGGCGAACATGCGTTCCTGAAAATAGGGCGCGAAGCCTTCAATCGCCCCGATCAGATAATCGGCGAGAATGGTATCGCAACGCTCACCTGCCAGCAGTGTCGGATCAGCCCAGTTGCCGATGATGATCCTGTCCTGCGGCTGTCTCTTATACACATCTCCATCCGCTACCAGCGCCCTGTCTCTTATACACATCTCCATCCGCTACCAGCGCCCTGTCTCTTATACACATCTCCATCCGCTACCAGCGCCCTGTCTCTTATACACATCTAGATGTGTATAAGAGACAGGATCAGCCCAGTTGCCGACGATGATCCTGTCCTGCGGTCGGCGAACGCGATCCGAGGCGTCACGCACCTGAACGGCATGGCCCGCCGCGCCGGTGACGGCGACCCAGCGATCGGTCGCAAGTCCCGACATCCAGCCGATCGAATTGGTGCCTGTTCCCGCGTCCAGAAAGGTGCCCCAGGGCCGATCGCCCTGAAGCGCCTCGATATGGCGGAACAGCGCGGACGGTCGCCGCGCTATTTCTTCCGTCTTGCTCAGAATGCCCCCCGCAGGCCGAACACGAAGTTGCGGCCGCGCAACGGAGAGAAGGTCTTGATGAACGAGCTATGGTTATACGCCAACGCGTTGGTCAGGTTGGTGCCGCGCACGAACAGTTCCGCGCTGCGCTTGTCCCCCAGTTCGAGGCGATAGGCGAGCGTCGCATTGACCATGTCATAGCCCGGCGTGCGCGTTTCAAAGGCTGCGATCCGGTCCTGTTCGAACACATGATAATATTCCGCATCCGCCGTGAACGGCCCGACATGCGCATCGCCGCGTGCGCCAAGGCGCCCGGCCGGAATACGCGGCAGGTCACCGCCGCCATTTTTCAGCTTGGCGCGAACATAGTCGCCGAACACCGACAGGGCGAACTGATCGTTGAAGGCATGACGCACTTCCCCATCGATGCCGGTGAAGGTCGCCTCTGCCCCGGCATAGCGGATCAGACGGAAATCTTCGAACTGGTCGAGCGTCTGGGCGTAGATATAATTGTCGAAGTCCTGATGATAGGCGCCGATGGTGAAGGTCGTCGGCCCTGTCGTCTTGCGCAGCGTCAGGTTGACCGAATTCGCCTTTTCAACGCCTTGCGATACTTTTTCGGCAAGGCGGCTGTTGCCGCTGACGATCCCGATCTCATAGGTGTTGGTGGCAAGGTGCAGGCCATAGGCATAAAGTTCCTGCACCGAAGGCGCGCGTTCGGTATGCGCCAGCGACAGCGCGAGCGAGTAATCGCTGCCTACATTCCAGATCGCGGCGGCCGATGCCGAAAAGGGCTTGTGCCTGATCGATGGATAGCGCGTGATCAGCGACTTTACCGTCTGCCATTCCTGCCGGGCCGCTGCCTCCAGCCGGACAGGGCCGAGCGAATAGGTCTCCATCAGGAAAATCGCGGTATTGCTGCTGTCCGTATTCAGCGTGTGAGTCTCGCCGCCGCTGATCGCCTGGAACCGGCTGCCGCTCTGTTGGATGCCGAACGTGCCGCGCAAGCCCCCCAGCGGCGCATGGGTCAGTTCCACACGCAGGTCGTGGGCTTTGTTGAGGAAGGTGTTTTCCGCTTCCCCATCCTCGATCTCATCATGGGCATAGTCGGTGAAGGACAGGCGGAAGCGTACCTTCTCCAGCGCGGGCACCGGATTGTTATAATCGCTGCGAATGTCGAAGCGATTGCTCCGCAGCTTTACGAACGGCACTTCCTCCTCATGGTCGTGTTCATGATCATGATCGTGATCATGCTCCTCTTCTTCTCCATGACTGCCGCAATGCAGGCCGATGCCATGGGGATGGCAGCTTTCATAATCATGATTGTGGCCCGGCACGCCATATTCATTGCGCTGGCGGGTATAGGCAACGCCCAGATAGCCGTCCGGGCCGATCCAGCTTCCCCCGACACTGAAGGTCGATGTGTCATTGTAGGAGCCATGCACTCTGTCCTCCCCAAAGGCGCGAGGCACCCGATAGTCGTCGGAGCGGCGGTGGACGCCTTCAACACGCAGCGCCAGCGGCCCGACGCCCACGGTCGCACCGCCTACGAGACTGCGCTCGTCATCGCCCGTGCCCAAGCGGCCTTCGGCTGCGCCGGTGATGCCCCCTTCCGGAACGTAGGTTGGCACCTTTTCATCCAGCAGGTTGACCGCACCGCCGATCGCACCGCTACCGTAGAGCAGGGTCGCCGGACCGCGCAGCACCTCGATCCCGCGCAGCAATAGCGGTTCGCCCGTGACATTGTGGTCCGGCGAGATCGCCGAGGCGTCCTGCACATTGGCGCTGTCGCTCAGCACCTGCACGCGGGGCGAGGATTGGCCGCGAATGATCGGACGGCTGGCGCCGCCGCCGAAATTCTCGAAATTGATGCCAGGCTGGCCGGCCAGCGTTTCACCCAGAGTCGCCGCGCGACGGTGGATCAGTTCTTCCCCTGTGAGCGTGACGACCGGCGTAACGGTTTCATCGGCCGTCTGGCCCAATGGCGCCGCCGTCACCACAATGTCGTTCTTGCCATGACCGCCCGCCTGGGCAACTGCCGTACCGGGTGCGATCGCGATGAGCGATACGGCACATAGATAATGAAGGTGATTTCTCACAAAAATGCCCCTGCAATGATTTGAGTAGGGCGCAGTTACGTAATATCATATCATGAAACAACCCCGGATCGGCAAAAATTTTGCAGAATAAATCATTGTTTCCAGTTGGTTACATAATGTTTCTCGCTTTTGCGGCGTGACAGGAGTGGAAGCTTGCACAGTTGATCGTTATGATACACCGTGACATTCAGCCAAGGTTTCACGGCCATCTTCTTGGGAGACAATATGCAATCCCCCGCTACGCCGGTTCTGGATATCGCCGGATTGACCCATGGTTACGGCCCGACGCCGGTCCTGAATGACCTGGCGATCCGGCTGGACCGTGGTGTGCATCATTTGCTCCTGGGACCGTCAGGATCGGGCAAGACGACATTGGTTCACGCCATTTCCGGGCTGCTGGCACCTGACAAGGGCCAGATCATGGTTGATGGCGAGGCCATGACAGGGCGCAGCCAAACGGCGCGCGATGCCCTTCGGCGGAACAAGATCGGCCTGATCTTCCAGTCGCTGCGCCTTGTTTCGGCTTTGACCGTGCGGCAGAATCTGCATCTGGCCGGACGGCTGAGCGGTCATCCCACGACGAACGATGCGATTGACGGGCTGCTTGCCCAGTTGGGGATCGCCCACCGCGCCGCCGCCAAGCCCCGTCGCCTGAGCCAGGGCGAGGCCCAGCGAGCGGCCATCGCGCGCGCGCTCATAGGCAGGCCCAGCCTGCTGATCGCGGACGAACCTACATCGGCACTGGACGATGACAATGCTGCGCGGGTGGCTTCGCTGCTGATCGAAGCGGCGGATCGCAACGGTTCGACCCTGCTGATCGCAACCCACGATCAGCGCCTTAGAAAGCTGATCCCGCATACCATCACTCTGGGCGCCCAAGGGGGCACGATCCAATGATCCGCGTTGCCCTGGCCTATCTGCGCGATCGTCCGCTGATGAGCGCGCTCAACATCCTGCTGCTGTCATTGGCCGTTGCCATGCTCGTCATGCTGTTGTCGGTATCCACCCAATTGGGCGATCGCTTCGAGCGCGACGCACGCGGCGTCGATCTGGTCGTGGGGGCCAAGGGGTCGCCGCTGCAACTGATCCTGTCCAGCATCTACCAGATGGATACGCCCACGGGAAACATTCCCCTGGACAGCATTGCCTTGCTCCGTCGCGATCCATCCGTGCGGCAGGTTATCCCGCTTGCCCTGGGGGACAATTTCCGGGGTTTCCGGATCGTCGGGACCGAGCCGGCCTATCTTGGCCTTCAGGATGCGAAGCTGGCGCAGGGGCGGATGTTCGCCAAGGCGCAGGAAGTCGTCATCGGCGCGCGGGTGGCCGAAGAACTCGGCATGACGCTTGGACAGCGCTTCGTCGGGTCGCATGGGCTGACCGAAGACGAAAATGCCGGCCATCATGACCATACTCCTTTTACCACCGTCGGCATCCTCGCGCCTACCGGATCTGTGATGGATCGCCTCATCCTTTCCAATGTGGAAAGCGCCTGGGAGGTCCATGGCATCGAGCATGATCATCATGACGAGGAGGAATTGCACGAGGGCCAGCACGCACATGAGCATGGAGCGATGGGTGCAGATCAGCATGAAGCGGCCGAGCATCACGATGCGGATCATGACGCGCATGATCGGCCTGCCAATCTGACCGAGCGGGAACAGTTGAAGCCGGAAATTACGGCGCTTCTGGTATCCTACAGGTCCGCGTTCGGCGCTGTACGCATACCATCGATGATCAACCGCCAAACCAACATGCAGGCTGCGGTGCCCGCCGTTGAGACGGCCCGGCTCCTGTCGCTTCTGGGTGTAGGCATCGATGGTGCGCGCGCGTTTGCCTGGCTGCTCGCGGCGACCGGCGGTCTTTCCATCTTTGTCGCCTTGCTTGCGGCGGCGTCGGCGCGGGAAGGCGATCTGGCGTTGCTTCGCGTCATGGGGGCCAGCCGCGCGCAGATTTTCGGAACGATCATGGCTGAAGGTCTCGTCATTTCGGCCATTGGCGGGCTTGCGGGGTTGCTGCTGGGCCATGGCGCGCTGGCGTTGGCGCGCAATAGCTTCGAGCAGCTCAGGGATTTCGGATTCGATCCCTTCACGCTTTTGCCTGGTGAAGCAGCGATCCTGCTTGCGGTCCTGGTCATTGGCCTTGTGGCATCCCTGATCCCAGCATTGCGCGTCTTCCGCCTCGATCTGGCCGACAGCCTGACGCGATCCAGCTAAGGAGTTCATGATGCGCCTTTTGATTTTGCCTGCCCTGCTGGCGCTGACCGCGATTCCGGTCGGCACCGCGATGCAACTGGGCAAGCCAGCCCCGACCAAAGATGTGTGGCAACCGGCAAAAACGCCTGCGGGCGGCACGCCCTGGTCTTTGCTCCAGCAAACGAAGCTGAACGACCGCACGGACGAGGCGACGATGATGATCTACACCAAGCCGAGCTTTCCGCCGGCGGTGAAGGCTCTCAATGGCAAGCAGATCAAGATTGCGGGCTGGATGATGCCGCTCGACAATGGGTTAAAGCAGAAACATTGGGTTCTGCTTGGCTATCCACCCGGCTGCCCCTTCCACATGCATGCGCTGCCCAATCAGTTCATCGAGATCAATGCGGCCGTTCCTTTCCCGACCGACGAAAGCAAGGTGCATGTCGTAACCGGGACATTGCAACTGACCGGCTATGATGAAAGCGGTATCTTCTATCGCCTATTGAACGCGCGCCCGGCCTGAATCCCGGAGGGGGGGCTTGGTCATGAAGCCCGCTGGCAAGGCATAATCCGGCTGCGGATTTCTGCCCCTCACCACCCTTTGCGCCGATCCAGCAATATTTTGACACGATTTGTTTATGATATATTGTATCTAAAAACAAAGCCGCATAAGAGAGCCGCGACAGGGGAACGCGCCAAGAGCGCATTCAGGAGAGGATCCGAGGTTCGGATCATAAAAAGGGTACCCCATGCGCATCAGTTTTCTACTATCTACTTGTTCGGCCATTGCGGTCCTGACGCTAAGCCATCCCGCTCTGGCGGAGGATGACGGGTCAGCCACAGCGGGATCGCACGAACAAACCCCTGCCAACATCATCGTGACTGCGCCTTTCCAGCGTGATCGGTCCGACATCCTCTCTGGCACGTCGGTGCTTCAGGGCAGCGAGCTGACCCAGGCCATTCGGCCTTCGATTGGCGAAACGCTCCAGCATACGCCCGGCGTGTCCGCGACCTCCTTTGGTCCCAGCGCGTCCCGCCCGGTTTTGCGCGGGCTTCAGGGGGAGCGCGTCCGCGTCCTGGTCGATGGCATCGGCTCGATCGACGTGTCCAACACCAGCGTCGATCACGCTCCTGTGGTCAACCCTTTGCTGGCCGAACGCATCGAGGTGCTGCGCGGTCCCCAGTCGCTGCTGTTCGGCGCGTCGGCGATCGGCGGCGTGGTCAACGTCATTGACAAGCGCATTCCGCGCAGCGTGCCCGAAGAGCCTGTTCATGTCGACGCGATCGCCACCTATGGCAGCGCGGCCGACGAGCGCAGCGGCGCGGGCTCGGTCGACGTACCGCTGGGTGACAAGTTCGTCGTCCACGCCGACGGCAGCTATCTGACATCCGACAATATGCGTATTGGTGGCTACGCCCTGTCGCCCAGTGCCCGTGCGGAAGCGCTGGCATCCAGCCAGCTTCCCGCAGAAGAGCCGGCAGAGGGCGAGGAAGCCATCGATTTTGCCGGCAACGCCGCTATCCGGGGCAAGCTGCCCAACAGCCAGGCCAAGACCTGGACTGCAGGCGTCGGTGCTGCCCTGATTACCGAGACCGGCAATCTGGGCGTTTCCTACAGCCACTATGATAGCCTCTATGGCGTGCCCGTTCGTTACGCGACCCGACCCGGCCAGGAACAGGAGGCGCCGCGCCTCGATCTCGCGCAGGATCGACTGGATTTGCGGGCGGAGGTCGAGACGGGCGGCGGTTTCCTCAAGACCATTCGCGCGCGCGCGAGCTATGCCGCCTATCGCCATTTCGAACTGGAGGAGGACGGCGCAGTCGGCACTGCTTTCTACAACAAGGGCATGGAAGGGCGCATCGAACTGGTGCAGGCCGATCGTGGCCCGTGGCAGGGCGCAAGTGGCGTTCAATATTATTCGCGAAACTTCAACGTGGTTGGCGACGAAGCCTTCCTGCCCAAGAATGACACGCAGCAGTTCGGCGCGTTCACCCTGCAGACCCTCAATTATGGCCCGGTGAAGCTGGAAGCGGGCGCGCGCTATGAGCATAGCGAGTTGCAGGCGCTGCCGCTCGAAGAACAGGACCAGTTCTTTTCGGGCAAGCGGACCTTCGACACTTTCTCCTTCTCCGGCGGCGCGTCCTATGGCTTGAATGACAATTGGCGTCTGGGCGCCAACATCTCGCGGTCCGAACGTGCGCCTTCGGCAGAAGAATTGTTTGCGAATGGTCCGCATGCCGGGACGCAGGCGTTCGAAGTCGGCAATCCCGATTTCAAGACCGAACGCGCATTGGGGGTGGAAGCTGTGTTGCGCGGGAAGGGCGACAATTACAGTTTCGAAGCCTCCGCCTATCATAACTGGTTTTCCAACTTCATCTATGAAGGGCTGACCGGCGAGGAAGAGGATGGCCTGCCCGTCTATCAGTTCAATCAGGCGAAGGCGCGATATTACGGGTTTGAAGCGCAAGGTTCGGTTACCCTCGCCACATTCGGCGAGATGAAACTCGTCGCCGATGCGCTGGGCGACTATGTCCATGCCCGGATCGTCGGCGAGGGCCCCGCGCCCCGCATCCCGCCGCTGCGTGTGCTCGGCGGTCTGGGCGTCACCAGCCCCAAGGTGGATGTACGCGGCGAGGTCGAGTGGACGGACGACCAGAAGCGCATATCCGACTTCGAGACGGAAACGAAGGGCTTCACGATCGTCAATGCCGAGGTCAACTACCGCCCCTGGGGCATGGAGCGTCCCCTGAGCTTTGCGCTGTCGGCAAACAACATCTTCGACGTTGTTGCCCGCCGCCATGCCTCCTTCCTGAAGGACTTTGCGCCATTGTCGGGACGCGACATCCGCGTCACGGCCCGCGTCAGCTTCTGAAGGCCGGATGTCCCGCCGCGGCTGCCGCGGCGGGACATCCTATCAGGCAGCGGCGCTCGTTGGCCGATTTAATGAGCGGCGGAACCGTTCCCGTCGGGATCGCGACCATGCCAGCGGTCAAGCATCCGCATGGCGGGGGTGACGGTCAGGCCGTGCAGCAGGATTGACAGCAAAGCCACCAAACCGACGATGGCCCACAGGCGAGGCCCCTCATCAATCTTCAGGTGATTGAGGCCATATGCAAGATAGTAGAATGATCCCACGCCCCGGATGCCGAAGAAGGCGATAGTTCTCTTTTCCGCCCGGCTCGCGCGGAACCCGGCAAGGGCTACCAGCCCGGCAAAGGGCCGGACCACCAGCAGGATGACGATGGCCGCCGCTACATCGACCCACCGCAGCGGCCAGAGCATGCCACTCAACAGCGCGCCGCCGAACAGCAGAAGCAGCACCATCATGGCCAACCGCTCAACTTGTTCGGTCAGATCGTGCATTTGCCGGTTGAAGGCATGATCCCGATGCGATCGCCGCAGCGTTAGCGCGGTCACGAATACGGCCAGGAAACCGTAGCAGTGCAGGATTTCGGTGACGCCATAGGATATGAATGTCGCGGAAATCGCGATCAGTCCGTCGCCGGTCTTCGACAATCGGGTGTCGGCGGGAATATGGAAGGTCAGCCACCCAAACAGACGGCCGATCAGCCAGCCAACCAGAACGCCCGCGGAAATTTCCCACAGGACATTGTGCAACAGCCATTGCGCAGCCCAGGGCTCGCCCGTCGTTGACGCCAATCCCATGGCGATGGCGAGATGCACGAATGGAAATGCCAGGCCGTCATTCAGTCCCGCCTCCGAGGTCAGTCCGAACCGCACCTCGTCTTCTTCGCCGGACTTGGGTGGGCCCACCTGGACGTCGGCAGCCAGCACGGGATCGGTTGGCGCAAGGCTGGCCGCCAGCAGCAGCGCCGCTACCCAGGAGAGGCCAAGCCACCACTGACCGATGAGCGTTATGGCCAGGATACCCAACGGCATCGTGACGGCCAGCAGCCGCCAGGTGATGTTCCATTTGCCCCAACTGAAAGGTCGGTCGAGTTTCAGCCCGGCCCCCATCAGGGCGATGATTACGACGAATTCGGTAAAGCGCTCGGTCACTTCGGGATAGGTGAGCGGCAAGGGGCGCAGCGTAACCGCAGGCAAGGAAAATATGGCTATACCGATGGCGATGCAGACGACGGGCAAGGACAGTGGAAGGCGCTTGAGCGCTAATGGAAGCCATGCCACCAGCGCGATCAGTAGCCCGGCGCCGGTGAGGATCAGGATATAGGGGTCAGGTGCTGAAATGATTTGCTGCATCGCCTGACAACGACGCAACCGTCGGATTGGCTACATTACCCATGGCAAGACAGCGATTTTACCTGCCCAGCCAATCGGAGGTGATCTCGCCGCTATGCCCCTCCGGCGCCAGCGCGGCGCGCAGAGCGTTTTGCAACGGCGGCAGGGCCTGCGTGAAGGCGTAGGGCGGGTTGACGATAAACAGACCCGCTCCATTATAGATGCCGGACTGGTCGTCATCGTACAACCAATGTTCCACGCACAGAAACTTCGGGATGCCGAGCCTGCGCAACTGGTCCTTCCACCGTGAATGCGTGGCGCGGTCTTTCAGCGGATACCAGATCACCGTGACGCCGTGCGCCCATTTGCGGGAAGCGGCGGCCAGAGTGGCTGTGATACGGGCGCGTTCGTCGGTCTGCTCGTACGGCGGATCGACCACCACCACGCCGCGCGGCGTTCGGGTCGGCAGCAATGCCAGCCATAGCTCGTAGGCGTCGCGCTGATGCACGGCGGCGGACGTGCCGCGCATCGCGCTGCGCAAGGCATGAACGTCCTCAGGATGTTTTTCGTTCAGGATCAAGAAATCCTGCGGACGCAGAAGCTGCGCCAGAATATGCGGCGAGCCGGGGTAAAGGCGTGGTTCGGGCCCGTCATTCACTGCCCGCACGGCGGCGCGATAGTCGTCCAGTAACGGGTTGGTGTCGGCGAACGCCCGCAGCACGCCGTGCATGGCCTCGCCGGTGCGTTGTGCCTCCTCGCTGCCAAGGTCGTACAGCCCACAGCCGGCATGGGTGTCGATCAGGGTCAGGGCGCCTTCTTTCTGTTGCAACGCCCGGACAAGGGCGATCAGCAGGCTGTGTTTCACGACATCGGCGCTATTGCCGGCATGGAAGGAATGGCGATAATTCATTGAGATTCAAAATCCTGACGATCTGCCTTCATACGAGCCGCCGGGTGCGGAAGCGGCGCACGAGGCGATTGAAGCAACACATCGGATGCTCGTATAGCGTCACGCGGAAACCTTCAAATCCGTAGCCGCCATCTTCAGCAGTATGTTGGCCATTTGCGTGAGCTTGCCCAGACCGACGACGAGGAGGAATGGACGAAAGATTGTCGTTCATGAAACTTGCGTGCCTCTGGAGGCTTGTAGCGGTGCAGCCTTGTCGTGGATGGGGGACGAAGGGCTCAACTCGTTTGAGAGGACGCCCGTATGAAAATCGCGCAAATCGCTCCCCTGGCCGAAAGTGTTCCGCCGAAACTATATGGCGGCACGGAACGTATCGTATCCTATCTGACCGAAGAACTGGTCCGTCAGGGCCATGAAGTCACCCTGTTCGCCAGTGGCGATTCGCAAACCAGCGCGGAACTGGTGCCGATCACGGACATGGCGTTGCGCCTAAACCCCGCTGTCGTCGACACAATCCCTTATCATATGATGATGCTGGAGCAGGTCCGCCGCCGCGCCGACGAGTTTGACGCGCTGCATTTCCATATCGACATGCTGCACCTGCCGATGGCGCATGATTTCATCGGGCGCACCGTGACCACGCTGCATGGCCGGCTCGACCTGCCAGACCTGCCGCCATTCTACCGCACCTTTGCACAGCACAGCCTGGTGTCCATTTCCGATCATCAGCGGCTGCCCATGCCGCCGGTCAATTGGGGTGGCACCATCTATCATGGCCTGCCCGCCGACCTGCTGGCGCCGCGGCTGGGCGCGGGCGAGGATTATCTTGCTTTTCTTGGGCGCATATCGCCGGAAAAGCGGCCCGATCGCGCGATCCGCATTGCCGCGCGATCGGGGCTCAAGCTCAAGATCGCGGCCAAGATCGATGCTGTCGATCGCAGCTATTGGGAACGCGAAATCGCGCCGCTGGTGGACCATTATCCCAATGTGGAATTTATCGGCGAGATCAACGAGCAGCAAAAGGCCCAGTTCCTGGGCGAGGCGGCCGCGTTGCTGTTTCCGATCGACTGGCCCGAACCGTTCGGTCTGGTCATGATCGAGGCAATGGCTTGCGCCACGCCGGTCATCGCCTTCCGTTGCGGTTCGGTGCCCGAAGTGATCGAACATGGCGTGTCCGGCTTCATCGTCGATAGCGAGGATGAAGCGGTGGCGGCCATCGCGGCGCTGCCTGATCTGGATCGGCGGGGGGTACGCGCCGCGTTCGACGCACGTTTCACGGCGCAGCGGATGGCAGCGGACTATGTGGCCCTGTACCATGATCTGCCCGGTGCCCGTACCGATGCCGCCCGGTTGCGGCGTCATCGGGGCGTGGAAGCCGAATTGCAGATCGTCGCATAGGAGACGCCATGACCCTGAGTCAGCCCCAGCCCGACATGCCGGGTATCGCTGGAGGGCAAGCGCTGTCCCAGGCGCAAACCCAATTTTTCATCCCCGCGACCGCCTCGCTCCACGAACGCAGGCCGCGCACGCTCAAATATGGCAACAGCTTTGCCGTGTTCGATCATAGCGGTGACGCGATCTCCGGGCCGGGCAGTCCGGAGGGGCTGTATCACTGCGATACCCGGTACCTTTCCCACCTCTATCTTACCATCAACGCCATGCGGCCGATCCTGCTGAGTTCGGCGCTGCGCGACGATAATGCCATGCTGACATGCGACCTGACCAACCCCGACTTTTTCGGGGATGACGGGCGGGTGGCGGTGGAGCATGATCTCATCCACCTGCGGCGCACACGCTTTTTGTGGAAGGATGCGTTGTATGAGCGTGTCACTATCCGCAACTTCGACGCGGAAACGCGTCAGGTCAGCGTCGATTTCAGCTTTGCTGCGGACTTTGCCGACCTGTTCGAGATACGCGGCATGACGCGGTTGCGCCGGGGGACGATGTGCGAACCGCAAGTCGGCGCGGCCGACGTCCTGCTCGGTTATATCGGACGCGATGATCGCGAACGGCAAACGCACCTGCATTTCGATCCGATGCCTGACGCATTGACCGACAGCCATGCGCGGTTCGAGGTGACCCTGCCGCCGGGTCAGCGTTGTGCGCTGTTCACCCGCATCTGCTGCGAACGGACAGAGGCGACGGAGCCGCTTCCCAAGCAGTTCCTCAAATCGCTGCGGGAGGCCATGGGCGCGCTACGCACGGCGCGCAGGCGCGGTGCGACGCTGCATTCTTCCAATGACCTGTTCAACGAGGTTGCCCGTCGATCGGTTGCCGATATCTCGATGCTGTCGACAGATACGGAATTTGGCCCCTATCCCTATGCGGGCATTCCCTGGTTCAGCACGGTGTTCGGTCGCGACGCGATCATTACCGCGCTCGAAACGCTGTGGATGGACCCGGCGATCAGCCGTGGCGTGTTGGGCTATCTTGCCGCGCATCAGGCCACCAGCTTCGATCCGGCGGCGGACGCTGAACCTGGCAAGATATTGCATGAGGTGCGGCATGGAGAAATGGCGGAACTGGGCGAGGTGCCGTTCCGCCACTATTATGGCAGCATCGATTCAACGCCCCTGTTCGTGATGCTGGCGGGCGCCTATCTGGAACGGACCGGCGACGCTGCCTTCCTGACGAGCATATTGCCGCGTATCGAGGCGGCTCTGGAGTGGATCGACACCCATGGCGATCGCGACGGCGACGGTTTTGTCGAATATGGTCGCCTGACCGACCAGGGGTTGCAAAATCAGGGCTGGAAGGACAGCCACGATTCCATCTTCCATGCCGATGGCACGCTGGCGCGCGGGCCGATAGCCCTGGCCGAGGTGCAAGCCTATGTCTATGGCGCGTGGCAGGCAGCAGGGGCGCTGTTCGCGACGATTGGCCAGGAGGCGCGCGCCGCCGAGTATCGCGATCGCGCGGCGCGTTTGCGCGACCGGTTCGACGCCGCCTTCTTTGACGCGGCACTGGGTACCTATGTGCTTGCGCTGGATGGCGACAAGCAGCCCTGCAGGGTGCGATCGTCCAATGCGGGTCATGTCCTTTATACGGGACTGGCGCGCGAGGAGCGGGTCGAGGCCGTCGTCCGGACGCTGATGGCGCCTGCCTCCTTTTCCGGCTGGGGCGTGCGCACCATCGCCTCGACCGAGGCGCGCTACAATCCCATGAGCTATCATAATGGCTCGATCTGGCCGCATGACAATGCCCTGATCGCGGGGGGCTTTGCGCGCTATGGCTATCAGCGGGAGGCCGCGCAGATATTCGAGGGGCTGTTCGCCGCCGCCACTTATGTGGACATGATGCGCCTGCCCGAACTGTTCTGCGGCTTTCCTCGTCGTCGGTCGCAGGGGCCGACATTCTATCCGGTGGCGTGCAGCCCGCAGGCCTGGTCAGCGGCGGCACCGCTGGCGCTCATCCAGTCGAGCCTGGGGCTGAGGTTCGATGTCCCGGCGGCGCAAATATCCTTTCACCAGCCCAAGCTGCCGCATTTCCTCCACAGCCTCGCCATCAAGGATCTGAGCATCGGTCCCGACAGGGTCGATATCATGTTCGATCGACTGGGCGATCAGGTGGTGGTCAAACCCATGAAGCATGATGGCGACGCCCGGATCGTGACGATTGCCTGAGGGGCGACTTGCCGATTTGCGCGCCTCTACCCCCCTATCGGCAACGTAGCGTCGCGATGGATGCCAGCATCATGACACCGGCTGCAAAGGCCATCGTCCAGATCGGTTCGGTCGGGAAGAAATGGCGCATGATCGTGCCCATCACGGTCGCGACCAGCAGTTGCGGGATGACGACGAAGGCGTTGAACAGTCCCATATAGATGCCGAGCTTTGTCTGCGGCACGCTGGAGGCGAGCATGGCGTAGGGCATGGCGAGGGTCGACGCCCAGGCGATGCCGATCGCGATCTCCGACAGGAGCAGCAGTTGCGCGTCGCGCAGGAACAGGAAGGACAGAAAGCCCAGCGCGCCCAGCATCAACGCGATGGCGTGGGTATTGGCCTGGCCGATGCGGCGGGCGAGTGGCTGGAGCAGGAAGGGGGCGGCCAGGGCGGCCACGCCATTATAGGCGGCGAACAGGATGCCGACCCAGTTCGCACCGGCATTATAGGCGGGGCTGGTGGGATCGGCCGATCCGAACATATATTGGGCGACGACGGGCGTGGTGTAGATCCACATGATGAACAGGGCCGACCAGGTGAAGAACTGGACGAGCGCCAGTCGCTTCATCAGCGGTGGCATGGTCGCAAAATCACCGACGACATGGCTGAGCAGATTGTCGCTGCGACCCTGCGCATGGAGCCGACGCGCGACGAGGCGCGCGCAGCCATAGGCGGCCAGCAGCGCGCCCAGCAGATAGAGTTCCTTTTCAAGCGACCAGGCCCATACGATCGCCAATATGACGCCGCCGGCCACGATCCAGCCCGGCCCGCCCGCAGGCATGGCCCGATCGGCCGGCAAGGCGGCGGGTGGTTGCCCGTCAGCCTGCGCAAAGCGCGCCATCTGATCGGGCGCATATTCGCGCGTCGTCAGCACCGTCCAAAGGACAGCGAGGAACAGGGCCGCCCCGCCGATATAGAAGCTGATCCGCACCGTGTCGGGTATGCCCTGCGCAGCGGCAACATTGGAAACGCCCATATGATCAAGCAGCCAGGGTGTTGCGGAACCGATCACTGCGCCCGCGCCGATGAAGGCGGTTTGCAGGGCATAGCCGGCCATATGCTGATCCTTTGCCAGCATGTCGCCGACAAAGGCGCGAAAAGGCTCCATCGACACGTTGAGCGATGCGTCGAGTATCCAGAGCATCATCGCTGCCGCCAGCAAGCCGGGCGCATGGCGTATCCCGATCAGCGCCGCCGCGGCGAACAGCGCGCCGACAAAGAAGTAAGGTCGCCGCCGACCAAAGCGGCACCAGGTCCGGTCGCTATAATGACCGATGATCGGCTGGACCAGCAGGCCGGTCAGGGGCGCGGCGATCCACAGCAATGCAAGATCGTCCAGACTTTCGCCCAGCGACTGGAAGATACGGCTCATATTGGCGTTCTGAAGGGCAAAGCCGATCTGGATGCCAAAGAAGCCGAAGCTGATATTCCATAGCCCTGCAAAACCCTGCCGGGGGCGGCTCGCGCTCGCGCTGCCTGTGTGACCGTCCATCCTGCATCCGCCCCTTAACTTCGCATATTTCCCGGCAATTCTGAAATTTTGTTACCCGATCCTGATCCTATCGAACAAGCGGCCATCCATGCCGGCAACCCGTTGCAGCATAGAGATGTGCCAGCCTGTAGGACAGGATATAGGATCAGCGGCGGCGCGCCTTGCCGCCAGCGACGAAGCGGATCGCCTGACCACCGCCGGGCGCCATTGCGATCGTCAATATGTCGCCTTTCCTGACCGCTTTCTTTTCGATCACGATCGCATGGCGCGCATCGGTGCGATAATCCGCGCCCGGCCCGTCACGATAAATTTCCGCGATATAGCTTCGTCCCGCATCCAGAAAATCGAGCGTCACCTGAACCGCGCGGGCTTCTTCATCACCCACGGCACCCAGATACCAGTCATCGCCGCCCTTTTCCTTGCGCGCGACCGTGGCATAATCGCCAACCTCTCCATTAAGCGCCCGTGTGTCGGACCAGTCGGTCGGCACATCCTTGATGAACTGGAACGGGCCGGGATATTTTGCGTAATTTTCAGGCGTGTCGGCTGCCATCACGACGGGCGAATAGAGCACCACATAGAGGGCAAGCTGTTTGGCCAGCGTCGACTGGATCGCGCTGCCTTCCGATCCCGAAAGGCTAAGGACGCCCGGCGTGAAGTCCATCGGCCCGCCCAGCAATTGGGTAAAGACCAGATTGGCCTCATGTTCGGGCGGGTTCTTGCCGCCGATCCATGCATTATATTCCATGCCGCGCCCGCCTTCGCGCGATACCCAGTTGGGATAGGTGCGGCGCAGCCCGGTGTCCTTGACGGGCTCATGGCTGTCGATGCTGACATGATATTTCGCCGCCGTCTGCACGACGCGCAGATAGTGGTTCACCATCCACTGGCCTTCATGCCATTCGCGATGGCGGGTTCCATCGGCATCGACGCGCTCGATCTGGCCCGCATCGGTGACATAGCCGGTTTTCACCACCCGCTCGCCATGATCGGCGGCCCATTTGAAGGCGCTGTCCAGCTGGCCGTCATAATGGCTGGCCGACCCGCCGGTTTCATGATGGCCGATCAGCGTCACGCCCCTGGACCTGGCATAGGCGGCCAGCCCGTCGGCGTCGAAATCCTCGGTCGGTTGCGAGAAATTCATGGCATTGCCATTGCCGAACCAGTTGCCGTCCCAGCCGACATTCCATCCTTCCACGAGGACGGCGGGGATGCCGCTGGCGGCGGCAAAGTCGATATAGCGCCGGACGTTGGCGGTGGTCGCGCCATGTTTGGGACCGCGCGCCCAGCTCCAGTCGCCCTTGATCATGTTCCACCACACGCCGACAAATTTGCCCGGCTTGATCCAGCTCGACACGTCGCCCAGCCTGTTGGGTTCGTTGAGGTTGAGGATCATGTGGTTCATGTAGAGGCCCGCCGCATCGTCCGCGATCGCGATGGTGCGCCATGGCGTCGAGAAGCCGGCATCGCGCGAGACTTTGGGTGCGCCTGCGCCCGGCGTCAGCGCGGCGCGGAAGGTGTTGCCCTGAACCCGCGCCAGATTCATCCCGCTATAATCGACCAGAGCCGCTTCATGCAGCGCGACATGGGTGCCGCCCGCGAGCTTCACGGTCATCACCGTCTGCGCCGTGCCGACGGCATCGAGCGGGGTCTTGTTGTAGAGATATTCCTCCCGGTTCCATTCAAACGCGGGTTTCCACCAGGCAGTGCCGGGCTGGGCGAAGGCGAACTGGGTCAGTTCCTCCGCAATGTTGACATGGTGGAGATTGGGCTGATCGGGCAGGGTGTAGCGAAAGGCGACGCCATCGTCGAACAGGCGGAAGGTGACGTCCATTGTCCGTTCAAGATCGCTCTTTTCGCGAAAGGCGAGGCGGATTTCGCTGTGATTGTCGCGGATGGTCGCCCATTCGCCCCAGGGCTGGGTCCATGTCGTGTCGCTGTGATCGCGCTTCGTATCGGTCAGCATCAGGTTGCGTTCGATCTTGGGAGCGTCCGTCAGCATGAAGCCCAGGCGGCTGTCGGCGATCAGGGGCTGGCCATCGCGCTGCACGGCGTAGCTGGGGCGGCCTTCGCTATCCAGACTGACGGTGAGGGTGATGCGACCGTCGGGCGAGGCGGCCTTGGCAACGACATCTGCGCGCGCGGCGATAGGGGCGAGCGACAGGGCGAAAATCGGCAGGGCAAGCGCAGTCAGTCGCGTCATGAAACAGATCCTTGATATTGGGCGACGAGGGCGGAGGCAGGCGGGAAATGCCATGGGGCGGCGTCACCGCATGTCAGCAGGGGACGCCAATGGTCGGCATCGTCCGGCGTCCAGTGCGCCGACTGGTCGCCGAGGTTGAAAACGCACAGTATATGCTGATCCGCATGGCTGCGCGTGAAGGCGAGCAGGTCGCCGGGCAGATCATGGAACGTCATCGTGCCGCTGCGCAGGGCAGGGGAGGCATTGCGCAGCGCCAGCACCTGACGGGTCCAGTGCAGCAGGGATGCCTGATCGGCCTCCTGCCGGTCGACCGCGCGCGGGCGATGCGCTTCGCCGATCGGCAGCCAGGGCTTTACAGTGGAAAAGCCCATATATGGGGCGTCGGCCGTCCAGGGCATCGGCGTGCGGGCGCCGTCGCGCGACAGGGTCAGCGGCCAGTTGGCGATGGCTTCGGGGTCTTTGAGATCCTCAAAGGCGATGTCGATCTGCGGCAGGCCCAGTTCCTCGCCATAATAGAGGAAGATATTGCCGCGCAGGCAGGCGAGCAGCAGCATCTTCATCCGGCAATAGGTGTCCGGATCATGACCCTTGCCCCAGCGCGACACGGCGCGGGGGGCATCGTGATTTTCAAAGGCCCAGCTTGGCCAGCCGATCCCCTGTTCCGCCGGCCATTTTTGCAGCGCGCCCTTGATGAGCGAACTGGTCAGCGCGGGCGCATAGAGAAAGTCGAAGCCATAGGCGGTGTTGAGGCGATGGTCGCCCTGCGTGAAGGCCTTCATTTCCCGGTCATTGTCCGCGCCGCCGACCTCTGCAACGGTGAAGCGGTCGGGATAGGCGTCGAACACGGTGCGGACCTTTTCCAGAAACAGGGGAAGGTCCGGGTGGCTCTGGCTATATAGTTTGAGCTGGAAATCGAATGGCCGGGTGCGCAGCCTGCCATCGTCGGGGGCTGGCGGATTGTCGCGCAGTTTCGGATCGTGCATCGAATGGTTGATCGCGTCGATGCGAAAGCCGTCGACGCCCCGGTCCAGCCAGAAGCGGATGATGTCGAAGATGGCGGACTGCACGTCCGGGTGATGCAGGTGCAGCTGCGGCTGTTCGCGCAGGAAGCTGTGCATATAATATTGGCCGCGCCGCGCATCCCATGTCCAGGCCGGGCCGCCGAACACGGACTGCCAGTTATTGGGCGGCGATCCGTCCGGCTTGGCATCCGCCCAGACATACCAGTCGGCCCTGGCATTGTCGCGGCTGGCGCGGCTTTCGACGAACCAGCCATGCTGGTCCGACGTATGCGCCCATACCTGATCGACGATCACGCGCAGGCCAAGCGCATGGGCGCGGGCGACCAGCGCGTCGAAATCCGCAAGCGTGCCGAAAATGGGATCGACATCGCAATAGTCGGACACGTCATAGCCGAAATCGCGCATGGGGCTTTTGAACACGGGCGACAGCCAGATCGCATCGACGCCAAGCGATGCCACATAGGGCAGGCGGGCGGTGATGCCGTTGAGATCGCCGATGCCATCGCCATTGGAGTCAGCAAAACTGCGCGGGTAGATCTGATAGATGGCGGCGCCGCGCCACCATGGCTGTAGAGTGTCGGTCATTCAGGGGACTTTGCGGGCAAGGAACGGGAAGGGCGGACAGCGCACAGGCTGTAGCCAAGCGGAGGAAGGCGGAGCGAAAGACTGCCCGGCGCGACAGCGCGGGCGGCGCAGGGCGCACCGGCGAGGGTGACGAAATCCCGCGATCCGACATCGACCTGAACATGGGTGTCGATCGGCGCGGTCGAAGTGTTGAAGGCGATGAGATATTCCGCGCCGCTATCAGGATCGAAGCGCGAGACGGCGAAGAGGCCGGGTTCCTCCGACCGGGCGCGGATCATCTGCTTGCCCCGGCGCAGCGCGGGATGGGCGGTGCGCAGGCGAGCGAGCGTGGCGATGGTGCGATAGAGGGGATGGGTCGGATCGAAGCGGGCCGTGGCCGTCGTGGCGTCCGTGCCGACGAGGCGATTGTCGTTGTAGGACGCGACCTTGCTGCCGAACATATCCTCGCGCGCGTCCTGATCGCCGCCGTCGCCTGAAAAGCCCTGTTCGTCGCCATAATAGAGCGTCGGTGCGCCGCGCAGCGTCAGCATCATGGCATGGCCGAGCGTGACGCGGTCCAGCACTTCCTGTTCGCTGGCGGCGGGGAAGGCGCGGCGGACGAAGGTGGCAAAGCGGCCATTGTCGTGGTTGCTGATGAATGTCGGCAACTGCCGCGCGGTGGCGGCGCCCCGGACATAGAGGTCGTCACCTTGCAGCATCTTTTCCCACAGCGCCGTCGCACCTGGACCCGCGACGGTCTGGATCGCGGCCTGATGAAAGGCGAAGTCGAGGACGGCGGGAAAGCCGCCTTCGCGCGTGTACCAGGCGAGCGCGCCGGACATTATGTCGCTTTCCGCCACCTCGCCGAAGATGTGGAAATTGGGGATGCCTCTGGCCCGCGCCCGCGCCTGCATGGCGGGGACGAAAGCCTGCCAGAAATGGGGATCGACATGCTTGGCCGTGTCGACGCGGAAGCCATCGACGCCGAAACGGTCGATCCAGCCGCCGAATATATCGATCATCCCCGCAATGACGCGGGGATTTTCGGTCATCAGGTCATCCAGCCCGGCAAAATCGCCCATTGTCGCGCTTTCGCCGCGATAGGTCGTTTCGCCCCGGTTATGATAAAGGGTGACGTCGTTGAGCCAGACGGGCGTCTTGGCCTGGGCTTCACCCGTTGGGACATAGGGGGTGTAGGCGTAGGATGGATCGGTCAGCCGGGCGAAATTGTCCGCGCTATGATCGTCATCGCCGGCAAAGCCGCTGTTGATCGGCGGGCCGTTGACGCCGCCGCGCCGTTGATAGGGATAGTCGGCCCGCGAACGGTAGGGGCAGGGGGCCGCAGCACATTCGCGCATCTGGATGACGTCGGCGGTGTGATTGGCGATGATGTCCATATAGACTTTCATGCCGCGTGCGTGTGCCGCCGCCACGAGCGCCGCGAAATCGGCGTCGGTGCCCAAATGCGGGTCGACATGGGTGAAGTCGGTGATCCAGTAGCCGTGATAGCCCGCGCTTTCCTGACCTTTGGCCCCCTGCACCGGCTTGTTGCGGAAGATGGGGCCAACCCAGATGGCGGTCGCGCCCAGCCCCTGGATATAGTCAAGCCGCCGGGTCAGCCCTTTAAGATCGCCGCCGTGGTAAAAGCCTTTTGCCGCAGGATCATAGCCATGGGTCAGTCGGTCGCCGCCATAGCCGCCCTTGTCGTTGCGCGGATCGCCATTGTCGAAACGGTCGGGCAGGACGAAATAGATGATTTCATCCTCCGGCAGGCGGGCGCGAAAATCCGCTGCGGCGGGCGAGGGGGGCGTCTCCGACAGGGCCGGGCTGGCCAGTGCCAGCAGCGCAGCGAACAGCGTGGGATTGCGCCTGCCCATTCCTCATCCTCCCCTTTTGCCGCACCTGCGTGATTGCGGCGGTCTTGTTCCCCCCTTCTTAGGCGGCGTTGGTCCGCCGGGCCAAGCATGTGACATACGTATTCAAAGCCATGTTCCAGACTCAACGCCCTGCTTTCCAAGCGGGCCGGAGGAGCGTAGGATCAGACCATGGCCGTCAATGAAAAAATCACCTCGTTCGACATCGCCACACTGGCCGGCGTTTCCCAGCCGACCGTGTCGCGCGCGCTGCGGGGCGACCCCACGGTCAGCGAGGGGACGCGCAAGCGGATCGAGGCAATTGCCCGCCAGCTCAACTATGCGGTGGACAAAAATGCCTCTTCGCTGCGGCGGGGGAAGAGCAACACGCTGGCCTTGCTGTTTTTCGAGGATCTGCTGCCCGACGAAAGCTGGATCAACCCCTTTTTCCTGTCGATGCTGGGGCCGATCCTGCAAACCTGCGCCAAGCGCGGCTATGATCTGCTGACATCCTTCCAGCAATTATCGACCGACTGGCATGTCGATTATGAGGATAGCCGCAAGGCCGACGGCATCATCCTGCTGGGCTATGGCAATTACGAGATTTACCGGGTGCGGCTGGAGCAATTGATAGCGCAGGGGACGCATTTCGTGCGTTGGGGATCGGTTGACGACCATGCGCTGGGGATGACGATTGGCTGCGACAATCGGCAGGGCGGGCGTGACGCGGGGCGTCGTCTGATCCAACGGGGCTGTCGCGCCATCGCCTTTCTGGGCGATGCGTCCGACCGCTACCCCGAATTTCGCGACCGCTATGCGGGACTGGTGCAGGTGATGACGGAAGCGGGCCTGCCGGTCGACTCAAGGCTGCATGTCGATGCCCTGTCGATCGAACATTCAGGGCATGAGGCCGCGCGCCGATTGATTGCGGGCGGTGTCCCCTTTGACGCGATTTTTGCGGGCTCGGACCTGATCGCCATCGGCGCGATGCGGGCGCTGGATGAGGCGGGCATGGCGGTGCCGGGCGACGTCGCCCTGATCGGCTTTGACGATATTCCGGCGGTCAGCCTGACGCGCCCGCCATTGACCACGGTGGCGCAGGATTATCTGCGTGCGGGCGAAGTGCTGGTCGATGCGCTGATCGGGCTGATCCAGGGCAAGCCGGTGACGCCGACGCTGCTGGCGCCCCGCCTGATCACCCGCATGACCGCCTGACAAAAAGAAGGGACCGCCAACTCCTTGAAAAGGAGCGGCGGTCCCGGCGCTGCCTGCGTGCAGTCAGGCAGTTTGGCGAAGGGCGATCAGAATTTGTAGGTCAGGCCCAGATAATAGTCGCGGCCATAGCGCTGATAGTCGATGACCTGGCGCGGATCGTCATTCTGATAGGTGACGAACGGCTGGTCGGTCAGATTCTTGCCCTGGAGCAGGATAGACAGGCCAGTGAGCGGACCCGACTGGAATTCATAGCCGATCTGCGCGTCCAAAATCCCTTCCGCCTTGGCAGTGCGGAAGGTCGGGGCTGCCGACAGGCCCGCCACTTCGCCCAGGAAGGAGGAACGGTAGCGATAGCTGACCCGCGCCTGGAACCCGTTTCGTTCGAAATAGGCGGTGCCGCTGGCGACCCATTTGGACAGGCCGGGCAGGGTCACGGTGTCGGTGGGGTTGGAGCCATATTTGACTTCGCTGTGGGTGTAGGAGCCGCTGGCGAACAGGCCGAAGCCATCAAGCGATTCGCTGAACAGCTTGAAGGGGAGCGATGCGGTGCCTTCCACGCCCATGATGGTGCCGCGACCGTTGTTGGCGGGCGCTTTGAGCAGGCCGATCGCGCCGCCATTGGCAATGATTTCGTTGCGGACGTCCACCGGCAATGCCGGAAGGAGCGACGAGAAATCATAGGCGATGCTGTTGTTGGGATCGACGAAATCGGTCAGATTCTTGAAATAGCCCGACAGCGACACATAGCCGCCATTGCGGAAATAGCGCTCCACCGACAGGTCGATATTGGTCGACTGATAGGGACGCAAATTGGTGTTGCCGCCGTTGGAACTGAACGGGCTGTTCATGGGGTCTGAACCCAGGCCGATCTTGGACGGATCGAAGCTGAATTCCTGGTTCACGCGCTCCTGATCCAGACGGGGGCGGACCATGGCCTGCGCCGCGCCCAGCTTGACGAAGAAGCCCGGCTCCAGTTCGACCGAGATCTGCGCGCTTGGCAGGAAGTCGGTATAGCTGGCCTTGCCCGATGCGGGCACCACCGTGACGACGCCGTTGCTGAAGCTGGAAATGGTGCCGACCGAACGCTGCCGGGAATGGATCACCTGTACGCCGAAGGCTCCCTTCAGCGGCTTGCCGCCCAGTTCGCCGTCCATCGTCATCTTGGCATAGCCGGTGAACACATCTTCCTTCACGAAATTGTCGCGCACCAGCGATTGCGGGCGATTGTCATACACCGCGTCCAGCACATTATCGTAGAGATAGAGCGGATTGAGCGTCAGCATCGCCGGGACGCCCAGATAGCCAAGCGAGACGTTGGAGCCGAGCAGTGCCTCGCTGGGAACAGGCGCGGAACCGGGGGTGCCGCCTGCAATGGTGCAATCGGTGCCGCCCGTGGGACACAGGAAAAAGCTGGTAAAGGCGCTGGTTTTCTTGCGACGGCTATAGTTGCCGCCGATTTCCCAGTTGCTGAACAGGCTGCCTTCGATGTCGCCGTTGAGGTTCATGCGCAGCGAGCGCATGTCGTCGATGAATTTGGGCCGATTGAGGAAACCCGCCTGCACCACGGCGGTCGTGCCATTATAGCCCCAGCCATTGGGATCGGTAAGGCTGATGATCCCGGTGTTGGTATAGTCGATGGTCGGCACGATCTTGAACAGGCCGTTCGACTGGCGATCGACCCGCACGCTGTCCGGCACGCCCGACCGCAGATAGCCTGTGCCCGAATAGGTTTCGAGCAGGAAGTCGGTGCGCTTGGCGCGCGACCAGCTGGCATCGACGTTCAGGCGAAGCGCGTCGTTCAGGCTGAACTGGTTGTTCCAGCCGAGCGAGATCGTGTCGGCGGTACGCTTGTTATAATCGTTGCGCTGGACGCCATAGACATTGCTGAAGGTCGCGCCGGTGACGAAGCCATTGTCGACCGTCACGTCGCTGACGCCCACATTGGCGCCCCAGACGAGCGGGAATTCGATGCCGCGCAGCCGCTGTTCTTCCTCGAAATGCGAATAGAGGACATCGAAGGTCGAATGGAAATTGTCGCTGGGCTGCCATTCCAGCGTGCCTACCGCGCCATAGCGCTTGAGCAGGTTGGACTGCACATAGGGCTTGGCGCCGCCGATGATCAGGTTGCCGCTGGCGTCGGTGGGATAGCCCCAGGCGTTGAAGCGTTCATTCTGCGAGGGGGTTTGCGATGCCGCAAAGCCGATGGCCAGGCCCAGCGTGTCGTCGGCATATTGATCGACATAGGTCGCCGACGCGCGATAGCCATAGCGTTCGCCGTCCGGGTTGAGCTTGTTCATGCCGTTCATCTGGCCGCGCAGCGACACGGCGATGATGCGGTCATTCTTGTCGAGCGGGCGCAGCATCCTGAGGTCGACCGTGCCCGAAATGCCCGCCGCGATCAGCGACGCATCGGTGCTTTTATAGACATTGACGTTCTGGAAGAATTCGGACGGATACTGATCATATTCCACGCCGCGATTGTCGCCGACCGTCACCTGTTCCCGCCCGTTGAGCAGGGTGGTGGAAAAGTCGGGGCCAAGGCCGCGGATCGACAGGCGCTGGTCGCGGCCTTCGAGACGCTGGGCGGTGACGCCGGGCAGGCGGGCCAGCGAGTCCGCGATCGACACGTCGGGCAGCTTGCCCACATCTTCGGCAGTGATGGAATCGACGATCAGCACCGAATCGCGCTTCATCTTCGCAGCGGAGGCGAGGGAGGCGCGGATGCCAGTGACGACAATGGCCTGGTCCGCTTCGTCGGCCTGATTGGCTGCGACGGGCGCATCGGCCGTCTGCGCGGATGCGATAGACGCCACCGAAAGCGAAACGCTCGCCATCAAAGCTGCGCGCAGAATGGAACCATGAAATTTGTGCATTGCAGAAACACCCTCCCCAAGACGCCTGTCAGGCGCTTCTTGCCGCTTTCGCGGGTCTGGAGGGGTAATAGCTCTGTGCTGCCCGATCTGCACAGAATCCCACATACGTATTCAGGCGATTTCACGCGACATCCCCCGCACCCCGGCCGCTCCCCAACTAATGGGCGGGCGTGGCGGCAAGGACGGGGAGGGATGAAGAGCCTTTATTTCGTCGGCGGACAGAGAGCGGGCTTGATCAAAGGTCCGCTAGCCAGAGAGGCGGGAGCCAATGCCTATCGTACGCTGCTGCAACGATAGACCAGCCTGTTGCAGCGCCATCCCTGCGCAAAGGGGGCAAGGTGATAGTCGTTGGCGTAGACATTCGGGGCGGTCAGATAATCGGTCGATATGATCTGTGCGCCGCTGGCCAGCGCTGCGTCGCGGCGCTTGCCTGAACCGTCGCGCGCATCGACGGTGTCGATGTCGGCGCGTGTCCGCACCAGATACCCTTTGCGGACAGCATCGCCTATTTCAGCGCCGCGCGTCAGCGCGTTGTCGAACAGCATGAAGGCCGTGTGCGCCATACCTGCCTGACCCTGGACGAAGGCGGCGCGTCCCTGAAGTGACGGGCGTCCGTCCAGATAGGGTGTGAAGGCTTTGAGATTCATGCCCGGCACGAGAAACAGGAACAGGAATTTGCCACGGGCCTGCCCCATCGTCGGCCAGCGCTTTGCCAATGCGGCAGCTTCGAGGGTCGGCAAATCCCCCCGCAGGTCGTCGGGCGTAAACAGCTTGTCGCGGCCAAGGATGCTGCGGATGCTGTCATCCACTTCATCGAACGCCGCCTTGTCGAAGGGCGGAATCTGTGTCGCACCGGGGATCGCCTTGTCCAGGCCAGACAGCTTGGGCTCCAGCAGCACGAATACAGGGCTGTGGTTCGGCGTGGCGTCCGACCATTGTTTCATCAGCGTCAGACAGTGGCGAAAGGTCGGGCACTGGCTGCGAAAATCCAGGTCCGCGACATGCAGCACCTTCATCCCCGGCTTTGCCAATTCATCGCGATAGATTGGCGCGAGATCGGTCACCCCCTGCGCGCGCAACTGGCGATAGGGCAGGGGATCGGCATAGGCGCCACCGGCAGGATCGGGTTGCAGATCGATTTCTATGCTGCGAACGCCGCTGCGCAACTGTGCCTGCAACGGCATCTGCACATAGTCGAGGCTGACCGCCATGTCCGTCAGGCGACCGGGATGTTCATCCAGCATCTGCGCCCGCTGCGCGGGTAGCATCATGTCGTTCATTTTGGCCATGAACGCGGACAGACGTGGCGCCATCAGCGCCATCACGCGCGGATCGGCCGGGATTGCATAGCTGTTGTGCGTGCCGACCACTTGTATGGCGTTGATGGGTACAGCGTCGGCGTTCGACGCAGGTTGCGCTACGGCCATTGCTCCACACAGGGTCGCGGCAAGGCCGGCCATCATCGCAAACCGTTTCACTGACCTGTCTCCTGCTGCATCGACCGGACCGGCAAGTCCGCCAAAGCGGTGCCGTTGATCCGAATGTTCCGGCCCATTGGCGTCGTGACGACATAGCGCGGGTCGCCGGGCGTTATCGGATAGAGGCCGAGCATGGCCCAGACGTACCAGGCGGACATGGTGCCCGCGTCATCGTCCATGCCGTCGGCAAAACCCTGCGGTGACAAGGCAAAGCTGTGTCCTACCCAAGGCTGTGGCCGCACGCCGGAATTGACGTAGCGATGGGGGACCGACTGGGTGATATAGCGGCGCACCACCCGTTCGGTCGCAGCGTTGTCGCCCGCCCATGCAAAGAGATAGGGCGTATGAATGTCCGGCTGGTTCGTCATGTTGAACAGATTGTCGGCGAAGAAGCGATCCAGTTCAGGCCGGAACCGCGGACCCAGAGTCTGCGCCAGCCAGGGGAGATCGAACACCGGGGCCCAGCGATATTGGGCCAATGTCCCCTGATATAGCCCCCGCGCCTTCACGATATCAGCATCGTCACCCAGATCCCGAAAGGTGGCCAGCCACATCGGACGATAGCTCAGCGCCCGCGCACGAAACGCCTGCGCGGTGGCGGTTTGGCCCAGGTCCGACGCCAGTTCGGCAATCGCCCAGTCATCATAGGCGGCCTCGATCTGTTCGTCCGGCGTCTTTCGCGCAAGCGTGGCGCTTTCGGTGACCATCCCGGCCAAGGCTGCTTTCGCGTCGAAATCGGTAATGCCCCTGCGTCGGAAATCGAGCAGGGCAATGCCCGCATGTTCGGTGCGTACGGTCAGAAATGGCTCGGTCGGCGTCGCCCAGCGCGCCTTGCCGCTCTGGTAGAGCCTCACCAGCGAGCGTGCGATCTGCGCGGCACGATCGGGATCGATCAGCGCAATCAGGGGCATCTGCGTCCGGTAATTGTCCCAGAGCGCCCAACTGGTATAATGCTGCTGTCCGGGGGAAAGCCGTTGGACCATGCCATCGCTGCCGCGAAAGCGCCCGTCAGGGTCTGCGATGGCGACCGGCGACTGCATCACCCGGAACAATGCGGTGTAAAACAGTGCCTGCTGCTTTCGGGAACCGCCGATTTGGACGCGGGAAAGTTGCCTGTTCCAGTCGGCCAATATCCGGTCGGCAATGGCCTGAAAGGGGCGGACGCCCAGTTCGGCGTCACGTACATTGGCTGCGGCTGCCGGATCAACCGAGGAAAGGCCCGTGTGCAGTTCGACAATATCGCCGCTGCGCACCTTCAGCGCCAGTTGCGCATCGTGCGCCGGGTCGCCTTGCCAGATTGCCGTTACCGGATTGCCATTATGGGTCAGACGGGTCGCTGAATGGAGATGATAGGTGCCCGCGTCGCAGACGGTGCCTGCCGAAAAACTGGCCTGTAGATCGCCGTCCGGCTGCGCCTGCCAATGGGCGGCGATGCGCCTGGAATAGCCACGATCGAAGGCGATCATGACGTTGACCTGTCCGGATTTCGGCATGGTGAAGCGCAAGGCGCCTGCTCCGCGCGTGGCGGTCATCTCCGCAAGGATGCCGGGACCGTAACTTACGCCATAATAGCCCGCATGGGCGCGCTCACGGCGCTTGTCGATCGGCGCGGAACCAGTGGCGTCATCATAGGCAAGCATGACCTTGACGTCGCCACCCGCCCCGTCGCAGCCGACACCGACGCCGCGCGTGTGCGAAAATCCGGTAAGCGTGTTGGCGGCATGGTCATAGCCGGCATGATTGGCAGGCGTCGTATCGGGGCCAAGCTGGACCATGCCAAAAGGGGCGACGGCCGCCGGGCTGAGTTGCCCATAATCGGCGAGCGTGCCTACGAAGGGATCGACCAGTCGCCCCGGCTCGCGGGCGCCCGCCGTCGCGGCAATTGCGCCACATGCCAGGATTGCCGACAGGGTAGAGACGATGCGGTTCATGGATCGAGCGGGTCGATGGCTTCGACATGGAAGGCCGCAGGGTCCGGCGTAAACATCAACGTGAACTGATCAGGCCCCGCTGTCAGGCGACCGGGCTGCACGCCCATTTCGGCGAGATTGCGCTGCGCCAGCATGTCGCTGCCGATATATTGGATCGTGCGATGATCCGACACGACCAGCGCTGGCCGACCGGTCGGAAATTTTGCCGCCAGCAACAGCCGCGCGCAGTTGCGCAAATTGGTGGTGGTGTGGCGCGCGTGAGGTTCCATCAATATGCGATCGGCGGGCACGCCATATTGCGTGACAAGCAGCCGCTTCATCTCGACCGCTTCGTTGAACGGTGTGCGATTGGGATGAACATTGCCGCCCGACACGATGATGAACGGCGCGACGCCGCGCGCGAAAATATCGGCGGCGATGGACAGGCGGATATGCCCCAACACGCCCGTGCGCGATTGTGCATCCTCTGGTCCGTGACCAAAGACCAGCAAAGCGGTATAGGGCTTTCCACGCCAGTTCATTGCGTCGATGGCGCGGTTCGTTGCGGCATTGTCGCCGCCGAGCAATGGCCGGAAATTGCCCGCGTCGATGCGCTCGTTCATTTGCAGCAGGCCCGCCGCATAACGCAAGGCGGGATCGAAAAACAGGTCGTTGCCCTTGGCCTGCGCAGCGGTGGCGACGCCGTGCGCGCTCAAAATGTCGGCCATCTGTGGCGACGCTACAGGAAAGATGGTCGCATCTATAACAGGATAGCGCGGCGCTACACCCTTGGCATAGACAGCGATCACGCGGTTGGTTGCCGCCGCCGTTTCCGTCCATGCCGCAGCCAGCAGATCGGCATCGGACAAAGCCGCATATCGCGCAAAACGTCCCGATGGGCGCATCTGCCGCGCGACCAGCGCCTTGCCCAGTTTGGGATCGTCCAACAGGAGCCGCAGGCGGGTTTGCACCAGGGCGATGTCCGCATCGGTCCATAGCCACGCATCAGCCAGGCATTGCGGCGATGGCGTGCATGTGCCTGTGGGAATGCGTGCCGCGCGATCGGCCATCAGCGTTTGCAGAACATTGTCGTCCCGCAATGCCTGGGCCCATCCGTCCGCTGTCCGCAACATGGCGAACAGCGGAAAGACGCGCGTCGATAGCGTGTCGGCAAAGGGTGATGCGTACCCCGCAGGTTCCTGCGCCGCCGCCGTTACCGACGCCAGCGACAGGGCAATCGCCACGAAAGGCCCGAAGGCGCAGGCACGCATCAGGCGCAAATCACCAGCTCCGGCTAAGGATGAAGCGGAAGTTGCGGCCGAACACCGGACGACCATAGATCGCATCGCTTGCACCTTGCCCGGCAAGCTGGTCCGTGCGGGGATTGCCTTCGGTCAATCCCTTGGCGTTGCTCAGATTGTCGCCCACCACCTGGAAGCGCCATTTGCCGTAGGTCATGGCCGCGCTGGCGCCGAAGGTCTGATAGGCGGGCAGCGCGGTCAGATTGAAAAGGTCGACATAACGGCGACCGACCCATTCATAGCGCCCCGCGATCTGCAATTCGCCTTCGCCAACCGGGAAGGTGAATGCCGGGCGCACATTGCCGAAGAATTTGGGTTCGCGGATGATCTGATTGCCGTTGACCGCGCTGGGATCGGCACCGGACGAGTTTTGCAGGTTGCGATATTGCGCATCGGAATAGGTTATGGAACCGGCCAGTTCGAACCAGCGGACAGGCGCAATCTTGCCATCGATTTCCACCCCCTTCACGACCGCTTCGCCGATGAAGGGCACGGACTGGTCGTTGCGGCCGGTCGCCGGGTTGAAGGCGATGAACGAGGCGTTGAACGGGTTAAATTTAGTGTAAAATCCCGTCACATAGACATAGGCCGGGCCGTAGCTTGCCTTGACGCCCAGTTCATACTGGCGCGCCTTGGTCTTGATGATGGTCGGCGCCGGGGTGGATACGACGCCCATCTGCGGGGGCACTTCCAGATTGGAGACGCGGCCATAGGCGCCCAGATTGCCGTTCAAATCGTAATTGGCGCCCAATGTCCAGTTGGTCGCCGAAGGCTTGAGCGTCCGGTTCACGATCGCACCCGTGAAGGCGCGGGTGTTATTGTCGGCTATCGTCGTGGGATCGCCCAGATTGGCGCTGGTCGACAGCAGCGAATAGCCATCATAATCGTACCATTCCTTGCGGATGCCGCCGTCTATCTTCAACCCGTCGGTGACGTCCCAGGTGTCGTTTGCGTAGATCGCGATCATCTTCGCATCGGCCTTGCCCTGATTGAGCGTGGTCGTGTAGCGCAAAACCCCATTTTGCGTGACCGAGCCAAGCACGGCGCCCGTGGCCGAATAGGCGACAAGATCGAGCGTGCGTGGCCGGCTCTTCACTTCGATCAGCATGTCCTGATAGGCCTGGAACAGCGTGTTGCCGTAGAATGACCCATAGGTGCCGACCCGCACGTCGTGCGTGCCAAAGCCGGTTTCGAATTGGCGGGTCACGCTCAGATCAGCCTGTCCCGAATAGAATTTGGATTCCGAAACGCGATACTGGCCGGACATGACCAGTCCGGAAGCGGCATAGGGATCATAGACCGTCGCGCCGTTCGTGCCGGCAATCGCATAGCCCAGGCGCGCTACGTCCGCACCGAAAGCTGTGCGTGCGGCGGCCAGACTGCTGGCGATGAAGGCATTGCCATCGACCGGATTGGTGGTCGAATAGAAGGCGTCGAAGCTGTTCTTGCCCTTGGTAAATCCGCCCTTGGCGGATACGATCCAACCGTCGAAATCGCCTTCATATTGAATGCCGGCGTTGAAGAAGCGGATATGGCGGCCATCGGCCAGATCGCGCGTCATGCTCTGGGTCACGCCTGCGCCATCGCGATATTTGAAATTCACGTTGCGCAGCGACGGCGAATTCATCGTGCCGGTGTGATAGTCGATGTAAGGATCGAGCGAGACGGAGGGATTGCGCGGATCGGCGATCGGGATCGGCAGATAGAACAGGTTGTGATCGTTCGTATACTGCATCGTCACCTTGACGAAGCCATTGTCCAGATCATGCTTCAGATTGGCGCGGATCTGGCCACCCTTGTCGTTGGGAAAGCCGGCGTCCCGATAGCCATCATGCTGGCGCAGGAAACCGCCAATTGCGTAATAGCTGCTATCGCTGATGGGGCCAGACTGCATGGCGTCGAGCCGATAGAGGCCGGTATCGCCCAGCGTGATCTGCGCCTTGCCACGCGATTCCGGGCCGCCGGTTACCGTGATGTTATTTGCAATGGCGGCAGCGCTGCTCGCGTAGATCGGCGCTGGACCACCGCGGACGATTTCGATCCGCTCGGTCATCAGATCATAGCGGTTCATGCCGTCGCCGGAGTTGAAGAACACGCCGTCGATCTCATGATAGAGCGGCAGCCCGTCCTGCTGGAAGATCAGATAGCCGCGATCGGTCGGGATGCCGCGTACGCGGGTGATGTTCTGCACCTCGCCGCCCGTCGCTTCCACCTGAATACCCGGAATCGTGCCGAGCAGATCGGCGAAATTCTTGGGCGCGATCTTCTGGACTTCGCCCTCGCCGAGCGAATTGACAGCATAGGACACGTCAAAGCGGCGTTGGGCCCGCGCGCTGCCGGTCACGACTATGTCCGATTCGGCATCTTCGTCCGCACCGGCAGCAACGGCTGGCGCGGCTTCCTGCGCGGCGGCAGCACCGGACAACGACAGCGCCAGTACGCTGAGCGACGTGATCAAAATGGCGGCTTTGGACTTGTGAACTGTAGGTTGCATTGAGCGACTCCCCCGCTTGGATGACGGGCGGTTAGGGGCGCTTCGCGACACAGCCATGACAGTTTGGCCGGTCGACGTCGGAAAGGGTGAGGATGGTTCGTAAAAAAATTTTGACGCGCCTTGGCGTGTCATGCGTGGCCTTGATCAGGTCCGCGCCTTGGCGGCCATCCGGCTCCGCCGCCCCTGTCGATCACTCGGATCGTCGGATACAACCAACAGATTTAAAACGAGAATGTTGTCGTCGAGAGCGTTCTTGCGTTACTTGAGATGGAGGCTATCTGGTTTCGGTCAGGACGAAATGGCCCCGGAGCCATGCAGCTCCGGGGTTGGGCACAGGCTGTTTATCGCGCGCCAAAAGGTATGCGCAAGGTCGCACCATATGTGGCCGGGGGGGCATAGATGGAGGTGACGCCCAGAATGCCGAGGTTGAGGGCATAGGCGCGATAGGCCTTGTCGAACACATTGCGTCCCCATGCGGTGAGCGACATGCCCGTGCCTTCGTGCCGATAGGTCAGGGACGCGTTGGTGACATTATAGGCCTTTTGCTGCGAACCCAGGCCGTTGGTCACTTCCAGATATTGATCGTCATACCATACGCCGTCGATCTGCGCGGCGATGTTGCCGCCCGGAACGTCGTGGTTGTAACGCAGCAGATAGTTGACGCTGAAGCGCGGGGCGTTTGGAAATTGTGCGCCTTTGATGGTCTTTTGCGGGAAATCGCAGCGGAACAGGCCGCCCAGATTGGTGCAATATTGACTGTCAGGCGCGCCCGGAAAAAACTCCGGTCCAAACTGGACGTCGGTCGCCGGTATGCTGTCGACCGACGATGTTTCCCAAGTGCCGCCCAACACAACATCGAAATTCTTCGACGGGGACCAGAAGGCTTCCAGCTCCGCGCCGGTCGCATGGGCATTGCTGTTGAAAACATGGGGTACGCCGCCGGCAAGGGAAAAAGCCTGATAATCATCGTAGATATAATGGAATAGGGTGCCGTTGAGGCGCAGCGATCGCCCTAGCAGGGATGTTTTGAATCCTGCTTCGAAGCTGTTGAGCGTTTCAGGCCGGTGCTGGAAATCAGCCGCTGCGATATTGGATGAAAGCGACCAGTTGCCGCCCTTGATACCCCGGTTCCAGGATGCGAACAGCAGCGTGTCTGGAGTAGCCTGAAAATTGAGGGACGCGCGGGCTGCCCAATCGCCATATTTTTCACGATTGACGCCAGGTACGACGGCCGCCAGATCCTTGTCGGTGAACAGCACGACGGGGTTGGGTTGCGGCGCGTAGGTGGGATCGCTCAGGATGTTAACATAGGCGATGGATTTATTATCTTTCGAATATCGGCCACCCAATGTCAGTGACAATCGATCCGTCAGCGTGATGTCGCCCTGAGCGAATAGCGACCAGTTTTTCGATCTGATCTTGTAAAATTGATCGACGGTCGGGACGGAGAAACCGCCATTTCCCGACACTGCCAGATCGTAGATCGGCGCGCCGGTGACGCCGTGAACGCCGTCATAGAACATATTGAGATAATAGGCGCCAAGCTGCCATTTCAGACGGTCTGTCTCGCCCGCAAACCGCAGTTCCTGCGAAAACTGGTGAAAGTTGATAGAGGTATCGACATTGACGATGAGGAAGGGCAGCGCATCGCCATCTTCTGCATAGGTTTTGTCCATCTCCAGATAATTTGTGATGGATGTCAGCTTGGCCGCGCCAAGATCCCAGTTCAGTTCGGCCTGGTAGCTGTTCATCACCCGGTCGAGCCTGCCTTTGCGCTCGCCGAAATGGACCCATGGCGACGCTGCTTCACCAGTGACGCCGTTGATCACGCCATTCTGGTCGTCGCTGAGGCCCGCCGCATTGGTGTTGCAATAGCCGTTTTCGAGATAGACGCAGTTTTCAAACACATAGCCGCCGGTCGCGACATTATTGTCTTCGGAATGCTTGTACCAGAGGCTGAGCGTTGCATCGGGTGAAAAGTCCGCCTGGATATTGAGGCGCGCCGCCCATCCGTTTTTGCCGCCCAGATCCTGTCCGCTGCCTGGCGCGATCAGTGAACCATCGGGCGCCAGCGTGTCGCGGGACTTGATATAGCCATCGGCCTTTTCCATGCGGGCGGCGGCGCGGAAGCGCAGCCCCGGCGTGAGTTGCCCGCCGACGGCGCCCTCCAGAGACTTGCTGTCAAATCGGCCATATTCGCCCTGAACATAGCCGTTCAATTCGTCGCTACTGGCATCTTCGCTGAGATAATGGATCAACCCGCCAGTGGCATTGCGACCGAACAACGTACCCTGCGGTCCGCGCAGGACCTCCACACGCTTAATGTCGAACAACTGGCCCGAAATCGCGTTCATCGATGCGATGTAGGCATTGTCCTGATAGACGGCGACCGGCGCTTCCAGATTATCGGTAAAATTGCTCTGCGATATGCCGCGCAGGCTGAAGATGGTCAGGTTCGGCGACCAGGCATTGACGCGCAAAGAGGGGATTTGCTGCGTGATCTGCGTCGTTTCGGTGATGCCGAGGCGGTTGATCTGTTCGCCGGTGAAGGCGCTGACCGAAATGGGAACTTTCTGCAGACTTTCACTGCGCTTGTTGGCGGTGACGACGATTTCGCCGAACAGTGCCGGCTGCGCGCCGCCATCAGTGGTTTCCTGAGCGCTAACCAGAACCGGAACGGTCAACGCCGAGCACGCCAATATCAACGAAACGCACCGCGCGGCGCGTGTCTTATTCTGCATGATCACTCACTCCCTAGATTTTTTTGTCCCCACAGCACTGCGAACAGGCAAGCTGCAAAACGAGCCGTCGTGACGCGGCAATATAAATTTACAGCAGGCGGGATTATGCTTTCATTGTTCCCAAATGGAAACAATTAATTGATCGATGGAGCCGGTTTTTCTGATTTGAGCGCCGTCAGGCAGATGAGAATATAACATACTGAATATAAACGTTAAATAATCAACCATGGGCGCGCTTCATGTTGCCATCACGCAACAATCGCTAGAATTATAGCCGATTGTCAATTGAGATCGCCATGAGGTACATTGGATCAATCGTCGCAGTGATTCGCTGCCCGAAAAGGAGAGCAACGTGCCTCAGGTCCTGAAAGCCGCAAACGGATTATCGCAAATGCACCCTCTGGAAACCAGCATCACCCCGGACGCTATTGTAGAGCGCGCCCGTGCGCTCGTTCCGATCTTGCAGGAGCGTGAGGCACAGGCGATCACCAACAGGCAGGTGCCGGCGGAAACCATCGCTGCGTTTCAGGAGGCCGGCTTTTTCAAGATATTACAGCCCAAACGCTATGGCGGCTATGAAATGTCACCGGCTGTCTATTGCGAGGTGGCAAAGACGCTGGCGGAGGGCTGCATGGGCAGCGCGTGGGTCTATGGCGTTGTCGCCGTTCACAACTGGCAACTCGCCCTGTTCGACCCACAGGCCGCAGAAGATGTCTGGGGCCAGGACCAAAGCGTGCTGATCAGTTCATCCTATATGCCGACCGGGCAGGCCAGGAAGGTGGATGGTGGATATCGTTTCAGCGGTCGCTGGGCATTTTCGAGCGGGTCGGCACATTGTTCATGGGTGATATTGGGCGCGAACATGGTTGCAGAAGGAGGGGATGGTAAAGCCGAACCCTATAATTTCCTGCTGCCGCGCAGCGACTATACTATCGTCGATACCTGGAATGTGATGGGCCTGTGCCCGACCGGAAGCAACGATATCGTTGTGGATGACGTGTTCGTCCCGGAGCATCGCGTCCTGCGCGAACGCGACATGTTCAATCTGGATTGTCCCGGACACGCGCTCAATAGCGAAGCGCTCTATGCGATTCCGTTTGCGCAGCTTTTCAACCGGACGGTTTCGACCACATCCATAGGCTCGCTGCGACGGGCATTGAATGTGTTTGTGGAAACGACGCGCAAGAAGCGCACGACTTATACCGGATTGAGCGTGGCGAGCGATCCGACGATCCAGAAAGCGGTCGCGGATGTGAAGCTCATATTGAGCGATCTTGAGCTGCGGCTCGCGGCGGATCTGGCGGAGTTGGATGCCAGGGCGGTAAGTGGCGACTGGCCGATCGAACGCCGCGCGGAATTGGGCCATAGCACCACCGCCATGGTTTCACGCTGTGTCGAAGCAATCGACAAGCTGATGCTGTTTTCGGGAGGAAAGGGGATCTATTCCGGCAATGTCGTCCAGCGCGCTTTCCTCGATATTCACTGTGCGCGCGCGCATGTCGCCAACAATCCCTATCCCTATGCGCGCAATGTCGGCGGCCTTGCGTTCGGTTTCGACAATGATTGCATGGATTTGTGATTGGATCAGATCAACCCCGGCTTATCCCGGCCCTGGAAGGGGCCGGATACCGGGCTGAAGCGGCGTCAGGATTTCAGGTCGTGCGCGAGTGCCAGCAGGGGGGCTGAAGCGTCCGGCTTGTCATGCTGCATATTTTCACGAACGAAATCGACGAACGCCCTGACCTTGGAAAGGGCGAAGTTGCCGCGCGGGAAGATGATATGAAGCGGGATGCTTTCGCTGACCACATCGGTCAGGAGCGGTTCCAGCCGGTTCGCCGCGATGTCTTCTTCCACCAGGAAGCGAGGCAGGTAGCTGATGCCGAGACCTTGAAGCGCGGCCTCGCGCGCCATGCGAACCGAATTGCTGGTCAGCGGGCCGCGATTGACGGTAACCGACACATCATCGGAAAGTCGCCATTCGCCCACTTTCGAGAGATGGGTTTCAATGATGAAAGTGTGATCCTTCAGATCATGCGGTGTATGCGGCTTGCCGGTCTTGGCAAGATAGGCCGGCGCTGCGATCAAAGCCATCGGATAATCCCGAAGGAGCACATATTCAAAGCTGGAGTCAGGTGGATCGCCCATCCAGAAGGCCACGTCGAAACGACCTTTGAGCATCCCGACATGGCTGTCCGACAAGTTGAGGAACAGGCGTACGTCGGGATAGGTTTGCAGGAATCTGGGTATTATCGCCGTCAGGTCGAACAGCGAGGAAACGACGGGCGCATTGACCTTGAGATCGCCGCGAGGCTTTGACACCATCCCGGTGATGATCTGATTTGCCTCGTTCACCTCATCGACAATTCTGGCGCAGCGCGCATACATTTCGCGTCCGGCAGGGGTCAGGGAAACGGAACGCGTCGTCCGTTCCAGCAGGCGCACGCCAATGCTCTGTTCGAGCTTTGCGATTTGCCGGCTGACGGCGGCCTTTGAATAGCCCAGCAAATTGGCGGCGTTCGAAAACCCCCCTGTGCTTACAACGGCGGCGAACGAGATCATCGCCATCACGTTACCTAGGTCCGGTCTTTCTTCCATGCCTCTCCCTCTTTCATAGAGCCAGATTAGTCAATCGGATTGCTGAAATAGGGCGAAAGCGGAAGGCGCGCTTGTTCGTAATTGTTGCGATTATGCAAAAATAAGATTGTTTTGATATTCACTGTTGCGTATGCAGATGCCCATGCACGAGTGTGCGCCCACTTGAATTGCATGGCGGCGATTCGTGTTGTGGTGATCGACGGAGATTTATGATGTTTGAGAAGCTTTCCCAATCCTCGCAGCGTGACGTGAGCAGCCAGTTTCATCCGTTCACATCGATCAACGATCTGAAGGCTGAAGGCACGATGATGATGGAATCGGGCTCCGGCGTGCGGGTTAGGGACATTCACGGCAAGGAATATCTGGATGGGATGGCCGGCCTTTGGTGCGTGAACCTTGGCTATGGGCGCAAGGAAATCTCCGAGGCGATTGCACGTCAAAGCGAGAAGCTTTCGTTTTTCCACACCTTCAACGGCATGAGCACGGATGTTGTGGGCGAATGCGCGGAGGCGCTGCTGGCGCGCGCGCCGGTGCCCATGTCGCGCATCTTCTTCGGTACGTCGGGAAGCGATGCGAACGAAACGCAGCTCAAGATCATCTGGGTTTACAACAATCTGCGCGGGAAGCCTGAAAAGAAGAAGGTCATTGCGCGCTGGAATGCCTATCATGGCTCCGGCGTCGCTACGGCCAGCCTGACCGGCCTGCCGGGCATGCACAATCTGTTCGATTTGCCCAAGGGGCCGATCCTGCATGTCAGTGCCCCCTATTATTACCGGAAGGCGCCTGACGGCATGTCCGAGCGGGAATTTTCCCGCCAGCTCGCCAAGGAACTGGAAGATGTGATCGAGCGGGAAGGCGCGCATACCATCGCGGCATTTTTCGCAGAGGCCGTGATGGGCGCTGGTGGTCTCATTCCGCCGCCCGAAGGCTATTTTGAAGAGATCATGCCGATCCTCAAGAAGAATGACATTCTGCTGGTCGCGGACGAAGTGGTTTCGGGCTTTGGTCGTCTGGGCACCTATTGGGGCAGCCAGACATATGGATATGAACCCGACCTCATTACCTCCGCCAAGGGGGTGACGTCAGGCTATTTCCCGATGTCGGCCGTGTTCATTTCTCCCAAGGTTTGGGACGTTCTGGACTCCGGCGCGGACAAGATCGGCGTATTTGGCCATGGTTACACCTATTCGGCCCATCCTGTCGGCGCGGCGGCCGCGCTGGCCGCGCTCAAGCTGATCGATGAGCTCAAGGTGGTTGAAAATGTCGCCGATGTTGGCCCCTACATGATGCAGGGCTTGCGCGATCGGTTGGGCCAGCATCCCCATGTCGGCGATATTCGGGGCCAGGGCCTGATGCTGGGCATCGAACTGATGCAGGACCGTGAGACAAAGCAAATCCTGCCGCCGGAAAATCGCACCGGGCGCCAGGTTCTCAAAGCGGCGGCGCAACGGGGGCTGATCACCCGCGCATTGGGAGACACGCTTGTCTTCGCCCCGCCGCTCGTACTCACGCGTGGGGAAGCCGACGAGATCGTCGATAAATTCGCGCTGGCCGTCGACGATGTTTTGAAAGCCTGATCGCACCAGGGCCGTCCAGACTTTCTGGGCGGCCCGTTCACTAAACCTTGGGAATGGGGCGACATGGAGCTTAACACGGCGATTTCGGGCCTGGCCGCTGCGGAACAAGGCGCGGAACGCCTGACCAGAGGCGGACTGATTTCTGCAATATTGCTTGGGCTGGTCGGCGCGGTCGTGATTTTCGTGACGCCCGGTTTCCTGGCAGTAATAGCGCAGAAAACCGGGTTTAACGACGACCAGCTGGGTTATCTGGCGGCCTGGGACATCAACGCCATGGGCGTGACGATCGGCCTCAGCACATTTGCCTTGTCCAGGGTGCCCTGGCGTCTGGCCGTAGGTCTGGGCCTGGCGCTCATAATAAGCGGAAATATTTTAACGGCAGCCGTTGTCAGTTTTCCGGCCATGGCCGCCGCGCGGGTCGTGGCCGGGGCAGGGGAAGGAATTGCGATAGGCTTTGCCTTTGCAGCTTTGGGCCGCGCGAAAAATCCGGATCGGGCGTTTGCCATATATCTGGTGACCGGCGCCGCATTGAGCTCGCTGTTTCTCTATTTTCTTCCCGCGTTGTTGGCGATGTTCGCGCCAAGCACCATTTTTATCGCCAATGCAGGGCTTACGGCTCTCGTGCTGCTCTCGCTACGGGCCTTTCCCGACGGCAGCAAGGATGAGCCGGACATATTCGCGGCTGGCGGCGGCAAGCTGGACCTGCGGGTGGCATCCGGCGCGCTTGTCGGCGTGTTCCTGCTCTTCTTCGCGATGGGCGGGGTGTGGAGCTATGCCGAGCGCATCGGCCAGTTGAGCCGTTTGACGGACAATGCCATTGCCAGCGGGCTGTCCATTGGAACCATGGCGGGCGTCGTCGGGGCGGGGCTGGCAGGTGTCCTGCCGCGCCGCTGGGGACGGAGCTGGCCGTTGATATTCAGCGGGTTGATCGGTACCATCAGCTTTCTGCTGTTCCGCGACCAGGTGTCGAGCACGGCCTATATCCTGGCCTGTGCGATGATGTTGTTCAGCTGGAATTTCGCGCAGCCACTTTTGTCAGGGATATGTTCGGAGGCCTGCAAACGCGGACGGGTGGTGTGCGCGATGGCGTCGATCCAGACATTTGGCACGGGGCTGGGCCCTGCTGCTGCTGCGGCTAGCCTGATCACGGGATCTTTTGCGGTCATGATCTATGCCGCAAGTCTCATATTGGCGCTCAGCATCATTGTGACAATTTCGACTGCCCAATGGGGACGCAGCCCCGCATGAGCGAGATGGCGGGTATATAGTCCCGCATATCCGTGCGCTGATGCGTTGCGATCATCGTCCGACGGTTGAAAACGGGCTGCCCCTCTCAGGGCAGCCCATTGCCGTTTAGAGGAATATGGCGCGCGACAGGCCGCCGTCGACGGCGATCGATTCGCCCGTAATCCCGCTGCCCAGATTGGAGCACAGGAACACGATCGGATCGGCTACTTCTTCCACTTCGAGCATGCGTTTCAGCGCAGCCGGATCACCCGCTTCGCGCGCGACGATCGCATCGACCGTGGTGCCTTCCTCGGCCGCCATCTCGGCAAACCATTCCTCGATATGTTCGGTCCGGGTGACGCCGGGGTGAATGATGTTCACCGTGATGCCATCCTTGCCCACTTCGTCCGACAGCGTCTTTGTGAAATGGACGAGCGCTGTATTGCGCATGCCCGACAGTGCTTCGGTGCAGCGCGCGGTCAACCCGCCAACATTGACGATCCGTCCCCAGCCAGCCCTGCGCATGTAAGGGACGCACGCCTTTGCCGTGCGGAAATAGCCGAACAATTTTGTATTGAGGTCCAGCATGAGCGCATCTTCGTCCGCTTCCTCAATGGCATTGCGCACCAGTCCGCCCGGCGCTGCGGCGCAATTCACCAATATGTGAACGGCACCGAATTTTTCCACTGCGATATCGACAAGCGCCTGAACCGATTCCTTGGACGTGGTGTCGGTTGGAACCGCGATGATCTCGCCACCTGTTTCGTCACGCAATTGCTGCGCTGCCGCTTCAAGCTTCGAAGCGGTACGCGCAGCGATCACTACCTTGACGCCGGCAAGCGCCAGCTTGCGCGCCGTTTCCTTGCCAATGCCAACGCCACCCCCTGTGATGACGGCAACCTTGCCTTCAATACCAAGTTTCAAATTCATAACGACTGGTCCTTCTCGTCTGACGGAATGAGGGAGATACGGGCCGCAGGTGCGCCATCGAAGCTGACGCTTATAGTGTCTCCTGCGAAAATCTCGGTCGCGCCGGTCGTGGTGCCCGATGCGATCAACTGTTCTTTCTTCAAATTGTCATTTTCGTTTTCGCGCAACCAGTTGGCCAGCCAGACGACAGCATCTAGCGGGTTGCCCAAAACTCTTGCGGTCGAGCCTTCGACAGGCGCCTCGTCATTGCGGCTGAGCTTGGCTGGCATATCGGCAAACCTGTCTTCCCACTGCGACGACAGTTTGCCGCCGAGCACAAGGCCGTAGGCATTGACATTGTCGGCGATCAGCAGGGGCAGCGATTGGTGATCGTCGGTAAAACGGGAAAAGACGATCTCGATGCCGGTATAAATTCCCTTGAGCGCCGCGCAGATGTCGGCCCGCGTATAGGGTCTGTCCAGCATCGGCAGATCACTGCCCATTTCGAATACCAGTTCGGCCTCCGCATATATTTCCGGCACGACCGCGAAAATCTGGCTGCGGTCTGAAAATATCGCGCTGGCCGGAAGGCGACCCACGGTTGGCTCGGCAGCGCCGAACGCGTCCTGCGGCGCCTTGCCGGTCAGGCCCAGTTTCCACACCATGATGGGTTGACCAGTCCGGGCGTGGATTCTGCGCTGAATGGCATAGGCCTCGTCAACGCTCGGAAATTGCTGGGGCAGGGGCGTCGACATTCGCCTTTCCCCGGTGGCCGCGAGCAGTGCCCTTTCAAGATCGAGATTGTTGTCCTGCACCATGATTCCTTCGGTCTGAACGTCTTTGGCATTGTCGTGCATATGCAACAAATAATCTGATAAATCTATAATTGTTTACATTGTGTCGATCCGCTATTAGATGGATGGAATCGCTCAGGCGTCAAGGCGCCGCGGGCAGGACAGGTTTCAGCAATTGAGGGTCAAGGCCATGTCAGAACAGTCTACAGCATATGCAACGGCCGAAGCGCTTCGCTCTGATCTCGGCAAAACGCCCCGCGGGCTGATTATCGATGGAAAATCGGTGCAAGCGCAGTCGGGCAAGACCTTCGCCACCGTAAATCCCGCGACGGGCCAGGAAATTTGCCAGGTGGCCGAAGGTGGCGTGGCCGACGTCGATCTGGCGGTCAAAGCCGCGCGCAAGGCGCTGGTCGATCCCAGCTGGCGCGACATGAGCGCAGTGGATCGCTCCAAATTGCTGAATCGTCTGGCCGACCTGATCGAGCGTGATGCAGCAGAGTTGGCCGTTCTTGAGTGCATGGACAATGGCAAGCCGGCAACGCTGACCCAGGCCGTCGAAATCGAAGGTTCGATCAAGACCTTCCGCTATTATGCCGGTTGGCCGACGAAATTTGGTGGTGAAACGCTGCCGGTATCGCCCCGCAGCGGCGCAAAAATCCTGAATTACACGGTGCGCGAGCCGGTGGGCGTTTGCGGACTGATTGTGCCGTGGAACTATCCCATGTCGATGGCGGCATGGAAAGTGGCCCCGGCGCTGGCAGCAGGTTGCACCGTTATCCTCAAGCCAGCCGAGCAAACCCCGCTGACGGCCCTGCGGTTGGCTGAACTGGCTCTGGAGGCCGGCATTCCAGCTGGCGTTTTCAATGTCATAACCGGCTTTGGCGAAGCGGGTGCGGCACTGGTCGACCATCCGGGCGTGGACAAGGTAGCCTTCACCGGGTCGACCGCTGTCGGCAAGGCGATCGTGCGCGGCTCTACCGTCAATCTCAAGAAGGTCAGTCTCGAACTGGGTGGAAAATCTCCGCAGATCGTCCTGCCTGACGCTGATCTCGATGCAGCCGCGGCGTCTGTAGCGGCGGGGATATTCTTCAATCAGGGGCAGACCTGCACCGCAGGGTCGCGGCTCTATGCGCATGCCTCGATCCATGACGATCTTCTGGCACGGGTTGCTGACCATGCGGCGCGGCTCACGATCGGCAATGGTCTGGACCCGAGCGTGAATTTCGGTCCGCTGGTGTCACAGGAGCAATGGGACCAGGTGAGCGGCTATGTCGAAATCGGGAAGAATGAAGGGGCTGAAATCCTGATCGGTGGCGGTCGGCCAAAAGCCCATGGCGAGGGTTTCTTCTTTGAACCCACGATCATGGCAAATGCGGGCCGTGACATGCTCATCGTGCGCGAGGAAATCTTCGGCCCGGTGTTGAGCGCGCTGAGCTGGTCGGACCCCGAAGATCTGGTGGCGCAGGCGAATGATTCCGATTTCGGCCTTTCGGCAGGAATTTGGACCAACGACCTCAAGCAGGCGCACCGCCTGGCCGGTGCGGTCAAGGCCGGGACGGTCTGGATCAACTGTTTCAATCTTGTCGACAATGCCACGCCATTTGGCGGCTTCAAGCAGTCCGGCTGGGGGCGTGAGCATGGTCGCCAGGCGATGGAGCTCTACACCGAGATCAAGAGCATCTGGGTCAATCTGAGCTGAACGGCGTCGGAATATAGCAAGCATCGATAGAATAGCAGGAGACCTCATGAGCAGGACCATGATAGTTGCAACCGATGGGCAGGCGATCATTCGCACCCATGACGAGGGCAAGCATTGGTATCGGATCAATATCGGGCAGGATCTGGAATATGACGACCGGGTCCGCTGCCTGCTGATTGATCCCGCCAATCCCGAAGCGCTGTTTGCCGGGGCGGAAAAAGGTTTGTTCTACAGCGCTGACCATGGCGTTCACTGGAGCAGGATTGATTGCGCGCTGAACGGTCTTGCCGTGTGGAAGCTGGTGGTGAGCGAGAGCGATCCCAAGGTGATCTATGCCGGCACTGGCGCTCCTTCGCGCGCTATCCTGTTCCGTTCGCGCGATGGCGGAAAGAGCTGGGAACGCACGCCGCTGGAAATGCCGGAGTTTTGCGCGGGCGTGAATCGCCCCCGCATGCTGGCGCTTGCCGTCGACCCGGCCGATTCCAATGATGTTTGGGCAGGGGTTGAAGAAGGCGGCCTGTACCGCAGCCGCGATGGTGGCGATACGTGGCAACGCATCGATACGAGCTGGTCGGAATTTGGTGGCAATTCCGATCTGCATGACATCGTCATTCTGAAGCAGGACGACGGAACGACAGTGCATCTCGCGCTCACCGTCATCGCGCTCTATCGTTCCACCGACAATGGCGAGACCTGGGTCCGTCTGCCTGCCAAGGAAAGTTGGGGCCTGCGCTATTCGCGACTGCTGATGCGCAAACCTGGCAGTAATCGGGAGATTGCAGTGGGAATCGGCGACGGAACGCCCGGCACCACGGCTGCGATACTGACATCGGACGATGCTGGCCTGACCTGGACGAAGGCGGAACTCGACCGCCCTTCAAACTCCTGCATGTGGGCATTCGGCGCAAATCCCGCCGATCCCGATTTCATGCTGGCAGGAAGCAAATTCGGCTATCTGTATCTTTCGACAGATGCCGGAAAATCCTGGGCCAAGGAATGGCGCGAGTTCAACGAGATTACGGATCTGACCTGGATACCTGGAATTCCTGAAGATTTGGGGTTGCCGCATGTCACAAACTGAAACCTCCCCGATCCGGGTGGAGAAGATCGCCCATATCGTATTGTTCGTGAAGGACCCCGAACTCTCCGCGCAATGGTATAGCGACATCCTCAACATGAAGATCGTCGCTCGTGCTGCCGATGGCCCGTATAAGGGCGGCGTATTTTTGAGCTTCGGGGTCAGCGACCACGATATTGCGCTGTTTCCGGCAGAAGAAGGCGCGACCACAGGCAAAGAGTTTGAGCATGTCGGGCTGATGATGGCTGGCACGAGCATGGACGATTTGCGGCGGAACTACGCATTTTTCGCGGAGCGTGGCGTCAAGATCGCCGAAATTCTGGACCATGGGGTTTCGACGGGGATCTATTTCTATGATCCTGACGGGCACATGCTGGAAGTGTTCTGCCAGCGCGTTCCCCAGGAAACCGGAGCCTCGCAGGCTGAACTGACGCGCAATCAGGGTCAGGCCGATCCGGTAGATCCGAGCCAACTTTAGCAGCGGTCGGCGAACGGGACCGCCAAGCCAACACACTTTGCCAAACGGCAGAGGCAGGGAGAATGACATGAAGACGTATGAGCCGAACTTCGGCGCTTTCCACATCCGCAAATGGTTCAGCCAGGTGGAAGAAATCTGGGCCGGTGAAACAGGCGCTCCTGCAGATGGCCAGCCTTTGGTCAAATATATGATCGGCGCGTGCATCAAGAACCCCTATGTGGGCCAGTTTGTCGAGGATCTTTCGGCCTGGATCGATGCTTCCCCGGAACTGGGCACGGAAATCGGGCGACGGCTGAATGCGCTGTCGGGTGGTGCCAAGATCGAAAGTTACGGCAAGGCGATCATGGTCGGCATCGATGGTGAGTATGAGCATGGCAATGCCCTGCTGACGAACCCGGCGGCTAATCCGGTCCGTGATGCAGTGGGCGGCGGCGCGTCATGGGTTCCCTCCACGGGCAAGCGCGGCGTTCCGGGCACAATCCTCGACATTCCCTTCGGCCACAAGGATGCTCTCTACGTTCGTTCGCACTACGACACGATGAGCGTTTCCTTCGATGATGCGCCCAATCGTGATGAAGTGATCGTTTGCTGGGCATTTGCCACGCGCGGACGGCTGAATGCGCGCCTGGGTGGCCTCAAGGCCGAAGATGCCGAAGGCAACGGACTGACCTGACGTATGAGCATCCAGACGATGACAGACCAAGGCCAGGCTCCGCTTCCCGTCGCGACGCTAGACGGGGAGCGGACCCGCCGCATTTCGAGCGGCACGCTGGATCTATATGTGCGTGAATGGGGTGACCCGGAAGCGCCAGCCATGCTGTTGCTGCATGGCTTGCGAGGCTATTCCGGGACATGGCGCAAGCTGGCATCGTCGCTGGCCGATCGCTGGCACATGATTGCGTTCGACGCGCGCGGCCGGGGGGAAAGCGACTGGGATGCGGAGCGCAACTATTATACCGACGCCTATCTTGGCGATCTGGAAGCGATTGCCGATGCCTTGAAGCTCGATCGCTTCGTGCTGGTCGGTCATTCGATGGGCGGAACGACGTCCTATTGCTACGCCGCCAAGCATCCGGATCGTTTGCTGGGTTTGGTCGTGGAAGACATCACTGCCGGTTCTTCGGTATCGGGTGCCGGGTTCGAACGGATCGTCGCAGAGATGGCTGCGTTGCCAACACGCTTTGCCGACTGGGCGGAGGCCCGCGCCTATTGGCGCAAGCTACGGCCCAACGTGTCCGATGCAGCCATCGAGGAACGATTGTTTGAATCGATGCGGGCAGACGACAGCGGTTCGGTGGTATGGCGTTATGATGCGGATGGTATTGCGGCGACCCGCATTCAACCTGATCCATCGCGCGTGGTTGATCTGCACCCGGTGATTGCCGCGATCCGTACCCCCACTCTGGTGATCCGGGGCGGGCGATCGGATTTTTGCAACCTCGATAAGGTGAGGGAGCTGGAAGCCGGCAACCCCAGGCTCGCACATGCCAGCGTGGCTGAAGCCTCCCATTATGTTCATGACGATGCGCATGAAAGTTTCATGCGCCTTGTCGAAGGCTTCCTTGCCGGCCTGAAGGTCGGTGGGGCGGCGCTTGGCTGACAGGAAAGAGATATTATGAACGTTCAAAGCGAAGCAAATGCGCCGGTCAGCGGGCGCCTGGGCGCCGATCTTTTGCTCGACAGCCTGTATGAAGGCGGCGCGCGCATTTGTTTCGCCAATCCTGGGACGACCGAATTGGGGCTGGTCAGTGCGCTGGCGCGTGACGGACGGTTGCGCTGCGTTCTCAGCCTGTTTGAAGGCGTGTGTACAGGCGCGGCCGACGGCTATGCCCGCGTTTCGGGACAAGTGCCGCTGACCCTGCTGCATCTGGGGCCTGGTTTTGCCAATGGCATCGCCAATCTCCACAATGCGCGCCGCGCGGGTTCGCGGATCATCAACCTGATCGGTGATCATGCGACATGGCATCTGGCCTATGACGCGCCGCTGACGTCGGACATTGTCTCGCTGGCACAACCTGTATCCCGTCAGGTCATCTACCTTACAAAGCCTGATGCGATCGTTGATGATGTACGACAGGCGTTCGCGGCGACCAATCTGGCGGAAGGTGGCGCTGCAACGCTGATTTTCCCGACCGATGTGGTTGATGCCCCGGCGCCCGACAACGAAAACGCGGTGGGGTTCGCGCCGTACCAGCTGACTCCGGTGGGGGACGACAGGATCAAATCAGCGGTGGCCGCGCTGTCCGAACCGGGCGAAACCATCGTCCTGCTGGGGGGCAGCGCACTCACGGAAGCCGGGATTCGTGCCGGGGCCGCGCTCGCCGCCGCTCTGGGCGGACGTTTGCTGATGGAACCCTATCCGGGGATCGTAACGCTGGGTGGGGATCTGCCGAAAGTGGAGCGTCAGGCTTATTTCCCCGATGATGTCATCGCACAAATGGGCGATGCCCGCGTTGTGCTGGCTGGCGCACGCATGCCGATCAGCTATTTCGGCTATGAAGGCTGGCCTAGCCAGCTGGTGCCCGAAGAAAGGTTGGTGCGCCTGGCTGCGCCTGGCGAGGCTGCGGTTGCCGCGCTGGTCGCGCTCGCCAGTCAGGTTGGCGGTGAGCCAGCGCCCGCGCCTGCGCCGATGGAGGCAGTCTGCTCGCCTGAAGCGGACGCAGCGTTAACGCCGGTATCGGTGGTAGAGGAACTGCTGGTTCGGTTGCCGCAGGACGCGGTGATTTCACTGGAAGGGTCGACTCTGGGCGGCCCCTGGCTGCGCAACGCGCATCGCGCGAAGCGGCACCGGGTGATGACGAATACCGGAGGCGCGATCGGGCAGGGGCTGCCTTGCGCGGTCGGCGCTGCGCTGGCGCAGCCTGACGCCCGTATCGTTGCGCTTCAGTCCGATGGCAGCGCGCAATATACGTTGCAATCGCTCTGGACGATGGCGAGAGAGGGGCTGAAGGTCACGATCATCATCGCCGCCAATCATCGCTACGCCATCCTGCAGACCGAACTTAATCGGGCCGCAGTGCCGCTCGATGACAAGATTGTCGCCGATCTGACGAAACTGGACAGTCCCAAGGTCGATTGGGTCGCGTTGGCCAAAGGCTATGGTGTCGAGGCGATCCGCGTGACGACGAATGGAGAGCTGTCTGCGGCGCTACGCCATGGCCTGACGCTTGATGGGCCGTTGCTGATACAGGCAGAATTGCCATGAGCGGTAGCCAGCGGGTTGCGATCCTGACCGGCGGCAGCGGCGGACTGGTTCCCGGCATCGCCGAACAACTGGCCCATGCCGGCTTTACGATTGTCTTGACGGCGCGTGGCGAGACGGCGCTGGACGCTGCGGCGGCGCGGTTGAGGGACAGCGTCGACACGCCTGTCGTTGCGATTGCGTCCGACGCCCGCGATGCCACCGCCACCAAAGCCCTTGCCGAAACGGTCGTCGATCGGTTCGGTCGCATCGATGTGCTGGTCAACGCAGCAGCAAGCTCAACCCCGATCGGCGGCGCTATCGAAGACGTCGATATTGATGCGTTGATTGCCGATGTCGACGTGAAGGTGGGTGGATATTTGCGTTACGCGCAGGCGGTCGTCCCCGCGATGAAGCGACAGGGGGCGGGGCATATTGTCAATATCGGCGGGCTGACCGGGCGGTCGAGCGACACTTTGAGTGGTCTGCGCAATGCCGCGGTCGCCCATTTGACAAAGGTGCTTTCCGATCAGCTCGGGCGGTTTCGCATTTCGGTGAACGTCGTCAATCCCGGCATCGTCCGGACGCCTCATCTGAACGAATTGTTTGCCGAAATGGCCAAGGAACGCGATGTTACCGCAAAGGACATCGAGGCCGAATTCGTCCATGACATCCCGACGGGTGAAATCCTGTCTCCTGCCCAGGTCGGGCAATTCATTGCCTTTCTGGCAAATGCGCAGAGTCCTTCGATAACCGGGCAATCCCTGACTATCGATGGAGGCTATTCGCGAGGCGTTTACCTCTAGAGGATCGGGAAAAGGTCATGCAGGAAGATACTGAACGGAAAAGTCCCAAATATCCGCTCTCCATGCGCATTTTGCACTGGCTCCGAGCGGTCATCATTCTGGGTCTGATCTGGTCGGGCTGGTATATGACCAGCTTGCCGGACAGCACTCCGATAGCAAAATTCGAATTTTTCTATCCCAATCATAAGCAATTCGGCGTCCTGGCCTGGCTGCTGGCGGTGCTCCACCTTCTTATTCGCTGGCAGAAGCGGCGGGTGTTGCCGCAAACCCCGGACGGTCTGACCGGCTGGGAACGAACGTTATCGCATGTGGTCCACCGTTTGATCATGACATTGACATTGCTGATCCCGATTTTTGGCTATTCAATGTCGTCCAGCTTTACGCAGAGCGATGGCGTTCCCTTCTTTTTCTTCGGTCATTTGCCTGAACTACTGCCAAAGAATGATGAGGCCTTTGCGTTATTTCAGGCGCTTCACGAATATAGCGCGTATCTGCTTCTGGCATTGATCGTTCTGCATGTTGCCGGTGCGGCAAAGCACCGCCTGCAAGACAAGGGCGGTGAAACCGACGTCCTGTCGCGCATGTTGTGAGACCATTTTCTTTCATTTCCTTGGAGTTCTGTCGCAATGGCTGACCCGGCACTGCATTTGTTACGCCCTGAATATCTTGATCAAGGCGGGCTGAAGGTCACAAATCCGGCAGACGGGCGCGAAGTCACGACCATCCGCCGCTATAATCGCGCTGAATTGGTCGAGATTGTCGAGCGCGCTGACGCGGCACGGCATGAATGGGGCGCTCGCACCGCGAAGGAGCGCAGCGATGTGTTGCGCGCCTGGTATGATCTGATGTGCGAACATGCCGAGGCGCTGGCGATGCTGATGACGCTGGAGAGCGGCAAGCCCCTTGATGAAGCGCGCGGCGAAGTGAAATATGGCGCGGCTTTCATTGAATGGTTTTCCGAAGAAGCGCGCCGCGCCTATGGCGAGGTAATCCCGACCCATGCGTCGGGGAAGAGGATCATCACGCTGCGTCAGCCGGTCGGCACCTGTGCTGCGATCACGCCATGGAATTTCCCGCTGGCAATGATAACGCGCAAGGCTGGACCGGCGCTCGCTGCGGGATGCTCTATTGTCGTGAAACCGGCCGAACTGACGCCGCTTTCGGCGCTGGCGCTAGAAAATCTGGCGCATCAGGCCGGCGTGCCGCATGACCTGTTCCGGGTCGCCCCGGCAGTGCGGTCTTCGGAGGCTGGTGATGTGTTCTGCACCCACCCCCTTGTCCGCAAGATCAGCTTTACCGGATCGACACAGGTCGGGAAGCTCATCATGGCTCAGGCGGCGGGGCAGGTTAAGCGCCTTAGTCTGGAGTTGGGCGGGAACGCGCCTTTCATCATATTCGATGATGCCGACATTGACCGGGCGGTCGAGGGCGCCATGGCCTCGCGCTTTCGCAATGCCGGGCAGACCTGCGTCTGCGCCAACAGGTTTCTGGTTCAGACAGGCGTTCATGACGCTTTTGTCGAACGCCTGAACGCGCGCGTGGAGGCTTTGCGTGTAGGCGACGGCATCAATCACCCTTCGGGCATGGGTCCGTTGATCAGTGACAAGGATGCCAGTCGCGTCGCTGACCTGGTCAAGCAGGCGGAAATCCAGGGCGCGTCCAAGGCTGGAACAGCCCCGGACGTTCCTGAGCAGGGCGCATTCCATCCGCCTGTCGTTCTGACCGGCGTCACCACGGACATGGCGATCGCGCATGAAGAGATATTCGGGCCGGTAGCGCCCGTAATCCGCTTCACGCACGAAAGCGAAGCCATGCAGATCGCCAATGACACGCCCTTTGGCCTGGCCGCCTATGTCTACACCGCCGATTTCGCCCGGCAGTGGCGTTTTATGGAGGGGCTGGAATATGGCATGGTTGGGGTCAATGACGGTCTGATTTCGACCGAGGTTGCGCCTTTTGGCGGCGTCAAGGAATCAGGCTTTGGTCGGGAGGGATCGAGCCATGGCCTGTCGGAATATATGAACATCAAATATTGCCTTATCGGCGGGCTATAGGCTCGGGCTTGGCTCGGAGAGCGGTTATGGACGAAGATCGACTGGCCAAAGGGCTGAGCATTCGCAGCGAGGTTCTGGGCGCGGACTATGTCGCCCGTTCCATGGCGCAGGCAGATGATTTCAGCCGCCCGATGCAAGAGCTGTCGAGCAGCTATTGCTGGGGTGAGATATGGGCCCGCGATGGTTTGTCGCGGCGGGACCGCAGCCTGCTGAATATCGGCGTGATCAGTGCGCTGAACAGGCCGCACGAGTTGAAGCTGCACGTCAAGGCGGCTCTGCGCAACGGTTTGACGCGCGAGGAAATTCGCGAAGCCTTGTTGCAGGTTGCGGTATATTGCGGAATTCCCGCCGGGATCGATTCTACCCGCATCGCTCAGGACGCATTTGCTGAGTATGACGCGGAGTTGGCGGAATAAGCAGCTTTAGGCTGCCTACGTCGCACAGGGATGTCATCAGGGCCGCGAAGGAACGCGGTTGAATTGCCAGCCCTGGCGACGGCAGTTGCGCTGGTCAGCATCGGATTTGTCGATCCGCAAATCAGATGCTGACCCGTTTCCGCAGCAAGCCAAAAGGCATGTATCGGCTGTCAGGGCGCCTTTTTCGTAAAGTCGGCGGGAGAGGCTATTGGCTCAAGTCCTTCAGCATCGCCTGGGAGCAAATATCCTGCCGACACGGATCGGCGCTTGGCGTCCTCAAACCGACGGGCATAGTTGCGATAATTGCCATAAAGAGCACGTAGTCGCGCAGCGGAATAGGGAAGCTTTGTGTCATAGACGACGCCACAGCCGGTTTCATAGTCGGTCCAATATTCAGCGCTTGGCACCATGATCCAGGGCGGGCGTACGCCTCCCACTATATTGCCGGTTTTGGCGTCTCGCCTTACGCCTGCGCCGTCGCGCGCGACCCGGTCCGCACGAGGCATCGGCTCCCCCAAACGCACCCATCGGTCAAGCGCGTCCAGCAACGCCGAGAATGGCAGTTCGGATGGTTCGTCGTAAATCTGCTGGCACCGCGGATCGTTCGGCTTTCCGCGCTCGTACGGCATCGGTTCGACTTCGCCGGTCCCCAGATCGGCCTTGCGCAGATGTGGGGTGCCCATCACCTCATAATAGCGCAATTTGGGTTGGTCTGTGTCAGGCGGCAGGACTATCTGTTCGATCGCATCATGCACCGTTTCAGACTGACTGAAAATGGTGACGAAGGGCGCGTCTGTCGGCATGTGGCGCGGCACGCGGATGCTCTCTCCCGCCACCTCGCCATAGGCGAGCTTGCCCGTCATATAGGCATCGATCAAGGGACGTCCATCCGGCATGCGCCATTGTTGGTGTCGACCCTGATCGAGATAGTCCATCCAGATCTGGGCATTGACCGCCCAGGTGTTGACATAGACCCGATCAACCTTGCGTCCTGCCAAAGGACCGTTCGGCAGGTTGGATTTGAGCAGCATCGCCAGTTCAGCGCTGATGCCCTGCGCTTGGGGGATGAACGGGTCTGGCTTTCCACCGCGCAGGAACTTGCCTGCATCGAAGTAGCTGCCAAGCGGTGCATAGCGCGGATAATCGAAGCGGCGCATGAAATCGAAATTGACGATGTCGCCATATTGCCGGGCGTCCGCGCTCTGTCCGGTTTCATCGAGCGGAAATTTCGGGTCATTGGGCGGGGTGTTGATCGACAGGGTATAGCCGACGAACGCATATCCTTTTCGGGTGAGGTAATCGCGGGTCAATATCCAGCCGGCAGCCCGCTCCCCAAACCAGCTGAACGGTTCGATAATGACCGTGCCGTTGAACCGCGCGGGATCTTTGGGCTGGCGTATCAGAAACCGGGTGACGTAGGGAGCGGTCGTCACGGTCTGACCCGTTGCTGTAATCGCGGGCGCTACGCCCGCGAGATAATATTCCGCCTCTTCATAGCCGACCTTTTCGAGATCGACATATTCGGTTCCTGGCCGCGCCGCCGAAGAAAGCGGCAGCTTTCCGCTGGGCGGGACCGGAGTGACGGTTGGCATCGGCAGCACTTCAGCGTCGGCGCCGCTCGCGACCAGCAAAGCGATGGCAAGGGTCAGCGCTGTTCCGCAGGCGGGAGAGCGCCACCGTCGCTTCGTGTCGGGCAATGACGACGCTTTGCTCATAATGGCCATCTCAGAAGTCGGTTCTGAATTGGACGCCAAGCTGGCGCGGGCGGCTGACCGCACCACGCGGCAGACGCTGGGCACTGCCATCGGCCAGGATTTCCGACCGCTCGATGCCTGAACTGTACAGGTCGCCGAGGTTGAGGCGCTTGTCGAGCAGGTTCTTGCCATAAAGCGTGATCTGGGAGGTGCCAAACTTCACGCCGATCGAGGCGTTGACGAAGTTGAGTGGCTTGCGGTCGAGGAAGCCGCCAGCGCTGTTTGCGACTTTCAGCCCCCCTGTGTAGCTATAGTCAGCGCTGATAAGGAGCGACGCGTTGTCGCTGATTGGATGATCGTAATTACCCGAAATCGATCCGGTCCATCTGGGCGTCTGGACGAGCCGGGTATCAGGCGCCTGCGCGAGGAGGCCGGGGTCAAGCAAGCGGCCATCGGTGTAGCCAAGGCCGAGTTGGAGCATCAAGGGCACGCCTGCGATGGGCCTGCCACTCACTTCCAGTTCGCCGCCGCGAATGCGTGCCTTGCCGGCATTGGCGGTGAAACTGAACGTACATGTGGGCAGGATCACCTGCTGCTGGATGTTGGACCAATCGATCTGGAACGCGGCGGCCGCAACATTCAGCCGCCCTCCGGCGATCCGGCTCTTCGCGCCAACTTCATAGCTCCATAGCGTGTCGGACTTGAAATCCTGCGTATCATCCTGCGTGCGCCCGATCGCAGCGAGGTCCGATTGGCAGAAATCCGGCAGCCGGCCTTGTGATCCACCCAGACGAAAGCCCTTCGACGCCGATGCGTAGACCGTGCCCTCCCGCGGCAGCTTGTAAGAAACGACGAACTTTGGAACGATGCCGCTCTGGCGGCTGCGGCGCGCCGGTGCCAGGTCGCCGCCCGGCGAATTGAAGATGCCTTCGCTCAGCACGGCGTCGGCCTTCTGCTTGATCCAATATTGGCGCAGCCCGCCGGTCAGTGTCAGTTTGGGTAGAATTTCATAATATAGCTCGCCAAAAATCGCGCTATTGTCTTCATGCGTCGGGAAAGTCTGGCGCGTGATGAAGGGCGGATCGAACCCCGCATCCTCGAATTCCGGAACCGGCAGGGCCGGCTGTGCAAAGCTGTTGAAACGGTGCTGATAGAAAAAGCCGACGATGCCGGACAAGCCGGGCAGCAGGGTGCCATCGTCGAACGAAAGCCTGACCTCTTGCGTGAAGCGCCGGTCCTTGGAAATGTTGATGGTCGGCAATGGTGGATCACCGATATCCACACCAAGCACGTCCCTGATATAGCCGTTATTGCCTTCGGTCGTGTCTTCCAATTCCTTCGTTCGACGCGCAAAATAGCTGCTGGAAGAGACGATCGAATATCCTTCGCCCGAATATTTGAGGACAAGCGATCCAAGCCCCCAACGATCTTTGGAATATTCCTGCACGTCGCGATCGCGATCAATCGTGTAGGTCACGGGGCGATAACCGGGGAGGGGGAGATAGGCGGCGGGGAAACCATGCAGATTATATATCTGCCCGATGCCGCTGATCGTCGCCTCCAGCTCATCCGTCAGCTTCGCCCGCAAGGATGCGGAGGCCGAGTAGGTGTCGCCGCGCCCCTGACCGGGCACCGAAACAAGGGCCCCAGACGCACCGGGGAAACGGCGCGTGATGAAACCGGACTCGCGCGTGTAGCCGCCAGCGATGTCCAGTCCCACCCGGTCGGGTACGACAACCAGGTTGGCGAGGGCATTGCCGTCGAAATCGAAGCCGCCATTCTTGGTGCCGCCGCCCTGAATTTGGGCGGTGTAGCTGTTTTCGGTGAAGGTCGGCTGGCGTGTGATGAAGCGCAGATTGCCGCCCATCGAACTGGCGCCGAAAAGCGTGCCCTGCGGTCCTTTAAGGACTTCGATGCGATCAAGGTCCAGGGTCTGCGGGCTGATCGAGGCCGGGACGGGGGTATCGTTGATATAATAGGCTGTCGTGTTGGCTCCGGCGACGCCGCGGATGGTCGTCTGCCTGCCGCCGACAAAGCCGACCGACGAAAAATCGCCGCCCTGGCCGTACTGGAACGTGACGTTTGGCAGTTTCGTCGCATAATCAGCGAAGGTCTGAATATTCTGTTTTTTAAAAAAGTCCGAAGAATAGGCCGTGATCGAGGCTGGCACGTCCGTCAGCGACTCTTCCTTTCGCCGTGCGGTAACGACGATCGCGTTGCTGTCGTCATCGTTGTTGCGGGCTTGTGCTGGTGAGGGCCGATCAACGGCAGAGCCTTGAGATGCCTGCGCCAGAGCAGCGGCGCCGTTGAGTTCTGCTACCAGGACCAGCGTCAGGATCGATACGGTCGCGCTCATGCTCATAAGGCGCCGGTGGCGTTCGGAAACGAATGTGTGGAAAGGCCTCATACAGTTTTACTCCCTGTCTCATTGGCGGCTACGTCATGCGTGCCGCCTTTTTTGCCCAAGCCCGGCGCGAAAATCGCAGTCCCGAGAGGGTGTTGGAAAATGGGTATTTGGGGCTGGTGCTCATCCCATCGCGCCTCAGAGGCTATGGGGGCAACGCCTGTGGGGTAAGTAACGTACCGTATCGCGGCGTAACGATCGCATGTTAATGCAAGGAAAGGCCGGATTCGCGGGCGTTACAGCTTTGGCTGCGACCTCGGCGGATAGCCGTAACGGTCGCAGCCATGGGCGCGGTTAACGTTGTTATTTCGGGTCGGATTCTGCCTCGTGCCGCCGTCCGACGCGCACCAGATCCCTGATCTGCCGGCCGGCGACGACAAAGGGTTCGCCATAAAAGCCCTTGAGGGTGTTGTGCGGATTCTGGTCGCCGAACTCTTCTTCATTGACGCCCCACCGCCAGGTTTCACCCTTTTTGGGCAGATAGAGCGTGCCGAACATCCAGTCCCACAATGTCAGGACCACGGCGTTGTTCTTGTCACGATGGTGAAGTTCGATGCTATGGTGCAGATTGTGCATCACGGGCGCCAGCACGATCCGATCCAGCCAGCCATATGATACCGGCACATGGACGTGGGATAGAAAGTCGATCACGAAGAACAATATATAGGCCATAATGCCGACGCAGGCCATGGTTCCAGGGTGCAGGGCCGTGCCGGTGGCATAAAGGGCCACGCCCGTCACCAGGCCGCCAAACACCGCCGGGACAGCATTGACGATGAAGAATTCGATCGGATGCTGGCGATAGAGCGTCCAGGGGGTCAGGGTTTCGGCCGTGTGGTGCGGCTTATGCAGGGTCCACAGGAAGGGGTTGGTGTGACACCAGTAATGGACCCAATATCCCATAAAGTCGGTGGCCAGGAAAAAGACCAGAAATTGCACGGCGACGATTGCCCAGGCCGCATGCAGCAGCGGGACGGTGGCACCAAATTCGGCGCTGAGCAAGTTGGCGACGTTGGTCGCGATCGCCAGGCCATTCAGTGCGAACAGGCCGACGAGCGGGAAGCCGATGACGAAAAGGATGATCGCATTCCAGCGATCGACCCGTGCCGAGGCATGGCTGTGCAGGTCGCGCGGGAAGGCGGCGTTAAGCAACATTTTGAACGATATGGGGCCGTTCGGACGTTCCGACAGAATGAAGATGATCGCAACCACCGCCGCGAACAGAGGCAGACCCCACATCCACATCGCCATGATTTCAATGGTCGGTTCGTAAAAGGCGCGAATGCCGGACCACAGGCTAGAATTGTCCATGATGACCTCCTGTCGACAGGCATGCGCAGATCGCGAGGACAGAGCGGTTTGGAGGCGGACGATGTCGGCCAGCCGATCGGTGCGAGACGATTCCATGATCGACGACGACCGACGGGGGGCGGGCGGTGTTGAAGCATGTAATCATATTGTCTCTCCTATTCGCGTCCGCTCGTTAAGGAGCGTGTTCAGCCATTGCTTGCGCATACCCAGCAGCGATGCGGGAGCGCGAATGTTGGCGTCGCCACAACGGTGGCTGCTCGCCAGGATGCAATTCGTATCGCCCTGCTTCGCGGCGCAAGCTTGGTTGGCCATGGGGGAAAGCATCGCGCGCCTCGGCTGCGACCAAAAGTAACGAACAGTATTGTGCAGGACGTAACGTACCGTATCAAAGACTGCGACGCTTTGGATTGACGGCGGATCGCGCCGGGAAGGTGAGGGCCCAAAGGGCCACGAAAATCCGTGCATGAGGCGCGGCGGTGCAGCGTTCTGAATGTGCCGCAATAGTCGGTACGTGCCGGTGAGTGTCTCATGTCTCTGTTGCAAATATGAGATAATCATTGACATTATTGCGAATAATCTGCCAATGAATAAACAATTATGAACGGTTGCCAGATCGAGATTTGATGGCTTCGCGAGCGGCGCCATGTGGGTCAAATCCGCATTCATAATATCCACAGCCACAGGTGTATTCGGGCCCGCAAAGCGCGCACGCGCAAAGATTTTTGAGGAGATGAGCACAGTGAATATGTCGATATCGTCCGTAGAAGATGTTGCCGCTGACCCGCAGCGGGAAGGCGGGCTGCGGGTCATGCTGTCCGATGGAGTCGTTCGCGACGTTGCCGCGTCGCCCGGTCATTCGGTCATGGAACTGATCCGCGATGCGGGCATTGCCGAACTGCCTGCCTATTGTGGCGGAGTCTGCTCCTGCGCGACGTGTCACGTCTATGTCGGCGCGGAGTGGTTGAGCCTATTGCCGCCGATGAGTGACGATGAGGACGCGTTGCTCGACAGCATCGCCAACCGGGCGTCGCAATCGCGCCTTTCCTGCCAGATCCCGTTTTCCGCACAGTTGCACGGCATGGAAGTTACCGTAGCGGTCGAGGAGTAATGAACCGGAGCAGGCGTCGCTGTCCGATTGCGGCCGCGTTGGCGCCTGCGTCCGCAACATAGGGTGGCATGTGTGACCCAGGGTGTTTACTTACGGACAGAGGGGGCGCAGATATGTTAAGATTGTTGCTTGGAGCACAGCGCTGAAAATTCAACCTGGTCCGTCATTCCGTCCCACGTTCACGATCCCATGCCATGTCGTCAGATGCCATGTCGTCAGATGACAGTGCACGGGAACGGTTGAGAGCATTCGCCGAAACGGTCCGAACGAGTGGAAGTCTGGGAAAATCGGTACAGATAAATCGATTGTTCGACTTCCTCGTCGAATCCTCTCTAGCAGCTAGAACACCCAAAGAGATCGAGATCGCGCAAGAGGTATTCGGGCTTTCGCCAAGCGATCATCTCGGCCAGGACGCCACCGTCAGGATGAGCATCCACCGGCTGCGCAAGAAGCTGGAAAACCTGCCCCCCAACAGGGAAGGCGAGCATCTCGTGCTGCCACGAGGGGAATATCGCCTCCAACTCAGGTCCGACGTCGATGTCGATGCTGCGGGACTGGCCGCGGACGCTTCCGTCGGCAAGACTGACGACGCAGAAACACCCCGGCGTCAAACCCGCTACAATATGCCGGCGCGGTCTATCCTGGCGATCTGCGTCCTTGGGATCATCGTTCTTGCGGTGCTGATGGCCTGGTTCTGGCCTTTGAACCTGACCAGAGATGCTCGGCTGGCGTCCGCGTTCTGGAAGCCCCTGACACATTCGGCGATCCCGACGGCCCTGATCGTGGGCGATCGTTATGCGTTCGGGGAAGTCGAAAACGGACGGGTCGTTCGGCAGGTGGTCGATCCGCTCGTCACCAGCAGCGAAGATCTCGACCGCTACCTGCTCAACCACAAGCGCGATGGCGCCCAGGTGGTCGATCTCAACCAGTTTGACCTGCCAGCGGCGATGGCCCCCGCGCTGGTGTCCATCATGCCGGTCCTGAACCGGGCTACGGGCGATGCCAAGGCCAGGGCGATCACATCGTCGCGTTTCACCACAGACATGCTCAAGACGCATAATATCGTCTATATTGGTCTGTTGAGCGATCTGCGCGATCTCAGGGAGCCGATATTCGATCGATCAGGCTTTGCATTGATGCCGACCGGAGACGCGATCGTTGATCGCCGGAGTGGCCGGCGGTTCGAAGCCAATTGGGCCGACCCGTCCAAGGAGCGCATGTTGCGTCGCGACTATGCCTATGTCGCCAGCTTCCCAGGACCATTTGGCAATCGTATTCTGGTGATCGCCGGAATGAACGATCCGGGTCTTGTGGAGGTGGCACAGATTGTGTCCCGTCAAGCCGATCTGGCCATATTGACAGGGAAAGCCAGTGAAAAGTCCGCGTTCGAAGCGCTTTACGAAATCCGGACTTTCGGACCATCCGGCGTGGCAAACCGACTGATTATCATGAGACCGACGCAAGCAGGGCGTCAATGGGACGCCACCTTGCAACGATGATGGACTTGATCAGGCTCCGGCGGCCTTCAACGCAGGGATGATTGCAATGCCCGCGACGCGGCAGCAACCGCTTCGCTGATCCATGATCGGTCCTTTCCATTGCCTTGGTAACCAAATGGCGCGCCAATCGTTGCACGGTTGGACTCGTGCGCGTTGGCAACTAGAGGAAACACATGAATCAAGACCAAGACGGGCAAAACGACGCTGGCTTTGACGTCGAAAGCGCAGGACAGAGCCAGGGTATTCCGGCAGGCGACACGCTACAGGACGACGGCAAGGATACCACTGGTCGCAAGGCTCGGCAGCATTGGCGCGAAAGTGTTATCACCCGGCCCGGACTCGATGATCGTGGCGACGTCTTTTTCGCGGCGATCGAGATGACCCGCATGCCGATGATCCTGACGGACCCAGCGCAGCAGGACAATCCGATCGTGTTCGCGAACAAGGCGTTCCTTGATCTGACCGGCTATGAAGAGAGCGAGATCCTGGGACGGAACTGTCGTTTTCTCCAGGGTGCGCAGACCGATCGTGCCGCGGTTGACGAACTGCGCGATGCGATCGCCCAGCGTGAGTCGATCGCCGTCGAAATACTGAACTACAAGCGGGACGGGACACCGTTCTGGAACGCGGTGTTCATTGGCCCGGTTTACGACACGTCGGGCAACCTCCTCTATTTCTTCGCCAGCCAGTTGGACGTGACGCGCCGCAAGGAAAGCGAGCAAGCGTATCAGCAGTCGCAGAAGATGGAATCGATCGGCCAACTGACTGCCGGGCTTGCGCACGACTTCAACAATCTTCTGCAAGTGGTGACAGGCAATCTGGAACTATTGTCGGGTCGCGTCGCGGATGAAAAAGCACAGGCTTATCTCGCGCGCGCGCAGGGCGCTGCAGAGCGTGGTGCCAAGCTGACCGGGCAATTGCTGGCATTTGCACGCAAGACGCGGCTGGACCCACGCGCGATCGATGTGAATGCGTGCATCGTCGGGTTTGCCGACATGCTGGAAAGTTCGCTGGGCCGCTCGGTCGAGCTTCATCTGAGCCTGCGCCACGGGCTGCCCAAGGCGGTGCTGGATGCCGAACAGTTTGAGATGGCCATCCTCAATATAGCGCTCAACGCGCGCGACGCGATGCCAGGCGGCGGGCTGTTGACGATCTGCACCTTGAAGCTGCATCTGAACGGTGATGCAGAGGCGCGACAGCTGAAATCCGGCGATTATGTCGTCATTGAGCTGCGCGACGAGGGGGAGGGCATGCCGGAGCATGTCGCCGCGCGCGCCGCCGAGCCCTTTTTCACGACCAAGCCGACCGGCAAGGGCACCGGCCTGGGGCTCGCCATGGCTTCCGGTTTCGTCCAGCAATCGCGTGGCCGGCTGGAGATTGACAGTGCGCCGGGGAAGGGCACGACGATCCGCATGCTGTTTCCGGTGGCTGGTGCGGACGCGCTGCCCACAGTTCACACGGCGGGGCATCCTGTTGGCGAAAGCGCCAAGGTGGACGGCGCACACATCCTGCTTGTCGAGGACAGCCCCGACGTGCTCGCCCTTGCCCAGGAGCATCTGGTCGAGGCGGGATACCGCGTGACGGCGGTGGAAAATGGCGACCTTGCGCTGGCGGAATGGGAGCGGATTCGCGCGACCGACCCCATCGACCTGCTGTTTACCGACCTGGTCATGCCCGGCACGCTCAATGGCATCGCGCTGGCCGAAGCGATCACTGCGCAGGATCGCGATATGCCGGTTCTCATGACGACGGGCTATAATGAGGAACTGGTCGCAGAAGGACCTTTGCGCCGGGGGCTGGATGTGCTTGGCAAGCCGTGGCGCAAGGCCGAACTGCTGGATCGGGTGGCGCAAGCGCTGGCAAAGCGCGCCGCCGGTCAAGCGCGTCGCATTCCGTCCGAGTTCGGCGCAGCCGAAGAATAGTCCGGTCCCTCGCGTCGACCGATCAGGTGACGCGCCAGACCCATAGCCGGATCGAGTCGGAGTAACGGGCGCCAGAGCAGATGAAGATGCTGCTGTTGAGCCATTCATAAGGGCCAACGGGTGCGATGAATTCGGGGACGGTGCGGAAATAATAAGCCGACGGATCGACAGGCTCCCCGCCTGCCAGACGCGCCATGACATCGGCAGGCCCATGCCGCAGCCCCCTGTTGCGGATCTGGATGACCGCGCCATCATCGGTTTCGATCGCATAGGTCGCGTCCGCGACCGTGACGCCATCCGGCCGCAGAAGCTGCCAGTCGCTTCCACCGCCCAGGATATGGCCGCGAATGCCTGGTCCCTCGACCGTGCCGGACAGGATCGGTATGATCCGCCGCATGCCATCCGGCGTCTGGCCAATCTGTATCGGATCGGCCAGTTGCGCGCTGGCCTCATAGAGGAATTCAAGGCCGGGCCGGATGGCATCGACAGGGATATTGTCAGGCGACATGGTCATCGGCTCCATCTACGGGCGGTCCGGTTACAAGAGTCCAGTTTGGCATATGCCAGTCATGGACCGGCAAGGCGCTGGCAGGACATCACATTCTGTTGTGCATCGAGCTTGAACACTATGTCCGCGCGCGCCGGAAGGTCGGCGAACATATGGCGGGTCACACGCTCATAATGGCTCACGAAGCGGGCCACGGCGGCGTCATCCATGATAGCTGGCGCATCCGGCGCGGCCGCGCGAAGCTTATGCTCCTGAAGTAGCCGGTTGGTGAGAACATGATCGAACGAAGGCGGCTGCAACATCACCAGATGGTCGATCCGCGAAAACAGCTGCGCATAGGAAGTCTGCAGGGCCATGTTCACATGGCGTCGCCAGATGCCTTCGGCGTCCTCCTGCGCTTCCAGCGCGTTGAGCGGCTGGATCAGGCTGGCGGCATCCTGTGGCCGAGCGCCCACGCACCAGCCTTCGAACAGCAGAATGTCGACCTTGCCGGCATGGCGTGTCCAGTCGGCCCGCGGCAATCGATCGTCCAGCGCCTTGCTGAACCGCGGGATCAGGGCTTCCCGCCCGGCGGCCATATCATCCAGCAGCGCGATCCCTGTATCGACATCGTGCGTCCCCGGCACCCCCCGCGTCCGGAAAAGGGGATGGATGTCCTGCGCGATCCGCTCGCGCGCTGCCAGGGGCAGGTAAAGATCATCGAGCGAAACCACCGCCGCCGAGACCCCATGTTCAGGCAACAGCGACGCGCAGAGGAAGCGACAGAGCGTGGATTTTCCACTGCCCTGTGCCCCGTTGATCCCGATGATCAGGGTGCGTCCAGCCAAGCTCTGCCACTGCGCGATCTGCTGCGCGAGCGGCCGCCACCAGCGATCGACTATCGCCGCGTAAGAGGCGGGCAACTGTTCTGCCGCGACAAGATCATCAATGGACACAGGCATTACAGGCTATCGCGGGGCGTCCGACCCTCCCGCCAGTCGTCCAGATTGGCAAGGGCACGCATGCCCATCGCTTCACGCGTTTCCCGCGTTGCGCTGCCCAGATGGGGGAGGAGGACGGTATTGGGCGCATCGCGTAGGCGTTGGGAGACTTGGGGTTCGCCAGCAAAGACATCCAGCCCCGCGCCGCCGATCCGTCCTGCTTCCAGTGCGTCGATCAACGCGCCTTCGTCGACCACATCACCCCGCGCGGTGTTGATCAATATGGCATGGGGGGCCATGTGCGCGAAAATGGCCGCATCGATGATGTTGCGGGTTTCCGCGCCGCCGGGGATATGCAGCGACACGACGTCGCTTTGCGCCACCAGATCGACCAGTGACGGCACGAAGCGCGCGCCAAGACGCTGTTCATCTTCCTGCGCGCCGGGCCGCCGTGAAAAATATACGATGTTCATGCCAAAGCCGAAACGGGCGCGCTCCGCCATTGCCTGCGCGATCCGGCCAAAGCCGACCAGCCCCAGCGTCTTGCCGCGCAGGCTGGTCCCAAGCAAATGGGTGGGCCGCCAGCCGGTCCATTGCCCGGCACGCAATTCCCGTTCGCCTTCGCCTGCGCGGCGCGTTGTCATCAGCATCAGCGTGATGGCGATGTCAGCAGTCGCGTCGGTCAGCACGCCGGGCGTATTGGTTACGACAATGCCCGCCGCCCGCCCCGCCGCGAGATCGATATGATCAACGCCTGCGCCGTAATTGGCGATGATCTGCACCCGTCGCCCCGCCACGCCCAATATGCTGGCATCCAGCCGATCGGTGATGGTGGGGCAGATCGCATCAAAGTCACGCATGGCCGCGGCCAGTTGCGCGCTCGTCAGTGCGACATCGCTATCGTTGAATGTCGCGTCATAGCGCTGCGCGATCAGCGCTTCGACCGGCTCGGGCCATTTGCGTGTCACCAATATCCGGGGTTTGTTGACCATCGTTTCGGATCAGTTCTTTGGTGCCGAGGCGGAGAAATAGGCCGTGAACGGATCATCGGCATGTTCGGGCGGTTCGCCTTCGCGCACGGTCGTACGCCGCATGTCGCGCCGCTCGTTATAAATGTCGAAATCGCCGCCCCGGTGCATGGTGGTCAGGTTGTCCCAGATCACGATGTCTCCCGGTTCGTAGGAGACGCCGAACACATATTGCGGCTGGGTGGCGAATTCGATCAGATATTTGATCAGCGCGCGGCCTTCCTCACGCGGCAGGCCCACGACATCCATCGCATGGCTGCCGATATAGATGGCGGTACGTCCGGTCGCTTCCTGATGCATGATCATGGGCTGGCGCGCTTTGGGTCGGCCGTCAATCTCTTCCTCCGTGATCGGAAAACCGGCGAGCAGGCGCGAATACCAGAGCGAATGGTCGGCTTCCAGCGTATCGATCTTTGCCCGGATGTCGGCCGGCAGATCCTCATAGGCCGATCGCATGTCCGCGAAATAGGTAAGGCCGCCTTCCTTGGGCACTTCATAGGCAAGGAGCAGCGAATAGGCCGACCGCAGCTCCATGAAGGAAGAATCGGTATGCCAGAGCCGATCGCCTTTCTTGTGCAGCACCATATTTTCATCGACCAGTATCTCGCCCGCCGGGGTGAGGTTGCTGGCGTCGAATATTTCCGGCGTGTTCGGGTGGCGGCGCGGCCGGTTCTTGACCGCAGGCGCGGTTTCCAGATGGCCGAAATGGCGACTGAAGGCGATGTGGGCGGCATTGTCGAACCCGGTCCCGCGAATGACGCATACGCCCCATTGGTTCATCGCGTCCTTGATGGCGGCGAAATCGGCGTCGCTCAACGGTTTGCCGACGTCGATGCCGGAAAGCTCCGCGCCAAAGCGCGCTGTTATGGGGGTCGCAGTCAGAGCCATGATCATAATTCCTGTTAGGCTTGGTCGGCTTTCGCCGGAAGGATGGTGTTTTCGGTGGGAACGGGATTGCGGGCGGCCCGGCGCTTGCCGACACGGGCGAGCAGGACGAGCGACACGGCAGAGAGAAGCGGGGTGGCCGCCAGCAGCACGAACAGCAGGCGCGGCTGCATGTTCATCGCCAGCAGATAACCGCCCAGCAGCGGCGCGAAGATCGAGCCGATCTTCGCCACCGACGTTGCCCATCCAGCGCCATTGGCGCGGATCGCGCTGGGATAGAAGATGCCAGCGATGGAATGCATGCCAAAATGCGTGCCGCTGATCATCGCCATGCTGAGCAGAGAGAAGGCGGCCAGCCCCTGTAGCGAGACGGGTGCCAGACCCATGACCAGCAGCAGCGGCGCCGCCAGCATGGGATAGAAAGCGATGGCGATCGGACCCAGACGGTCAGTGAAGCGCATAAGCGCCAGCCCCGCGATCGAACCGCCGATCGAACTGACGGACATGATCATCGCCGCCTGTGTCCGGGTGAAGCCGACATCTTCAAAGATGATCGGTCCCCAGTTCGACTTGAAATAGACCGCCATCGAACTGCCGATATAGGCGAGCCACAGCAAGCTGGTGATCGGGCGCAGGTCGCCTTTGAACAGGGTCGTAATGCGGAAGCCTTGCCCGGTTGAGGGCACCGCTTCGTCGGTGACCGTGAAATGATCCTGCGGCCGCGCGCCAAGCCCCGGTGCCAGCGCGTTCAGCGATTTGGCGATCTTTTCGGGCGATCGTCCCTTGACCGCCAGATAGCGAGCGGATTCGGGGAGGAGGGCAAAGAGAATAGGCACAAGCAGCAGCGTCGCCACGCCCGACACCATGAATACAGATTGCCATCCATAATCGGGCGCCAGCCAGACCGTCATCGGCCCGGCGACCACGCCGCCCAGCGTATAGCCCATCATGATGACGGTCACGACAGTCGCGCGATAGCGGCTGGGCACGAATTCGATGTTCAGCGCCCAGGCAAGCGGCATCAACCCGCCCAGCGCCAGGCCATTGAGGAAACGGAGGATCAGGAGCATATGCATGTTTGGCGCAAGCGCCATGGCTATGCTGGTGGCGCCAAAGGCCACGACCGATGCGATGATGATCGGACGCCGCCCATAACGGTCGCCCAGCCAGCCAAAGGCGATCCCGCCCAGCATCGCCCCGAACACGCCCGTCGCGAACAGTTCGCCCAGCGAAATCACGTCCGCACCAAATCCGTCGCGCAGATAGGGCGCGACGAAAGAGATGACGAGCATGTCGAAGCCATCGAGGAAGGTGACCGCCCAGGATAGCGCCACCAGCCGGATGATGAACGCATTGATCCGCTGACGTTCGATCACATCCGTCAGATGGATGACGACAGGGGGTGACGGATCGGTTGCGTTCATGCTCATATCGGCTCCTGTCGATCCCGCGCCTTATGAACCGAAGTGGAAGCGCGCGCCGACCTTGAACGCACGACCGACCGGATCGAACAGGATCTGGTTGGTGCCGCCCGACGGGCCGGGCATTGCGGGCGGATCACGATCCAGCAGATTGTTGACCGTTGCAAACAGCTGGAAGGTGCGGCCATTGCCGGTATCGACATTCACGCGGGCCGTCATGTCAAGGTAGAAGCGGCTGGGGACATTATTGTTGTCGACGCTGTTGGGCGCGGTAACGGCATAGCCATCCTGATCCGGCCCGACGAAATTGGTCCAGTAGATTCCCGACGGAATGTAGCGGCCATGGCCGGTCAACTGGAACTTGCCGACGGTCCAGGTGAGGACGCCGTCCAGCACATAGTCGGGCACGCCCGGTATCGTCCCGGTGCGAACGCCGGTCTGGCCCGCGCGGTCCACCGCGCCCAGGGCATCGACGGTGGTCAATTCTTTGGTGATGTTCGCGATCAATTGCGCATTCAGTTCGCCCCAAGATCCGATCGGCTGACGATATTGGAATTCGATGTCATAGCCGCTGGTTTTGAGCGCATTGGAATTGAGGATGACGTCGCGAACCTGAAGAATCTGGTTGTTGGCGTCGCGCGTGATCTGGCTGCAGAAATTGTTGGCGCCTTGGGCGCAGCGGTTGACCAGCGTCTGCGCGCCCAGCGCGCCGATCGCATCGGCCACCTTGATATTATAGTAGTCGACCGACAGGCGCAGCCGCTGGAACGGGCCGCTGCGCGGCGCGATCACGAAACCGCCGGTCCAGCTGTCCGCCTTTTCAACGGAAAGATTGGGATTTGATCCGGTTATGACAAAGGGGTTGGTCTGCAATCCCCCGTTCAGCGGGTCGGACAGGCCGATCGAGCGGAGCGTCTGCGGCCCGAACAGTTCAAAGATGTTGGGCGCGCGGATGTCGCGTGACCGCGTGCCGCGCAACCTGACGCCTTCGACCGGTTCATAGACCAGGCCAGCCTTCCAGGTCGTGACCGATCCTGTCGTGCTGTAATGGGTGCGGCGGACCGCGCCATTGAGATCGAGCGCATAGCCAAAGGCTGAATCGCGCAACAGCGGCACCGCGACCTCGCCAAATACCTCCTTCACCGTCACGCCGCCCGACAGGGCCGACCCGTTGAGCGAATAGAAGCCGTTTGCCGCGGAGATGGGGTCGGCGGTGCCATCGACCGTATCCCGGCGATATTCCGCGCCGACCGCCCCCGTAACAGGCCCGGCGGGCAGATCGAACAGTTCGCCGCGCAGGTCGATGCCTGCGACATGCTGTTCATTGACGGTATGTTGCAGGCCGTTGCCGGTGATGTAGCCCACCGACGCCTGGCTATATTGCCCTTCGCCAAAGGGGTTGAACGGGACGCAGGAGGGATCGTCATTGCCGGAGATCGCATCGGCATTGACTCGGCAGACGGTCTGGCCGCCGGACTGTACCGCATCCACCGCCTTCAACAGATTGGCCTGATTGACGAGGTTGGTCGCGCGCTGGGTGAAGTTGGTGCGGCCATATTGGTAGAAGCCGTTGACCGTCCACCTGTCGCTCAGTCGCCCCTCTACGCCCAGAACGCCGCGATAGGTTTCCGTAGTCGATGTTGCACGGCCAGGGCCAAGGTCGAACGCGGCCTTGCCCAGGATGAAGGAAGCGACGCCATTGGCGTCCATCGCCGACGCGACAGCGGCGGGAATGAATGGATTGTCGCGCTTGATGCGGCCCAGCAACGTGCCATTGAAGTCGCGGAAGATCGCGCCGTCGACCGTGCCCTTGACGCGGCCATAGGATATGTCGGCGGTCAGCGTTACATCATCGGTCAGTTCCGCCGTCAGCGCGCCATAGCTGGAAACCCGCTCCAGCGGCACTTTTAGCCGCAGGGCCGAAATGAAGCCGTTACGCCCCTGTCCTTCGCCGCCAAGCATGAAGAGCGGGCCGACCAGCGTGCCATATTGGAATTGACCCGGCGTGCCGTCGGGAAGGAACTTCGTGCCGCGCAGCGGGTCGGTAGCCGTCGTGCCGATCGCCTGACCCGCCGCATTATAGGATCGGTTGATCAGGCCGCCCGGCGTCATCGTCGATGTATTGACCCCGGCGATGATGAGGTTGGCGGGCAGGCCACCGGCGCCTGGCGTGTTGCCGAGGATCAGTGTCTGGCTGTTGCACCAGCTGCGGCTTGTGCAGGTGCCCAATCCTTCCAGCTTTTCATATTCCACCGCGCCGATGATATGGACGCGATCGCTCAGGCGCATGCCGCCCGACAGGCTGGCGAACAGATTGCCATCGTCGCCCCGCTGGGACATGCCGGCGGCAAATTCGCCGTCCAGCCCTTCCTTCTTGCGGTCAAGGATGAAGTTCACGACGCCTGCGACGGCATCCGAACCATAAGCGGCCGAAGCGCCGCCGGTCACGACATCGACAGTGCGCAACAGGGACGATGGAATGAGGTTGGTGTCGACCGAACCCTGCACGGTGCTGGGGACGAAGCGCTTGCCGTCGACCAGGACAAGCGTGCGTTGCGGATCAAGCCCTCGCAGATCGAGCAACCGCGCGCCGATATTGCCGCCCAGATTGGCCTGGGCCGCAGGACCGCTCGATGCGCGGAAGCTGGGCAGCTGGTTCAGCGCTTCGCCGACATTGGTGATGCCCAGCGCATCCAGACGTTCCGCCCCGATCGAGGTGACGGGCGTTGGTGCGTTGAAGCTGGACCCAAGGCGCGTCCCCGTCACGACGATGTCGGTTGTGGGGAGATCGGCGGGGACCGCGTCGTCCGATTGCTGGGTGGCGGGCGGCGGGGCCGTCACGGCATCCTGCGCGGCTGCGCCGATCGGCAATGCCGCCATCAGTGCCCCGGCAATGGCCCGGCCGCTCACATTTGCACGCATGTGCTGGGTGCTCAATCGCATCATCATTTCCCTCTCCTGGCCTTCTGCTGCGGCCTCTGGAACAATGTATGTATCACGGTACATATATTGTCAACGGCTTCATCCATTGGCCGGATCGGCAGGAAAACGCGCATTTTGCAGTTGCTTAAGAGCGCCGCTAAGAACGACTTGGGGGATAAAATTCAGCGCACCCCGCATTGCGATGGGAATGATATGGCTACCGACGACTCCAATCCGGTCGACCCGTTCGACAGCAACACGCCGCAATATCGCGCTTATTTTCCCGAAGGATCGCGGGACGATGTCGAATTTCGCCTCACGCGCATGCTCTCGCTCGCGGCGCGGCGTTGGGGAACGCATGTCGAAAGCCGGATGCTGGCGGCGACCGGTCAGTCCAGGCCCAGATGGCAGACCCTTTTCGTCCTGAGCGTGGCACCGCCGCCTGTTACCACATCGCTGCTCTCGGCCCGTCTGGCGATCCAATGGCCGCCGCTGATCCGGACATTGAACGCCCTGGAAGCCGACGGTCTTATCCGGCGGACGGAAAATCCCACCGACAAGCGATCACGCCATATCGAGATAACGCCTGCCGGTATCGAGGTCGTCGAACAGGTTCAGCCGATCCTGTCCGAGATCCGGTCGGCAGTATTTGCCAAACTGAGCGAACAGGACATGGAACTGGCGACACGCGTGCTGGGGATGATCATTGCGGGCGTGGGTGAGGCTCAGGACATGGACGATGACCCCGTGTAACGGGGATGGCTTGTCCCTGTGGCGATTACGCCCGTCTTGCAAAGCTGGCCGGATCGGCCGCGTTCCACCAGTTCGCAAGCCGAGGATCGCGTGCGCCGTCAAGCAATTCTCCCGGTTGCACGAACGGATAGATTTCGTCGATCGATCGCATCTCCGCCGCGTTGATCCGCTGGCGCAGGCCATCGGGAGTGAATTCGTCCGGTGAATTGAGACCAGCGGCCACGACAATGTCGTGGAGCGCGTCGAGCGTCGCCCTCTGGCAGCGGGCGACCCGCTCTGCTTTTTCCGGCACCACCAGCGCACGCTGACGCGCGAGCGATTGGGTGGCTACCCCTGTCGGGCATGTATCGGTGCTGTCTCTTATACACATCTAGATGTGTATAAGAGACAGCTCTGGAAGCGGGCGACCCGCTCTGCCTTTTCCGGCACCACCAGCGCACGCTGACGCGCGGGCGATTGGGTGGCTACCCCTGTCGGGCATGTATCGGTGTGGCAGCGCATGGACTGCACGCAACCAAGCGAGAACATGAAGGACCGGGCCGCATTGCACCAGTCAGCGCCCAGCGCCGCATTCATCGCGATTGCCGCGCCGGAATTGACCTTGCCCGATGCGGCAAGGCGCACCTTGTCCTTGAGGTTCGTGCCCACAAGCGCGTTGCGCGCCAATATCAACCCTTCGCGCAACGGCATGCCGACCCGGTCGGACAATTCGGTCGGCGCAGCGCCGGTACCGCCTTCCGCACCGTCAATGACGATGAAGTCGACCAGTATCTCCGTCTCGATCATCGCTTTTACCACGGCGAACAGTTCATGCGGATAGCCTACGCATAATTTGATGCCGACTGGCTTCCCGCCGGAAAGGTCGCGCATCTGCGCGGCGAAGGTGAGCAGTTCGCGCGGCGTCGAAAAGGCAGTGTGGAAAGGCGGCGACAGGCAGTCCTCGCCTTCTGGAATATCGCGAATCCTGGCGATCTCCGCCGTCACCTTCGGGCCTGGCAGCAAACCGCCATGGCCGGGCTTTGCACCCTGGCTCAATTTGATTTCCGTCATGACCACTGCGTCATTGGTGGCCTTGTCGCGAAAATGAGCCGGATCGAAATTGCCGCTGGCATCGCGGCAGCCGAAATAGCCAGACCCCAATTCCCAGACTACGTCGCCCCCATGTTTGAGATGATAGGGCGACAGTCCGCCCTCGCCAGTGTCGTGATAGAACCCACCAATCCTGGCACCCAGGTTCAGCGCTTCGATCGCATTGCTGCCCAATGCCCCGAAACTCATCGCCGAAATATTGAGCCGCGCGGCGCTGTACGGTCGACTGCACTGGTCCGTTCCAACGGGGACGCGTGTATATTTCTCGGCATGGCGCGATGGCGCTATCGAATGGGCCAGCCACTCATATTCCTCGGAATAGACGTCCAGTTCGGTACCAAAGGGATGGGTCGACACATCACCCTTGGCGCGCGCATAGACGAGCGCGCGCTCGTCATGACTGAACGGGCGTCCATCCAGATCGCTCTCCACGATGTAGGATCGCAGGAAGGGCCGCAGCCATTCAAAGAACCAGCGGAACCGCGCCGAAACGGGATAGTTGCGGCGAAGGGAATGGTGCGTCTGCAATAGGTCGATCAGCGCCACGACCAGCAGCGGCACGAACAGCAGCAGCAGCCAAAAGACGCGGGGATGGCGCAAGCCTGTCAGCGTCACGGCGATGGTGCCGACCAGACCCGCCAGCAGCAGGGCGTTGCGGGACAGGGCGTGGTCGCGGAACAGGGAGTCCGCCAGGGCAGGGCGCCTGTTCATGACAGCAGGTTCCGCACGATGCCCACGACATCCCGCCCGCGTCCGTTCAGTACCGCCTTGGCCGAATAGAGCGCCATGCCGGCCACCTGCCCCGGCTTCACATTGGGCGGCATCACCAGTTCAAACCGATCGGTCACGACATCGAGCAGTGCCGGGCCCGGCTCGGCAAGCCAGGCTTGCACCATCGATTCAAGGTCTTGCGCCTTTTCGACCCGCCATCCGCGAAAACCGATGGCTTCGGCCACCCGCGCAAAGTCGGGATTGACCAGTTCCGTATAGCTGTCGAGCAGCCCCTCGACCTTCTGTTCAATCTCCACGAAGTCGAGCGCGCCATTATTGTAGACAACCACCTTGATCGGCAGCTTTTCCTGAATGGCGGTCAGCAGGTCACCCATCAGCATGGCGATCCCGCCATCGCCCGACAGGGAAATGACCTGCCGGTCCGGGAAGGCCGCCTTGGCCCCCAGCGCCTGAGGCATAGCATTCGCCATCGTGCCGTGGCTGAGACTGACGACCGTGCGGTTTTGTCCGGTCGAGGCGATATGGCGCAGGCACCAGACCATCGGCGATCCGCCATCCGCCGTGAATATCGCATCGGCGTCCGCATGACGGGAGATCATTTCCGTCAGATATTGCGGATGGATCGCGCCGCCCTTGCCTTCCGTCGCGTGCTTTGCCTGCGCCGCCACCGCCTTGCGGTGATGATCCAGGCATTCGTCCAGAAAGCCGTCATCCTCGCGCGGCGTGATGCGCGGCAGCAAGGCTTCAAGCGTCGGGCCAATATCGCCAACCACCCCAATATCTACGGGATGGCGGCGTCCCAGATGCGTGCCGTCAAGATCGACCTGCAGGATGGTTGCCTTGTCCGGGTAGAATTGCCGCCATGCAAAATCGCAACCAAGGAGCAGCAGCACGTCGCATGACATCAAGGCGTGATAGCCCGACTCGCTGCCAAAAATGCCGGTCATGCCTACGTCGAACTGATTGTCGGCTTCCAGAAAATCCTTGGCGCGCGATGTGCGAGCGACCGGCGCGCGCAACCGGCTGGCCAGCGCCACTACCGCATCATGCGCCATCTCGCAGCCTGACCCGCCATAGATCGCCACGCGCTTGCCGGCATTGATTGCGCTGGCCAGCCGGTCAAGCTCCGCGTCGGAAGGCAGCACGACCGGCGCGGCGCGGTGCACGGCGAAATGCGGCTCGTCGGGCGCTTTGGCGCTCGACACGTCGGCAGGCACGATCAGCACCGCCACCCCACGCTTTGCCAGGGCGGCTTGCGCCGCCATCGCGGTCATGCGCCGTGCCTGGGCAGGCGTGCGGATTTCCTCGCAAAAGACGCTGCACGATGCATAGACCGATTTGAAATCGACCTCCTGCGGGAAGTCAAAGCCAAGCTCGTCGCGGACGATCTGGCTGGCGATCAGTATCACGGGCGCGCGATTGCGATGCGATTCGAACAGGCCGTTGATGAAATGCAGGCTGCCGGGACCACAGGATCCCGCACAGGCAGCAAGTTCGCCGGTCAGCATGGCGTCGGCGCCCGCCGCAAAGCCTGCCGCTTCCTCATGCCGGACATGCACCCAGCGTATGTCGCTGGTCCTGATTGCGTCGGTGATGTGATTGAGCGTGTCTCCGGGAACGCCATAGCAGCGGCGTACGCCGGCAGATTGCAGCGTTTCTATGATCACCTGTGCGACTGTCGTCATGCGCCTGTCCTTTGCAGCGTACTCATCTGAGCCAGGAAACGCACAAGGGGCGTAAGTGGGGTCATTGCGCACGCGAAAATATCGCGCAGAAACAAATCGGGCGTAGAGTCGTTCCTGAGGATTGGCTGAAAGGCAGGGGGTAGAGAATGGTGGACGAGCAAGAGGCCGCGACCGGCGCGCAGCGTGCGCCCCGGATGCAGGTGAATGCGCCGGTATTCTACATCTCGGCGGTGCTGATCGTCGCCTTCGCTGCGTTCGGCGCGCTGTTCCCCGATCGTGCGGGGGACATGTTCAACTCTGTGCAGAACTTCATCGTGCGCGATTTCGGCTGGTTCTACATCGCCTCTGTCGCCGGCTTTCTCATCTTCGCGCTCTACCTGATGCTCAGCCGTTATGGCGACATCAAGCTGGGCCCCGACGACAGCGAACCGGAATATAGCTATCTTTCATGGTTTGCGATGCTGTTCAGCGCAGGCATGGGGATCGGCCTGATCTTCTTTGGCGTGGCCGAACCGGTGCAGCATTATGCACTGCCCCCGGTTGGCGAAGGCAAAACCGTGGAGTCCGCTAGGCAGGCCATGGTCCTGACTTTCTTTCACTGGGGCCTTCACGCCTGGGCGATCTACATCGTCGTTGGACTGGCCCTGGCCTATTTCTCGTTCCGTCGCGGACTGCCCCTGACCATCCGTTCGGCGCTGTTTCCCCTGATCGGACGGCATATTTACGGGCCGGTCGGCCATGCCATCGACATTTTTGCCGTCTTGGGCACGATGTTCGGGGTGGCGACCTCACTGGGCCTTGGCGTGCTACAGGTCAACGCAGGTTTCAGCCATCTGTTCGGCATCCCCACCAACAGCAGCGTCCAGCTCATACTCATCGCCGCGATCACCGGCATGGCCACGCTGTCGGTCGTCGCCGGGCTCGACAAGGGCGTCAAGCGCTTGTCGGAACTCAACATCGTGCTGGCCATCGCGCTGCTGCTGTTCGTGCTCTTCGCCGGATCGACCGTATTCCTTCTACAGGCCTATGTGCAGAATATCGGCGCCTATCTGGGCGCGGTGGTCCAGCGCACGTTCCGCATGTACGCCTATGAGCCGAACCCGTGGATCGGCAGCTGGACGATGTTCTACTGGGGTTGGTGGATCGCTTGGTCGCCCTTTGTCGGCATGTTCATCGCCCGCATCTCGCGCGGGCGCTCCATCCGCGAATTCGTGACCGGCGTGCTGCTGGTGCCGGTGCTCTTCACCTTTCTGTGGATGACCGTATTCGGCAATACAGCCATCGCGCTCGACATGAGCGGCGTCGCGCCCATTGCCCGGACCGTGGTCAACAACCTTCCCGTCGCGCTGTTCGAAGTGCTGGAGCAACTGCCGCTTTCGACGCTGGCGTCGGGTATTGCGACCTTGCTGGTCATCACCTTCTTCGTAACATCGGCTGATTCAGGGGCGCTGGTGATCGACATGATCACGTCTGGCGGGGCGGAAAACACGCCCGTCTGGCAGCGCATATTCTGGGCGGTCTGTGCCGGCACGGTGGCGGCGGTGCTGCTGCTGGCGGGGGGGCTGCGCGCGTTGCAGACTGCCGCCATCGCCAGTGCCCTGCCCTTTGCCGTTGTCATGATCTTCATCTGCTATGGCCTGTTAAGGGCGCTGCAAACCGAGTCCGACACGGGCGCGCTCGACCTTTCCGGCGCGCAAGATAGCGAAGATGAAACGCTGGGCTGGCAACGTCGCCTCGCCAATATCGTCCATTTCTACAAGGAAGCGGAAGTCCGCGCCTTCATAGACGATGTTGCGTCCCCTGCGCTAGATGCCGTGGCTGCGGAAATGAGCGCGGCGGGCTTCGCGCCCGACATATCGCGCGGGCCGGACCATGTGACGCTCGCCGTAAACCATGGCGACCGCGGTGCATTCAGATACAGCGTGAAGCTGCGCGGGTTTCGCACGCCAAGCTTTGCCTGGGCCGAAACACGCAAGGCGCAGCAAGGCGACAAGCTGCACTACCGCGCGATGGCGCAAAGCCCCCAAGGCGATCAGCCCCGTGATGTGACCGGCTATACGCGCGAACAACTGATCCACGAAATTGTGGGCCGCTATGCCAGCTTCCGCCACATACGCCGCATGGCCTGATCGCGTGGCCCCGTCAGCATGGCCCCTCCAGCCGGGGATTGCCGGAACCGACGGGCTTGTCCTGCGCAGTGATCGCAGCAATCAGGCCGTCGGCCAGCCATTGCCCCAGCCATTGGCCGACAAGCGCTATGCCCCGATCTTCGCCAAGCTCGACCGTCACCTTTCGACAGGCCGCACCGAAGGGCAGACCGCCACGCAGGTCGAGCAACGTCTGCAACTCCATGGCGTCGATGGTCCTGACGCGACATTGTTCGTCCTGACGCCATAACAGCGCCGTTTCAGGCGTCCCCAGATATTGGGACGCTGGCGGCTCTTCCCCGGCAACCAAGGCGGACCAGATGGCAAAGGCGTTCGTCTTGAGGTCAACAAGGTCGATTGATCTCTGGAACGTCAACAAGGCGCACTCCCAGTCAATGTCGTGCAGATGATCCAGCGCGACCGCCGGGCCGTCCGCCGAGATGAACAATTCTTCCAGCCCCAGTTCCAGGCAGGCGATTTCCGCGATTTCCGGATCGTGCGGGTGGAGCCTGGCCAGCGTCGCGGGGAAATCATGCGCATAGGCGTCGAGCGTCCAGCTGCTTGGCGGCACATCGTCGATATGATGCGCGGCGGCATGCAGAAACCTCTCCTCGCCAATCCAGGCACGGGTTCGCGCGAAGCTGCCTTCAAGGCAGGTGACGAGCTGGGACCGGTAATTATTCTGATAGACGGCAAAGCCCGCCTCACTGGACGACTGGATACGCGCGGCGGCAGCCATGTCAGCGCGCACAAGCCAGTCGCGCATGTCGCGCTGAAGTGCGAGAAGGCTCATGCCGCTGCCTCCACTGCGCCAGCGGCGATAGTCCGCGCGGTGTCCAGTTCCGCGAGCAGATCCCCCAAAGGCGGTATGTCATCGTCCCGCTCGATCATCGTCGCCACGGGGCCAAGGCGTGGCAGGATATGGACGTAAAGGTCCCATACCGACGGGGGGACAGGCCGATCATGCGTGTCGATCAGCAGATGTTCGCCCTGGCTGTGACCGGCAAGATGGACCTGACGCACATGATCATGCGGGACGCCATCCAGATAGGCGATCGGATCGAAGCCGTGATTGCTGGCGCTGACAAGCACGTTGTTGACGTCCAGCAGCAGGCCACAGCCCGTTCGTGCGCAAACCCTGTTCAGAAATTCCCATTCGGTCATGTCGGCTGACGCGAAATCGAGATAGGATGACGGGTTCTCGATCAACATGGCGCGGCCCAGCGCGTCCTGCGCCCGATGAATGTTCGCGCAGACAATATCGAGCGCTTCCATCGTATAGGGCAGGGGCAGGAGGTCGTGGGAATTGAACCCCTCGATCCGCGACCAGCTCAGATGATCAGATACGAACAGCGGGTCGATCTCGTCGACGAGTGCGCGCAGGCGGTTGAGATATAAGCCATCGACGCCATCCGCAGAACCGATCGACATCGACACGCCGTGCAGCGCGACCGGATAGCGGGCGCGAATGTCGCGCAATATCCGCCGGGGCCGACCACCATCGACCATGAAATTTTCGGAGATCACCTCCAGAAAATCAACGGCGACATGGTGGTCGAGAAAGTCGGCATAGTGCGGCGTGCGCAGGCCAAGGCCGAAGCCGGAGAAGGACGGGATCATCAGGACGCTCCCTGCTGCAAGGGAACCCGGCGCTGACGGGAGCGCCGGGCTTTCGAATGTTATTGGGGTTCGGTCAGGCTGCCGCCAGCAGCCTTGCATGCCTTGACGGTCATGGCCTTGAAGCCGTGGCCCTTGCAGACATTCTGCCCCTTGCATTCGTTGCTGGCCGTCTTGCAATCGGACGTGCCCTTGCAGCTGTTGATGCCGTAGCAATGCACGACCTTCGTATCGGCGCTATCCTTCGCGATGGCCGGGGCAGCGGCGGCAGCCACGATCGCGATGGAGGCAGCGGAAGCGGCGATGCCAAGGCCAGTGTTGAGAGTGAACATGAGGGATTCTCCAAAAAGCAGGTTGCGCCACGATGGCTCCTGTCTTTCGGTCCCGCCGGTCGACTGGTTACAGCAGCGAACGAAAATTCCTGCTGGAACGCTGTGTCGCCTCACCAGCGCAGCAGCCTTGGCCCCACCAGCATGCCGAGCAGTGTCGCCAACATGATGCCGAGCGAATACCAGGTCAGAACGAAAATGGCCGACACTTCGGGGCAGTGCAGGCAATAGACGGTCGCGGCGAATGCTCCGGCTGAAAGGCCCGCCGCCGCCCCGGCCGCCCTGAGCCGCGTAGGGGCCAGCCTGCGGAAGGACCAGAGCAGTCCCGCAAAGATCGGCGCGGACAGCGACAGGACCATCCATGGACAGCTCTTCCAGCTCTCGCCCAGCCACATCGCCAGCCATTGGGACGACGGAGTCCGCGCCAGTTCGAGAAAGCCTATGCCCGCCAGCAGGACGACCGGGATCACGAGCAGCCACAGGCCACGCAGCCGACCGCTATCGGGCCGGGCGAGTTGCGCGGTCGTCATCAATGCGGCGACCGCCAGGGAAAAAGTATAACCCCATTTCATCCAGAAGGATGTGCCCTGCATCGCCGTGCCCAGATCCGGCCGCATCCCAAGCGCGATCAGGATCAATATGACCGATCCTATTCCTCCGGCGGCCATGCCGATCGCCAGCCTTCGCGCGACGCTATTGCGACCGACCGGGCGCGTTTCCTTGGCCAGATGCCTGACCAGATCGTCCGTGTTCATCGCAGCGCTCCTTGTACCCGACCCATCAGCGCCTTCAGTCCGCGATGTACCGAAACCTTTACGTCCGATTCCCCTATACCCTCCATGCTTGCCGCCTCGGCGACACTCAGTCCCTCGATCCGCGTGGCGCGGATCGCCCGTGCCTGCTTGTCAGGCAGCCCCTGCAACAGATCGTCCACATCCAGCCGGGCGATGCTGCTCGCCTCGAAATCCGTAGCGGTCAGCCATTCATCGTAATCCTCGATCGGCCGCAGACGGCCGACGCGGCGCAGGTGATCGATCATTTTGTATCGCGCGACCGCGTACAGCCAGGCGGTGAATGGGCGCTCTCGGTCGTAGGTGGCGCGGCGGGTATGAACGGCAATAAGGGTTTCCTGCACCATATCCTCGACATCGTCGTCAGCGCCGCGAAGCCGACGCCGATAGAAGCCCCGCAGCAGCGGAACAAGCAGGCGCAGCAATGCTTCATGGGCCTTGGCGTCGCCATTCAGCCCATCGATCATCAATGCACGCAGATGCTCCTCTGTGGTCTGCATTCTGTCTCCTCATTCGCATGTTCGGAGGAAGTCGTGCCCAGGTTACAGCTTTGCGCGAAAAATTTTCGCGCGAAATGTCTGTAACCGGATTTGCGCCTGTCACGAACTTGCCAACGTGACACGGGCTTTCCCCAGCCTCCTCCCCGGTCACCGCGCGGTCCGGCCTGTCCGGACCGCGTGAAGAGGCCTAGGATCAAAGAGGACATCATGATGCGTACCACCCATGCCGCGCTCGCCGCGAGCATCGCCATCGCTTCGGCAGCCGCACTTGCCATGCCTGCCCATGCCCAGGAAAAGCCGAAGATGGAAAAATGCTACGGCGTCTCGCTCGCCGGCAAGAACGACTGTGCTGCGGGCCCCGGCACCAGCTGCGCGGGCACGTCCAAGGTCAACTATCAGGGCAACGCCTGGAAGCTGGTCAAGGCAGGCACCTGCACATCGATCAAGACGCCCAAGGGTAACGGATCGCTGACGCCCAAAGCCTGACCGAAGCGGCCGGGGCGTGCGTTCGTCCCGGCCCTGCTGGAGATGATCGATGCTTGTGCCAATCCATGATCGTTGCACTCGGCGCATCGCCGCGATGTTGCCGGATGCATTGCTGTTATTCGTCGCCCGTATGGCCATCGCGTCCATATTCTTCCTGTCCGGACGCACGAAGGTAGAGGGTATCCTGACTATCACGGACGGCACATATGAGCTGTTTCGTACCGAATATGCGCTGCCGCTGGTGCCGCCGGACATCGCCGCGACCATGGCCACCGGGGCGGAACATTTTTTCCCCATCCTGCTCGTGCTGGGGCTGGGTACGCGCTTTTCAGCGCTGGCTCTCCTTATGATGACGATGGTCATCCAGATTTTCGTCTATCCCGACGCCTGGCCGACGCATCTTAGCTGGATCGCCATCCTGCTGCCCCTCATCGCGCGTGGCGGAGGCACCTGGTCAGCCGATGCGCTGCTGCGCCGAAGGTCGGATCGCTGAGTTAAGGCCGAAAAAATGCCGGCAGGATCGAATGATCCGCCGGCATTTTTTCATATTATAACCGTCCGATCATTCCGCCGCCGGAGCGCTGGCGGGTGTGGATGTGATCGGACCGCCCTTCACCGCAGGCGCACCTTTCAAATAATGGGCCAGCCAGCCCCTGTCTCTTATACACATCTAGATGTGTATAAGAGACAGGGGCTGGCTGGCCCATTATTTGCAGGGTGCGCCTGCGGTGAAGGGCGGTCCGATCACATCCACACCTGTCTCTTATACACATCTAGATGTGTATAAGAGACAGGTGTGGATGTGATCGGACCGCCCTTCACCGCAGGCGCACCTTTCAAATAATGGGCCAGCCAGCCCTGCACCTCGCGATAGAATTGGCGGCTATCCTCCGGCTTGGTGATCCAGTGCCATGCGTCCGGGAAGATCAGCAGGCGGCTTGGCACCTGCATCCGTTGCAGCGTCGACCAGGTTTCCAGTGTGTTCGACATCGGCACGCGATAGTCCCTTTCGCCTGCGGTCAGCAGCATCGGGGTCTTCCAGTCCTTGCCATATGTGATCGGGCTCTGGTCGCGCCAGACCTTGCTGTCGCCCCAGGGCGGGCCGCCGCTCGCCACTTCGCGCCCATAGTTGAAATCGCTGGTGCCCCATTGGGTCAGCAGATCGACTTCACCGGCATGACTGACGATACATTTGTACCGGGTGGTCGTGGCTTCCATCCAGTTGGCGAGATGCCCACCATAGCTCGCGCCGCCGATACAGGCATTGGTGGTGTCGATGAAGCCGTATCGTTTGCCGGCCTCGTCCACGGCCTGATTGATTTCGTTGGCAGGGCCGCGCAACGGGTCCAGCTTGATGGCACGGGCAAAGGCTTCGCCATAACCCGTCGATCCGGTATAATCGGTCAGCAGCACCACATAACCGGCGCTGGCCAGAAGATGGTAGTTCCAGCGCAAACCAATCTGATCAGCGTTGGACGATGCTGGGCCGCCATGCATCAGCACCATCAGCGGATATTTTTTCGTCGCGTCGAATGCAGGCGGCGTGACGATCATATTGTGGATACGCCGTCCCCTGTCGCTGGTGAACCAGAAATGCTGGGGGCTGGACCAGTCGATCGTTTCGGCAAGCGCCGTGTTGACGTTGGTCAGATTGCGATGACGCCCACTTTTGGGGTCGATGCGGACAATCTCGGCCGGGTTCACCGCGCTGCCATAGCTGGCAATCAACTCGGTCGATTTGGCATCGGACGGAATGTCTATGGCGGTATAGCCACCGACCTTGGCCGCGGCCACCAGTTCGGGTTTTCCACCGGCAACCGGCACGCGATAGACATGCTCCAGGCCTGCGTCCGGCACGGTCAGAAACAAGGTCCGACTGTCAGGCGTCACGGCGTAGCCATCCACTTCGCGATCAAACGCGCCGGTCAGCAGCGTTGCAGCGCCGCCAGCGGGCCACGCAACGCGATGTAGTCGGGCCAGATCATATACTTCATCGCCCTGGCTGTTGAATTTGACGATCAGATTTTTGCCGTCGGGTGTGAATTTGGGATCGCCATATTCGCCCAGGACTGGCGTGGCCAATGTCGGTTCGCCACCGTCAGCGGACATGCGGTACAGGCCGTAATTGACCCGTGCATGGGCTGCATCCCACCGCTGCGTCGTGGCGATGAACAGGATTTCCTGTCCATTGGGACTCCATATGGGCGACAGGCTCGCGCCGCCATCATTGCGCGGGGAGCCGCCAAATCCCTCCATTTTCGCCAGTTGCGTCGTGGAGATGATGTCACGCGCTGCCGCGCCCTGGGTTAGCGGCTGGACCCACAGGCTGGGGCGGCGATCGTCCAGCCATTCGTTCCAGTAGCGGATCGGGAAATGTTCATAGACGCGCATGGAAAATTTGCGCGCCTTGCGCTCATCGGCTGCCTTCTTGTTGGTCGCAGCGTCGACCGCGCCGGGATAGACCATGCTTTCAAACAGGATCGCCTGCCCGTCGGGTCGCCATTGCGGTCTGGCAGCACCCGTCGGCACGTCCGTCGCGCGCCGGGCTTCGCCGCCCGCCAGGTCGAGAATGTAGATCTGCGCGACATCATCGCCTTCGCGCTTGGTGGAAAAGGCGATGCGGCGGCTGTCGGGCGCCCAGGCCGGATCACTCTCTCCCGCCTTGCTCGACGTTATCCTGCGCGGAGCCGCGCTGCCGTCGGTCGGCACGATCCACAGGTCGCTGACGGATTCATCCTTCGCATAGGATGGTTCGCGCAGGGAATAGATGACCCATTTGCCGTCCGGGCTGGTCAGCGGCGCACCGACCGACTTCATCATCCACAGCGTCTCATGCGTCAGCACCTGCTTGGGCTGTGCGAACGCTGGCGTGGCGCTCAGCCCAGCGACCATCGCCGCGGACACCAGAAAATGTGCGATCTTTCCCATAGTCAATCCTGTTCCAAGACGGCGGCGCAGCAGTTGTGGGCCGCGCTGCCTCATTCTATCGAAGCTGCCCGAACCGGCAGCGATAACATAGGCATATGCGTCACCTTCACGGCGGACGGAAGAAGGAAGTCGATCCATTCGCCGCTTGAGCGGCGATCGCCCGAACACGCATAGTTGCGGGATACGGGCAATGGTCCGCGAAGGTAGCGCGCTTCCTTGGGTCCGGTTGCTTTGGAGCCAGGTCAAATTTCCGGCAGGGCTTGCGCTGCAAATCCCCAGCCTTTGAGGCCTTTGCTCCTCTTCAGCAGGGTGTCGGGATCATCGATGGAGAAGGGATGGGCGTCCTTCATCCTGTCCAGTTCTTCCCAGTCGATCGGTATGGCGACAGGCGCGCCGGGGCGGGCGCGGGCGGAATAGGGGAGGATGGCCGTGCTGCCACGCTGGTTTCGCAACCAGTCTATGAAGATGCGGCCCTTTCGCTTCGCCTTGCTCATTGTCGCCGTGAAGCGGTCAGGCTCGGCGGCGCTCAGGGCCTGGGCGAAGCGCGACGCGAAATCCTTGTGCGTGTCCCAGTCGTGACCGGGCGTCAGCGGGACGACGACATGCACGCCCTTGCCACCCGACAGCATCGCGAAGGAGACAAGCCCGATGTCAGCGAGATGATCGCGTATATCCTTGGCCGCTCGCTTCACCTTGTCAAAGTCCAGCCCTTCGTCCGGGTCGAGGTCGAAGATCATACGGTCGGGCTTCTCCACATCGTCGGTTCTGCTGGCCCAACCGTGAAATTCAATCGTCCCCATCTGGACGCAGGCCAGCAGGCCGTCCGCACCGTCGACATAGATATAATCTTCCGACCCGCCATCTTTCTCGCGAATGGGCATCTGTCGGACTTCCTGCCCGAAGGCGCCGCTGTCATGCTTCTGGAAGAAGCATTTTTTCGCTCGCCCTTGTGGACAGCGGACCAGACTGATGGGCCGGTTGGCGGAGAAAGGCAGCATGAGCGGCGCTATGCGGGAATAATAATCCGCCAGTTCCCCCTTGGTCTGGCCGGTTTCGGGAAAGATGACCCGGTCACGGCTGCTGATGTCGATCGCGCTCTTCGGCACAGGGGCAGGCGCGGGCTTTTCCGGTTTCACCGTCTTTGCTGGCTTATCCGCACGCAGACCCAGGAAGCTGCCATGACGGACGCGACCATCGGCAGTGAATTCGGCAAAGGCAATTTCGGCCACCAGCTTCGGCTTGATCCAGCTTACGCCGCGCGTTTCCGCGCGGGCCACGTCGACCGGGGCCGTGTCGGTTGCCAACCGGGCCATGGCCTTGTCCAGTTCGTCCATCGCCTGAGTATCGAAGCCGGTCCCGACCTTGCCCTTATAGACCAGCTTTTGCCCCTCATGCTGGGCGAGCAGCAGGGACGCGAAAGGACGTCCCCTGGCATTGCTCCTGGTCCATCCGACAAGGACGAACTCCTGGCGCCGGGTGCATTTGACCTTCACCCAGTTGCGGGTTCGGGCACTGCGATATGGCGCGTCGGCGCGCTTGGAGATGATCCCTTCCTGCCCGGCCTCGCAAAGGGATCGGAACAAGGTTTCTCCGGCCCCCAGAACATGATCGGAGACATGGATGGGCGATTCCGCCTGATGCAGCAGCGCTTCCAGCTGCTCATTGCGCTCGATGGTGGGCAGCCCCTTGAGGTCTTGCCCATCGAGCGAAAGCAGATCGAAGGCGAACAGGTGCAGCGGCTGTGCCGCATCCTCCTGCCCATGCCCGCGCTTGAGCATCTGCTGCAATGTCGAAAAATCGGGATTGCCATTGCCGTCCAGCGCCACCACTTCGCCGTCTATCAGGCACGGCGGCAGGTCCAGCGCGGCGATCGCACCCGTGAGCGGCGCGAATTTTTCGGTCCAGTCCAGGCCGTTGCGCGTAAACAGCGTCACTTTCTGCCCGCCTGCGGCAATCAACGCGCGATAGCCATCATATTTGATCTCATGCAGCCAGTCATTCCCGGTCGGCACGGCATCCACCAACGTGGCGAGTTGTGGCTTCACGAAGCGGGGCAGGGCCGTGGCGCGCGTTTTCCGCCTGTCGCTTATTTTGGCGGTATGATCCTTCGCTGCCGCCATCTTTGCGGCGAACCCTTTGCCATGCACCCCGGCAAGGGACTGTTCGCCAGCCTTGTCAGCCTCAATCTCCGCCATCGATCGGCCCGTCACTATGCTGGTGAGCGCACGTTCGACCAGCGCAACGCCCGATCCGGCTTCCTTGTCGTCAATCTTGCGCAACAGCCAGTTTTCGCGCTTCTCCTTGGGACGCCCTTTCATCCGCACCAACAGCCACTCGCCCTTCATCCGCTCCCCATGCAGAATGAAATGCAGGTGCCCATCCTCTATATCGGCGGCGCTCTTTCCTGCGATCGGTTCCCAGGTGCCGCGATCCCACAACATTACCGTGCCGCCGCCATATTCACCCTTGGGGATCAAGCCTTCGAACGTGCCATAGTCAAGCGGGTGATCCTCCGTCCGCACCGCCAGCCTTTTGTCGGCCGGGTCGATGCTAGGCCCGCGCGTTACGGCCCAGCTTTTGAGCACCCCGTCCATTTCCAGCCGAAAATCCCAATGCAGGCGGGTCGCGGCATGTTTCTGCACGACGAAGCTGTTGCCGCCTGTTTTCGCCACCTTGCCCTTGGGTTCGCGCGTGCGGTCGAAATCCCGCTTGGCATTGTAGGTGGAAAGGGCATCCTTTCTGGTCATCATTTCGTCCGATCCAGAGGATCGAGCCAGCGGCGTTCGACAAAGCCCAGGACGGTCAGCATGATGATCGCAACGATCGTCGCGCTGACGACCAGCGGCCAGAGCGCCGCGCCGCAGGCGATGCCGATAACAGCCGCCAGCCAGATATGCGCTGCGGTCGTCAGGTTGCGGACCTCGCCCTTGCTGAATACGATCAGCCCGGCCGCAATGATGGCAGTAAAGGCGGCCGCTGCCTCGAACACGCGCAGCGGGTCGATATTGCCCCCGTCTTGCAACTGGAGATGCAAGGCGATGGCGCACACGGTCATCAGCGCCGCGGTAAAGCAGATAAGGCCGTGGGTCCGCATGCCTGCTGCATGGCCACGCAATTCCCGGTCCATGCCCAGCAACAGGCCCAGCACCGCCGCAGCACCCAGCCGTAGCAGCACGGGGCCATCGATCAGATGCAGGGGGGTGACGGGGTTGAGTTCCATCACGCGCTCTTGCGTTTTGACGCTGCGGCTTTTTTGGGCTTGGCCTTGGCGGCTGCGCTTTTTGTGGTCGCGCTCTTGCCCGATCCAGCGGATTTTTTCAGTGCGGCCATCAGGTCGATGACATTGCCTGCCTTGGCCCCGGTCGGTTCATCGTCGACATCCTCGATGATCCGCTTGCCCTTCGCCTTCTTTTTCTTGTCGATCAGGCGGTGAAGCGCATCGACATAGCGGTCGTGAAATTCCTCCGGCTCGAAGGGGGCTGTGCGCTTCTCGATGATGCTGATGGCCAGGTCGAGCATCTCCGGGTCAGCCTCATCGCCAGGGAGGCCGCGAAAATAGCTCTGGGCCTTGTTGACTTCATAGGCATAGCGCAGCACTTCCAGCACCAACCCGCGTCCGCAGGGCTTGAGCGACACCAATTGTTCGCGCCCACGCACGGATAACTGCCCCAAGCCGACTTTCTTCGTCTGCCGCAGCGCATCGCGCAGCACGGCATAGGCTTCCTCCGCCAGATCGTCGGCGGGGACCACGAAATAGGGCTTTTCATAGTAAAGCACATCAATCGCATCGGCGTCGACAAATTGAACGAGGTCCAGAGTCTTGCGACTCTCGATCTTCACCGACTCAATCTCTTCCTGATCCAACAGGACGTAATTGCCCTTGGAAATCTCATATCCTTTGAAGATTTCGTCGCGATCGACCGGACCGATGCCGCTGACCACCTTGTCGTAATGGATCGGCTTGCCGCTGGGTTCGTGGATCTGGCGGAAGGATATGGCCGGGCCAGACTTGGTGGCGGGATAGATTTCGACCGGAATCGAAACCAGCGCCAGCTTGATTTGACCCTGCCAATATGCGCGTGCGGGCATGCATTACCTCCGCGCTATCAGCGTATGGCCGCAAGGTTGGTTCCACCGCCGCACTGGCAGGCAGCGGCAAGCAAGTCCCCCCGATCGGCAAGCGGCCTGATCGTCAGCCGCGATTCAAATAGCCCGCTATTTTCGGAAACGAAAAGCAGCGAAAAAGAGCGAAGAAAAACTATGCCGTCATCCCGTCAGAGAGATGCGGCTTTTCCGGGAGGGAATCATCTTGCGCACCAGTCATCTGAGCCTGCTCATCTCCACCAGCCTTGCCGCCGCGTTCGCAGTTCCCGCTTCGGCGCAGGATCAGTCGGCGGCTGATGCGGTCTTGAGCGATCCCAACGAGATTATCGTCACGGCCCAGAAGCGGGCACAGAGCGTGCAGGACGTTCCCATCTCGATCACTGCGGTCGCCGGCTCTTCGCTCGGCACACTACAGATGCGCAGCGGTACCGAAATCGCCCGGCAGACACCTAATCTCTCGGTCAGCGTGCTGGGCAATGAGGACCAGCCCAAATTCTCGGTCCGCGGCATCGCCCAGTCGGCATTCGATCTTAACGCTTCCTCGCCCACTGGCATTTTCTACGACGAAGTTTTCGTCCGCGCTTCCTTCCTCGGTGGCGCGCAGCTGTTCGATATGGACCGGGTCGAGGTGCTGCGTGGCCCTCAGGGTACATTGTTCGGCAAGGAAACCGTGGGTGGCGCTGTCAGCTATATCACCCGGGCACCGCAATTCGATAATTCTGGCTTCATTTCGGCCGAACTTGGCAATTATAGCTATGTTGGCCTGCAGGGCGCGGCCAATACCCAACTCGTCGAAGATCGCCTCGCCTTGCGCGTCTCCTTCAACACCAGCGACAGTGACGGTTTCGTCAAGAATTTGTTGCCGGGAGGACGTGACAAGTCGAACTTCAACAAGGTCGCGATCCGCACAGCGCTTAAATACAAGGATGATGCGGGCTTCGACGCAACCCTGCGCTACAATTTCACCCGTAGCGCACCCGAAGCCGTCGGCACCAACGTCACCGGATACTTGCCGGGCAACACCAATGCATTCGGATTTGACCCGCGCCGCGACCCCAATACCGGCGAACTGCTCGGCCCGCGCGAGGGTTATTATGACCGGGACGGTCGCATCCGGGTACGCGGCGATGGCGTCAGTCTCACGCTCAACAAGGATCTGGGCAATGTCGCGCTGACGTCCATCTCCTCTTACCTTAAGGGCTATTTCCTCAACGAAGTCGACGGTGACGGCAGTGCCGCCAATCTGTTGGCTCTGGATTTCGAGGCAAGGACAAAGGAATATTCACAAGATCTTCGCCTTGCGACGCAGTTTGATGGACCGTTTAACCTGATCGCGGGCCTTTATTATTTCCGCGATACGCTCGACAACCTGTTCCATGTGTCGCAGTTCGACGGAGGCTTCGACGCGCGGCAAACCTATCGTCAGACGCGGACCTCCTATGCCGCATATATGGACGGTAGCTTCGACTTCTCGCCGACATTCAGTCTCTATGGCGGTGTCCGAGTGACGCATGACAAGGCGAAAATGCGCAATTTCCAGTCGGTCGTGAACATTCCCGGCCTTGGCATTCCGACGACCAATGTCGATTATACCGAGACCCAGCCCAGCGGCCGGTTGGGCCTGCGCTACAAGGCATCGTCCGATTTCATGGCGTTCGTCCAATATGCGCGGGGTTATCGCAGTGGCGGCTTTAACGGGGGCGCGGTGGTGTTTCCGGGCGACCTGACGACCGCCAAGCCCGAATTTCTCGACGCCTATGAAGCCGGGATCAAGAGCCGGTTGTTCGACCGGCGCGTTACATTGAACCTGTCTGCATTCCACTATCAGTTCAAGGATCAGCAGTTCATCGATTCGATTTCGGTGATCAACCAGGCGCTGGTCAATGCGGGCAAATCCCGGATCAATGGCATAGAGGCGGAAATCACTGCCAGTATCACGCCACAGTTGCGGTTATCGACCGGACTCGGATTGCTCGACGCGAAATATACGAGCCTGATACTCAACGGCACGGACCTTGCCGGCAATCGCATGATCGAAGCGCCCAAATTCTCGATGAGCGCCGCGGCAGACTACAGGATTCCGCTCAGCGCTTCTGCCGAACTGACGCTCCATGGCGACATGGTCCACAAAAGCTCTCAGTTCTTCACCGCCTATAATGACAAGGTCTTTCCCTTCAGCCTTGGCCGTACGCCGGGATTCGAAGAATATAATGCGCGGATCGGCGTTTCCTTTGACGACGGGCAATATGAAGTCGGGCTGTGGGGCAAGAACCTGACCGGAAACGACACGCTGGTTGGCGTCGGTATCGAAACGAACACCTTCCTGCGGTTCGGGACTGTCCCCTATCCACGCCGTTACGGCATCGATTTTCAGGCGAAATTCTGATGTTGCCGTACAGGGCCAATCCGGGGCTGCTTGTTGCCCTGATCGCCAGTCTCGTCGCCATTGCCGGGCTCTTCCTCGCTTCAGCGATCCAGACCGGCGACGGCGTGACTGTTTCGGAGGTCCATTTCCGGGGCGCAAGTGGCGCGCAAATGCGAGCATTGCTGTTCCGGCCGCGCGCAGCGACAAGTGCGAAGCCCGCACCTGCCATCCTTGCCGTCCATGGTTATCTCAACAGCGCGGAGATGCAGGCCAACTTCGCGACGGAGTATGCCCGCAGAGGCTATGTCGTGCTGGCGCCCGACCAGCGCGGACATGGCGGCAGCGACCCCGTCGCCTTCGCCGATGGTTTTGGCGGCCCGGATGCTCTCGCCTATCTTCACAGCCTGCCTTTCGTCGATCGCGGCAATATCGGGCTTGAGGGACACAGTATGGGCGGGTGGACCGTGCTCAGCGCGGCCAAAGCGATGCCCGACGGCTATCGTTCGCTGGTGCTGGAAGGCTCAAGCGTAGGGGCGCCCTTTGCGCCAGAGGGCACACGGGCTTTCCCGAAAAACCTGCTGGTCGTTTTCGGGACGCGCGACGAATTTGGCGGCTTCATGTGGGGGCCTGAATCGCCACTGGCGACCGGCGCGGTCAGGAAGCTGCGCGACCTGTTCGGCGCTACTGAACCGGTCGTACCGGGGCGCCTCTACGGTCGGATCACAGATGGCAACGCCCGCATGCTGCTGACGCCCGCCGTGACCCATGCATGGTTGCACCAGTCGTCCGCCGGGATCACCCCTGCGCTCGATTGGTTCGGTCGCACATTGGACGGGGGCAGGGCGCTTGACGTCACGGATCAGGTCTGGCCGTGGCGGGAGGCGGGTAATTTCGTGGCGCTCATGGCAGTGCCCTTGCTGATCGCCGGATTGATCGCGGCTTCGGCAACTCTTTTCGCCACAAGGTCCGCGCCCAAGCAGAATCCGGCCCCGTCGCCATCGGTAACCCAGCCGATCGCCAAACGTGTCGCCATAGCGCTTCTTCCAGCCTTGCTGTTCATTCCGGCCTGCATGGCAACCGAAGCCTTGCTCGGCCAGAACGCCCTTTTCCGGCAGACCTTCACAAACCAGTTTGCAGGTTGGGCTCTGCTCAGCGCTTTGCTCTCCCTATTCATGCTGCGGCGCAAGGGCGGGGGTCTGGGCATGCGTGAGGTGCCGCGTGCATTGGCGCTTGCCGCGATCATTCTGTTGCCCGCTTACCTGCTGGTGCTGGGGGCGGACCAACTGCTTCACGTCAATCCTTCCTGGTGGTTCATCACCATCCGTCCGATCTCGCTGGAGCGCGCGCGCGATTTCCTTCTTTATGCGCCCTTCTTCGTGATGAGCTGTCTCTGCTCGCTGCAACTGGTACAGGCCGTTTCGCCGCTTGATGCCGGTAGCATGGGCGGCGCGGTGGCCCGTGCCATGGCTGCGCTGGCTGGCGGGTTCGTCCTTTTCCTCATTGCCCAATATGGCGTGCTGGCGGCCACGGGTCACCTGCTTCTGCCTGGAGAGGGACTGCGCGTGATTTCGGCGATCGGCTTTGCGGTATTTCTGGCTTTTGTCGGCTTGTTCGGTGCCGTGTCGCAGCGCAGCCATGGTTCGGTCGTGCCGGGCGCCCTTGTGTCGGGGCTATTTGTCACCTGGCTTCTCGTCGCCACCCAACCGATCGGAGTGTAACATGAGGCGATTTGTTGCGGTTCTCGCCGCCTCCATGCTCATGACCGATGTAGCGGAAGCCGCGACAGCATCCGCCGAGGCGCCGCAACTGCGGTTCGTTTTCGAGGAACGCGTTGATCTGGGGCCGGGCGAGCCGGCCGGCGAAGGGCCACATGGCACCGGGAACAGAATCCCTCTGCTGGGCGGCACAGTCAGCGGTCCGGCCTTGAGCGGGGCAGTCGTTCCCGGCGGGGCAGACTGGCAACTGATCCGCAAGGATGGATGTACGGAGATTGTCGCCGATTATTTCATCCGCACGCATGACGAGGCTCTGATCCATGTACGCAACCTGGGCCTTGCCTGCGCGGCAGACGGCCAGCGTATCGCTTATGCACGGGCGAACCCCGTTTTCACCGCTCCGCTCGGCAACCACGAATGGCTTAACAAGTCGGTCTTCACCTCGACGATCGAGCCGGTAGTGCTTGGCGGCCAGCTTCGCCAAGTCATTGTGCGCTTCTATGAAGTCCTTTGACCAAAGCGCCGCATCCGTCGGGTTTGGCCTCCACGACGATTATGTCTATGCGGGATGGCATGGTTCAACGACCCAAATCAGACGAAAACGCCTCACGCGACCTGGCGGCAGTGCGGCAAGTGCGACTGGTCGAGCATCTTGGTGGCGCCGGGCATGCCAAGGTGGAGGATCTGGCGCAGTTGTTGGGCGTAACGCCACAGACGATCCGTGGGGACTTACGCCAGCTGGACGAGCAGGGCGCGGTTTCACGCGTGCGGGGCGGAGCCATGCTGCGATCGCGGCTCGACAATATCGGCTATCATTCGCGTCAGGCCATGGCAGCCGATGCCAAAGGCCGGATTGGCAAAGCCGCAGCAGACCTGGTGCCGGACGGCGTGTCGCTCTTCATCAATATCGGCACCACGGTGGAAGCGGTTGCGACCTTCCTGGCCCAGCGCCAACGGTTGATGGTCGTCACCAACAACCTCAATGTCGCAGAAATACTCGCCGATGCACGGGGGATAGAGGTCATTGTGGCGGGCGGTCGGCTGCGGGCGGAGGACCGCGCTGTTGTTGGTCCGCTCACGGTCGATTTCCTCGGCGCTTTCAAGGTGGATTATGCGGTGATCGGTGCGAGCGCACTCGATGCCGATGGCAATCTGCTCGATTTCGACATAGACGAGATCAAGGTTTCGCAATCGATCGTCGCGCATGCCCGCCATGTTGTCCTTGTCGCGGATTCCTCGAAGCTTTCTCGCCACGCGCCGGTGCGCTTTGCGACGATGAACGATGTCGATACCTTCGTAACCGACCGGATCACCGATCCGCGCCTTGCACAAATCTGTGCCGAAATGGGCGTTCGGGTCATAGCGACAGACCCGGCGTGATCAACATGCCGTATCAGGAGCCATGCCCTGTACCGCGCCGCAGCCTTGCAACGCCATCCTTTCTGGCCGTTCGGGACATGATTTAATGCCAGATTCAGCGATAGATCCGAACATGCCCCCTGCCAACCCTCCGCACGGCATGCCTGCGATATACGACATTCTGGTCATTGGCGCTGGCATCAATGGCGCGGGAATCGCGCGCGATGCCACGGGACGAGGCCTGCGCGTCCTTGTCATGGAGGCGGGGGATATAGCCCGCGGCACCTCTTCGGCATCGACCAAGCTCATTCATGGCGGTCTGCGCTATCTTGAGCATTTCGAATTTGCGCTGGTACGGGAATCGCTGGCGGAGCGAGAGCGCCTGTGGAAGATCGCCCCGCACGTGGTTCGACCGATGCGCTTCGTTTTGCCGCACCGTTCGGGCCTGCGCCCGCGATGGCTGCTAAGGCTTGGTCTGTTCCTCTATGACCATATTGGCGGCCGCCGAAAGCTGCCGCCAACCAGTACGCTCGACCTGCGGACACATGAGGCTGGAAAGCCGCTGAAACATGGTTTCCGCACGGCCTTTGCCTATTCGGATTGCTGGGTCGACGATGCCCGCATGGTTGTGCTTAACCTGCGCGATGCGGCTGATCGAGGGGCAACCGTCCTGCCGCATACGCCTGTTGTCGGTCTTGAGCGGGCGCAGGGCGTCTGGCGCATCCGCGCAGGCGATGGCACGCAATATGCGGCGCGCGCCGTGGTGAACGCCGGGGGGCCGGCTGTGCTTGACGTGCTTGACCTCGCCGGCCAGCGTGGCAGCCAGCGCATGCGGCTGGTCCGCGGTTCGCACATCGTCGTCTCCCGCTTGTTCGACCATAATTTTTCCTATTTCTTCCAGCTCCCTGATGGACGCATCTTCTTCGCCATTCCCTACGAGCAGGACTTCACCATGATCGGCACGACCGATGCCGACCACAGCGGTTCACTGACCGACATCAAGCCCGATGCCGCCGAGATCGCCTATCTCTGCGAGGGCGCGAACGGCTATTTCCGCAAGCAGATCACGCCCGCCGCCATAGTGTGGAGCTTTGCTGGCGTTCGCCCGCTGATCGATGACGGATCGGGCCGGCCGGAAGCGGCGACGCGCGGTTATCGGCTCGATCTGTCGGAGGCGATCGATGGCGCGCCTTTGCTCAGCGTGTTCGGTGGCAAGCTTACCACCTACCGCCATCTCGCGCAGTCGGCGATCGACCTCCTGGCCAGTCGGATACCGGAACTCGCAGGCCCCGGCTGGACCGACAGCGTGGCCCTTCCCGGTGGCGACTTCCCGATGGATGGGGCTGCCACTCTAGTGGACGAACTTATCGCGCAATATCCCTTCCTCCAGCGCGGCTGGGCGGAGCGGCTCGTCGCCTCTTATGGCACGCGCGCCTGGCTGGTGCTGGGCGACGCGCAGGGTTTGCAGGATTGCGGCATTCACTTTGGCCATGGCCTGACCGCATGCGAGGTCGATTATCTGATCGCGCAGGAATGGGCGCGAAAGGCTGACGACATACTCTGGCGGCGCAGTAAGCTGGGCCTGCATCTTTCTGCCGCGCAGGTGGCAAGCCTGGAATCCTACCTGGGCACCAAAATGGGAGCGTCATGATGAAGGCGGTGCTGGCAATCGATCAGGGCACGACGTCGACCCGCGCACTGATTGTGGGCCAAGATGGCACAATCGTAGCGCGATCGCAGGTCGAATTGCACCAATCCTATCCCCGGACCGGCTGGGTGGAGCATGATCCGGAGACGATCTGGCGCGATGTCGTGGCAACAGCGCGGCAGGCTCTTTCGCAGGCCACAGAAGCTGGAATTGACGTTGTCGCCATCGGGATCACCAACCAGCGGGAAACCTTTGTGGTGTGGGACCGGGAGACCGGCAGGGCCATTCATCCGGCGATCGTCTGGCAGGACCGGCGTGGCGCCGCTTTATGCGAACGCCTGATCGGGGAAGGCGTGGAAGCGGAAGTATCGGCGCGTAGCGGCCTTCTGCTCGATTCCTACTTCTCGGCCAGCAAACTGGCCTGGCTTCTCGATACCATGCCGGGTTTGCGGCGCGATGCAGAGGCGGGCAAATTGGCCTTCGGAACGATCGACACCTATTTGTTGTGGCGGCTGACGGATGGCCGCGTTCACGCAACCGATCCCAGCAACGCCGCGCGCACCCTGCTCTTCGATATTGAGCGGATGGATTGGTCGGACGAACTTTGCTCTTTGTTCGGCATATCCCGTGCCATGTTGCCACAAGTGATGGACAATGACGCCCTGTTCGGCACCGTCGACGCCGCCGTCCTGGGACAGGCGTTGCCGATTACGGGCATGGCCGGCGACCAGCAGGCCGCGCTGATCGGGCAGGGATGTCTGAAAGCCGGTCAGGTCAAGATCACTTATGGCACCGGCGCCTTCGGCCTGATGCACACTGGCGACACGATCAGCCGATCGCGTCATCGGCTCCTTTCTACCGTCGCCTACCGTGTCGGGGGACAGACCTGCTATGCGCTGGAAGGGTCCATATTCGTGGCAGGGGCGGGCGTGCAATGGCTGCGCGACCGGCTCGGCATCATCGCCTCGGCCGCCGAAACCGAAACACTTGCCCGCACTATTCCGGATAATGGCGGGGTCTATCTCGTCCCTGCGTTCGCGGGGCTGGGTACGCCGCACTGGGACTCGCAGGCCCGCGCTGTCCTGTGCGGCATGACTTTGGGCACGGGCGCGGCGCATGTGGCCAGAGCGATGCTGGAGGCGGTCGCGTATCAGAGCGAAGAACTGATCGGCACGATGCGCGAAGATACCGGGCTTTGTGCCGATCTGATCCGGATCGATGGCGGCATGGCGCATAACGCATGGCTCTGCCAGTTTCTTGCCGATGTGCTGGCAACGCCGGTCAGGCGCCCGGACAATGTCGAATCCACAGCGCTTGGCGCGGCCTTTCTTGCTGGCACGGCAGCAGGAATTTGGCCGTCGCTGGCCGACACGCCATCTTCTTCAAACAAGGATGCGGTGTTCGAACCCGCGCTGGCAGCCGCCGAACGCGCGCGGCTGATTGCGGGGTGGCGTGACGCGGTGGCCAGGACCAGGCACCTTACGAACGTGGAATGAGCAGGCTCCGGCGGTCCTACCAATAATTCTCCAGCGCCTTCTGGCAGCGAGATTGTGCCGCTACGATCGGGGCCTGACAGGCATCGTCCAGATGATCCAGAATCTGGACGCTTGCCGACAATAGTTCGCGCGCAGCGTCGTCGGGTAGTGCGGCGCTGCGAGTCCGGCGCATTAGAATGGAAGACGCGAGCGCCCTGGCCATGAAATGCATCAGGGGATTGGCTGCCATGTCGGCAATTTCCCGAATGAAGCTGTACCAGGCTGTGCCAAGGGCGGTACCATTGTTGGCCTGCTGCATCTGAACGAACGCGTACCGGATACGGTTCAGCCCCTCCAATGTGCGCCTTTGCCGCGCAAGTTCGATCATGCCGGTATTGATCTGGTCAAGCACCTCCCGGCAATCGGCAGTGGAAACACCCTGTGTGGCTAAATACGCATTGGCGACATGCAGCGCGCATCCTGTTCCCGACGCGCTGGCAAAAACGCCTCCCGCTCTGCCGCGGCGGACCTTCACGATCCGGGCATCGGCAAGGATACGTACAGCTTCGACCGCCACCTCAAGGCTTACGCCATAGTCGCTGCTGATGTCGGAAAGTGATCCCAGGAAAATATCCCGGTCCTGCGATACGGAAATTTTTCCGAGCAAGTGGTTCGCAAGCCATTCGGCAAGATTGTCGCTCCGGTCGGGCGCCGGCATTTCATTCCTAACGCCCTGAAAGCGCAGTAACGAACGCACCATCTCGGAAAGGGCATCGTTCCGGCTGGCCAGTGATGGAGCAAGCCAACGCGCTGCCTCGTTCAGGACATTATGGGCCTGATCAAGGCGCAGTTCGTCGGCGGCCTTTGCAACCGTTTCCCCCAAACTCGGGGCTGTGACCCAAAGTCCGCCCAGGCCGTTCCCACCGCGGCGCGGAGCAAGGACACCGCGTTGCTGTAATATGCGACTGGTCTGCCGCACAATCCTGCGACCAACGCCAAATTCCTTTGAAAGGACGCTTTCGGTAATGGGTCGATGCGGCAGGGGAGCGTTGCAAATCCATTGCTCAACTCTGTCTGCGATCGACGAAGAGTTGGAAAGCGCATCGGCATGTTCGTTGATGACCCGTCTGAACAGCTCTCGCGCTCTGGCGCGCTGCGGGTTGTCAAATCCCGGTCCTGTCATTGTGTCAGGCAATGACGAAACGGTCAGATCGCTCTCCATCCCCAACCTTGCCGATCAGCATCCAGAACATTTTCTGATATGAGTTGCGTTGAATGTTTAAGTTCATACGCAGGGCAAAGCCACAAAAATCGGACAAAGAACTGGCCTCTCGCGGCTTGAGTAGGCAGGCGGGCGCAGTTCTCAACTATATGCGATCAAACTGAAGTTCAGCGCAACGCGCAATCTGGCTGAACCGCAACATGCGGCACGGAAAGGGGTAGATATTGCCTTGGCGGGCGATGGATACAGCTCGTGGATTACGCAGTTCCGCTGGCAAAACTAGCCTCACTGCCTATTGTCCCGAAAAACATCGCAATCACGCGCTACGCAGATCACCCACCAGAGCTTTCACAGCTGTCTGTTTTGTTGTTGGTACTAGTGCATCAAACCTGCCGACCGCAGCGCGTCTTCGATAATCTTCTGAACGCTGCCCTTGTTCGCGGCGGCTCGTGCCGGCTTGGCCGACGATAGGGTTTCAAGTCCTGCCTTGGTCGTTGAAAGCGAATTGGGCGTTTCTGCTGTCGCTCGATCCATTGGTTTTGGGCGTTGTACGACCCTTTGATCGTTCAGAAGGGCCCATGACGCCGCGATCCGTCGTGTGGAGGAGATACCGGCTTCCAGCATGTGCGGCATCGGTGTTCCGCATGCGTCATTGCCTGTGGTGGCAAGCGGCGTGCCATGGCCCATATCTGCGATGCGATAATCCTCTATCAGAGCACGGCCCTTTGCGTCGTGCCAGATGCGATAGCGATGACCGGCAATGTCCTCAGTCGAGTTCGGCGCTTCGTCCAATTCGTGAACCGACAACCATTGGGCCAGGATTGCGTCGGCATTGCTGCTCTTGACGGTTTGGTCAGCCGCGCCATGCCAGATCGCAATGCGCGGCCAGGGACCGGCGTAATCGGATGCGCTTCGTACGCGATCACCAAGCTGGTCGCCAGAGAGCGTGTCAGGCGCGCGCATCGCTTCCAGCGCCTGCTGAACATTGGAGGCCGCGCCAAAGGGCAGCCCGGCTATGATCGCGCCCCCAGCGAATAATTCCGGATAACTTGCCAGCAATATCGAGGTCATCGCACCCCCAGCCGACAGGCCAGTGATGAATATGCGCGATGTGTCGATCCCATGGGCGTCGATCATGGTTTCGATCATCTGGCGGATCGACAATGTTTCGCCACGGTCGCGGACATTATCCGCGCGGGAAAACCAGTTGAAGCAGAGATTGGGATTGTTGGAGCGCTGCTGTTCTGGAAACAGCAGGATGAAGCCATGATCATCGGCAAGCTGTGACCATCCAGCACCATGATCATAGCCGTCCGCAGTCTGGGTGCAGCCATGCAGGACGACGACCAGTGCCGGCTTTTGAGCGACTTGCGCGGGGACGTAGCATTTCGCCTTCAATGCGCCGGGATTGGAGCCAAAGGATTCAACCTCCTGCAATCGGCCCGGCTGGCTTGCCTCCATCGTCGGACCTGCGGCGGCGCGCATGGCCACCAACTGCGCGATATTCGCGGACAATTTTCTCATGAAATGACCTCTGGCCTTGAAGAGTGGCCAAGCTGGCCATGATAATCGGCGGCGGATTATGCTGCACTGCACAATATGGCGATCGACACCGCTACGGCAAGGTCAAAGTTCAAAATTTTCAGGTTCGCCCGCTGATGGACGGACATTGTCCCGGTCCAGGTCTCCGGTAACGAAAAAGGCGGCGAGGTTGCCCCCGCCGCCCCAGCATCAATGCTGCATCGAATGTTTGATGTCGCGCATCTCGTCATGGCCGGCCTTGACCGACATATAGCTGGTTTCGACCAGGTCGCGTACGGCTGGGCTCAGCTTTCTGTCTTCCAGCGCATCCTCGAACTTGGCTTTGATATGATCTTCGCCAGCTTCGACTTCGTTGATGATCGCCTTGTCATCATTGCCCGTCACGACCGACTTGAGGTTAAGGAACATGCGATGGGCGCCGGCCAGCAGAGTGCCGTCATCTTCCGGGTTGCCGCCGAGCGCTGCGACCTGCTGCTGCAAGCGAGTGGCAATGGCGCGCCGTTCGCCAGCACGGCTGGTGAACAGGGCTGTGAAGCGGCTATTCTCGCTGTCCTTGGCGGCTTCGGTATAGCCATCGGCGCTGTCGATCGTCGTCGCGATCAGGCTGTTGAGGGTCGAAATATCGTGACTGTTGTCGGACATGGGGATTTCCTCCTGTGGGGGTGGCAGTCACCCCGGCGTCGGGCGACTGCTTGGTCCATCAACGACGATCCCTCCGGAAAGTCGCATCGATTATGCCCGGCTTAACCTCCATCAGTATGATTTTTCGCCGGCCGATTGCACTTCGTCGGTATGGACGTCGAACCGGACGAGATTGGTCGGGCCGAATGCCGTGGTCAGCGCCACATCGGTGGCGTCGCGTCCGCGCGCCATCAGTATGCGGCCTATGCGCGGCTGATTGTGGCGGGCGTCGCGTGTGTACCAGTTGCCGTCGATATAGACGTCGAACCAGGCGCTGAAGTCCATAGGCGCATCGACCGGCGGAACGCCGATGTCGCCCAGATAACCCGTGCAATAGCGCGCGGGGATGTTCATGCAGCGGCACAGGGTAACGGCCAGATGCGCAAAATCCCGGCACACGCCCCGCTGTTCCTGAAAGGCGTGCCAGGCGGTCATGTCCGACCGGGCATGATGATAGCCAAATTCTATATGGTTGTGGACGAAATCGACGATCGCATCGACCCGTGCCCTGGCCGTCGTGTAATGCGCGAAATTGCCCCAGGCGAACGCCATCAACCGGTCCGTCTCGCAATAGCGACTGCCCAGCAGGAAAGGCATTACCGCATCGGGCAATTCTTCGACCGGCGTGTGCGGACCGTCGGGGGCGGGAACGTCCACCAACCCGCTATCCTCGATCACGAAATCGCATGACAGGGTGACGCCGCCTGCGGGAATGGTGAGGCGCGTGGCGACATTTCCAAACCCGTCCTCAAAATGATAGAGCGGAACATCCGGGTCGGCCAGCAACCGCTGGGGTGTGCGCAGGTCGAGATGCCGGGAGGGGTGCAGGCTGAGCAGCGCCATGATCGCTGTCTTATTCTGTGTTTCAAATCTGATGTCATATCCGCAACGGATCAGCATGGACGAGACTTTCCTCAAGGTGCCGACGGAGCGGCCGTTAATGGCATTGTTTGGGGCAGGGCGACGCGGGCCGGAGATCAGTGCAGACCGGGGCGCTGGCCAAATGGCTCGGGCAAGCGCATCAGGATGGTATGACTACGCAGGAAACTCCGGTGCCGACCGCTATGACGGATAACAAAAAGGGTCGTCGGCTTGGGCATGGGGAAATATCCTGATGGCCGGAGACGGGACGGATGCATTGTTGGGCCTGAACGATCCGGCACCGTTCGGGCTATTCAACGCAGCAGGCGCTTCCCCGTTCCTGCTGATCGGTGATCATGCAGGAGCGGCCATTCCGGCTGCATTGGGCGACCTTGGCCTGAGCGCTGCCGACCGGCGGCGTCACATTGCCATCGATATTGGCGTTCATGAACTGGGGCATAGGCTGGCCGAACGGCTCGATGCGGCCTTTCTGTACCAGACTTATTCGCGCCTCGTCATCGATTGCAATCGCGACCCCGTGCGCGACGATGCGATCCCGGCAGTTTCCGACGGGAGCCGTATCAATGGCAATGAAGCGCTGGATGCGACGGCCCGCGCCGCGCGGGTGGCGGCGATCCACGCACCCTATCATCGGGCGATCAGCGACATGATTGGGGCGCGATGCGCGTCCGGGCGCGACACCATCCTGCTGTCGCTGCATAGCTTCACGCCGGTCATGGACGGGATCGCCCGACCATGGGATGTGGGTGTGCTGCATTGGCTTGGCCGCACCGATTTTGCCCATGCCATGCTGGCTACGTTACGGGATGACGGCGTCTTGGCGGTGGGGGACAATGTCCCCTATGCCATGGACGCGACCGACTTTACCGTGCCATTCCATGCGTTTGCCCGCGACCTTTCCTATGCGGAAATAGAAGTGCGGCAGGATTTGATTGGGGATAGCCAAGGGCAAAGCATCTGGGCCGACCATCTGCGCCGCGCCGCAGAAGCAGCTTTACTGCGTATCAGCGAATAGTGTCCCGGCATGATACTGGCCGTCAATTGCACTTGTGCTAGCGCTGGCAACGATTTAGGCACAACCCATGCCCGACCCAGAAATCATGGCGCTGCAAGTCGCCTCGGACGATGATGTAGCCGTTGCGTTGACGCCGCTCGTGCCAGGGCAGGTGGTCGTCTTGGCTGACTGCCAAGTCACCCTTGTCGACGCGATTGCACCGGGCCACAAATTTGCGGTCCATGACATAACTGCCGGCAGCGCCGTCCGCCGCTATCGTGCCCCGATCGGGGTGGCGACACGGGATATCGGCGTCGGCCAGCATGTGCACAGCCACAATGTGAAAACCGCGCTGCGCGGCGAACTGGCTTACCATTATGTGGTCAAGCCTGTTGAGACGGTCGAAAGGCCGGTTGATACGCAGCCCGGTTTCATGGGCTATGTGCGGCAGGACGGCAGTGTCGGCATCCGCAACGAAATATGGATTTTACCCTCGGTGGGCTGTGTCGGACGCCTGGGCGAGCGACTGGCGCGCTGGGGGGAGGGGCTGGTTAGCGATCATGTCGATGGCGTTCATGCATTCAACCATCCTTTTGGCTGTTCGCAATTGGGGCATGATCTGGAAGGCACGAGCGCGATCCTGGCCGCACTGGCACAAAATCCCAATGCTGGCGGAGTGCTGATTTTAGGGCTCGGTTGCGAATCCAATCAACTCGACCTGATATTGACCCGGATTCCGCGGGAAATGCGCGCACGGATACGCACGGTAAGGGCGCAGAGCGAGCAGGATGAATTTGCCGCGGGCAAGGCGGCACTGGAGGCGCTGGCTGAACGGATGGCGCAGGATGTGCGCCAGCCCGTACCATTGTCGGCGCTGCGGCTGGGGGTCAAATGCGGCGGTTCCGACGCCATGAGCGGCCTGACCGCCAACCCCCTGATCGGCCGGATGGCCGATGCGGTCACGCAGGCAGGCGGCACCGCGGTCCTGACTGAAATTCCCGAGATGTTCGGGGCCGAACAATTGCTGCTCGTGCGCGCGGAAAATGAGGCTGTTTTCCATCGGCTGACCCGGGTGGTCAATCGGTTCAAACGCTATTTTCTGGACCATGGTGAACCGGTGTCGGAAAATCCCAGTCCAGGCAATATCGCAGGCGGCATCACCACGCTGGAGGAAAAATCGCTTGGCGCGGTGCAGAAGGGTGGGCTCTCGAACGTCGTCGATGTCATTGATTATGGCCATATCGCGACCCGGACAGGCCTGACTATATTGGAGGCACCGGGCAACGATGCTGTATCGACGACAGCATTGGCGGCGGCGGGGGTGACACTGACGCTGTTTTCCACTGGCCGCGGCACGCCTCTCGGCAGCCCTGTGCCAACGATGAAGATCGCCTCTAACTCTGCCCTTGCGGCGGCCAAGCCAGGCTGGATCGACTTTGACGCGGGTATGGTCCTGACCCATGGCATGGATGCAGCGGCCAGCGCGTTGCTGGATCGCATCATCGCGGTCGCCAGCGGCGAACCGGCGTGCAACGAACGCAATGATGAGCGTTCGATCGGTATCTGGAAACGCGGCGTCACTCTGTAACAGCTGCAAGGCGTCCCTATACAAACCGCCATTTGAGCGGCATGCAGCAATTATGGACTCCGTTGATAAGACCTTGGATGAGCTTGGCTGGCGCCCGTTTTTCAGCGCGCAAATGTCAGAACTGGGCGATAGTGGGTCCAGGCCGGTTCGCGTTATGGCCGTGCATCGCGGCAAGATCGTGGTCGCTGGCGAGGGTGGGGCTCTAGACATTCAGCCCGGCTTTGGCGCCGGCTTGGCGGCGGAGGATCATCCCACTGTCGGCGACTGGGTGCTTGTCGACAGCGCCACTTGCCAGATCACGCATATCTTGCAGCGCGCCAACCTGTTCAAACGGCGTGCGCCCGGCGGTGACCAGAAAACGCAGTTGATCGCTGCCAATGTCGATACGCTGTTCATCGTCGCCTCCTGCAATCAGGATTTCAGCATCCCCCGGCTGGAGCGTTATCTGATCCTCGCGCGCGACGTAGGGGTTCATCCCGTAATCGTCCTGACCAAGACCGATCTGACCGACAAGCCAGAGGCTTTTGCAGCGGCGGCGCGCGATTTGCAGCCGGGATTGGAGGTGGAAAGCATCAATGGCAAAGACCCTGCCAGCGCCGCCCGCCTGTCGCGCTGGTGTGGCATGGGTCAAACGGTCGCGCTTGTCGGATCGTCCGGCGTCGGTAAATCCACGCTGGTCAACACATTGCGCGGCTCTGATACTATCGCGACCCAGGCCGTCCGCACAGCCGACGACACCGGACGGCACACCACGACAGTGCGGGAAATGCATCGGCTGGACCATGGCGGCTGGCTGCTCGACACGCCGGGGATGCGCGAATTGCAGCTTACCGATGTGGCGTCGGGCCTTGCCGCTGTGTTCGCCGACATTGTCGAGGCGGCCGAGCAGTGCCGCTTTTCGGACTGCGCCCACAACAGCGAGCCGGGTTGCGGGGTCCAAATGGCGATCGCAAATGGCGTCTTGACGCCTGCCCGCCTGGATCGCTGGCGCGCTCTGGTTGCGGAGGAAGCGTATAATAGCGCCAGCCCGGCAGAACGCCGCGCGCTTGACCGTCTTGCAGCGGCGGCGGCCAGGCGAAAATAGGTTGTGCCGGTTGCGCGGTTCATCCCCGTCCAACGAATGATCGACGAAGCGCAGCGCGCGCTGCCCTGCCGCTGAACCGACTGGACAGATGGCTGCAGATCAGCATCTAATGCGCGCGACATAGTCAAAGGTGGGCGGCATGGCGATCAGTCTGACGGTAAATGGCAAGAAACGGCGGGTGGAGGGCGATCCGGCCAAGCCGTTGCTATGGGTGTTGCGCGAGGATCTTGACCTGGTCGGCACCAAATTCGGCTGCGGCGCCGGGCTTTGCGGCGCGTGCACCGTTCATGTCGACGGACAGGCGGTGCGGTCGTGCCAGACCCTGCTGGGCGATGTGAAGGGCGCAGCGGTCACCACGATCGAGGGCGCGGCAGCCACTGACGTTGGCAAGCGCATTGCCGCCAGCTGGATCGCCCAGGACGTCCCTCAGTGCGGCTATTGCCAGGCCGGGCAGATCATGAGCGCCACCGCGCTTCTCAGCCAGACGCCCAAGCCCACCGACGAGGATATTGACGCCGCGATGATGGGCAATCTGTGCCGCTGCTCCACCTATGTCCGCATCCGCGCCGCGATCAAGGCGGCCGCAGCATGAGCAGTGCGACACTCTCCCGCCGCGGGTTCATTTCCGCGTCGCTGATCGCGGGCGGCGGATTGCTGTTCGATCTTGCCGTGCCGATCGCACAGGCGGCGGATGGCACGCCGGTCATCATTAACGCGTTCATCCGCATCCTGCCGGACAATCGCGTCATCATCGGCGCGAAAAATGCTGAAATCGGCCAGGGCGCCAAGACGATGCTGCCGATGCTCATCGCGGAGGAACTGGACGTCGACTGGGCGCAGGTCAGCATCGAACAAACCCATGCCGACGCCAAGATTTTCGGCGGGCAGAGCGCAGGCGGCAGCCGGACGACCCCGCGTGAATGGCTGCCCATGCGGCAGGCTGGAGCGGCGGCGCGCGCGATGCTGGTCGCCGCTGCAGCAGCGCAATGGGGCGTTGCGGCAGAGATGCTGACGACTGGCAGCGGCACGGTGACCGACCCCAAAACCGGCAAGTCGATCCCGTACGCCACACTGGCAGGCGCGGCAGCGAAGCTGCCAGCCCCCGATCCCGCGACGCTCAAACTGAAAGACCCGGCAAATTTCCATATCATTGGGCAGTCGGTCGGCGGTGTCGACACGCCTGCCATCGTCGCGGGCAAGCCGCTGTTCGGCATCGATGTCAAGCTGCCGGGCATGCTCCATGCTGTGCTGGAAACCTGCCCGGCATTTGGCGGCACGTTCAAATCGGCCAATATGGACGCAGTGCGCGCGCTGCCCGGCATTGCCCATGTGCTGACGATCAAGGGCGATGGCACCCCTGAATCCGGCTATGATGGTGTAGCGATCCTCGCCAAAAGCTGGTGGACCGCCAATCAGGCGCGCGAGACGCTGAAAGTCGAGTGGGACGACAGCGCGGTCACCGGCTTTTCGACCCAGGGCTATGCCGCGCAGGCCGCGACCCGTGCGAAGGGCAAGGCGGACGGCAATATCGTCCGCACTGGCGATGTCGATGGCGCCTTCGCGTCGGCGGACAAGGTCGTGACCGCAGACTATAGCTACCCCTTTCTCGCCCATGCCACGCTGGAGCCGCAAAATTGCACGGCCCTGTTCAAGGATGGCGCCATCGAAATCTGGGCGCCGACCCAGAATCCGGAGAGCGGGCGCGGACTGGTCGCCCAGGCGCTCGGCCTGCCGCCGGAGAAGATCCGCATCAATTTCTCCCGTATCGGCGGCGGTTTTGGGCGGCGGCTCATGAACGACTATATGGTGCAGGCGGCGCGCATCGCCGCGCAAGTGCCGGGCGTACCAGTCAAACTGCTCTTCACCCGCGCTGACGACATGCACCGCGATTTCTATCGCCCGGCAGGCTGGCACGGCTTCCGTGCCGCGCTCAACAAGGACGGGGCGCTGACTGCCCTCCACGATCATTTCATCACCTTCGGCAAGGATGGCAAGCCCGTGCGGTCGGCCGAACTGTCCCCCGGTGAACTGCCCGCAGGCCTGATCGACCATGTGCTGTTCGAACAAAGTTTCCTGCCCACCAACATGCCGACCGGCTGGCTGCGCGCCCCCGGCTCCAACGCGCTGGCCTTCGTCTATCAGGCTTTCATGGATGAGGTCGCGGCGGCGGCGGGCAAGGATCTGCCTACGCTGATGCTCGAACTCCTGGCCAAGACCGCGCAGGTCAGTCAGGGAGCCAATCGCCCGCCCTTCGTCACAGCGCGCGCCAGGGGCGTGATCGAAAAGGCGCTGGCCATGGGCGACTGGGCGAACCGCACGGCGTTGCCCAAGGGGCAGGGCAAGGGCTTTGCCTTTTATTACAGCCATGCCGGCTATTTCGCCGAAGTAGTGGAAGTAGCCGTTGCCGACGGCGTGCCGAAGGTCAGGACGGTCTGGGTTGCAGGCGATGTCGGCGGCCATATCATCAACCCCATCAATGCGCTGCACCAGGTCCAGGGGTCGGTGATCGAAGGGCTGGGGCAGGCACTCGCCGGGCAGGCCATCACTCAGGTTGCCGGAGCCATCGAGCAGGCCAACTTCGATACCCACCCGCTTCAGCGCATTCCCGACACGCCAACCATCCATGTCGAATTCGTCAAGACCGATTACCCTCCAACGGGCCTGGGCGAACCCGCGCTTCCTCCAGTCATCCCCGCGCTGGTCAATGCCATCTACGCCGCGACCGGCAAACGCATCAGATCACTTCCGGTGACAACCGAGATGCTGGTCTGAAAATAACCCAGTCGGGTAGCGCGATGGGTTTTGGCGCGGCTGATTCCGGGCGGCCATTTCAGGATGCTGTCATACCGGGATCGGCGTGGCATCCCTCCGTGCGAGTGTTTTGATTAGGATTCGGAAGGGGGCGATCAGCCCGCTCAAAAAATCTTGATAGATGTCCAGTTTCCTATGGCGGATTTCCACTACGCCATACGTTTCCGAGACGATAGCGCACGGTGTGCGTCTGCCTGAGCTTGGGTTTCGCGCATCTTATGGTGCTTGTGGGGGAAACGGGGTGAAGCGGGTAACGGTCTCGAAATTCGGGTTGCTGGCGCTGTTTTCTACATCGATCCTGTTCGCGCAGGCCGATGGCGGGCCGGATGGCGCGCTTATGAAGGAAAGCGATCCGGGGATCCCGGTTGCAGACGCGCTGGTCAAGGAAAAATGCGGCACCTGCCACGCGCCCGATGCCAAGAGGAATTTGTCGCGGATCAGCTGGGTCCGCACCACGCCTGAAGGTTGGTCGCAGGCGATCAAGCGTATGGTCCGGTTGAATGGCCTGGCGATCACGCCCGAAGAATCGCGCGCTATCGTTAAATCCCTCTCCTCGTCGCATGGCCTGGCCCCGCAAGAGGCGCTGCCGGTCATGTATCTGGCCGAAAAGCGGATGATCGACGAGACCAATATCCCGAACGAAACCATGCGCGGGGCGTGCGCTGCCTGCCATAGCTTTGCCCAGCCCCTGTCCTGGCGGCGGTCGAAGCTGGAATGGAAGCAGTTACAGGATCTGCATGTCGCCATGTATTCGCAGGCGGACGCTCAATATCGCCGCCCGGCCGAGGATAGCGAGCAACCGGCGGGCCGCGATCCCAAGGACAAGATGCTGCGCGGCGAATATGCGCTTGGCTATCTGGCGAAGGCCGCGCCGCTGCACACGCCCGAATGGGCCGCATGGCAATCGCGCCAGAGCGTGCCGCGTCTGGCGGGCGAATGGCTGGTCGTGGCATCGGCGCCGGGGCAGGGGCGTTTCGTGGGCAGCTTCAGTATCAAGCCCGGCAAGGCAGCGGACGAATTCCTGACCAGCAGTGTGCTGCGCTCGCTCAACAATGGAGCGTCGGTGAACCGCAGCGGGGCAGGCATTGTTTACGCCGGTTATAGCTGGCGCGGATCGTCAAAAGGCGCGGCCGTCGCTGGCAGGCCCGATGATCTGGGCAGCGCCGCGCGCGAAACAATGTGGTTCGCGCCGGACCAGCAAAGCGCGGTGGGGCGCTGGTATTGGGGCGATTATCAGGAATTCGGGCTGGACGTAAAATTGACCCGCGCAACGGCTGCGCCAGCGGTGCTGGCCGTCATCCCCGGTTCGGTGAAGGCCGGGACCAGGGGCGCGCAGTTCCGCATCGTCGGCCACAATCTGCCCGCTTCGCTTACGCCCGCCGACATTGATCTGGGCATGGGCGTGACCGCGACCAGAATACTGTCGGCCAGCCCGCAGGAACTGGTGGTGATGGCCGACGTCGCCGCCGGGGCGGCGTCGGGACAGCGCAATGTCGCGGTCGGTGGCGCGGTGCTGGAACAGGCTTTCCCGGTCTACAGCAAGATTGATTATATCAAGGTGACACCGGAAACCGCCCTGTCGCGATTGGGCGGGATCAAATTCCCCAAAGGCTACGCCCAGTTCGAGGCGACAGGCTTCGAAAATGGCATCGACGGCAAGCAGGGGACGGCCGACGATATTGCAGTGGGGCCTGTCGACGTCACCTGGTCGACCCAGGAATATCTGGCGGTTTATTATGATGATGACGCCAAATATGTCGGCACGCTCAGTCCCGCGGCGCTCTTCACCCCCAATAGCGAGGGGCCGAACCCCGCCCGCCGCTTTGGTCGCAATAATTATGGCGATATTTGGGTCGTCGCCACGGCCAAGGCCGAAAAGGACAAGTTCGGCAAGCCGTTGACCGCCCGGTCATACATGGTTGTCGCCGTGCCCGCCTATCAGAAATGGGATCAACCGGAGGTGTCGCAATGACCCTGATGCAGGCACCCACCTATCGCCGGGCGGAATATCACGGCTTTGACGCAGGCGGCAGCGAATTCGTCTATCTGGTAAGCGCGGGCGCCATCTTCGAAATCGACACCCATGTCCGTGCGGTTCTGGACCGGCTTGATGGACAGGAACTTACCCACGCAGCGCTCGTGCGCGAATTGGTAGCGGAAGGCAGCACGGCGGAAGAAGCCGACGGGCTGGTGCGCGAATTGCGGCAGGCGCGGCTCATCCATCTGGGCCACGCCATGCCGGTTGCAGAGGCGCCCCAGGCTCCTCCGGCGGACTTTCCGTTGCAGGCGCTGGTGCTGAACGTCACCAATCAGTGCAATCTGGCCTGCACTTATTGCTACGAATTCGGCGCGGACAAGATCGCGACGCCAGCGGGCAAACCCAAATATATGACGCTTGAAACGGCGATGGCGTCGGTCGATCTGCTGATCGCGGAGGCAATCGGCCGCAAGTCGGTGCACATCACCTTCTTTGGTGGTGAGACCTTGATGAATTTCAAGCTGTTACGCGATGTTGTGGCCTACGCCAATGAAGCTGCGAACGCAGCCGGCAAGGACATCACCTACAGCCTCACGACCAACGCAACGCTGCTGACGCCGGAGATTGTCACCTTCCTGTCGGACAATCGCATCGGCGTGACCGTATCGATGGACGGCCCGCCGGAATTGCAGGACAAGCATCGCGTCTTCAAGAATGGCAAGGGCAGCTATGCGGTGATCGAGCCGCGCCTACGCACGCTGATCGCGCATCACAAGACGCGGGCCATCACCGCGCGGGTGACGCTGACCGAAGGTGTGACCGATGTCGTCCGCATCTTCCGCCATCTGAAGGATGATCTGGGCTTTCACGAGGTCGGCTTCGCGCCGGTGACGACGGGGGAGACACGCGCCTATTCGCTGGACGGCAACGGCATGGATAGCGTGCTGGCGCAGTTCAACAGCCTAGCGGACGAGTGGCTGGAATATGCCCTGCGCGGGGAGTCGCACGGCTTCACCAATGTTAGCGAAACGATCAGCGAGCTGATTTCAGGCGTCAACAAATCGCACCCCTGCGGCGCTGGGCTGGGGCTGATGGGGGTCAGTCCTTCGGGCGACCTGTCGCCCTGCCATCGCTTCACGGACGCTGACACGCATAGCATGGGGCATGTCTCCAGCGGCATCGACCGCGTCAAGCAGGGCGATTTCCTGGCCAAGGGGCATGTCCAGGCGAAATATGACTGCCAGAGCTGCTGGGCGCGGCCGCTTTGTGCGGGCGGATGCCATCATGAAGCATTTGTCCGCTATGGCGATACCGGCCACGCCAACCTCCATTATTGCGACTGGATACGCCAGTGGACCGACACCTGCCTGCGTATCTACGGCGTGTTGTCGGTGCGTAATCCGGGCTTCCTGGAACGCTTTGCCGAGAGAAAGGGGTTGTCATGAAGCATCTTCGCGCCATCAATAAAAAGGCGCAGCGGATCGACGAGGCCGTGACGCAGATGGAGGCAGCCGCTTCCCCTCATGCGGACATGGAGGAGGATGTCGTCGCCCTTCAGCAGACACCGCGTCCGCATGTGCCGATGGGTTGTTCGCTCTCCTTTTCCCCTGGCTGGGAAGTCGATGCCAGTGGCGGGACGGCGGGGCTGTGCCAGCCGGTCGAGCGCGATATTTATGATTGCTACGTCACCTGTTTCTGGCCGGTTCAGGTGCCCGATCATGTCAACTACTCGCCCGACTGGGCCAGTAACTGCGCTACCGCGACCAAGGATTGGCGCAATCTCGATCTCGTTTTCCCATGAGGGCCGCCATGCATAAATTTCGTCTGATGCTGGGCCCTGGCCTGGCGATGCTGGGCGCTGCGCCCATGCACGCAGCTACGCTGTTCATGGGCTCCTATCCCGACCGCCTGCTGGTGTTTGAAGAAAGCAAGGGGGCAGTCACCGGCACGATCAAGCTGGACACCGGCCTGCCCACGTCGATGCAATTGTCCGACGATGGCAAGCGCATCTATGTAACGACCATCACCACCGGCGGGATCGAGGTGATCGACACCGCGACGCGCAAGGTGATCAACAAATTCAGCCTGAATGACGGCACCACCCGCTATCGTTTCTGGGGCGGAGTACCCGATCCTACGGGTCGCTATTTCTACACTGTCCTCTCCAAATTCGATAAGGGCATAGACCGCTATACCGTCAGCAAGCCCATGTATGGCGTCATCGACCTGAAACAGCAAAAGGTCGTCCGCACGGCCGATCTCGACAAGGAGGATGAACGTTCCGGCAGCTGGCGCGCGGGGTACAAAGTGTCGCCAGACGGCAAAACGCTCTACGCCTTCGGGGAAAAGGTCGCGATCATCGACCTGGCGACGCTGAAGGTGACGGACCGGATCGACCTGGCCAAGCCGGAAGGCACCGGCATGGAAAATGTCGGCTTTGGCGGCACGTTGGACGCTATCCGTACACCGGGGCAATATGTGGCGCTGTTCAATGCCGCCGACACCTATGTCCATAACAAGATGTTCGGCCTGGCGCGCTTCGATTTGTCGACCCGGCAGTTTGATTTTACCCCGATCGGCCCTGCACCAGACGCGATGGCCGGACTACAGGTTACGCCCGACGGCAAGCAGGCCTACACCGTCGTCACCAACGGCAAATATGGCAATAAGCGCTGCGAATTCTGGCATATGGACATGGCCAGCAATGCCGTGGTCGACAAGGCGGAGTTCCCATGCCGGTCGCGTTTCCGCCTGGGCATGTCCATCGATGGCGCGAAACTATATATTTACGGCGCGAGCTATGATCTGGAAGTCTATGACGCCCGAACGCTCAATCATGAGGTGACGCTGGATCTGGGCTATGACACCACTGGCGCGGGCATGGTCGCAGTGGAATGAGGCAAAGGCGCTTGATCGTCGGCATCCGGGGCAGCGGGATTGCGGCGACGACATGTGCACATCTATTACATGGAGCGGGCCTTCGGGTCGCAAGCGAAGCCGCTCATCGCACGCCGGTGCCGACGATCCTGTTGAGCGATCCCGCTCTGGCGCTACTGCGCGACGTGTTCGAGCGGCCCGGCCTCTTTGCCGATAGCCCCAGGATCAAGCGTCGAGTGATCGCATGGGGCGGTGCGCCGGTGGCGGTCCCCCACAGCGCGGCTCTGGTGTCGGAAGAAGCGGTGCAGGCGGCGTTGGCCAGCGACAAGCCTGCCGCAGGGCCCGTGCCGGTCGATTTCTCCATTCACGCCGCGCCGCCGCAGCCATCGGGCGAGATGCGTATCTTTGGTGATCGCAACGCCGTCGCCGCGAAGATCCGCTTGCGTGACCCGGCTTGCGCGCAGGAGGGCAGGGTAGAGGCGGTACCGGATGGCTGGCTGTTTCTGGTGCCCGCCGGAACGGGGGAAGGCTGGTTGCTGGGGGTAGGCGGGTCGCTGGACGACCTGCTGGCGCAGAGCGGATTGATTGCGCCAGTGGTCGACGCCGTCGGGGCGGCCTCCATGCCCTTTCTCGCAGCACCGCGCCTGCATCTGCCCCTGTGCGGCGACGACTGGCTGGCCAGCGGAACCGCAGCATTGGGCTTCGATCCACTCTGTGGCGATGGCACCGCGCAATCTGTGCGGGAGGCGATACTGGCCTCCGCCGTGCTGATCGGCATAGCAGAGGGCGGCGATCGCGCGGCATTGCTGACCCATTATCAGTCCATGCTGATCGCGGCGATGCGGCGGCATCTGGCGCTCTGCGCGCAATTCTACGCCAGCGGCGGGACGGGTGACTGGTGGCGGGCGCAACATGATGCATTGATGGACGGGCATCGCTGGTGCACCGGCCTGCTGGCAAAGATGCCGGAGCCAGCCTTCGTGCTGGACGGGTTCCGGCTGGTGCCCCGGCAGCAGGCGGCATGAGTGGCGCAACGCCCACGCCGGTTGCCGACTGGAGCGCTTACAAGCGACTAAGCCCCTTCCTGCGGCCCTATCGCGGCGCGCTGATGGTGGTCCTGGCGATCAGCCTTGTGTCGACCGCGCTGGGGCTGGCGCAGCCCTATCTGTCCAAATTGATGATCGACCAGGCGCTTTTGCGACGAGATATGGGCGCGCTGGTACGGATCGCCGCGATCATGATTGGCGTGACCGTTGCCGGGTTCGCGGTCAACATCCTCGCCAGCTATCGCTATGTCGCCCTGTCGGCGGCGATGCTCTATGATATTCGCGCGGCCCTACTGCGCCATCTCCAGACGCTTTCGCCACGCTTTTACGGCAGTTTCCGGCTGGGCGACCTCGTATCGCGGATGAACAGCGACGTAAGCGATGTGCAGCGGATCGCGTCCGATACCATGCTATCGGTCGTCAGCAACCTGCTCTTCTTCGTCGGCTGCGTGGCCATGATGCTGTGGCTCGACTGGCGGCTGTTCCTGGTAAGCGTCGTGCTGGTCCCGGCAAGTCTCGCGACATTCGCTTACTATCAGCGGCGGTTGACCGCGCTGACCCGTGACATGCGGGAAAAGGGCGCGGACCTGGGTAGCTTGCTGGGCGATACGGTCATGGGTATGCGGGTGGTCGCTTCGCTACGCGCAGGCGAGCATGAAGTCGGACGCTTCCAGCGGAAGAATGATGCCTTTGTCGGCGCAATGTTGCGGATGCAGGTCGCCTCCTACATGACTGGCGCGTTGCCCGGCACGCTGATGACCGCCGCGACATCGGCGGTGATCCTCTATGGCGGCTGGCGCATCATCGAAGATGGCATGAGCATCGGTACGCTGGTCGCGTTCATGACCTATCATATGCGGCTGCTATCGCCGATCCAGACGCTGATGGGGCTGACGTCTGGCCTCGCGTCGGCACGGGTGTCGCTGGGGCGGATATTCGAACTGTTCGATACCAGGGCCGATGTGGTCGAGTGCGCCGATCCAGTGCCGCTGGAGCGGGCGCAAGTGATCCGGTTCGACCGGGTGGCGATGCGTTATGATCGTGATGTCGTGCTGCGCGAAATAGACCTGACGATAGCAGCGGGCAGCCTGTGCGCGATTCTTGGACCGAGCGGAGTGGGAAAATCGACCATGGCGGACCTGATGGTGCGCTATCTTGATCCCGATGCCGGGCGCGTGATGGTCAATGACCGTAACCTGCGCGACTATGCGCTTGACGATGTGCGGCGGGAGATCATTCTGGTCGACCAGTCGCCCTATCTGTTTAACGATACGATCGCGGCGAATATCGGCTTTGCGCTTCCCGACGTGCGACAGGCCCAGATAGAGGCTGCGGCCCATGCGGCGGGGCTGGACGATTTTATCGCGCGGCTGCCGCTGGGGTACGACACGCGGGCGGGGGAGCGTGGCATGGCATTGTCGGCGGGGGAGCGACAACGGATCGTTCTCGCGCGGGCATTGCTGCGCTCGCCCAGCATCCTGATACTCGACGAGCCGACATCGGCGCTGGACGGGGAAACGGAGCAATTGATAGCTGGTCGGCTGCGCGGGGCGTTGCCCGATGCGACCATCATCATCATCACGCACAAGCCTGCCATGGCGCAACTGGCCGACATGATCGTGACGCTGACGGACGGGCGCGCTAGGGTAGAGCGGCGCGGTGAGCCGGTTCATGCCTGATCCGGTACGGATCGCGATCATCGACAGCGGGGTGCATCCCGACCATCCGCATATTGATGCCGCGCGCCTATTGTCGGGCTTTTCCGTGGCGCGCGATGGCAGCTTTACCCAAGGCGATACGCTGGACGATCTGGGCCATGGCACGGCCGTAACCGCTGCCATCATGGATCAGGCGCCGGATGCCTTATGCCTGCCGATCCGGGTCTTTCATGCGGCGCTTCGCGCCAGTGCGCGGGCGCTCGTCAGCGCGATTGATCTGGCGGTCGAGGCGCGGGTCGATCTGATCAATCTCAGTCTTGGGACCGTCAATCCGGCGCACAGCGCGGCTTTTGCGGCAGTAGTGGAGCGGGCCAGGGTTGCAGAAATTCAGATTGTCGCGGCGCGCGATGTTGACGGACAGGCCTGCTATCCGGGCAGTCTCGACGGGGTACTGGGCGTCACCCTCGATTGGGATTGCCCGCGTGGAATCTATTCTGTGACGGAAGGGGTCATCCATGCCAGCGGACATCCGCGGCCGATTCCCGGCGTCGAACAGCGGCGCAATCTTCATGGGGTGAGTTTCGCGGTCGCCAATGTCAGTGGGATCATAGGGCGGGAGCGTCAGGCCGGATAGGCTTCTATCTCCGGCCCCAGCGCCTCTTCCAGAGGACCGAGCCAGGGCGCGAAATGCCGCCAATGATCGACGCCATCAGTGAAGATCGGCTGACGCACCTGTTCCGAACTCGCGGTGCGAACTGCCCGCTCCGTCCGCCAGAAGGCAAGGCATGCCTCCTCGAACGGCAGGCCAAGATAGTCGAGCAGCCGCGCGACTTCGCCGGGCGTGTCGGCGACCATATGTTCATAATGCACACGGTGGACATGGCCGGGCGCCGCCGCATCGAACGCGCTCATCAGCGCCACATAATCGCGATAATAGCGACCGATCTCGCTCAAATCGTAAGTAAAGGCCTGACCGCGGGCGAAATGCTGTTTCCATCCCGAAAAGCAGCAGCCCATCGGATGGCGACGCGCGTCAATGATCTTGGCGTTCGGCAGGATCAGCCGGATCAGGCCAACATGCTGCCAATTATTGGGCATTTTGTCGATGAAACGGGGCTTGTCGCTCTGGCGGTGAACGCGGGTGCGATCGATATATTCCTCGCCCAGCCGTTGCCGGTCGGCTGGCGTCAGCGACGCGATCATCGTGGAGAAATCGGGGAATTCGCCTTCATCGATGCGCGATTGCAGACGGCTGGCGATGATCATCATCTCCGGCAATTCCATCGTCCCCTCAACCTGACTGTGGCTGGAAAGTATCTGTTCGACCAGCGTGGAGCCGGACCGGGGAAGGCCGACCACAAAGACGGGATCGGGCGCAGCGGCGCCCCCCTTTCCCATTCGCGTGAGGAAGGCGGCAGTAAAGCAGGCTTCCGTTGCCTTGACTTCCGCGGCAAATTCATCGGCATCATAGGATAGCAGCGAGCGGCGCAGGCGGTTGCCGCGATCATAATGACCAAAGGAAGCGGCATAATCGCGCGCATCCTCCAGCGCCTTGCCGAGTGAAAAATGGAGGTGGAAGATGTCCGCGCTCCGTGCCGCCTCCTCCGGCGCCAGCATCGACAGCGCCTGTTCCATCACGGCAATATCCGCTGCGTCGAGCTTGACGGTCTTGAGATTGGCAAGGCTCCACCAGGCTTCGCCCATGGTCGGCAGATAGCGCACCGCCTGGCGATAGGCATGAATTGCGTCCGCCTGCCGTCCCAGCGTCTTGAGCGCATGGCCGAAATTCTGCCAGAGTTGCGGTTGATCCGGCTTTTGTGCCAGCAGCCCTTCATAGATGGCGGCCGCCTGCGCCTGATCGCCCAGCCGCACCAGCACCGAAGCACGCAGCAGCGCATAGCCCGGATTGTCGAGCGGAGATTGCGCCAGAATATCCGCGTGGGCAAGCGCGTCGGTCAGGCGGTTGTTCTGGAGCAGCAGCCGGATCAGGAAATCGCGCGCCAGATCGAAGCCGGGGGCGGTGGCGACAGCGCGTTCGACCAGTATCAGCGCAGTGCTCATGTCCCCGCGACGCCAGTGAATTTCGCCCAGCAATCGCGCGGCGGCGGGATCATCCGGCAACCGGCCGAGCCGCGCATCCAGAATCGCTGCGGCATCGTCCAGGCACCCCTCATTCATTGCCACCGCTGCTTCAAGCAGGTCGCGGTCGCGTGATGAGGCATGGATGCCCGACAGGTCTGCGCGCCACGCTTGGTCGTTGCGGCCCACTTTCCGCAATTCGCGCGCCAGCCGGAACCAGCCGCTCGCCACACCGGCTTGTTGGCGGACCAGGCGTTCCAGCGCGGCGATAGCCTGCGCACTATCGCCCGTGTCGCTTGCTGCCTGCGCAATTTCCCATAACAGGGCGGGCACGTTCGGCTGGCGACGGGCAAGCGCTGCAAGCCGCGAGAGAGCGGCGTCTGGCTGGCCCAAGCGCCGCAAAGCCTGGGCAGCGACCAGTTCTGCGGGCGGCAGGCCGGGGGCTTTTGTCAGTATCTCTTCTGCATGCGCCAAAGCTTCCGCCGGCCGGGTGTCCAGCAGCTTGGCAGCGCAATCCACCGCCACGTTCAGTGCGCGGGAAGGGGGGACCGGCGGGTGCGAAGCAGCGTCCATGGAGGCTTTTACTTCCTTTCTCGTTTGCACAATGAACAGGATATTGCAGTTGCGCAACAACAGGAGCGACCGAAGGGCGGGAACAGTAAAATTAGGCTGTTGACTCCTGCCATCGTTACAGCATTATCAAACTTGGACAAGCGTACGAAATAGCGAAAGTCCAAGGGGTATACAGGTAAATTGTGATGCCATGCCGTCGTTCGGCAGGTCTGGAGGCGTGCGCCGTTTCCGGTCGTGGGGCTGTTTTGCCCTTGCGAAATTCGGCTTGTGACACGCCAGCTGAAAATACGCTGCAATGCGTCATAATCGCGCGGGATAACCGCGATTTTGGGAGAGTGGAGGGCATCTTTTCAAGGGGGAGTCCAACACTATGAAAATTCCGTCTCGTCGCCGGTCGCAACTTGTGAAGATATTGGGCGTGACCACCATATTGGCCGGGCTGGGCGCTACAGGCATGGCGCGCGCGGCCAGTGCCGTTGCTGACCAAGCCGCTGATCCAGCCATGACATCACCTGCCGATGACGCGGGCGGTGGCCTCACTGAAATCGTCGTCACGGCGACCCGCAGTGCGCAGAGCATCCAGAAAGTGCCGATTTCCATGCAGGCGCTGGGTGCTGAAACGCTGGCGGAGCGGCAGGTCAAGGGCTTGAGCGATTTTGCCACGCTGTTGCCGTCCGTATCGTTCGAGGGGATCGGGCCAGGCCGCAACACCGCCTTTTTCCGCGGCATCGTGCCAGCGGGCGGCGCCTATGCCTCGGTTGGTTATTATCTAAACGACATTCCAATCACGGGCACGGAAGTGCCCGACATCCATGCCTATGATCTGGAGCGCGTAGAAGCGCTGGCCGGGCCGCAGGGCACGCTTTATGGCGCGGGATCGCTGGCCGGCACCATCCGCATCATCACCAACAAGCCCAATATGGACAAGTTCGAGTTCGGTTATGATGTCGAGGCCAATAAATATGGCAAGGGCGACTTTGGCGGCCAGTTGGAATCCTACATCAACGTGCCGTTAAGCGACACATTAGCGGTCCGCGCCATGGGCTATTACCGGCGTGATGGCGGCTATATCGACAATAAGCCCAATAACGGATTGCTCAACAATGGGGATCCGGCCGTTTATACGCTGGGGGATGAAAACCCGGCGACCTTCTTCAATCTCGACAATTCCGACATCGCCAAGGATGACTATAATAGTATCAAGGAATTTGGCGGTCGCGTCCAATTGCTGTGGGAGCCGGTGGATGGCTGGTCGGTCGCGCCCGAAATCACCGCGCAAAAGCAGGTCGCCAACGGCTATTTCGGCTTCGATCCGCGCGTCGGCGATCTGGAAGTGCATGATTATGACAAGACCAGGAATGACGATCGCTGGTATCAGGCGGCGCTCAGCATCCATGGTCATATCGGCGACTGGGACATTGTTTCGGCGACCGGCTATTTCAAACGTAGGACGCGAACGCTCAACGACTATACTTATTATACAGTCACTTATGACGGTTTCGGGCCGGGCTACGAAAGCTATTTGCAATTTTTCGATAATTGCACCGGGTCGGGCGCATCACAGCAATGTTCGCTGATCGACCCGACGCAATATTATCATGCCGATACGCACCGCGACAAATTTACCCAGGAATTACGTCTGTCGACGCCCAAGGATTGGCCGTTTGACGTGACGATCGGTGGTTTCTACCAGCGGCAGAAGAATAAGACGAACACCTATTATGCGATTCGCGGGCTGGATACGATCACGGGCTATACCCAGACCGGCGGCGGCGATGTGGCTGGCGGATTGATCGGTGTGCCGGCTATGTTTGCGATTGATTATGATCAGGATGGCTTGCCTGACACTGAGGATGATAGCGTACCCTACTTCACCGACACCGTGATCAATCCAAACGGCAATCCGCTCGGCACGATGCTTCTGGGAACACAGGCGGTAAAGGGCGATGGCTTCTACGCTGTCGAGCAGAACCAGCTTTACCATGACAAGGCGATCTTCGCCGAAGGCCATTATAATATCACGCCGACACTGAAACTGACCGGCGGCATTCGTTATTTCTGGACCGATTATGCGGTCAAGGGCTTTGCCGGTGTCGCAGGGTCTGCGGCGAATACGGTCACGTCGGTCTTTGTCCCGACCGGGGAAATGGGTTGCCCGACTCCGCTCCCAGCCGAGCGGCTGCAATGCCTCAACACCAATTTCCGCGCGACCGACCAGACCGGGCGCTATAAGGAAGATGGCGAGACGCACAAGGTCGCGCTCGACTGGCAGTTCCAGCCCAACAAGATGGTCTATTTCAATTATTCCACCGGCTTCCGCCCCGGCGGTTTCAATCGTCCACTGCGCATCCGCAACTTCGGCCCGGTCGATGTCGCTCCGTTCAAGTCCGAAACGCTCACCAATTTCGAACTCGGCGTCAAAACGACCTGGAACAACATCTTCCGCTTCAATGCAGCGGTCTATTACGAGAAATGGAATAATATCCAATATGGTGTCGTGGTGTCGGGTGCGCAGGGTGCGGGCATGACCGGCAATGCGGGCAAGGCGGTGGTCAAGGGTATCGAATATGATGCCGACCTGAAGCTGGGCAAGGTGACGATCTCGACCTCCGGTGCCTATAATGACGGCAAGCTGAAGGGCAATTTCTGCAACTTCGCGCTGGACAAAGATACATCGACCATCTCCCAACTATCGAGCTGTACGCTAGGTCAGGATGTGCCCGAATCCAGTCCACCAACGCCGCAGGTCGCTGCTGCCAATGGCACCCGCCTGCCACGCCAGCCCAAGTTCAAGGGCACGACATCCATCCGCTACGACACCTATATGGGTGACTATAGCGCCTATGTGCAGGGCGCGGCGCTCTACCAGACCGGAGCGACCCAGGATCTGAACGTCGATAATAATGCGCTGCTTGGCAACACAAAGGGCTTTGTCAGCTTCGACTTTTCCGGCGGCATCAAGAAGGACAGTTGGAGCGTGACGCTGTTCATCCAGAACGCCTTCGACAAGCGTGGCCAGCTGACCAAAAATACTTTCTGTTCGATCGACTTCTGTTCCGGGTCGTCGCGTACCTTCACCATCAAGCCGCAATTTTTCGGCATCCGCTTCGGTCAGAAATTCTGAGCGCCTGCTACTGACTTGATAATGCCGCCGGACCAGCGATCCGGCGGCATTATTCTTACCAATTCGGTTATGAAATCCTTTTATTCCTGCCCCGGATAGAGCCGTCGCATGGCGGTTGGCGCGCCGCACTTGCGGATTGCAGCCTCGACATAGCGGGCGCGCTCGGCCTTCAGCGAAACGGATGTCAGCGCGAACTGGCGTTCGTGCGCCACCTCTTGCGCCGTGAAAGGCTTGGCGCCCTTTGGCACGCTGGCCCCGCCCAGGCCAAAGACCATGTAATTGACCAGATCGGCAAGCTGTTGATTGTCCTTGATCCGGCTGTGCGCGATATTGGGCAGGCGGATAAGATAGGCCCGCGATTGCGGGGTACACATGAACCAGCCAACCCGCCCGCGCAATTCGGGCAATAGCGCGGGTGCAGCGCTGCCCTGAACGCCATGACAGCCACCGCAATGTTCGGCATAGTCGGATCGCGCAAGGTCAGGATCGGTGATCGCGGCGGGTAGCGGACCCAATGGCGGCAGCGCGGCGCGGCCAATACCGACCGCGCCGATCAGGAACAGCGAACCAAGAACAAGCCTGCGCATCGCCGCCCGATCCTAGCTGGCGGATCCTACCAGCACCGCGGTCGAACAATGATACTCCATGCTGGTCGTACCGAAGCACCAGATCACATCATTGTTGAGTTGCGGCACATAGAGTTGGGTTTCGCGGTCGGTATTGTCGCAACCGCACTGCCCGCAGGCCGGTTTGCCGCAACAGTCGCGATAGGCGATGAGATAGGCTTTGCCGTCGTCCGGGTTGATGCAGGTGCCCACCCAGGACACGGGCGAAGGCTCGGCCCCCGGCGGGCAACTGTGGATGCCGCCGCCGCAGCATGTGCACAGCGCTCCGTCGATGGCGCAATAGCGCCAATAGTCGCACTTGGTGTCGTCTTTCGTCTGGGCGTTGCGCGCGAAACCGGTCTTGCCTTCCGGTGACCGGTCTGGCTTGGCTGCTTCGGCGCGACTGACCGGCAACAGAGGAAAGGCGGGCGCCGCCACCAACGCCGCCCCCAGTCGCGACAACATGGAACGGCGCGACGTGCCGCCCGCCAGCTTGCGCAACAGGCGTTCCCCCATGGCGTCGGCGTCAAATTTCTTCATCTCACTGACCCCCTATATGCCGCTCAGGCAGCCTGCGCCTTTAACGATCCGATATAATCCTGCACGGTCTTGATCCCCATCTCATGGGCCACGATCAGACTTTCGAGATGTTCGCGGCTGTTGACCAGTCCTTTGGACAGGATCGTCCCCTCCGCGTCGATCAACACCGCATAGGGCAACTTCGCGACGCCGAAGGCCTGTCCCACTTCAGGGCCATTCACGAATGGATAAGCCTCCAGCCCGTGCTGCGCGATCATCGCGCGCTGGGCCGCGGCATCATCGTCACCGACGAAACTGAGCGCGACACGCTCGTCGCGGGCAAAGGATTTCGCCATCGGAATGATTGATTTGCACAGCGGGCATTGCGCGGACACGAACATCAGCAGGCGCAGCGGTATGTCAGGGGCGTGCCCGCCGATCGTTACCGGGCCGCCGTCCAGCAAGCGCGCATCGACCTTGACCGTGGCGTCGCCCACCGCCGGGCCACCGCCGGTCGTCAATGCACCGGCAGGCGCAACGCGAATGTGCAGCACGCCGACCTGACGCGCGATCGCGAGCAGCGCCACGCCAAAGCCAAGGATCATGATCCACGACAATATTTGCGAGACAATGAGCGATGTCATCATGATTGCTTATCTCCGGTGGGCGGCGGGCAACGCGAGGAGCGCGCCGATGGAATTGCAGAGTAGATAGGCCAGATAGAGTGCGACACCGCCGACCATGGCCGTGGCAATGTCCATCGCGCCGAGCGGTGGCGCGTCCCATAGGCGCGGCACCAACAGTGTCGCCAGTACGGCGTTGCGGCCAACCAGCGACCAGCCTATCGGATGGCGCAGTTGCGATCGGCCACAGCCGCAATCGATATGGGTTCGGCCACGCCGGATATTGATCGCCATCGCCGCCCCGAACAATATCAACAGCAGGATCGCCAGCAGTAGCGGCAGCGGCCATCCACCCGCGATCAGTGCCGCGCCAATCAATATTTCGGCGATCGGCAGGATTGTCGCGGCGGGTGCCACCAGGCCGTTGGGGAGTAGGCGGTAGTTGGCGATCACGCCGGGCAACAGGATGCGATGGCGCAGCTTTTCAAAGCCCGCGATCAGCAGGATGAGTCCAACGCCTACCGATGCGGCCAGTCCCATGATTGCCAGCCCCAGCTCCATGGTCAGGACGGGTCCGCAACCGTGATGGTGCTGCCCCCGGCTCTTTCTATCTTGTGCTTTTCTTCACCCGTCGCGACGTCGACGACAATGGCGTTGCCGCCTTCGCCGTTCATGAACAGCATCGGCTTGTCGGTCTGCGACACCTCGATATTGTTCATCGGTTCCTTGAGCGTGCGCCGCTTGACGACCTTTTGCGTGGCCAGATCGACCTCCCACACTTCGGTGCCGGACGCCTTGTGCGACCAATATTCGCCCATATGCATCAGTACGAACAAATGGCCGGACGGTCGATGCAGCGCCATGGGCTGGCGACCGCCCGGATACCAGTTGAGCTCCAGCGGCTTGGTTTCGCCCGGACGGATGCCGGCAGCTGCCTGGATCGAGAAGGGCGCAGAAATGGTCTGCGTCGGACCCAGCTTGGCCTGATAAATCTGGCCAGTATAGGTCAGGAAGGTCGTTTCCTTCTTATGCTTGTCATAGGTGAAATTGTCGAAGATCGGGTCGTCGGTCGCCGAAAAGAAGGGCGCGCTATGGGTGATGTTCGCCTTGGTCCCCTTGATCGCGACCGTTGCCAGCGATCCGTCCGAGCAAAGGGCGGAAAAGCCAACGCCCGGATTGGGCATCATGCTGGCGCAACCGGGCAGTTCCACGGCGGTTACGAACTTACGCTTGACCAGATCGACGATATTCACCCCGGACACGGGGCTGAAATCATAGACATAGGCGGTCTTGCCATCGTCGCTGACGATGAAATTATTCTTCCGCGCGCCAATCAATATGCGGCCCGGCAGCGGGACTTCGGTGATCAGGTTCAATGTCTGGCTGTCATAGACAGAAACCATGTCCTGCCGCGTGCCGCGATCGCCCTTCGACCAGATGGTTTCGGCGACATAATAATATTTCCCCGCTGGATCGATCGCGAAATCGGCCAGGCGGCGGGTTTCAACCATGCCCTTCATCTTGCCGGTTTCGCCGTCGAAGATGCTAGTGCCCGGCATGTCCCAACCGCCATCCACAAAGAACCAAGTTGGTTTGGGCGGAGTGATACTCAGGACGTCAGACGTTTCCATTTCCAGCGCCGCGCCGGTATCGGCGGGCGCGGCCTGCGTCGGGCCGGCGAGCAGTGCCCATCCCCATGCGGCAGCAGCGAACAATCCCCGGGCGGCGGTCTTCGGCATCTGGCGTGATCCCCCTTGATCGTGCGGACGGCGGGGCTGACTCATCGGGTCTGTACGCCGGCGTCTGCGCAAAGATTGGACAGCTGTCCGGTATTGGTCAAGGGGTTTCGGGGGCGGAACGGAAATATATTTTGCAATGCAGCAATATGGTGCCCATTTGGCCGGTTTGTTCGCTCTAGGCGGCCTCTGTCATCAACCCTTCAAGATCCCGCGATGTCACCGTTTTGGCCAGCTGGATCAACGACGTCGCGGCAAGCGCGGTAAAGGCCGGCATTTTGTGCGCCCATGGTTTGCCATAGCCCAGAAACGGGGTGGATCCTTCCATCGACGCGCTGATGAACAGGGCGACGCTATGCACTTCGTCGGCGGTCAGGTCCGGGTTGAGCTCAGCGACATATTCGCCGATGGCGCGATGCACCCGTTCGTAAAAGGCGCGCACCCGATCGGCGACGAAATCGCTATGATTGGCCAATGCCCATAATTCGGTGAATAAATGGGTGGTGCGCTTGCTCTGTATATCATCCAGGCACAGGATGATGACGCGCCGTAGCCGTTCTTCGACCGTCAGGCCCGGCTTGCGCACCATCTGGTCCATCATCGCGCCATAGGAATCGACCAGTTCGTCCAGCATCACTTGGATCAGCATTTCCTTGCGCGGGAAATGATAGCTGACATTGCCGACCTTCATATCACAGCGCGCGGCGATTCGGCGCAGGGTGAAGGCGTCCGCCCCTTCGTCGATCAATACCGCCAGCGCTGCCTTGAGGATCTGGTCGACCGTTTCGGTCCCGCGTGCGTATATGCCGGGACGGGTGGGTGAGGATGTCATGTCACTATCTGCCTTGCGCCGCTCCTATCATCCAATAGGACCGGTGGCCACCCTTTGCCGCCATTTCGGGCGGAGGCATGATGTCATCTGTCGCGTTTTTGCCCGGCTGGCCTACCCCTTGGCCCTGCATGGTGCGTTGCGATTGGCGGCCCAGCCGATGGCGCTTTCGAGCAGGCTGACATGCTGCGCCTGGCTGTAACTTTCGGGCAAATGGCCAATGGCCGAATAGAAAATACGGCCTTTGCCGATGCAGTTTGTCCAGGCCAGCGGGTGATCGCCCATCCGCAAGCCATCCTCCAGCTTGTAGCTGCTCTCATCCAGGGTCAGCAGCACATCGGCGCCAGCCGTGCGCGGGTTGGTACGGAAAGAATACCATTCGTCGGTCATCCGCCATTCGGCGGGCAGCGCGCTTGCCAGAGGATGCGCCTTGTTCACCGCAATGCGCGCCTCCTGAAATTGTGGATGGGATGGATGCCCCTTGAACCGCGCGCCGATCAGCCTGTCCGCATACCAGTCCCAGAAATACACCGGGTCGCCCGCCGTGCCATGCATGCCCACAAAACCGCCACCGCGCGCCAGATAGGCCTGAAGCGCCTTGCGCTGCGACAATGTCAGCACGTCGCCGCTGGCATTGTTCCAGATGACAGCGTCAAATGTGCGCAGCGTGCCGGGATTGAATGCGCCACCCTTGTCGGTGACGACCATCGACCAGCCCATGCGCCTGGCCATGCCCAGCAATGCCTTGCGCGCTGCATCAACCGATGGTCCGTCGCGAAAACCGTTGATCTTTTCAAACAGCAGCAGTCGCGGACGGCCAGCGGGCAGCGCGAATGTGGGCACATCATTGTCGTATCGGGCGCAGCGTGCCGCTTTTTCCGCATCGGTCACCGGCAGCGCCTTAAGCTCAGCCTCAATCGCGGCGACCTTGTCAGGCTTGATCTGGAGCATGCCGACGGCTTCACGAAGCGACAGGATTGCAGAGAAGCTTGGCGGCGTCGTGCCGGTAAAGAAAGGCGGCAATGTATCGATCCGGCCGGGAACGACTTTGTCCACCACGCTCCGTGCCGCAGGGCTACGCAATATGTCGATCAGCGGCGTTGCCGTCGAAAACGGCATATCGCGCAACGGGCAGTCGATCACAGGTTTGGCGATGGCAGGCATTGCCGATATGGAAGCCAGCGCTGCGACACAGCCCAGAAATGCCTGCCTGATCAGCACCGGGCGACGGTCCTTGTCAAATATAGTTCGTTTCCCAGGGACTAGGCCGGGCAAAAACCATGGTCAACCCGAATTATGATAGCGCTATCTTTTACTGGTCGGCGGCGATGACCCTGTATAGCCGCAGCCGGTTGCTGGCGAGCGCAAGGTCCGTGGCGATTGCGGTCCGCTTTGCGCTATAGAGCGCCCGCTGGTTGACGAGCGTGTTCAGGAATGTGTCGATTCCCGACCGGTATCGCTGTTCGGACAGATCATAGGCGCGCTGGCTGGCGGCGACCAGACGGCGTTGAGCCGCCTGTTGCGCGTCGATCGTGCCGTCGCGCGCCAGCCCGTCGGCGACTTCGCGAAAGGCGGTCTGGATCGCTTTTTCATATTGCGCCAGCGCCAGGTCGCGCTGGGCCTTGCTATAATCCAGATTGCCGCGGGCGGGGCCGCCAAATATCGGCATGGTCGCGGACGGGCTGGCCGACCAGGTGAAGGCATCGCCGGTAAAGAGCGAAGACAGCGCCGAACTGGCAATGCCGATCGCCGAGGTCAGGCTGATTTTCGGAAACATCGCCGCGCGTGCCGCGCCGATATTGGCATTGGCGGCCTTGAGCTGATGCTCGGCCTGCAAGATGTCGGGCCGCTGGAGCAGCATGTCGGACGACAGACCGGCGGGCACTCTTGCTATCCCCGCGATCAAGCCATCAAGCGAGGTCGGAAGCAACGCATCCTCGATTGGGGCACCGACCAGCAGGTCCAGCGCATTGCGGTCCTGCGCCACCTGCGTCACATTGACGGCGACGTCCGACGCCGCCTGTTCCACTATGGTTTGCGCCTGAAAGACATCCAGCTTGCCGCTCAGCCCCGCGCCGTTGAGCGATTGGGTCAGCTTCAGGCTGCGCTCTGCATTGGCGAGCGTTTGGCGGGACAGGTCCAGCAATCCCCGATCCGCAGCCAGCGTTGCATAGGCCGTGGCGGTTTCCGCGATCAGGGCGATGCGCGTGGCGCGGGCGCCCTGCTGCGTAGCCAGATAATTTTCCAGCGCTGCTTCGCTCAAGCTGCGGACCCGACCGAACAGGTCAATTTCGAAGGCGCTGATGCCGATGTCGGCGCTATAGCTGTCATTTTGCCGGGTGACGTTCGCCCCCGCATCACCCGTCAGCGTTGGCAGTTGGGCCGCGCGCTGTACCCGATATTGGGCGCGCGCCGACATTATGTTGGCCAGCGCCGCGCGCAGGTCGCGATTATTGGCCAGCGCCCGTTCGATCACGGTGCACAGCGCCGGATCGCTGACGACTTGCCCCCAGGCCAGTCCTGGCTGCACGCCAACCTGGGCAGGCGCATAGGCTTCACCCGTCGGGAGCATCGCCGGGATCGGCGGGGCAGGGCGCTTATAGGCCGGAGCCATGGTACAAGCTGCCAGCATCAACCCAGCGACCAAAGGAAGCGCGGTACGGTTCATGCGGGCACTCCGGCAGCGGGCGGGGCCGGATCGGGCTTGGTCGGCCGGTCATTGCCGAACAGCCGGGCGATGGTGACGAAGAAGAGCGGCACGTAGAAGATCGCCAACACCGTCGCCGTCACCATGCCGCCCACCACTGCCGTGCCGATCGCGATACGGCTCTGCGCGCCCGCGCCTGTGGCGACGGCGAGCGGGACGACCCCTGCGATGAAAGCCAGACTGGTCATCAGAATTGGCCGGAACCGCAGCCGCGCCGCCTCCAGCGCCGACGACAGGGCGTCCTTGCCCTGCCGATGTGCCAGTTCGGCAAATTCGACGATCAGGATCGCATTCTTCGCCGCCAGCCCCATGGTGGTCAGCAGCCCGACCTGAAAATAGATATTATTCTCCAGCCCGCGCGCCCACACCGCAACCACTGCGCCTATCAGACCCAGGGGAATGACCAGCAGTACGGCAAAGGGGATCGACCAGCTTTCATACAGCGCGGCCAGGCACAGAAAGACGATGAGCACGGAAAGCGCATAAAGCAACGGCGCTTGCCCGCCCGACAATTGCTCCTGGTAGGACAGGCCGCTCCAGGCATAGCTGGTGCCGGCGGGCAGTTGCTTCTGCAATTCGACGATCCGGTCCATCGCTTCGCCCGAACTCGCGCCGGGGCCAGCCTGTCCCTGAATTTCATAGGCGGACTGCCCGTTGAAGCGCGCAACGGTGGTCGGTCCCATCGTCCAGTGGCTGGTGGCGAAGGCGGAGAAGGGAACCATCTCGCCGGTCACGTTCGACCGCACCATCCATTTGTCGAGATCGCTCGGCAGCGCGCGATAGGGCGCATCAGCCTGCATATAAACACGCTTCACCCTGCCGCGATCAACGAAATCATTGACGTAGCGGCTACCCCAGGCGGATGTCAGCACATTATCGACATCGCTTTGGGTCAGCCCCAGAACGGCCAGTTTTTCGGAATCGATATCGACCTTGAGCTGTGGCGTATCCTCCAGCGTGGCGGCGCGCACGCCTGCAAGCTGCGGGTCCTTCTGCGCAGCGGCCAGCAACTGATCGCGCAACTCCAGAAAGCGCGCGCGCGACAGCCCGCCGCTATTGAGCAGTTCAAAGGTGAAGCCGTTGGACTGGCCAAGGCCGCGAATGGCAGGCGGCGTCATCGCCAGCACCCGCGCATCGCGGATGGCGGCAAGCTGCTTGTTGGCCCGCCCGACAATTGCATTGGCGCTGTTTATGGCGCCCGGCCGATCGCCCCATGGCGCCAGATTGATGAAGCCCTGCGCGGTATTTTCGCCCTGGCCTGCAAAGCTGAAGCCGGTCATGACGAAGGCGAAGGAGATATTGTCCTTCTCGTCATTCAGGAAATAATTCTGCATCTGTTCCACCGCGCGAGCGGTCCGACTGGATTTCGCACCGGCGGGCAGGGTCATTTGCACCATCACCTGGCCCTGATCCTCCACCGGCAGAAAGCTGGTGGGCAGCCGGACGAACAGCAGGACAAGGATGGCCAGAATGACCACATAACCACCCCAGAAAAGCGTCCGCTTGCCCAGCATGCGCGTCGTACGGCGAACATAGCCATCGGTGAGTCGATCAAACCAGCGATTGAACTTGCCCGACCAGCCCTGTTTCCGCCGTTCCTCTGCAATGGGTTTCAGGATCGTGGCGCACAAGGCCGGGGACAGAATCAGCGCCACCAGCACCGACAGCAGCATGGACGACACGATCGTGATCGAAAACTGGCGATAGATTACGCCCGTCGATCCGCCGAAAAAGGCCATGGGCAACAATACGGCCGACAGGACGAGCGCAATGCCGACCAGTGCGCTGCCAATCTCCTCCATCGACTTGATCGTCGCCTCGCGCGCCGACAGCCCTTCCTCCTCCATGATGCGCTCGACATTTTCGACAACGACGATCGCGTCGTCGACCAGCAACCCGATCGACAGCACCATGCCGAACAGGGTCAGCGTGTTGATCGAATAGCCAAATAGCGCCAGCACGCCGAATGTGCCGAGCAGCACGACAGGAACCGCAATCGTCGGAATCAGCGTCGCGCGCCAGCTTTGCAGGAACAGGAACATCACGACGACGACCAGCAGCACCGCCTCGATCAATGTCTTGACGACTTCCTCGACCGACAATTTGATGAAGGGCGTCGTGTCGCGCGGGAATACGATCCTGTAGCCGTCGGGCAGGTTGGTCGACAGCGTCGCCACCCGCGCCTTGACCAGTTCCGCTGTCTTGAGCGCATCGGCCCCCGGCGCCAGCTGCAACGCCATGCCCGACGCTGGATGACCGTTCAGTTGGGCCGCAGTAGTATAGCTTTCATTGCCCAGTTCGACCCGCGCGACGTCGGACAGATGGACGATGGACCCGTCGCTCTGTGTCTTGACGATGATGTTGCGGAACTGCTCGGGCGTCTGCAGCCGCGCCCGCGCCGTGACAGTCGCGTTGAGCTGTTGCCCGGCAGGGGCGGGATCAGCGCCGATCTGCCCGGCGGACACTTCGACATTCTGCGCGGCGATCGCGCTCTGCACGTCGGACGGCATCAGCTTGACGGCGGCCAGCTTGTAGGGGTCGAGCCAGATCCGCATCGCATATTGCGATCCGAATATCTGGGACGATCCCACGCCGTCGATCCGCGCGATCGAATCCTGGAAATGATTGACCAGATAATCGGAAATGTCGGACTGCGAAGCCCGGTTGGTCTCATCATAAAGGCCGACCAGCATCAGGAAGTCGGTCTGCGACTTGGTGACGGTCAACCCCTGCTGCTGCACGGCGTTGGGCAAGCGACTGAGCGCTTGCTGCACCTTGTTCTGCACCTGCACCTGCGCCGTGTCCGGGTTGGTGCCCTTCACGAACGTCACCGTGATCGACGAACGCCCGGTCGAGGAGGATGAGGATGAGAAATACATCAGCCCGTCGATGCCGGTCAGTTGCTGTTCGATGACCTGGGTAACGCTGGTTTCAACGGTTTCGGCGGACGCGCCGGGATAGGTCGCGTTGACGCCGACCGACGGCGGCGCAATGTCGGGATATTGGGCGATCGGCAGCGACAGCATGGCCCCGATGCCCGCGATCATCACGCCGATGGCGATGACCCAGGCGAAAATCGGCCGTTCGATGAAAAAGCGACTGAGCAAGACCGGGTTCCTACTTCTTGGTCGCGATGGTCACGGGCTTCACCTGGTCATCGGGTTTCACCTTGTCGGTGCCCTCCACGATCAGCCGGTCGCCGGCCTTCAGCCCGTCAGTGATCAGCCAAGCATCGCCAATCGCCTGTCCCGCCATGACCGTCCGCCGTTCGACCTTATTGTCCTTCGTCACCACCAGCGCCGTCGCATTGCCCTTGGGGTCGCGGCTGATCCCCTGTTGCGGGGCCAGAATGGCGTTGGGCACGACGGCCTGCGGCGCGACGACGCGCACGAACATGCCGGGCAGCAACAGCCCGTCGGGATTGGGAAAACGCGCCCGTAGGGTCACGGTGCCGCTGTTGACGTCGACGATCGGTTCGGCAAATTCGATCTGCCCCGCCTGCGGATAATCGCTGCCATCGTCCAGTTTCAGCCGGATCGTCGCGCTGGCTGGCAGCGTCCTGCCCGCCGCCAGCGACCGCCGCAACTGCAACAGTTGGGCGCTCGACTGGGTGATGTCGACATAGATGGGGTCAAGCTGCTGGATCGTGGTCAACGGGTCCGCCTGGCTGGCCGTGACCAGTGCGCCCTGCGTGAACAATGTTCGGCCAATCCGGCCACTGATCGGCGCGCGGACGAGCGTGAATTGCAAATTGACGTTGCTGGTCGCCAGGGAAGCGCGCGCCTGCTGAACGGCGGCGGCCGCCTGCCGCGCGGTTGCGTTGACGTCGTCGCGCTCCTGCGCGCTGACGGCTTCATTGTCCGACAGGGTGGCATAGCGCCGCGCCTTCGCCTGCGCCGCAGCAGCACTCGCCTGCGCGCTCGCCAGCGCGGCAATCGCCTCGTCGCGGGACGCCCGGTACAGCCGCTGGTCGATCTCATAGAGGGGCTGTCCCGCGCTCACCAGCGATCCTTCGGTAAACAGCCGCTTCTGGATGACGCCGGCTACCTGCGGACGGACCTGCGACATCATGGTCGATACGGTACGGCCAGGCAATTCGCTCGCCACCGTCACATCGCGGGTCGTCAGCGTCACCACGCCCACTTCGATCGATCCCTTTTGCGGCGGCGGCTTGTCACCACAGGCGGTCATGGCCAGGCAAAGCGCCAGCAAGGAGAGGGAACGTACAGGCAATGGCGCAAACATAGGCGGCTGGGTTTCCTTCTTGACCAGGCGGAGCCTTGCGATGCGCTTGTGGCGCCGCTTTTGCCTTCCGGGCGCGCAGGGGGGAGGGGGGAGCGCGCTGACGGCCGGATCGAGGGTGCTGATTGCCCGTCCCGCTGGACGGACAGGCATCGCAAGGACTCCGCATGGTGTCGGCGAGGGGGCAGCCGACCCTCGTGTCTTGGCTATTTTACCAGCACCGGCATAGCCAAATTTGGCATCCGTCTGTCCCAGTGTGCGGCGCAGCGTATCGCTTTGTATCACCCTGTATCATCGACGACCGCCGGGCAGACTTTCGCCCCGCAACGCGCTAGGGAAGGGGGATGCCCGACACTGCCTCCACTCGTGCCGCAACCATATTGGTCGTCGACGATGACGCGGACATCAGGGAATTGATCGTCGGGCAACTGGCCCAGGAAAATTACCGGCTGCTGTCCGCTGCCAATCTGGGCGAATTGCGGCAGACATTGCGCGATCATGCGGTCGACCTCATCGTCCTCGACCTCAACCTGCCCGACGGCGATGGTCTGTCGCTGTGCCGCGAATTGCGCGGGGAGGGATCGGATGTGCAGATCATCATGGTGACCGCACGGGGCAGTGCGATCGACCGGGTGCTGGGGCTGGAACTGGGCGCTGACGATTATCTGACCAAACCGTTCGAACCGCGCGAACTGCTGGTGCGCATCCGCAACCTGTTGCGCCGGGGTCGTGGCGACAATGGCGCGCAGGGCAGGGCAGGTTCGGCGCGTTACGCCCATTTCGGCCCGTGGCGGCTTGACCTGGTCCAGCGACGGCTGATTGCGCCAGATGATCGGCTGGTCATGCTGTCATCGGCGGAATATCGACTGCTGTGCCATTTTATAGAGCAGCCCAATATCGTGCTGGGACGGGAAGCCTTGCTGCCCGAACGGCGCGCCACCGCCGCGTTCGACCGCTCCATCGATCTCCAGATCAGCCGCTTGCGACAGAAGCTGAGCAGTGTTGCAGGCGGCAGCGAACTGATCCTGACAGTGCGGGGCGAGGGCTATGTGCTGGCCAGCGCGGTGGATTATTCATGATAGCGCGGCTGGGCGGCCGGGTTCGCAGCTTTTTCCGGTCCATGGCCGGGCAGATTTTCGTCATCCTGACGCTGGGCATGACGGTCGCGGCGATCATTGCGCTGTTGGTGGCGGAACAGACCCGCCGCCATGATTTTGAGCGGGTGCGGCGGCAGCGCGTGGTGGCCAGCGCCGTGGACATTGCCAACCGTTTGCAGCGGGATGCTGCGCGGACCGAGGCGATGATGGCCGACCACAGCATAGGAGGCGCAGCGCCAGCACCGCCCGGAGTCGCGCTTGCCGAACCGGATACAGCGTTGCAGGAGGCGCTTGTCGAACGTCTTGGTCCGCGATCGCAGCCGGAAGCCGGGCAGGTGCCGACGGGCCTCTGCTTTGTCAGCTACACAAATCGCTGGGAACGGGCGGCTGGCCTGATCGATGCGCCGCGGCCAGACTGCTGGATCGTTCGTTTTACCGACCATGCCGGGCAACGGCGCGAAATGGCGCTCAGCTTTCCGCGCCTCGCCAAGCCGCCCAGCACCATATTCAATCCGCTCTATTTGCTGGTGATCGTCGCCGCGTCAGCCGGTCTTGCGATATTCGTCGCCCGCTTCGTATCCAAACCGTTGCGTCGACTGGAACAGGCAGCGGAGGCTTTTTCGGTATCGCTCGACCCGGAGGAAATTCCAGAACGCGGGCCTGAGGAGGTGCGCGCCGCGCTTTCCACCTTCAACCTCATGCAGCGGCGCGCCAGAGCGGGCTTTGCCGAACGGACGCAACTGCTCGCCGCGATCAGCCACGACATACAGACGCCGCTCACCCGGTTGCGTTTGCGGCTGGAACTGGTCGAAAATGCGGAATTGCGCGCCCGGCTGCTGGCTGATCATGAAGCCATGCAGCAGCTGGTGCGGGAGGGGCTGGACCTGGCCAGCAGCACGGAAGCAAGGGAGGAGTGGTCAGTCCTCGACATCGACTCACTGCTTGCCAGCATGGCCGAGGATGCGGAAGAACTGGGCGCGCCGGTGCGGTTCCTGACCGGCTGCGGCGGTACCGTCCGCGTCAAGCCCAACGCGCTGATCCGCTGCATCGCCAATCTGGTCGACAATGCAGTACGCTATGGCGGCAGCGCCGACATCAGTTGCGCGCGAACAGGGGGCCGTGTCCTGATCCATATCCGCGACCGGGGACCGGGCATTCCAGCCGACCGGCTCGACCAGATGTTCGAACCGTTTACGCGCGGTGCAACTGGTCAGCCCGGCGGACGCACCGGCACCGGCATCGGCCTCACCATCGCCCGATCGCTAGCCATGAGCTTCGAAGCGTCGGTACGGTTGCGCAATGCCGATGATGGCGGGTTGATCGCCACCATCGACATGAAGGCATGACGCTTATTTCGTTTCGGCTTTAAGATAGGCGATCAGATTGGCGCGGTCAGCTGCCTGCGGTACGCCGGCAAAGGCCATGCGGTTACCCGGCACAAGGGCGCTGGGTTTGGTCAAAAACGTATCGAGTGTCTTGGCGTCCCAGCGGACCTTCGCCTTCTGCATCGCGGGCGAATAGGCAAAGCCCGCCATCGTGCCGGAAGTGCGGCCAAACAGGCCAGCCAGATTGGGTCCCATCTTCTTGGGTCCCGGCTTGACATCATGGCATAGTGCGCAGCGCGCGAACACAATCTTGCCCTTGGCTGCATCGCCGGCCTGGGCCAGCGCGGGCGTGGCAGCCATCGCGACCACAGCGATTGTCAGTCCGGTCAAACTCCGTGCCATTCTCATGCTTCCGCTCATCCCTTCGCTATGCCTCATTACCGTGCACTGTCGTTGCTATGGCAATCCGAATGTGAACGGTGATTGAAGCAATTTCCACCACAGCAAAAAACGACCGCCGACGAACGGATGTATCATGGAGCCCACACAGGGCAACCAGCCTTTGGTATGATCGGTCGATCGGCACGGCTTCGACCAGATCATCGTCAGATAAAGTCCGATAACAAGGATTATGTTAAATCACATATCATTCGTGCCTATGTTCGGCTCAGTGTCGGAATAGCTGTTTATCGCTCCCCACTGGTCGGTCAGGCCGCCCGGTCGTCTCGCCCATCCATATCCGAACACCGCCCATAGCATGCTGTTTTCATGTCGCTGACGCCAGACTGCATCTCGCCATTCGCCGGTAAAGGCTCAGCCGTGACACTTTACCGGGTGGCAAAGTGTCACGAGCGACAAAGTGCGACTCGTTGGAAATAAGGGATTCACAAGCCAATCGGACTATGCTTGATTCACCTTATGTTTCATGCGCCTGTCCCATCCCGCATTCCCGTCGGCAGTGATTTGTCCCTGCTGCTCGACCAATTGTCACATTGCTGCTCCCGTCCCCGCTATGCCTTCATGCTGCTGACCCTGATCGCGGACGTCGCCAGGCCTGACGGCAGCGCTGGCCCGATGGTACGGACGGGCCAAGCGCTTGTGCCGCTGCGCGACTGGTTGTGCGACGCGCTGATCCCGATGGGGCATCGCGATCCCCGGCGCATGGCGCTGGTCGAACGCGTGCGAGAGGAGTTGCGCAAGGACGATCGATTGACCGGGGACATGGCGGTTGATGAAGCGCTGGTGCAGGATGAAGTGCGCACGCGCGTCCGCGCGTCAGGCAAGACGAACCTGAGCCGAGCGGCGTCTGAACTGGTCAAGGCCGGATTGCTCAAGCGCCACTATCAGGGCTATCGCGTCGACCATCTCAATCGCGGGGCGCAGCGGCAGGCCGTCTACACGCTGACGGGGCGAGCGCGGGTGCTGGTCGGTACCCCTCGCCAGACCGCGAAACCGCCCGCGCGCCCGCGACAGGGCGATCTGTTCGCCGTTTAGCCTAAGCCCGCTCGCGCGCGGCCTTTCTGGCCTTGGCATAGCTTTCCCGCCGCATCTGTTCGAACCCGACGCGCTGGTCGTGGCCGGCATCTGCCGGATAGGGACGGAAATCGGCCAGAATTTCGTCGAACACCACCCGCAATTCATCCTGAAATTCCGGATGCGGGAAGATGTGAAAGCGGTTCTCCTGCATCGCCTCCAATGTGCGCGCGGCGATCACGTCCGGCTCCATGCCGAATTCGTGGATCTGGGCCAAACGGGCTACGGCATTGCTGTCGACGGGCTTGGCGTTTTCGCTCAATGTCGCTGGACGAACTTCGTCGCTGGCATAGATGTGGCTTTTTACCAGGCCAGGGCAAAGCAAGGACACGCCAATATCGTGCGGGGCGAGGCTGTAGCGGAGCGATTCGCTCATCCCCCGCACCGCGAATTTCGTCGTGTTATAGATGCCCGGAGCACCGCCGCACAGGAAACTCGCCATAGAGGCTGTGTTGACGACATAACCGCCCAGCCCCGCCGCTTTCATCCGCGGGACGAAGGTCATGACACCGTTAATGACGCCGTGAAGATTGACGCCCATCACCCAGTCCCAATCATCAAAACTGGACTCGTCGATCGTCTGGAACAGGTTGATCCCGGCATTGTTGAACAACAGGCTGATCGGACCCAGCGCCCGCTCCGCCTCATCCGCCGCGTCGGCAAAACCGCTGCGCGATGCGACGTCGAGCGGAATGCCGATGACATGCTGATTATCCAGCGTCTTGAGCGCGGTATGGATGGCATCCTCGCGAATATCGGCAATCGCGACCTTGGCGCCACGCGCCAACAATGCGGTAACCGTCCGGCCTGACCCGCTTGCCGAAGCGCAGAGGAGTGCGCAGGACGTCCTTAAGGTCGCACATAAGGACGCGCTTAAGGACAGCCATGACGCAGGTGACGGTGTTGACGGGGGCTGCTCGCCGCCGGGATTGGTCGGATGAGGAACGGCTCGAGATTCTTCGTGAGGCGTTTTCGCCTGGTGCCAAGGTCCAGCACGTTGCGCGGCGGTACGACGTCTCTCGTAGCCTGATCTATCAGTGGCGTCGTGCGGCTCTGCGCCGGGTGCAAGAGGCGTTCGTCCCGGCGGTGATCGACAATACGCCGGAGCCGGCCGTGGTCCCCACCGCACCGACCGAGCCGGAAGCGGCGATCGTGCTGGAGCTGACCGATGGTCGGCGGATGCGCATTTCGGCATCGACGCCGCCGGCGTTGGCAGCGGCTGCGCTGAGGGCGGTGCGATGATCCCGTCGGGTGCGCGGGTGTGGATCGCGATGGGCCATACCGATATGCGGCGCGGGATGCAGAGCCTGGCGGCGATGGTCCAGCAGCACTTCACCAGGGACCCGTTCGCCGGCGATCTCTGGGTCTTCCGGGGCCGCTCCGGATCGCTGATAAAGATTATCTGGCATGATGGGATTGCCATGTCGCTGTACACACGGCGGCTCGAGAAGGGTAAGTTCATCTGGCCCTCCGCGAAGGACGGCGTGGTGTCGCTGACGAGTTCGCAATTGGCCTGCCTGCTCGACGGGATCGACTGGCGCAACCCGCAGTATAGCTGGCGTCCGCAGAGTGCCGGATAACTTCACAAGACCGCGCATTTTCGGCTTGCCCTCGGGGCCTGGGGATGATTCACTTCGTTCATGGAAGCCGCCGTTTCGCCCTTTCCGGACGACGCCGATGCGCTCAAGGCGCTCCTCGCAACGGCGCTTCTGAGGGCTGACGAGGCTGAGCAACGCGCCGCAAGCGTCGAGGCCGAGCTGGCCAACGCCCGCGCCCTCGCGAGCGCCACCGAAGCGCTGATCGCACACCTCAAGCTGCAGAACGCCAAGCTGAGGCGTGAGCAGTTCGGCCCCAGTGCCGAACGCACGGAGCGGCTGCTCGCGCAGTTTGAGCTCCGGCTCGAAGACCTCGAAGCCGACGCGGCCGAGGACGAACTCGCCGCCGAAGCCGCCGCGGCAATGACGGCAACCGTTTCCGCTTTCCAGCGCAGGAAGCCGGTCAGGAAGCCATTTCCCGACCACCTGCCGCGCGAGCGCGTCGTCGTGCCCGCGCCGTGCTCGTGCCCGGCTTGTGGGGGCGGGCGCCTGTCGAAGCTCGGCGAAGATATAACCGAGACGCTCGAGGTGATCCCGCGTTCGTGGAAGGTCATCCAGACGGTGCGTGAGAAGTTCGCCTGCCGGGATTGCGAGAAGATCACGCAGCCGCCCGCACCCTTCCACGTCACCCCGCGCGGATGGGCTGGCCCCAGCTTCCTCGCCATGCTGCTGTTCGACAAGTACGGCCAGCATCAGCCGCTCCACCGCCAGGCCGAGCGCTTCGCCAGCGAAGGCGTGCCGCTCAGCGTGTCAACACTGGCTGACCAGATCGGTGCGGCCTGTCAGGCGCTCATGCCCTGTCTCTTATACACATCTAGATGTGTATAAGAGACAGGGGCAAGACCGTCACCGGTCGATTATGGAACTATGTGCATGACGATCGACCCTTCGGGGGCAATGATCCGCCCTCGGTCGTCTTCTACTATTCCCGCGACCGATGCGGCGACCATCCACGGCGCCACCTCACGGCCTGGTCAGGGATTCTGCAAGCCGACGCCTATAGCGGCTACAATGAGCTCTATGCGCCCAACCGGCAGCCCGGGCCGATCCTCGAGGCGGGATGCTTCGCGCACGCGCGGAGGAAGTTTTTCGAGCTCGCCGACGTCGAGGGCGCGGCACGCAAGAAGAGCCGCGGCAAGAAGGCGCCGATCGTCTATCCGATCGCGCTCGAGGCCGTGCAGAAGCTCGACGCCCTGTTCGCGATCGAGCGCGACATCAATGGCAAGAGCCCGGCCGAGCGCCTCGCCGTCCGTCAGGAACTCAGCGCGCCGCTGATGGCCGAGCTCCACAAATGGCGGAACGCGCAGCTGGCCCGGATCTCGCGCAACCACGACCTCGCCAAGGCCATCAACTATATGCTGCGCCGCTGGGCCGCGTTCACCCGCTTCCTCTGCGATGGCAAGGTCTGTCTCTCAAACACCGCCGCCGAGCGTTCACTGCGCTGCTGTCTCTTATACACGATGTGTATAAGAGACAGCGCCGCCTGATCCAAACTGCGCCGCGGTACTCGGCGTATGCTTACACAATGCGCGGGCCAGTCCCAGCCCGATGCCGTTGCCCCCCCCGGTTACAAAGGCGGTTCGCCCTTCAAAGTTCAGCATCGCTCTCTCCATCACCCATATTTCTAACGGTCGTGAATTTTTACTCTCGCCATATTCGTATACTTCACTTACAAATTCTCCAAGCCGAAAAAATCAGCCCGGTACAGGGGCAGGCGGAAAGAGGAGAAGGCTTGTGGCCCTGGCACCTGCGCCGATCGCGACCGAGAATCGATGCGAAGACCATGCGCGCCCGGTCACGCAGGGCGTCGCATCTGCCTATTCCATGACGGCGGCCTATTGGGCCTTGTTCGTCATCATCCTGGCGACGTTCGTGACATTCTTCGAACAGGTCGTGTTCGCCATGCTGGCCGAACGGATAAAGGCAGATTTCGGCCTTTCCGATTCGCAGCTCGGCTTTTTGGCGGGACCGGCGAGCATTGTCTGTTATCTATTTGTCGGCATCCCGCTTGCTCGCCTCGCTGACATCTTTCCGCGCAAATTCGTGCTGGCGGGTGGGGTCGCGGCCATCGGCGTCATTACCGCGCTGGGCGGTGTAGCGCAGAGCTTCACCCAATTTGTCGGTACGCGCGTGTTTCTGGCGGCCGGCGGATCGGCGCACGCGCCCGCATCCTATTCGCTACTGGCCGACGCATTCCCCCCGCGCATCCTGACCCGCGCATTTGCGTTGCTACAATTCGGCTTTATCGGCGGTACCACGCTGGGACCAATCATCGGCGGAATGCTGATTGGGGTGGCGGCGGGATGGGCGCCAACGGTCCATGGCGGCTTTACCATATTGGGCTGGCAATGGTTGATGATCTGGCTGGGCCTGCCTGCGTTGCTGGTCGCGCTGCTCTTCCTCACAATTAGGGAACCATCACGTCAGGCAGCACCCCTCGGCAGCATCATGCCGCCGGCCCACGCACCGCTTGGCCGCCGTATCCTGACATTTACCGGGCTGGATGCAGCCAAGGCGATCCATGCCAAGCGCCGAGTTTACTATCCGCTATTCGCGGGTCTTGCACTCAGCGCGATCGAGGTGTTCGGGCTGCAATTCTGGCGGGTGCCGTTCATGATCCGCACCTATGGCTGGAATGAAGCGCAGATCGGTGCGGTCATGGGATCGATGACCTTGGTCGCCTCGCTACTGGGTTTGCTGCTGGGCGGAATATTCGTCGAATGGCTCGCCAAGCGTCATGCCGACGCCAATGTGCGGGCCGCCGCCATCTTTTTTGGGTGTGTGACCGTCTGCGCCATTCTCGCGCCACTGATGCCCAATGGCTATGCCTCGCTGGCTGTTTCGAGTTTAGCAGGCTGCGGAAAAAGGCGCCGCAGTGGTCACCGTCGATCTGCGTTCGAAGGAGGGGGACTGGTCTGTCGCTCGTTTCAGGGTGAAATTCGGAGATACCGGCCACGTTGGCGCGGTCGTGGTGACGTGAGCGACACGATTAGGCCGCGGCCAGAAGTTTTGGCAGTCTGATGAGGTTGTAGGCGGCAGCGGTGAGCGTAAAGGACCATCCGACGCGGTCCTGGCCTCGATGGCGGGTCTTTCGCATGGTGCCGCAGGTCTTCGTCCATCCGAACACCTCCTCGATCCGCTTGCGGATTTTCTGGGAGAGGCCGTAGCCGGGATGGCGTGTCGTGCGCCTGTCGATGGCGGAGCGCCGGTTGGTGTTGTTCTGGGCTACGTGCGGGGTGA
>NZ_VDBZ01000002.1:250066-591074 GCF_007693735.1 Sphingobium sp. B2
CTGAAGCTTTTCGCGCTTGCCCACGCTTCGATCAACGTGCCGTCCACCGAGAAATGATCGTCCGAAAGAAGAGCTTGCACGCGTGGCTGGTTGATGATGGCCGACAGGAGCTTGGCGGCAACGTCCCCGGACAGCAGCCTCTCGCGGTTCTTGGTGAAGACCGTGACATCCCAGATCGGCGCATCCATCGCCAGGCCGACGAACCAGCGAAAGAGCAGGTTGTAGTCCATCTGCTCCATCAACTGGCGTTCCGAGCGGATCGAATAGAAGGCCTGCAGGAGCAAGGCCCGAAGAAGTTTCTCGGGTGGGATCGACGGCCTCCCGATACGAGAATACAGGCCGTCGAAGTCCGCGGACAGCACTTCGAGCGCTTCATCGACAATCGCCCGGATCGCGCGAAGAGCATGGTTCGCCGGCACCCGAGCCTCGCAACTCACGTACGAGAACAGCCCCTCGCTCCGTTCATCACCGCCGCGCATCCCGATCCCTTCAACATCCCTCTACGGGATCCTGGAATCAGCAATGCCACATCAAGGCAAGCGCCTTTTTCCGCAGCCTGTTAGGCGCGGTTTTCGGCATGGCGGGAGCCGTGCCTCAAAACGCGGCGATCCAGCGCGTTGCGCCTAACGCCATGCGCGGTCAGGTGACGGCCATCTATTTGTTCATGTTTACCTTTTTCGGCGCGATGGGCAGCTTCCTGGTGGGGCTGGTCCAGGACAATCTGGTCGGTGACCCGACCCAATTGTGGAAGGCGCTGGTGATGACCGCCAGCGTGCTTTTGCCGATTGCTACGCTCTGCATGGTGCGCGCCATCCGGCCCTATCGCGAAGAGGTAGAAAGGATCGCCGCGCAGACAATCTGAAGCCTTGGTTTCTGTAAGTATCACATACAAAATGGAGAGTCGAATGTCTGATGTGGATCGTATCGCAAAACTCGAACAAAGTGTCGCCAGCCTCTCCAGCCGCCTGCAACGGCGGGAAGATGAACTGGACGTGCGCAAGCTCCAATATCTGTACGGCTATCTGATCGATAAATGTCTGTATAACGAGACGGTCGACCTGTTCACCGACGACGGAGAAGTGCGCTTCTTCGGGGGCATCTGGCGCGGCAAGGAAGGGATACGCCGCCTTTATGTAGAGCGGTTCCAGAAGCGTTTTACGCATGGCACGAACGGACCGATCGACGGCTTCCTGCTCGATCATCCGCAACTGCAGGATATTGTCGACATAGCCGAGGATGGCGTCACCGCCCATGCCCGTGCCCGGTCGATGATGCAGGCCGGACGGCACAAGGATCATTGTGACCCAAGTAATCCGATGCTGGGGCCGCGCCAATGGTGGGAAGGCGGCATATATGAAAATACGTATCGCAAGGTGGATGGCATCTGGCGGATTGCGGTCCTGAATTATCTGCCCCAATGGCACGCCGATTTTGAGACGGGCTGGGCCAATACAAAGCCGGAATATGTCCCTTTCCCCAAGGAAATCTATCCTGCCGACCCGACCGGTCCCGATGCGCTGATTGAGGACGCCTGGTTGTGGCCGACGCACAAGGTCGTCCCTTTCCACATGAAGCATCCCGTGACCGGGCGGGAGATTGTGGCGGAACGCTGGCAAGGCGATATCGATCGCGAACGCGCCGCCCGTAGCGCTGTGAACGTCTAATCTCCATGACCTATCCAGAGCTATATTTGATGATCGATGGCCAGCGCGTCAGTGGCGAGGGTCGGCGTACGCACAGCGTCGTCAATCCCGCCACAGGCGATGTGCTGGCCGATTTGCCGCTGGCCAACGCGGAAGATCTGGACGCTGCCTTGGCAGCGGCTCAACGCGGCTTCCTGCGCTGGCGTGACTCCACGCCACAGGAGCGCTCCGCGGTGTTGCAGGGTGCGGCAAGGCTGATGGTCGAGCGGCAGGAACAGCTCGCTCGGACTGCAACACTGGAACAAGGTAAGACGCTGGCGGAAGCGCGCATTGAAGTGATGATGAACGTCGGCCTGTTCAATTTCTATGCGGGCGAAACATTTCGCCTTTACGGCCGCGCACTCGTGCGTCCGGCAGGTCAGCGATCGACCGTGACGAAGGAGCCGGTCGGCCCGGTCGCCGCTTTTGCCCCATGGAATTTCCCGATCGGCAATCCCGGACGCAAGCTGGGCGCGCCCATCGCGGCCGGATGCTCGGTGATATTGAAGGCAGCGGAGGAAACCCCGGCGTCCGCGCTGGGCATATTGCAATGTTTGCTTGACGCTGGCCTTCCCGGCGATGTCGCACAGGCCGTGTTTGGCGTGCCGGACGAAGTGTCGCGCCACTTGCTATCATCGCCGATCATTCGCAAGATGAGCTTCACCGGATCGACCAGCGTAGGCAAGCATCTGGCCAGGCTGGCGGCGGACGATTGCAAGCGCACGACGATGGAACTGGGCGGCCATGGCCCGGTATTGATCTTCAACGATGCCGATCTTGACCGCGCGCTTGATACGGTGGTTGCAGGCAAATATCGCAATGCCGGGCAGGTCTGCGTGTCACCGACCCGTTTCATCGTGGAATCAGCGGTTTACGATCGCTTCCTTACAGGCTTTGTCGAGCGGGCGGAGAAGATCGTCGTTGGTGATGGTCTGGCCGATGGCAGCATCATGGGGCCTATGGCCAACGCCCGGCGGCTTGACGCAATGGACCGGCTGATCGGTGACGCGGTGGAGAAGGGCGCGTGCCTTGAAACCGGCGGCGCACGGATCGGCAATACGGGCTATTTCTACGCGCCCACTGTCCTGTCTGGCACACCGATGACTGCGGCGATCCTGAACGAGGAGCCGTTCGGGCCAGTGGCTCTTATCAATAGCTTCCCAGACGAAGTTGCGATGATTGCTGAAGCGAACCGCCTGCCCTACGGCCTTGCCGCCTATGCCTGGACCAGCGACGCCGCCCGCCAACGTCGGGTCGCGCGCGCGATCGAAGCGGGCATGGTGGGGATCAACACTGCGATGATCGGCGGGTCTGACGCGCCATTTGGCGGCGTCAAATGGTCTGGTCATGGCGCGGAGGACGGGCCGGAGGGCATTGAAGCCTGTCTGGTTACCAAAGCCATCCATGAAGGATAATCTATGACGCACGACTTAAAAACCAGGGGCGATCGCGGCTATCTGCGCATCGCGACCGAGGAGGCTTTCGCGACACGAGAGCAGATCGACGCCTATCTGCGCATGGTGCGCGATGGCAGTGCGGACCGGGGCATGACCTCGCTCTGGGGCTTTTACGGGCAGTCGCCTTCACCACGCGCTACCGAGATTATCGACCGCTTGCTGGATTTGGGCGATCGGCGGCTGGCCGATATGGATGCGACCGGTATCGACGTCGCCATCCTGTCGCTCACATCGCCCGGCGTGCAACCGTTGCTGGACATGAGCGAGGCCAAGGCGATGGTCAGCCGCGCCAATGATCATCTGGCTGACCGCTGTGCCGCGCACCCGACACGCTTTGTCGGCATGACATCCATCGCGCCGCAAGACCCGGATTGGTCGGCTGCCGAGATCCGGCGCGGTGCCCGCGACCTTGGCTTCAAGGGCGTTATGGTCAACAGCCATACGCAGGGTGAATATCTGGACGATCCCAAATTCGATCCGATCTTCCGCGCACTCACGGAAACCGGCCAGCCGCTCTATATCCACCCTTCCACCCCGCCCGACGCGATGATCGGGCCGATGCTGGATGCCGGGCTGGACGGCGCGATCTTCGGCTTTGGGGTGGAAACGGGTATGCACCTGCTGCGCCTTATCACCATCGGCATTTTCGACCGCTATCCTGATCTTCAGATCATCGTCGGTCATATGGGGGAGGCGCTGCCCTATTGGCTGTATCGGCTGGATTATATGCATCAGGCGGGCGTGCGTTCGCAACGGTACGAACGGATGATGCCGCTCAAGAAGACAATCCACGACTATATGCGCAGTAATGTAAGCGTCACAACCAGTGGCATGGCGTGGGAACCCGCCATACAGTTCGCCCAAAAGGTGCTGGGGGAAGATAGGGTTCTGTACGCGATGGACTATCCCTACCAATATGTGCCCGATGAGGTGCGCGTCCACGATCTGCTGGACATATCCGACACGGCCAAGCGCAAGCTGATGCAGACGAACGCCCAGCGTCTGTTCGGCCTGTGAGTTTGGGCGTCCCGCCTCGCAGCACGGCCTATTATGCGCTGGCACTGGTGGCCGCGACCAACATGGTCAGCCTGCTCGACCGCAACATCCTTGCCATACTGGCCCCCTCCATCAAGGCGGATCTGGGCATTGGCGACGCGGAGATGGGACTGCTCTACGGCACGGTGTTCGCGCTCTTCTATGCGCTCTTCTCCTTGCCTTTGGGTCGTCTGGCCGATGGCTGGATCCGTACGCGGCTACTGGCAACGAGCATCAGTTTCTGGTCGATCGCGACCGCCGGGGCGGCTTTCGCAGGGGGCTTCTTCACCCTGATGCTGTCCCGTCTGTGCGTGGGCATCGGCGAAGCGGCCGCCCAACCGGCTGGCACGAGCCTGGCCTATGACTATTTTCCCCAGCAGCGCCGCGGTCTGGTCATGGCTGTCATCGCCGCTGCCATAGCCCTCGGCCTTGGCGGGTCGCTGATCATCGGCGGCGTTGCCGCGCAATGGTGGGACGCGCGCTATGTCGGTGGCGGCGCCCCGCTGGGGCTGGCGGGCTGGCAATTTGCCTTCGCCATCGCCGCCGCGCCCGGCTTCATCATCGCCATCCTGATGGCCAGGCTGAAGGAACCACGGCGCGGTGCCATTGACGGCATCGCGAGCCCACCCGATCTCCACCCCTTCCTTGCCAGCTGGGCGGTGTTGGCGGCTGTAACGCCCGGTGTTCATTGGCTCAGCCTCCGGCGCGCGCGCGCCAGTTGCCGGGAATGGGCGCTCAATATCGGGCTGCTCGCCATGATCATCCTCGCTTCACTTGGCGCCATGCACGCTGCGGAATTGGTATCGCCACGTCCGCCTTTGCTGCTCGGCGGCATTTCGATCAGCCCGCATGTCGTGCAATGGAGCGTCATTGGCTTTGGCGCCTTCGTCATTGCCAATCTGCTACAAAATCTCAAACGGCGCGATCCCGTTGCTTTCACCGTCATTACTGGAAAGCCCTCGCTGCTGCTCTGCATCGCCGCGGGCGCGCTGCAATGTGTGATCAACTATGGCGTGATGGGCTTTACCCCGTCGTTCCTGATGAAGACCTATGACCTTTCGCCTGCGATGACCGGCATGCAATTTGGCCTGCTTTCGGCAGGTTTAGGGGTCGTCGGCCCGCTAATCGCCGGTCCCCTGTCCGATCGCATCGGCGCACATCGCCTTTCACGCCGCGTTTGGGTCGCATTATTTGCCATGGGGGTATCGCCGTTCGTTGCGCTGTGGGTCTATCGCGCGCCCGATGCAGGCGATTTCTACCTGCGCTTCACCCTCTACAGCCTCATCCTGACGATGTGGATGCCGCCAATCTATGCGTTGATGTTCGAGCAAGTATTGCCCCGTATGCGGGGGCTGACGGTCAGCCTTTATGTCGTGGTCTCGACCATCTTTGGCCTGGGGACTGGCCCCTATGTCGTGGGCATGATCAGCGACGCGCGGGGCGGCGATCTGGGCGGCGCGATCCTGGCGATCAACTGGGTCGCACCGCTGATCGTCATCCTGCTGCTGATCATCCTGTTCCGGGTCGAGCGCGACCATGCCAGCCTGCTCCCCCGCGCCCGTGCGGCGGGGGAGCCGGTATAGTCCCTAAGCCGCCAGTCCGATCTGATCGGCATTTGCCCAGTTGCCGTGCAGTCCAAATCGCAGGCGTATGGGTACGCGGATCTGCGCTATCGGTCCCTTGGCGATGTCGGTCGCATCGAACAGCAACAGGTCGGAGCGATGTTCGGCCAGACGATTGCACACCATGACGATCCAGCCGTCCCCCTCCGGTGCGTCGACCGATCGCGGGATGAAGCATGGCTCCTGGAGCGACGACACGGGTCCGCACCACCATTTTTGTTCCTTGCCCGTCTTGTGATCGACCATGCCCAGCGTGTTCATGATCATGCCCCCGGCGCTGCCGCCTTTCAATTCGACCGGCTGGGTGGGATCAATCACCAGCATCCAGCCATAGCGATAGGGCAGCCCGGTGAAGCGGTCGTCAATACGCGGAAATTCACCGATCATGCCCGTCAGTCGCTGCGTTCCGGCAAAGGCATCACCATTGGACGCCATGTCCACGGTCCAGCGAGTCAGGAAACTTGCGGCCTCCTGTGGATTGAACGGCGCACCGTGAATGTCGGGGAAGAAGGGAAACATATTGTTCTTCGCCTCTGGCGTGTCGAAATGGATTTTCGTCCCCTCCTGAAATGCGTTCATGACATGGCTGGCGAAGCAGTTGTCGCGCCTGAACCAGCGTATGTCGGCGGCGGTTGCATCGGCGCGGCGAGGTAATACGCCAAGATAGACCGGCAGCGTCGTATCAAACCCGAAATGGGGCAGGCCCTGTTCCAGCCTTTCCCAACTGGACGTGCTGGGAACGACATGGAACAGAGCATAATTTGGCGTAATCGCGAAGTCATGCATCATCGCATAATAGGGAAGCTCGAACCAAAGCTCCTGTTTCAGCGTCCCGTCCGGCGAAACGACATAATAGGTCATATCGCGAGTCAGCACCCCCTTAGCCGCATAGCCAAACGCGATCATGTCGCCGGTTGCCGGGTCAATCTTGGGATGGGCGGTAAAGGTCTGGCCGGTCATCGCGCCGCCAAAGCGGGTATAGCCGTCCGTCTCCAGCGTTGCGGGGTTCATCGCCAGCGCGGGGCTGTCCTCCTTCAGCGCATAGAGTTTGCCGCCATGGATGAAGGCGGTGGTGTTGGCCGTGCCGCGTATTTTTCCGCTGACGGACTCATCATCGGTCAGCGGGTTGCGATAGGCGCCGAACAACGCCCTCCCCGCTTCATGTTCCAGTCGCCATTTGTCGGTTTTGGCCCAGCGCTGGCGGAAATCGACCCGGCCATCCTGGAACCGGAACATGGTGATCATGCCATCGCCGTTGAAAGCAATATCATCGCCCAGCCGAGGCGGAAATTGCGGGTCGGGTTGGACCCGATAAAAGGCTCCGTCCAGTTCGGGCGGCACCGTCCCGATCATGTCCAGGTCCGCAATGTCTGCCTCGATCCGCGATGGCGTATTGAAGCCGGTGAAGGAAGGCGTTTCCGGGAAATGCGCCACAACTGATCCTCCGCTTATGATTCTTCACCTTATTGTATGTGACACACACATATATTCAAGTTCCAGGATTGACGTAAAAGCCTTTAGTCTGCACACTGTTACTATGAATACCATGAATAAGGATCTTGATCCGCTCGCGCTGTTCCCTGACCCCCGCCTCAGCGGCATCGACGGTCTGGTTGGATTCCATATCCGGTTGGCGAGCGCGGCGGTCTATCAGCATTTTACCGAAACATTCAGCGATCTGGGGCTGACCCAGAAGCAGGTCGCGGTGCTCTGGCTGATCCAGGATCAACCCGCCATAGCGCAGGCAGATATTGGTCGGCGGCTGAAAATGGACCGGGCCAGCGTGATGGCGATCGTCAACCGGATGCAGGATCGCGGCTTCCTAAAACGCGGAGAATCCAAGCAGGATCGCCGTCGCCAGACGCTCAGCCTCACTGATGCTGGGCGCGAGTCGCTGGCGGCGGCCCGCAATTGCATTGCCGAACATGAAAACTGGCTAAAAGCCCGGTTCAGTCCAGCGGAAACCGCGATGCTCGTGGAATTGCTTCGCCGCGTCTATGTCTGACGGGTCAAAACCAGAGGCCAAGTTTATCAAAGAGTTGCCAACAGGCCCAACTCCAGCCTGTTACTGCTAATAACACCAACATAGATACCAGCATTATTTGCGATCTCCCAATATTATCAAATATTGGGTCAATAGTCGTTGCGAGGCCAAAGAGGCTCTTGCAACGTCGAAATTTGTATGCCTTACTAACAATCGACGCACAGCAGCGTCACAGGCGGGTCACGTCCGGGCAGGACGGATCTCAAGCCAGTTTTGGAGAGGGGGTTCCCCATGCAGTACGTGCTTCGTACCACGATGACGCATGCCTTGTTGGCATCGGCATCAATCCTTGCAATCACGACGCCGGCATCCGCGCAGTCTTCGGCTCTTCCGCCATCGGCGCCGCAGGCCGCTGAACAGGATGCACTGTCGTCCGCCATGGTTGCCGACATTGTCGTTACCGCCCAGTTCCGCGAACAGCGGCTTCAGGATACGCCGATTTCCATCACCGCCGTCAGCGCGGCAGAATTGGAGGCGAAGAGTCAGGTTAATCTGGCCCAGGTCGCGGATGCGTCGCCGAACGTTTCGCTCAAGCCCCAAGGCGCGTCTTTTGGTCCGTCCATTTCCGCTTCGATCCGCGGTGTGGGGCAGAATGACTTTAACCCTGCCTATGAACCAGGCGTCGGCATCTACATTGATGATGTCTATTATCCTCAACTGACGGGTGCAGTGTTCGAGCTACTCGATCTCGATCGGGTTGAGATATTGCGCGGGCCGCAGGGTACCCTTGCCGGGCGCAATGCCGAAGGTGGCGCAATCAAGCTCTACTCAAAACGCCCGTCGGGAGACGGTGGAGGCTTTGTCGAGGTCAATTACGGTATCCGTAACCGCATCGGCATCCGCGCAGCGGCGGACTTTGGCATTACCAGCACCCTGTCGGCGCGAATTTCCGGTGTGGCGCGGCAGCAGGAGGGGTTTGTCGATCGTATAGACTATGGTTGCGCCAATCCGGGCAGCGGTATCGCATCGACCCAACCTGCGGGCGACTGCGTTATCAGCAAGCTGGGCGGCGTTGGCTATCAGGCGATCCGTGGCATCCTGTTCTGGGAACCGAGCGACAGGTTCGATGTGACGATCATCGGTGACTATACCCGCGACGAACATACGATTGCTGGCGAAGTGCTGCTGGAAACCAGCACGGTCAATTCACCCAACACCAATCCGGCGCCAGGCATCCCCTATGACAATCGGTTCATATGCGGCCGCTATTGCAATTACATCGGCACTGGTCAGCCCGCAGGCGTTTGGACGCCGCCGATCCCGGTCGATCCTTTCGGTGCGGCTGGCACGCCGCTGGCCGCGACGCAAGGGACAGACCGCAGCCTCTACCAAGGTTGGGGTGTGTCGGGCCAGATCAATTACAAGCTGAGTGACGCTTTCGCGCTGACGTCCATCACTGGCTATCGGGCGTTTGATACGCAATTCGATTCCGATGATGACATCTCCCCTGCCAATATCGGCTTTGGCCGCAATTATCTGGAAAACTGGAGTTTCAGTCAGGAAGTCCGACTGAATGCCGAGTTGGGCGATACGTTGAACGGAACTGTGGGCGGCTATTATTTCAAGCAGAAGTCGACCTATGATTCCCTTCAGGACATTCGCTATGTCCCGGTCTATCCGCTCCAGTTCCGCCAGCCCGATCCGACCAAGGCCGACGCCAAGGCCGTGTTTGCACATTTGTCGTGGAAACCGATGGAGCGGATGACGATCAGTGGCGGGGTAAGATATACCAGCGAGTCAAAAGATCAGACCTATTTCCGCCTGAACTATGACGGCACCGTCAATGCCTTTCTCGACCCGGTCGGCGCTGTATATGGGCTGAGTTATTCAGGCGCGGACACACTGGATTATAATCGCAACGGCAATGTCACTGAAATCGTGAGGGCATTGTCCGGATTGACCGCCCACTATAGCGCAAAGCGTTGGGACTATCGGATCGCTGCCGATTATCGCTTATCGGATCATGTCATGGTTTATGGGTCGGTTTCCACCGGCTTCAAGGGTGGTGGGAGCAACCCGCGTCCGTTCAATACCGATCAGGTTATTGCCTTCCAGCCAGAAAAGCTCATCGCTTATGAAATCGGCTTCAAGAGCGATATGTTCAACCGTCGTCTGCGCTTCAATGCCGCCGCGTTCATCAACGACTATACGGACATTCAAATCCCGGTGCTGACCTGCCCCGGCGCTCCTTGCGCTGCCCGCCTCAATGCCGGCGACGCGCAGGTCAAGGGGTTCGAGGCGGAGCTGACAGCCTATCCGGTCGATGGCCTCGCGATCGACGCATCGATCAGCTATCTCGACTTTAAATATAAGGCGGGCAGCCTTAGCCCGGCGGCGGCCTATCCGACCAATCCGGGCGGCGTTTCGGCTGACGATCCGCCAGTATCGCCACCCTGGAAATTCAGCCTGGGCGCGCAATATAAGATCGACCTCGATAGCGCAGGCAGCCTGACACCTCGTTTCGACGTCACTTATGAGGACAAGAAATATGCCGGTTCCTCGGTAATCGGCACCACCCGCAACCTCAATTTCGTGCCAGCCTACACGCTCGCCAATGCGCGCTTGACCTGGGCAAACGCCGACAATGACCTCGACATATCGCTCGAAGTCACCAACCTGTTCGATAAATATTATTTCCTGTCAGTGTTCGACCTGCGCGGCGCAGGCGCGGGCGTGCGCAAGGGGCGCCCTGGCAACCCACGCGAATGGGCGATTTCGGTCAAAAAGAAATTCTGATCCCCGCCTGACCGGGCGGTCTCGCGCCGCCCGGTCTTCTGGACCATGGAGACATTATCGGCATGACCGACGTTACCCTTTACCATTGGGAACCCAACGCCAATTCGGGCAAGCCGATGCTGGCGCTGTTTGAGAAAGGCGTGGCGTTCGACAGCCATTATCTCGACCTGTTGAATTTCGACCAGCACAAGCCGGATTATCTGGCGGTCAACCCGCTCGGCACCATTCCTGCGATGACCCATGGGCAGCATGTGCTGACCGAATCCACCGCGATCATGGAATATGTCGATGAGGCGTTCGACGGTCCCCGCCTGATGCCGGTCGACCCGGTCGATCAATGGCGCACGCGGTGGTGGATGAAATTTCTCGACCAATGGCTTGCCCCCAGCTTCTCGATGATCGGGTGGAGTGTGTTCGTTGGTCCTTCCGTGCGGCAGAAGGATCCCGCCGAACTGGAAGCGGCGATTGATCGCATTCCGATGCCGGAACGACGCATTGCCTGGCGCAAGGCGATCAACGGCGCCTTTTCGGCGGAAGAGATGGCCGAATCCCAGCGTCGCGTCGCTCTTGGCATCACCTATTTGGAAGAGGCATTGGGCCAGCGCGATTGGCTGGCCTCCAACAGCTATGGCCTGGCCGACATTAACGGCTTCAATCTCGCTTACGCCATGCCGCTGTCGCAGCCGCAATTATGCAATGACGATTCGACCCCCAATATCATGCGTTGGCTGCGCGCCATCTACGCGCGCCCCGCGACGCGAGCATGCTGGGCGCTGGGGCGCACAGACCTCGCCCGCCGTATCTCCCTGCTTGAAAGCGAACCAGCATGACGAGGATCCTCTACCACGGCCAGCCCAATGGCCCGTCCTTCACCGTTCTGGCAGCCGCATTCGAGAAGGATGTGACGCTGGACATGCGGGAGTTCGACCTGGTCGCGGGCGATCGTCACGCGCCCGCCCTGCCCCATCCAATCGAAGTCGACCAGTCCATCGAAGGCGAAGGGCCAGTCTTCATTGTCGATGGCGTCGCGATGACAGACAGCGTGTTCCTGGCTTGCTATCTCGACGAGATTGGCAGTGGTCCGGCGCTGCGCCCGGCCGATCCCTATGCCCGCTGGCAAATGATGGCATGGTGCCGCTATGTCATAGAGCGCGTTGCCCCTGCCGCAGCCTGCCTGGGTGTCGCCGCACACCCGCCTGCCGCTGTTCCCGCCGGGATCACCAGCGCGGATCTGGAGCAACGTTGGCGCGATGCGGTGGAAGGTCGCGCTGACGAAGCCCGACTGGCCGACAGCCGCGTAAAAATTGCCCAGGCGGTCGAGAAACTGGAAACGCAACTGGCCGATGGTCGCGACTGGCTGATGGGTGATTTTTCCATCGCCGATCTGGAAACCCATGCCTGGTTGGCTGGCATGCGAAGCATCGTTCCGGAAGCCTTTGCCGCGTCACCATTGACTAACGCCTGGGAAATCCGATTGCGTGCCCGCCCGGCGGTAGCGCGTGCGCTAGGCCTTGCCAATGTTGCGCATCCCGAAGCGATCTGGGCGCCTGGCCCGGAGATTAACCGCTGGGGCTGAAACAATGCGTGCGATCGACTATTTCGACCGGGGCCATGACATCGACCCCGATCATGCCTGCCTGATCGACGCGGCGAGCGGCGAAACTCTCAGCTTCGCGCAGGTCAGCAGGCTGACCCGGCAGATCGCGGTAGCCCTCTACGCTGGGGGTTTCCGCAATCAGGAACCGATCGCACTCTACGGTCCCAACAGCGCTGGGATGATGGTCGCCTTACTGGCGATTTGGCGCGCCAATGGGCAGTGGGTGCCGGTCAACACCCGCAACGCGATCGACGCAAACGCCGCTTATCTCGACTATGTCGGCTGTAGCTGGCTATTCTATCACAGCAACCAATCCGCCGACGTGAGGCAGCTCAAGGCGCGCGTGGCGGGACTTCGGCATTTCATCTGCCTGGATCGCGCGCAGGACGGCGACCTATCGCTCGACCAGTTCATCGCCAAAGCCGATGGTGACGCCCTGCCCGACCTGTCCGATCCGTTCGGGCGTCCCGACGATGTCGTCGGTCTGTTCCCTACCGGCGGCACGACTGGCCCGTCCAAGGGCGTGGTCGTCACCAACAGCGGCTGGGGCACGATGATCGAAACGGTCGCCCAAGCGGTCGATGGACGCACCCCCGCCCCTGTGTCGCTGGTGGTTGCCCCCATTTCGCACGCTGCTGGCCCGGTCGCGCTGGCGACCCTGTCGCTCGGCGCAACGCAGATCATACTTCCCGCTTTCGATCCCGCCGCCGTGCTGAACGCGATCGCTGCGTACCGTGTGACCCATGTCTATATGCCGCCAACCGCGCTATATGGTCTGCTCGACGCGCCCCAACTGGCGGACGCCGACACCTCGTCGCTCAAGATTTTCCTGCTGGTCGGCTCGCCCGTTTCCCCGGAAAAACTGCGCCGCGCGGTCGAGATTTTCGGACCATGCCTGTGTCAGGCCTATGGTCAGGTGGAAGCACCGATGATCGTCACCTGGCTCTCACCTGAAGTCGTGGCGGCGGCGGCCGCAGGGGATCGGCCGGAACGACTTTCCAGCTGTGGTTCGCCTACCCGTTCAGTCATGGTCGGCATCATGGACGATGACGGGCATTTGCTGCCCAATGGAGAGGCAGGCGAACTGGTGGTGCGCGGCGCGCTTGTGTCGCGCGAATATTATGCGATGGCACAGGAAACTGCCGACATTCGCACCTTTGGCTGGCATCATACGGGCGACATCGCGCGCCGCGATGACGACGGCTTTTATTATATTGTCGATCGCAAGAAAGACATGATCGTGTCCGGTGGCTTTAATGTTTTCACCGCGGAAGTGGAGGCCGCGATCACCGAACTGTCCTTAGTGCGCGAATGCGCCGTCATCGGCATCCCCGACGCAAAATGGGGAGAAGCCGTTCATGCCGTTGTTGTTGCCGATGATATTGAGGAAGCTGTCATCATTGCCCACGCCAAGGCCCGGTTGGGCGGCGTAAAGGCACCTAAAAGCGTGGCCTTTGTCGCCGCCATTCCACGGACGGCGGCGGGGAAAATGGACAAGAAAGCTTTGCGCGCAGCCCATTGGTCGGGCGAGCGCATGGTGAACTGAACGACGGGTGAAAACATCCGCGAGAATGAAGGACGGGATGAGCATGCGGGTTGCAGTCTGGGCAATGACGATCGGCAGTCTGGCGCTGGCCGCCTGTAGCCAGGGTAATGGCGCGACCGGCGTCGGTGGCGTTGACGCGGCGCGGATCATTGCCGCTGCGCCCGCGCAATGGCTCTCGACCGGGCGCACCTATGACGAGCAGCGTTTCAGCCCGCTGACTACGATCAATCAGGATACGATCGGCAGGCTGGGCCTGGACTGGTTCGCTGATCTCGATACCAATCGCGGGCAGGAGGCGACGCCTTTGTTCATCGACGGCGTGCTCTATGTCTCGACCGCATGGAGCATGGTGAAGGCCTATGATGCGCGTACTGGCAAGCTGCTCTGGTCGTTCGATCCGGCTGTGCCGCGCGAAACATTGGTGAAGGCCTGTTGCGACGCGGTCAATCGCGGCGTGGCGGCTTGGGGCAACAAGATTTTCGTCGGCACGCTCGACGGGCGCCTGATCGCCATCGACCGCGCAACCGGCAAAGCGGTCTGGAGCGTCGTCACGCTAGACCAGAGCAAGAATTACACCATCACCGGCGCGCCGCGTGTCGTGAACGGCATGGTCATCATCGGCAATGGCGGCGCGGAATTCGGGGCGCGTGGTTATGTCGCGGCCTATGATGCGGACACAGGCAAGGAGCGCTGGCGATTTTACACTGTCCCCGCACAGCCCGGCACTGAAAAGGAACCGGATTATCTGAAGAAGGCAGCCGCCACATGGCATGGCGAATGGTGGAAGCAGGGCGGCGGCGGCACGGTATGGGACGCAATGGCCTATGATCCGGAGCTGGACCTTCTCTATATCGGTGTCGGCAACGGATCGCCCTGGAACCAGGCCTATCGGTCGGATGGGAAGGGCGACAACCTCTATCTTTCGTCCATCGTCGCAGTCCATGCCAGGACAGGGCAATATGCCTGGCATTATCAGACGACGCCGGGCGATAGCTGGGACTTTACCGCCACCCAGCATATCATGCTCGCCGATCTCGACATCGGTGGTGCGAAGCGCAAAGTGTTGATGCAGGCGCCCAAGAACGGATTTTTCTACATGCTTGACCGTACCAACGGGAAGCTGCTGTCGGCGAAGAATTTCGTGCCGGTCAACTGGGCAAGCGGCATCGACATGACGACCGGGCGGCCGATCGAAAATCCGCAAGCGCGCTATTACAGGACTGGGCAGCCCTTCATCGGCTCCCCCGGCCCAACCGGCGCGCATAGCTGGCACCCGATGGCGTTCGATCCGAAATCCTCGCTGGTGTTCATCCCGGCCAACCTGGCCGCTTTCCCCTATATTCCCGAAAAAGGCTGGAAGGCGAACAAGTTGGGGTTCAATGTCGGCATCGATTTCGCTGCCGCCGCCATGCCCGCGGACAAGGCAACACGCGAGGCTGCGATGAAGGCGACAACTGGCGCGCTGATCGCTTGGGACCCCGTTGCGCAGAAGGAACGCTGGCGCGTGTCCTATAAAGGGCCGTGGAATGGCGGCCTGCTCGCGACTGGCGGCGATTTGGTGTTTCAGGGCACGGCTACCGGAGAGTTCAACGCCTATGCCACCAGGGACGGACGCAAGCTCTGGTCCTTTCCGGCGCAAACCGGCATCGTAGCAGCTCCGATCAGCTATGAACTGGACGGGCAGCAATATGTCGCAGTGATGGCCGGCTGGGGCGGTGTCTGGGCTTTGGCGCCGGGCATTCTGTCGGACAAGAGCGGACCGAGCCGCAATATCTCGCGCCTGCTGGTGTTCAAACTGGATGGCAAGGCGGCTCTGCCCCCTGCCCCGCCACTGGCCAAAATGCCGCTTGATCCGCCGCCATCGACAGCAAACGCTGCGAAGATCGCGGCAGGCGGCGCGCTATTTGGCCGCTATTGCAGTGTTTGCCATGGCGACGCGGCGATTGGCGGCAGCATCGTCCCTGACCTGCGCCATAGCGGCATGCTGAACGACGCTGACATATGGGGGCAAGTCGTGCATGACGGCGCGCTCAAGGATAATGGCATGGTCAGCTTTGCATCGATCCTGTCAGCAGCGGAAATTGAAGACATCCGCGCCTATGTCATCCACCGCGCCAACGAAGACAAGATATTGGAATCCGCCCATGCCGATTGATCCATCCAAAATCCTGGCCATCGACGTGCATGTCCATGCCGAGGTGTCCTGCCATGACCCGGAGGACCCGGTGATGGCCAAATTTTTCGATGCGGCGTCGACCTATTTCAAGGCGGATCGCAAGCGTCCGACCATTCCCGAAACCATCGCTTATTATCGCGCGCAGAATATCGCCTTCTGCCTGTTCACGGTCGATTGCGAGAGTGGCATCGGCGCCAAGCGGATCAGCAATTATGAGATTGCCGACATTGCCGCGGAACATGACGATATCGTCATTCCCTTTGCATCGATCGACCCGCGCAAGGGCAAACTCGGCGCGCGGGAGGCGCGCGATCTGGTCGAACATCATGGCGTCAGGGGATTCAAATTTCATGGCATCATGCAGGATTGCCACCCCGCAGACCGGGTGGCCTATCCCATCTATGAAGTGATCGCGGAACATGGATTGCCCGCCATCTTCCATACCGGCCATTCGGGCATGGGCACGGGAATGAAGGGCGGCGGCGGTGTGCGCCTGAAATATGGTCAGCCGATTCTGGTCGACGATGTCGCGGTCGATTTTCCCGACATGAAGATCATACTTGCCCATCCCAGCTGGCCATGGACCGACGAAAGCCTGTCGATGGCATTGCACAAGGACAATGTGTTCATGGACCTGTCGGGATGGTCGCCAAAATATTTCCCCAAGCAGGTGATCCAATACGCGAATACGCAACTAAAGCATAAGATGCTGTTCGGGTCGGACTGGCCGCTTATCCGTCCGGAGAAATGGATCGATGCCGCGCGGGCGGCGGGCTTTCGCGAAGACGTGCTGCCGCTGATCATGAAGGACAATGCGGCCAAGCTATTGGGACTGGGCTGAAGCGTAGATCTCGATCGCTATATTGTTACAGAATTAAGTCAATCAGTGTCATATAGCTGTCATTCAATCGACATAAACGCCCCCCGGACAGACGAGGGGCGAGCGAATGATCGGATCGAAACATTTCCAGATGGGCTTGGCGGTCAGCCTGCTGGCGTTGATGCCGCAAGCCGCGCAAGCCCAGACGGTAGAGCAGTTGCAAGCGCAGATCGACGAGCTCAAAGCCCAGGTTCAATCGCTGATGACGGCCCTTGCTGCGAACAAGAACCAAGCAACGCCGGTCGTCGCGCCGGTACCTCCGCAGTCTGCCGCGCCCACCACAACACCGGCCCCGGCTGCCACGGTGCTGGCATCGGCCCCCGCACCGACCCCTGCTGCCAAAGCGGGCAAGTCCAAGGCCTGGTATGACCGGTTGACCCTGCGCGGCTATACCCAGATGCGCTACAATGCCTTTCTGTCCGGCGATGACAGTGCGCCTGCCGGCCTGTCCCGGCTGCGTTCCGTGCATGATAGCGGGATTTCGGATCGGGGCGGTTTCTCGCTGCGTCGTGTCCGTCTGGTCATCCAGGGGGACGTTTCGGATCGCGTCTCGCTCTATCTCCAGCCCGACTTCGCTACCGCCGTCAATAATCAGGCGGGCAGCGAAAGGCGCGAGGGCTTTGCCCAGTTGCGCGACGCCTATGCCGACATTTTCCTCGACAAGGCCAAGACATTCCGCCTGCGCTTTGGCCAGTCGAAAGTGCCCTATGGCTGGGAAAATATGCAGTCATCGTCCAACCGGCTGACACTGGACCGCAGCGACGCGATCAACAGCGCGGTTCCGGGTGAACGGGATCTGGGTGTGATCGCCTATTACACCCCGCCTTCGGTTCAGAAAATCTGGGATGATCTGGCTGATGACGGGCAAAAACTGTTCGGCAATTACGGCGCGTTCGGCATCGGTGTGTTCAACGGTCAAGGCATCAACAAGACGGAACAGAATCGCGGCCTGATGAAGGTAGCGCTGGCGACATGGCCGTTCGAGATTGGCGACCAGGTCGTCGAATTTGGTGGATCGGCCATGATGAACGACGTCCAGCCCGAACTGCGCAGCGGCGGCGTCAGTCCTGTCACCTACAAGGACAACCGCGTTGGCCTGCACGCCATGCTCTATCCCAAGCCTTTTGGCATCCAGGCCGAATGGAATTGGGGCAAGGGGCCGCAATATGATGTCGCCACCCAATCGATCCAGACGAAAAACCTGCAAGGCGGCTATGTTCAGGCGATGATGCGTCTGCCCACGGAAGGTCTGGGATCGTTGATGCCCTATGGCCGCTGGCAGCATTATCGTGGCGGATGGAAGGCCGGGACCAATGCCCCGCGTCTGGAAACCGACGAATTTGAACTGGGGCTGGAATGGCAACCATGGAAGGCGCTGGAAATCACCATGGCTTATGCCCGGATGAAGCGCGCTGAAGCTGACGAACGCCGCACCGGCCGCGCCGAAGGCAATCTGATCCGCACCCAGGTTCAGTGGAATTACTGATCAGTCGCTGATCCAAAAAGCTGACCGGGCTAGCCCCTTCTCGCCCGGCCAGAGGCACATGATGTTCAATTGGCGACAGTTTCCCTCGCTGTGCGCCGCGCGAGTTGTGCGTTGAATGCAGGATTGGACAGCAGGAAACCAATTTCCCTGGCGCGTGCCTGATTGATCGTTTCCTGTGGCATCGATGCCATGATCGCATCGAAGCGCGACTGCATACCCGGCGCAAATTCCGGGTGGGTCAGTATATAGAGGTCATTTGCGCGGATGCCCGCCAGCACCCGCTCACCCACTTCGTCCGCGCTCATCCAGAGCGGTGAGACGGGGCGCTTTTCCAGTTCTTCCTCGCGCTCCCGATAGCCGCTATCTTCACGATATTCCGCGGGCCGCAATTCGCCGCTATGGGCGATATTGCTCTGCACCGGCCCCGGCATGAATGCCGATACGCCTATATTCTCTGCCGCGAGTTCCCCACATATGGCTTCGGATATGCCCAGCACAGCTGCCTTGGCCGCGGTGTAAATGGCCGAATAATTGATGGGAAGAAGGGCCGACTGGGACGATGTCGTGACGATCTGACCACCCTCGCCATGCGCCATGATCCGGGGAAGGATGGTGACGAGACCGTTGATTACTCCGCCTAGATTGACGCCCATGCCCCAATCCCAATCGTCAAAGCGTGCTTCCAGTACCGGCCCCATCACGCCGACTCCGGCATTGCCGACCAATATATGGATTTTCCCGAATCGCGCCTCCGCAGCATCGGCCGCCCGCGCGAAAGCAGCCCGATCCGTAACGTCCAACTCCACGGTTTCGACCTGCTGGTCTGCCGCCAGATCGGCTTTGGCTGCGGCCAAGGCACTCTGCCTAATATCGGCGATCACCACATTGGCCCCGGCGCGCACCAGCGCCCGCGCTATGCCAAGGCCGATGCCGTTCGCGCCGCCGGTAATGAAAGCCGTCCGCCCCCGCACTTCGGCCATCGGTGCTGTGATTGCCTGCGTCATTTCCCTCTCCTCATTGTTTCAGGCCAAGCATTGCGCGAGTCTCTCCGGCGCTGGCGATATCGCCGCCCATGCGCTCGACCATTTCCACACCCCAGCGCACCAGATCGGCATTGTCAGCCGCCAAACGTCCACGCCGCAGATAGATGGTGTCTTCAAAGCCGACCCTGACATTGCCGCCCAGCAGCACCGATTGCGCCGCCATCGGGAAGCTGTGGCGGCTGACCCCGAAGCCCGTGAACGGCGTCTCGCGCGGTATCTGGTTCCTGGCGTAGAGCATCGCTTCAGTCGTGGCGGGCAGACCATATTTGGTCCCCAGCACGAAGGTGAAGGGCGCGTTTTTCGGAATCGCGCCCTTGGCCATCAGATCGTCGGCAAAGACGAAGTCCCCAGCCTCGAAACATTCAATTTCCGGCAAGACGCCGGCATCCTGGATCATATGACCCATGGTCGTGATCATCGGGTCGAGGTTGATCGCGACGCCGCCCCAAAGCTGCATGGTGCAAATGTCGAGCGTGCACATGTCCGGTTTCAGGTCCAGAATATGCTCCAACCGTCGTTGCGCCGTGAACATCAGGGTGCCGGGACCACAGACCGCGGGATCATCATCGCTCTGCATCCAGGTGCAGCCAGGACCGGTCGTGACGTTCAGGATCACCTCGTCATTCTTCGCGCGAATGAGGCCTACCACCTCGCGATAATCGTCCAGCGCCTGTGATGGATCGCCGGTTTCGCGGTCTCGCACATGCAAATGGATGATCGCCGCGCCAGCCTGCGCCGCGGCCAGCGCTTCGGCCGCGACATGATCGGGCCGGAACGGGAAATTGGGATGATCGGGCATGGGTGAGCTTCCCGTCACCGCGCAGGTCAGAAATAGCTTGCCAGCCAACCGCACTCTCCTGTCTTGTGTCGGGCATGTCGCCGACCCTTGAACAGGGGTCTTGCAGAGGAAACGGCACGCAAGAAGGCCGTTGAGTGTCCCATTATAGAGAGTAACTGGATAAGGCATGGCACAGCGGGAAGAATTGTCGCGTTTCCTGAAAGCCGCCCGCGCCAAGCTGGCACCGGCCGACGTTGGCCTGCCTGCGGGCGAACGCCGCCGGACGCGCGGCCTGCGGCGCGAGGAGGTGGCGACGCTCGCCGGGATGAGCGTGACTTGGTACACATGGTTCGAACAGGGTCGCGAGGTGCAATTATCCGCGCCGATGCTGGAACGACTTAGCCGCACTCTGCGCCTTAGTCCCAATGAGCGCGAATTTCTCTTCGCCCTGGCTCAGCACCGCCCGCCCCCACTGGCAACCCGCCGCGACGAGACGATCCATGCAGGCACGCAGCATCTCATGGAATCGCTGTCTATTCCGGCGCTTGTGATCGTGGAGGATTGGACGGTCATTGGCTGGAACCGACTGGTCTCCCGCGCCTTCCGCGATTACAGCCAGATGCCGCGTGATCAGCGCAACCTGTTCCGTATCCTGATGCTCAATCCGCGCTATCGGGCCGATCCCGACAAGTTTCGCGACATGTGCCGCCGCCTGATTGCCCGCTTCAAATGGGATTATAGCCGCACCAGCCAGCCCGACGTCTTTGAAGGCATCATTGCCGACATGATGGAACAGTCCGAATTTTTCCGTCAATATTGGCAGGAATCGGAAATCATGGCGCATTTCGAAGATACGAACATAGCCGATATGCCCGGTGTCGGCGAAATCATGTTCCGCCATACCAGCTATGCGATCGAGGAAGCGCCGGGGCAAAGGCTATTGCTGTTCGCGCCACTGGATGATGTCAGCGCAGCGCGTCTGGCGCAGCTGGTCGCAGAGGCTGATGCGGTCTGCGCCTGATTGGATCGGCCACCAACAAGCCTCTTCTCCCGCCGTGCAATTATGCTATAGTGCTCGGCATAAGATAATTGAGAGGAAACCATGCTTCTATTGGCACGGTGTCTGGACTGGCTTTGCCTGGCGTTTGCTTCGGGCGTTCAGGATGAAATGCGCCTGAACGAGTTGATTTTGCGTGCGAAGCAGCGATCGACCGCTGCGCATGACGCGAGCGCACAATCTTTGCCACGCCGCTGAAACCAGTCTTACCGACCCGCATCCTTTGCGTCGCTGATCGCCAGACGCTTTGCCGTGACCAGCGTCTGGATGACGAACAGCAGGATCAGGACGACGGAAACGATGCCGACGAACAGGTCGAACCCTGAAATCGCGCCGAACCAACCCGGCGTATAGCCCAGCGCCATCATCGCCAGCGTCATGCCGATCAGCATCAGTCGCAATTCCGTCGGTCCGGCGGACAGGTAGGACAGTTTGAACTCCCCCACCACGCGCGCGGCCAGATAGGCATGGATCGACAACAGCAAATACCCCGCCAGCGCCACCAGCGCCACGTCCATGCGGATATAGGGGCTGGCCCCCATCCCGGCCAAAATCAGCAAGGTTGCCAGCCCGTCGCAACTATGGTCGATAAAATAGCCATAGGAGGGCCGCTCGATCTTACGAAACCGGGCCAGGCTGCCATCCATCGAATCGCCGAACCACTGCAGGACATAGCCCCCAATGGCGAGCCACAGCCAATGGACTTCCAGGCTGCTGGCGGCATAGCCGGCGAAAATGGCGAAGGCTCCGATCATGCCGAGCACGGTCAAAAGATCTGGCGTCACCCATAACGGCATCCGGGCGCAAAGCCAGTTGAGGAGGCGGCGTTCGGATGCTGCCAGCACATTTTGCTGGATACGATCGATCGGTGGAGAAGATGGGCCGGAGGGCAATGTCATGGTGCCTTATGACGAACGCATGACGGTGTGACAATCACTCCGCCATCTCCAGTCGTCGAAAATGACGATTATATTACGCATTGCCGCCCGGCTCATGCCCAATCGAGCGCTGAAATGCACAAAAAAAGGGCCGATCCGAAGACCAGCCCGTAAAAGTTTAGGAGAGGATGCCTGAAAGGCACCCCCTATGTCCGGCAAATCACGCTTTGCTGCAAGTGCGAAAACCTTGTTCGCGGTTGCAAAATATGCATCTGCCGTATCGGCACAGCTTTCCGTAGCGGAAGCTTCGCGCACCTTCGTTCACTGTGGATGGCAGACGAAGGCGAATCGGTCGCCGGTGCGGATTCGCCCGATACACGACTCGCGCCAAGCGGGGCTTCACCTGTCATATCCCGTGTGTAGATTGGCGTGGTTGCGGCGGTGCCGATTTGCCGCCCGTCCTGATCGGAGCGAAACAATAATGCCCAATTCCGCCGATAATGCTGACCAACCATGGTGGAAGGGTGCGGTCCTCTACCAGATCTATCCGCGCAGCTTTCAGGATAGCAATGATGATGGCATTGGCGATCTGAACGGGATTACGCAGCGGCTTGATCATATCGCCCGGCTGGGGGCGGACGCGATCTGGATTTCCCCCTTCTTCCCTTCGCCGATGCGTGATTTTGGTTATGACATTGCCGATTATTGCGATGTCGATCCGATATTTGGAACCCTCGCGGATTTCGATGCGCTGGTTGCCCGCGCCCACGCTTTGGGGCTCAAGGTCACGATCGATCAGGTTTTCGCTCATAGCTCCGACCTGCATCACTGGTTCACGCAAAGCCGTGCCAGTCGCAGCGGCGACAAGGCTGACTGGTATGTCTGGGCCGATCCTAAGGCAGACGGCACCCCGCCCAACAACTGGCAGTCGGTGTTCGGTGGCCCGGCCTGGACATGGGATGCGCGGCGCGGACAATATTATATGCACCAGTTCCTGACGAGCCAGCCGCAACTCAACGTCCACAATCCGCAAGTGCAGGATGCGCTGCTGGATGTCATGCGTTTCTGGCTGGATCGCGGCGTGGACGGCTTTCGTCTCGACGCCCTCAATCATGCGATGCACGACCCCGAATTCCGTGACAATCCTCCCGCCCCGGACGATGGTAGCCCGCGCACACGGCCATTCGACTTTCAAATCAAGCGCTATAGCCAGTCGCACCCCGCCATCATTCCCTTTGTCGAGCGCATCCGGACATTGTGCAACGAATATGGCGCGATCTTCACGGTGGCCGAGGTGGGCGGGGCGCTCGCCGAGGAGGAGATGAAAGCCTATACCGCCGGGGAGAAGCGCCTCAACAGCGCCTATGGCTTTACCTTCCTTTACGCGCCCGTTCTCACGCCGGCGCTGGTCGCGGAAACGGTCGATAGCTGGCCCGACGAACCGGATATGGGCTGGCCAAGCTGGGCCTTCGAAAATCATGACGCGCCCCGCGCCCTGTCGCGATGGTGCGCCCCTGAAGATCGCCCGGCCTTTGCACGGATGAAGATGACGCTGCTGATGGCGCTGCGCGGCAATGCCATCCTCTATCAGGGGGAGGAGTTGGGCATCACGCAGGTCGATATTCCGTTCGAGCGATTGCAGGATCCAGAAGCCATCGCGAACTGGCCGTTGACCCTGTCGCGTGACGGCGCGCGCACGCCCCTGCCATGGGCGGCCGACGCCGCGCAGGCTGGTTTTTCGGGCGTCGAACCCTGGCTGCCCCATGGCGAGGATCATCTGGCGCTTGCCGTGGATCAGCAGGAAGCCGACCCTGGATCGCTACTGAACTTCACCCGCGCCATGCTGGCGCTGCGCAAAGCAAATCCAGCTCTGCGCTATGGCGCGCTTGACATACTCGTGGCCGACGACGCCTGCCTGGCGTTTCGGCGGACGTGCGCCGATCAGTCTTTGCTCTGCTTGTTCAATCTGTCGCGCGAAGCGATAGCGTGGCCGGTCGATCTTGACGGGTCGGGGCGCATCCTGATGGCCGTCAACGGGGCAGCGCCGGGCGATTTGCCACCCTATGCCGCCCTGCTGATCGAACAATGAGGCTCAGGCCGCGACCAACTGTGTGCGCAGCATGCCGTTCAACCGGCCACGTATGATCGCTTCGGCATCACTCACGATCCGTTTGATCAGCGCGTCGCACGTCGGAATGTCGTGGATCAGCCCCTGGACCTGCCCGGCCCAGATCAGCCCTGCGTCCAGATCGCCCGTTTCCAGCGCGATCCGCCCCTTTGCCCCGGATACCAGGGGTTGGATGTCCTGAAACACTGCGTCCTCGCGCAGTGAAATCTCGACGACCTGATCGGACACGCTGTTCTTGGCTACGCGCCCTGTGTTGTGGAACTTGCGGAAGATGAGGTTCGTCCCCCGCTCGTCATTATCGACCAGAAACTGCTTCACATTGTCATGGATCGGCGCTTCGACGGTGGCGCAGAAGCGTGTTCCCATATTGATGCCGTCCGCGCCCAGCGCCAGCGCCGCGGCAAGCCCGCGCCCGTCGCCAAAACCACCGCTGGCGATCATGGGAATCGTCAGCTTGTCGGCAGCGGCGGGGATCAGGATCAGGCCTGGAATATCATCCTCGCCCGGATGCCCGGCACACTCAAATCCGTCGATCGAAATCGCGTCCACACCCATCCGCTGCGCCGACAAGGCGTGACGCACCGCCGTGCATTTATGGACGACGATGACGCCATGCGCCTTGAAATGGTCGACATGCTCCTGCGGCTTGTCCCCCGCGGTCTCCACGATCTTCACGCCGCTATCGATGATCGCCTTGCGATATTCGGCATAGGGCGGCGGGTTGACCGACGGCAGGATGGTGAGGTTCACGCCGAACGGCTTGTCGGTCATCGTGCGGCAACGGTCGATTTCGCGGCGCAGATCGTCGGGCGTTGGCTGGGTCAGCGCGGTCAATATACCAAGGCCGCCCGCATTGGAGACCGCGGCGGCCAGTTCTGCCCGGCCAACCCACATCATCCCGCCCTGAACGATCGGATGCTCGATCCCGCACAGATCGGTAAAGCGCGTCCTGATCCCCATTACAGCGCCTCTACGATCGTCACATTGGCGACGCCGCCGCCTTCGCACATCGTCTGCAGGCCATAGCGCTTGCCACGGGCCTTGAGCGCGTGGATCAGCGTGCTCATCAGCTTGGTGCCGCTGGCGCCCAGCGGATGCCCCAGCGCAATCGCGCCGCCATTGACGTTGAGCTTGGCCGGGTCCGCGCCGATCGCCTTCAGCCATGCCATCGGGATCGCCGCGAACGCCTCGTTCACCTCGAACAGGTCTATGTCGTTCAGGCTGAGGCCCGACCGCTCGAACGCGCGCCGCGTCGCCGGGATCGGTTCTTCCAGCATGATGACCGGATCGCCTGCCGTCACGGTCAGATTGACGATGCGCGCAAGGGGTTTCAGGTTGAACCGCTTGATCGCCGCTTCGCTGGCGACCAGCACGCCCGACGCGCCATCGGTCATCTGGCTGGCATTGGCAGCGGTAATCGTCCCGCCTTCCTCCAGCGTCTTGACGCTGGCCATCGCCTCCATCGTGCCACCGCGCCGGACGCCATCATCGATGTCGAAAAGGCCTTCGGGAGTCTCGACCCCGACGATTTCGGCCTTGAACGCGCCATTGTCGATCGCCGCTGCCGCCTTGGCATGGCTGGCGAGCGCATAGGCGTCCATTTCCTCTCGGGTGAAGCCATATTTGTTGGCGACCGCCTGTGCGCCGTGAAACTGGCTGAATTCAGCAACGCCATAACGGTTCTGGATGCTCTTTGGCCAGGGGCCGATACCCATGCCAGCGGCGGCGTGGAGCTTGTAATTGGACCCCATCGGCACCCGCGTCATGCTTTCCGCACCCGCCGCGATCACCAGATCCTGCGTGCCGGACATGATCGCCTGCGCGGCGAAATGCAGCGCCTGCTGCGAAGACCCGCATTGCCGGTCGATGGTCACGGCGGGGACGCTGTCGGGCAGCTTCGATGCGAGCACGAGATTGCGGCCTAAGGCAAAGGCTTGTTCGCCCGCCTGGCTGACGCAGCCGACGATCACATCGTCAATGGCCGCCGGATCGACGCCGGTGCGATCGATCAGCGCGTTGAGAATGGTCGCGCCCATATCGGCGGGATGTATGTCGATCAACCCGCCCTTGCGCGCCCTGCCCCCGGCAGTACGGACGGCTTCAACAATATAGGCTTCTGCCATGCTATCAAACTCCCCTGAAATTGGCGTTGCGCTTTGCGAGTAATGCGCTCAGCCCCTCTTCGCTTTCCGGCCCCGCCCCTGCCCTCGCCATGCTGCGCAGTTCGCGGTCCAGTTGCGTCTCCAGCCCGGTCTCGAAACTGTCGGCCAGCAACGCGCGACTGGCGGCCAGCGCTGCCATCGGAGCGTCGGCAAGCGCAGCCGCTACCTTCAATCCCTCGACGGCCAGCGCCTCGTCGTCCACAATGCGCGTCACCAGCCCGATCGCCTCGGCCTCGTCAGCCTTGATCCGGCGGTTGGTCAGGATGATGTCCTGCGCCTTGCGCAGTCCCACCAGACGGGGCAACAGCCAACTGAGGCCGCCGTCCGGCGTCAGTCCGATCGCGCCATAAGCAGCGGTGAAATGGGCCGACCGCGCGCCGATCACGACATCGCCCAGCATGGCCAGGCTGAACCCCGCGCCCGCCGCCGGGCCGTTGACCAATGTGACCAGCGGCTTGGGCGCGCGCGCCAGTCGGGCAACGGCGGCGTGGAAAGTGGCGATCAGCTCGCTCAGCACGTCCGATCGTCTGTCGCCGGCGCCGGCCAGCAACTGCACGTCGCCACCCGCACAGAATAACCGCCCATTTCCGGTCAGCACGATACAACGGATCATATCGTCGGTCTGGCACCGGATCGCCGCCGCCAGCAGCGCGCGCGCCAGTGGCAGGTCGATGGCATTGCCTGCCGCTGGCCGGTCGAGCGTGATCCGCCCGATCCCGTCCTCGACCGTAAAGGCGATCCCGTCCATTAACGCGGCGTCATGCGAATGGCGCCATCCAGCCGGATAACCTCACCATTCAGCATTGGATTGCGGACGATCGATTCGACCAGTTGAGCATATTCCGCCGGTTTGCCAAGGCGACTGGGATGGGGCACCTGCGCGCCCAGCGCATCTCGCACATGCTGTGGGAAGGTCTCCAGCATGGGGGTCAGGAAAATGCCGGGCGCGATGGTCATCACGCGGATCTTGTGCTGCGCCAGATCGCGCGCGATCGGCAGGGTCATGCCGACCACACCGCCCTTGGACGCGCTATAGGCCGCCTGCCCGATCTGCCCGTCATAGGCCGCGACGGAGGCTGTGTTGACGATCACGCCGCGCTCGCCGTCAATCTCCTCCGCCGCGGCGAGCCGGGCGGAAAATTTGGAAATGACGTTGAACGTGCCGATCAGGTTGACGGTCACGGTCTTGGCGAACGTGTCGAGCGGATGGGGCGCATTCTCTTTCCCCACCGTCTTGACCGCAGGCGCGATCCCCGCACAATTGACCAGGATGCGGGCGACGCCATGCGCTGCTTCTGCGGTATCCAGTCCTGCCGCGACGCTGGCGTCATCGGCGACATTGACCCCGACATAGATGCCGCCCAATTCAGCGGCGACTGCCTTGCCCGCTTCTTCATTCAGGTCGAAGATCGCAACCTTGGCCCCCTGCGCTGCCAGCATCGTCGCCGTCGCCTTGCCCAGGCCCGAAGCGCCGCCCGTAACGATGGCTGGCAAACCATTGATATTCATAACTATACCCCTGCTATCAGGCCAGTTCGATCGCCATCGCGGTTGCTTCGCCGCCGCCGATGCACAGGCTGGCAACGCCGCGCTTCAGCCCGCGCGTTTCCAGCGCGCCGATCAGCGTCGCGACGATGCGCGCGCCCGACGCGCCAATCGGATGACCGAGCGCCGTCGCGCCGCCATTGACGTTAAGCTTATCCGCCGGGATGCCCAGTTCCTTGGCGGCGATCATCGCGACGACGGCAAAGGCTTCGTTGACCTCGAACAGGTCGACATCGTCGACCGACCAGCCCGCCTTTTCCAGCAGCTTGCGCATAGCCGGGACCGGGGCGGTGGTGAATTTGGATGGTTCATGAGCGTGTGCGGCAGTGGCCACGACGCGGGCAACGATCTTCATCCCCTGCCTGGTCGCGACGCTCTGCCGCGTCATTACCAGCGCGGCCGCACCGTCCGAAATGGACGACGCATTGGCGGCGGTGATCGTGCCATCCTTGACGAAGGCTGGCTTGAGGCCCGGTATCTTGTCCGGCCGCGCCTTGCCCGGCTGTTCGTCGGTATCGACGATCGTGTCGCCACCCCGGCCCTTGACTGTCACCGGCGTAATTTCGCGGACGAACGCCCCGCTGCCGATCGCCGCATTGGCGCGCTCGAGCGAACGGATGGCATAGTCATCCTGATCGGCGCGGGTGAACTGATAGTCGCGCACCGCTTCTTCGGCGAACACGCCCATCGCCTTGCCGGGTTCATAGGCATCTTCCAGCCCGTCCATCATCATCGTGTCGATGATCCGGTCATGGCCGATCCGCGCGCCGCCGCGATGCTTGGGCAGGGCATAGGGGGCGTTGGTCATGCTCTCCATCCCGCCGGCGATCACGACATCGACCGCGCCCGACGCTAGCGCCTCATGCGCCATGATCGCGGCCTGCATGCCCGAACCGCACATCTTGTTGACGGTCGTGGCCTCCGTGTTCAGGCCAAGGCCCGCGCCCAGCGCCGCCTGGCGCGCAGGGGCCTGCCCCAGACCCGCAGGCAGGACGCAGCCCATATAGATGCGATCGACCGCGTCGACCGACACGCCCGCGCGCTCGACCGCTGCCTTGACCGCCGCTGCGCCCAGTTCCGTGGCCTTGAGGGGCGACAAGACGCCCTGAAAACCGCCCATTGGCGTGCGGGCATAGCTGGCGATGACGACCGGATCGTCCTGCATATCCATTCCTTTCAAAGACTGCGCGCAATGACCATGCGCTGTATGTCCGACGTGCCTTCGTAAATCTGGCATACCCGCACATCGCGATAGATTTTGGCGACGCCATATTCTTCCAGATAGCCATAGCCACCCAGCGTCTGGAGCGCGCCCGACACGATCTGTTCGGCCGCTTCCGATGCAAACAGCTTGGCCATGGAGGCTTCGGTCAGGCAGGGCTGGCCCGCATCCTTGACCCGCGCAGCGTTCAGCACCAGTTGCCGCGCGGCTTCCAGTCGGGTGGCCAGGTCTGCGAGGCGGAAGCCGACCGCCTGATGTTCCATGATCGGCTTGCCAAAGCTTTTGCGATCCTTGGCATAGGCGACCGCGATGTCGAGCGCGGCCTGCGCCATGCCGACGCATTGCGCGGCGATGCCGATGCGGCCGGTCTCTAGATTCGCGAGCGCTATGCGGTAACCTTGCCCTGGCTGGCCGATTAGCAACTCATCCTCGACGAACATATCGTCGAAGCGCAGCGCGCAGGTGTCCGACGCGCCCTGCCCCATCTTATGTTCGACCTTGTCGACGCTATAGCCGGGCCGGTCGGTCGGCACGATGAATACCGACAGGCCCTTCTTGCCTGCGTCCGGGTCCGTCACCGCGACCAGCATGACCACGCCTGCTATCTTGCCCGACGTGATGAACTGCTTGGCGCCGGAGATGCGCCAACCGCCATCCACCTTGATAGCGCGGGTGCGGACGGCCGAAGCGTCCGATCCGGCGTCTGCCTCGGTCAGGGCGAAGGCGCCGATTGTCCGGCCGCCGATCAGATCGGGCAGGAAGCGGGCTTTCTGCGTCTCGCTGCCATCCTTGAGCAGGCCGGAAACCAGGATGCTGTTCTGGATCGACACGATGGTGGACAATGCCCCATCCGCCGCCGCCAGTTCGATCAGCGCCAGCGCGTAGGATACGGCGTCCGCTTCCGCACCGCCAAAACATTCCGGTGCGGTCATGCCCCACAGGCCCAGTCCTGCCATCTCTTCGAACAGAGCAGACGGATAGCCGCCCTCCGCCTCAAAACGCGCGCTATGCGGGCGGATCGCGTCCTGCGCGAAGCTGCGCACCGTGTCGCGGATGGCTGTCTGGATTTCCGTCAGCATAAAACCCGATCGTCTCTTATATACTCACGGGTATATTGATTATCGACCGGTTTCTTGTCAAGAGAAACGGGTAAGGAGACCAGCTTGCCCCGACCGAACGCCGCACCATCCCCCTTCCGATCGCGCGAGGAACGTGAACGCGATCGTGAGGAGAAGCGCGAAGCCGTGCTGCGGGCCGCGGTACGCATGTTCAACGCGCGCGGTTTTCACGCCACCTCGCTCGACGACGTGGCCGCGAGCCTGGGGATCAGCAAGCCGACCATCTACCATTATCTGGGCAATAAGGAGCAGGTGCTGATCGAGTGCGTGACGCGCGGTCTGCAATTGCTGAGCGCTGCCGCGGATACGGCGCGCGCGCAGCCCGGCGACGGCCTTGCCAGGTTGCGCAGCGTCCTGCGCCGCTATGCACTGGTGATGATGGACGATTTTGGTCGCTGCGTCGTGCGCACTGGCGACGAATTTCTTTCCGCTGAGGGGGCGGCGCTGTTCCGCGCGCGCAAGCGGGCGATCGATCTGTCGATGCGCGCGCTGATCGAAGATGGCATCGCCGATGGTTCGATTGCGCCGCTCGACGTGCGCATGACCGCCTTCACCCTGGCGGGGGCGCTCAATTGGCCGGGGCGCTGGCATGATCCGGATGGGCCGCTCAGCGCCGAGCAGGTCGCCGATTCGCTGGTCGATATATTAATCAGCGGCCTCGCCCCGCGCGCCTGATCAGTCAGGGGCGAACAGGGCGCGCACCGCATCTGGCACCCGCTGCGCGCGCAAACCGCCGGGGCGGGTCGTATCCGATATGGTCCACACGCGCTTTTCGGTGCATTCCACGCACAGCCTGCCATCGAGTGACAGGCGGTGCGCGACGGTGAAGCTGCTATTGCCGAATATGGGCGCGTCCGCTTCCACCAGCACATCGTCGCCATAGGCGGTCGGCACGAAAAAGCGTGCCGACACGTCCACCATCGGGAAGCCCGCAAAGGGCATGGTCGCCAGCATCTCACGCTTTTTGGGCAACCCGGCCTGTTCGAACAGCAGCATGGTGCTTTGGCCGAAAATGTCGAAATAGCGCGGGGCGTGAACGATGCCGGCGGGGTCGCAATGGCCCCATTCGATGCGGACGGTCCGCTGGAGAAATGCTGTCACGCGATGATGGTCTTTCCTTGCAAAATGGTCTTTTCCGCCATGTCCTGCGCCGATGGCGGTTCTGGCACCAGCAGTCCGCGCTGCACCGCAGGACGTTCGGCGATCCGGTCATACCAGCGCAAAAGATGGGGAAATCCGTCTATCTCCACCCCGGCCCAATCATGGCCGCGTACCCAGGGGAAACAGGCAATGTCGGCAATGGAATAATCGCCGACCAGAAAATCGCGGGTCGCCAGTCGCGCGTCGAGAACGCCCAGCAATCGTTGGCTTTCGCGGGTGTAGCGATCGATCACGGACGGCAGCTTTTCTTCGAAATAGCGGTTGAATACCGTTGCCTGACCCATCATCGGGCCAAGCCCCGACATCTGCCACATCACCCACTGGATCACCTGACTGCGCGCCTGTGCATCGGCGGGAATGAAGCGGTCATATTTTTCCGCCAGATACAACAGGATCGCACCCGACTCAAAAACCGCGAAATCGCCCGCCTCATGATCGATCAGCGTCGGGATGCGACCATTGGGGTTGAGCGCGATATACCAGTCCTGCTTCTGCACCCGGTCGGTGAGCGCAATCGGCGTTACCGTATAGGGAACGCCCAGTTCCTCCAGCAGGATCGAGACCTTCCAGCCATTGGGTGTTTCTGACGTCAGCAATTCGAGCATCCGCTTCTCTCCCCGGCGGGATCTTTGCCCGCTCGTGCATCACCCAAGCAAAGCGCGGCCGTCCCGGCAAGGCGAGTGGCGGCGCTATCATTGGCAGTGACAGGTTGCGGCCACCGCCAGCCCGCCGGGTAGCGCCACTGATAGTATAGACAGACGACTTGCGGGCGCTGGCCCGCCCCTGCACCACGGGCAGCGAAAGCGCACAGACGCTGCACATCACAAGGTGAGGAAGTCTGCCATGTTGACGCTCTACAGCTTCGGTCCGGCTGCCAATTCGATGAAACCGCTGCTAACGCTTTATGAAAAGGGGCTGGAGTTCACGCCCCGCTTCGTCGATCCGACGCGGTTCGAGCATCATGAGGATTGGTTCAAGGCCATCAATCCGCGCGGTCAGGTGCCCGCGCTCGACCATGACGGGTATATCATCACCGAATCGACAGTGATCTGCGAATATCTGGAGGACGCATTCCCCGATGCCCCCCGACTGCGCCCGGTCGACCCGGTCGGGATCGCGGAGATGCGCGTCTGGACCAAATGGGTGGACGAATATTTCTGCTGGTGCGTGTCCACCATTGGCTGGGAACGGATGATCGGCCCGATGGCGCGTAAGTTGAGCGATGAGGAATTTGAGGAGAAGCTGAAGCATATCCCGATACCGGAGCAGCAGGCCAAATGGCGCAATGCCCGCGCAGGATTCCCGCAAGCGGTGCTGGACGAGGAGATGCGCAAGATTCGCGTCTCGATCGACCGGCTGGAGAAACGCCTGGCGCAAAGCCCCTGGCTGGCGGGCGACGAATATACGCTGGCCGATATCTGCAATTTCGCGATCGCGAACGGGATGCAATTTGGTCATGCCGATATCGTTAACGGGCAAGCCACGCCGCATCTGCTTGCCTGGATCGAGCGGATCAACGCCCGCCCGGCCACGCAGGCGATGTTTGCCAAATCGCAAACGGAAATGCCGCCGCGCCCGGCCATGTCGGCGGCGTGACGGCCATGGCATGGTGTGACGAACCGCCCGGCGGCCAACTACGCATGTATCATATCCCCGGCTGCCCCTTTTCCGAGCGGATCGAGTTGTTGCTCGACCTGAAAGGGCTGCACGACATCATGGCCGACCATGAGATCGACATATCGCTGGCCCGCCCCGACTGGCTGCTCGCCAAGACGCGCGGCACGACGTCGCTGCCCGCGCTGGAACTGGAAAATGGCGAAACGCTGAAGGAAAGCATGGTCATCATGCGCTATTTCGAAGATCGCTTTCCCGATCCTGCGGTGGCGCGGCGCGACCCGTATGAACATGCCGTCGAGGCGATGCTGTGCGCGACTGACGGGCAGTTTACGGGGGCAGGATACCGCATGATCCTGAACCGCGATCGGGAAAAGCGCGACGCACATCAGGCCGAAGTCGATGCGCAATATGCGCGGCTGGACGATTTTCTGCGCCATTATGCGCCCGACCGCGACTATCTGTTCGACAGGTTCGGCTGGGCGGAGGTCGCCTTCACGCCCATGTTCAAACGGTTATGGTTTCTCGACTATTATGAAGCCTATGAGATCCCGCAGCACCTGACCCGATTGCTGCGCTGGCGCGAAGCCTGCCTGTCGCACCCCGTTGCGCAACGCCATCATGGCCATGCTGAGTTGATGACGCTCTATTACGACTATGCACAGGGTGGCGGCAACGGGCGCCTGCCGGAAGGCCGCCGCATCTCCAGCTTCACGCTCGACCCGCCCTGGACCAACCGCCCCATGCCGCCGCGCGACAAATGGGGAAAGCCCGCCACTGATGCCGACCTTGGCCTTCTTCACGCATAAGGACCTGCCCCATGCCCAATACATGCAAACATTATATCGATGGCCAATGGGTCGACAGCCAGGGGGGGCGCACGATTGCGGTGATGAACCCCGCAACCGATGCCAGCGCGACAGACATGATCCTTGGCACCGCGGCCGATGTTGATGCCGCCGTGATCGCCGCGCGCCGCGCATTTGAAACCTTCTCGCTCACCAGCAAGGAGGAAAGGATCGCGCTGCTGGAGCGGATCATGGCGGAATATCAAAAGCGCATCCCCGACATAGCTCGCGCCATTGCGACCGAAATGGGCTGCCCCATCTCGATCGCGCAGACGGCGCAGGCTGGGTCGGGTCTTGGTCATCTGGCGCAGTCGCTCGCGGCGCTGAAAGACTATGAATTCAGCGAGAAAATCGGCGATAACAGGGTGGTGCGCGAAGCGATCGGCGTGGTTGCGCTGATCACGCCGTGGAATTGGCCGATGAACCAGATCGTCGCCAAAGTTGGCCCCGCCCTGGCGGCAGGCTGCACGATGATCCTCAAACCCTCCGAGGAAGCGCCCAGTTGCGCCGCGATCTTTGCCGAGATCATGCACGCCGCGGCTGTCCCGGCCGGTGTGTTCAATCTGGTGCAAGGCGATGGCGACGGGGTCGGTACGGCACTGGCGAGGCATCCTGACATCGATATGGTGAGCTTCACCGGGTCGACGCGCGCGGGAATCATGGTCGCCAAGAACGCAGCCGACACCGTCAAGCGCGTCGCGCAGGAACTGGGCGGCAAGTCACCCAACATCATTTTGCAAGGTACGCCGCTGGACATCGCTCTGCCCGGTGGGGTGGGCGGCGTGCTGCTTAACAGCGGCCAGAGTTGCGTCGCACCGACGCGTATGCTGGTGCATCGTTCCCAACATGACGAAGCGGCACAAAAGGTCGGCGCCATGTTCGCGGCCAAGAAGGTCGGCGATCCGCAAAGCGAGGGCGACCATATCGGCCCAGTCGTCAGCCAGCGCCAGTGGGACCGCATCCAGTCACTGATCCAGACCGGGATTGACGAGGGCGCAACGCTGGTAACAGGTGGCCTTGGTCGTCCTGACGGGATGGATCATGGCAGCTATGTACGCCCGACGGTGTTCGCCAATGTGACGCCGGACATGACGATCGCGCGTGAGGAGATTTTCGGCCCTGTGCTGGTGCTGATGCCCTATGACGATGATGAGGCAGCGATCCGCATCGCCAATGATACGCCCTATGGCCTTGGCGCCTATGTTGCGGGTGATCCGGCCCATGCGCGCAAGTTCGTCAGCCGCCTGCGGGCAGGCGCGGTGTTCGTCAACGCGGGCGGCCTGGCCTTCGACATGCCCTTTGGCGGCTACAAGCAATCGGGCAATGGCCGCGAATTCGGCCGCTTCGGGCTGGAGGAGTTTCTGGAAGTCAAGTCCGTCATCGGCGCTCTGCCGGAGGCGGTGGATTGATGGTGGCCGGGGCGTCCTGCCGCTGTCCACGCACTGCATGAAGATTGAGGACTGACGGCCGCTTCCTGCGAGCGGCCGTCAGTCCTGTGGCATCAACACTACCGGCTTGATCACCGCCCCGCTTTCCGACGCGGCAAAGCCAGCTTCCAGATCGGCAAAGGCATAGCGCTTGATCAGCTTTTCCAGCGGCAGCCGGCCTTCGCGATAATAAGTGATCAGGCGCGGGATGAATAGCTGCGGGTCGATGCCCCCTTCCACCACGCCGACAATCCGTCGTCCCATGCTCATGATGGATGAAGGGTCGATCGTGAAGCCGTCCGGCGGATAAGCACCGACCAGCGCCAGCGTGCCGCGCTGTGCCAGCCGATCGACCGCAAGGCCGAGCAGCGCCGGGACGCCGGTGGTATCGGCGATATGATCGAACTGTCCGTCAAGCGCGGCCAGATCATCGCCTGTCTCGCTTGCGCCCAGTTCGCGCGCGAGCGCAAGGCGGCTGGCATGGCGATCGATCACCGCAATCCGTCCCGCGCCCGCAATGACCGCCGCCATCAGGGCCGACAGGCCGACCGCGCCGGCACCCAGTATCGCAATCGACTGGCCGGGTTGCACCTGCAATGTTTCCAGCACCGTCCCTGCGCCGGTCTGCACTCCGCACCCCAGAGGCGCCAGAATGTCGAGCGGCAGGTCGCGATCGATCCGCACGACATTGTTGCTATGGGCAAGAGCATGGGTGGCAAAGGATGACTGGCCGAATATATTGCCGCCGATCCGCTCGTCCCCACGCCAGATGCCGCCCTGCCCCGGCTGCGTTACCCCCAGAAAGTTGCGCGGCACAAATTCCGCGCAATAGCCGGGCTGATGATCGTGGCAGGCGCTGCACGCGCCGCAACTATGAAAGCTGAGCAACACATGATCGCCCGGTGCGACACCATCCACGCCTGGCCCCACGGCATCGACGACGCCAGCACCTTCATGGCCCAATATGACGGGGAACGGGATAGGCAGCGCGCCGTCGCGCATCACCATGTCGGTATGGCAGATGCCGCAGGCATGGAGCCTTACCCTGATCTGGCCGGGCCCAGGCGCATCCATGGCCAGTTTTTCGAAACGGAAGGGGTTGCCAGCCCCCTCCACCACCGCCGCGTCGATCGCGATGCTGCCCATGATCAGAATTCGAACCCGAAGCGAACATACCATTCGCGGGGGCGGTTATAGCTGCCAAAGATAGCCCCCGCCGCGATGTTCGACCCGCCGGATGTCAGGAAGCGCTTGTCCGTGAGGTTGGTGCCGCCCGCCGTCAGCGACCAGTGGCCGTCGGGTTCGCGATAGCTGATCGAGGCGTTTACGATGTCGGTCGATACACGCTTGAGCAGCAAGGTCCGCTGCGTATCGTTCCACGCGCTGGACGTATAGGTCCAGTCCGCCAGCAGCACGACCGATCCGCCATTGCCCAGCGTCGCTTCATAACGCGGGCTGAGATTGACCTTCCATTTGGGCGTTTTGGGGAGAGCCTCGCCCACCAAAGTGCCCGCCTGGAAGGGGTTGGCCCCGCCGACCGCGGCAGCCCCTGCCGACACCGACGTATATTGGGCGTCGATATAGCCGATCGCGCCGTTGATCGTCAGGCCATCGACAGGCGCCGCAACCATTTCCAGTTCGAACCCGCGAATACGCGCGTCGCCCGCATTGGCAATGGTTGGCGACGTGCCGATCTGAATATTGAGCTGAATGTCGCGATATTTGGTGGAGAACAACGCCGCATTGAGTTGCAGATGGCGGTCGAGCAGCGTCGACTTGATGCCCGCTTCCCAGGTCGTCGCCTTTTCCTCGTTAAAGTCGGGTGCGACATTGCCCTGCGGGTTGGTGAGGCGCGTGGTCCAGCCACCCGTCTTATACCCCTTCGACCAGCTGCCATAGAGCATGACATCTTCCGACGGGTGAAGCTGCACCCCAACCTTGGGCGAAAAATCGCTGAATTTCTTGCGATTGACGCCCGGCGTATAGACGCGCACCGGGTTGGTCGGATCAGGATAGCTCAATCCCACCTGGCATGGGATCGGCGCCAGCGGAAACGGGCCGCCGGGGAAGATATTGCCATTGGCGTCGGCGCAGCCAAACAGCTTGTAGTTAAACCCGTTCAGTTCCTGCTGCCCGCCTTCGAACCGCTTGCGTTCATTGGTGTAGCGCCCGCCGATGGTGATGCCGATCAGGTCGATGGGCCGATAGTCGATCTGGCCGAAGAAGGCGTAATTTTTGGTGCTTAACTGGTTGGGGCCATCGACCTGCACCAGACCTTCGCCAAAGGTCACATAGTCATGCAGGTCGCCCGCTTCCTTGAAATAATAGGCCCCCAACACATAGCGCAGCTTTTCATCGAACGCATTGCCGAGCAGCTGGAATTCCTGGCTGAATTGCCACTGATTCATGGTGAAGCTGAGTTGCAGGAAGTTGAGCGGCGATCCGTCGGCATCCAGCCCTGCGTTCCAGTGCAATTCACGATAGGCCGTGATCGATTTGAGCGCGATATTGTCGGCCAGATCGAAGTCGACAATGCCGCTCAACCCCCAGCTTTCCAGATTGGAATAGCTGTTGCCGCTGGCGTAGCTGCGGTCCTTGTTGGCAATCAGGTAGCGGCTATCCCAGGGTAGCCGGTCATTCGCCGGGTTGCCATCGACATTCGCGCTGGCAACGCTGGCCAGCTGGAATTGCGGATTGAACTGGGTGCCTGATACGCCGCACAGCGCCTGGGCGTTGCGCGCCGCAATTTCCGCGCCCGTGCTGCCGATGCAGAAATTATACAGGCCGGCAAACAGGAAGCCGGTAGTCCCGGTCGGGTCGAAGGCCGTACCGGGCAGGTTGGTCGTGCCAGCGAAATTGCCGGGTACGAATTCAGCCGTGCCGATCAGCTTGTTGGCGGACGTCCCCTTGTCCTTGCTATAGTCGCCGGAGAAGGTCGCCCGCACAGCGCCGCCATTGTCCCAGCGCAGCTTTCCGCGCAGGTTCCAATTGTCGTTGGCCCCTTCCTTGTTGGCGCTGTCATAGCCAGCGGCGGAAAAAGCGGTGAAGGGGGGCGCATTATTGGCGCGCTGGTCCGGATAGCGCAGGCGCTTAAGGAACCCGTCGCGCGACTTGATGCCAAAGGTCAAGGCAGAGCTGAGGCCATCGGTGACGGGGACGGTTACCGATCCGCGCGCCTGGAACAGATTGTAGCTGCCCACCGTCACATCGCCCTTCGCCTTGAACGCGTTGCCCGGATCGGCAGTCACGATGGAGATCGCGCCGCCGATCGTGTTGCGACCAAACAGCGTCCCTTGCGGCCCCTTGAGGATTTCAACCCGCTCGACGTCCAGCAAATCCTGGTTCGCGCCGACGGTACGGGCGAGATAGACGCCGTCCAGATAGATGCCGACGCCGGGATCGATGTTGAAGGCGAAATCGTCCGAGCCGATGCCGCGAATATAGGCGGACAGCACGGCGGTGGAGCCGGAGAAGGGCGTGCCTGCGTCCAGATTGACGTTGGGGGTGATAGCCGAGAGCTGCGCCACGCTGCCGACGGCCCGTTCCTGCAAGGATTCAGAGGTGAAGGCCGAAATGGCGATCGGCACGTCCTGCACATTTTCCGCGCGTTTCTGCGCGGTTACGACGATTTCGGCGATGCCGCCGCTTTGTTCGGCATCCTGCGCCATTGCTGGTGTTACGACCAGTGCGCTGGACGCCATCAGCATCGCAATCATGGACTTGCCCATCTTCATCTCCCCTGGAACATCGCGCCTGTATCGGCGGCTTGATGTCCTGATAGGCGCTATGGAGGCAAAGGTCTTGGATTCAGACGAACCTGGGATCAGGACGCAAGCGAACGCCCGTTGCTGCTGCGCCATTGGCTCGGCGCGACGCCGAAATGCTTGCGAAAACAGCGGGTGAAGAAGGCGGAATCGTTAAAACCGACTTCGAACGCTACGTCGGTAATCGTGCGCCCGTCGTCGCAAGCCAGCAACGCGGCCGCGCGTTCGAGGCGTCGCACGGTGATGAAGGCGGTCGGCGTCAGCCCGACCTGACGGACGAAATTTTTCTGCACGGCGCGCGGCGACAGGTTCAGCGCCTGGCCGATCAGTGCCGTGCCGAGATCGGGATTGCCCAGATGCTCCAGCGCATATTCAATCGGCGAGCGCAGCTGATGGATGGATGGCCTTTCCAATGTGCTGCGACGGCACATCATCTGCGCCGCATCGGCCAGCAATATCCCGGCATCGTCATCCAGATGATCAAACTGGTCGCGCTGCGACCACAGGCCGTGGAGCATATGGGCCATGAACAGGACATGGGGGTTGGTGGACGGCAACAGGCAACCATGCCAGTCGCGCCCCGCAATATCATCGCCCATCATCGCAACCGGTATTTGCAGGATCAGGCAGTCGTTATACTGCGAAATGTCGATGGAATAGGGGTGGCGGTCATCGGCGATCACGATGTCGCCCACGCGGGCAATACTGCTGCGATCGCCGTGCAGCATGGTCACCGACCCGCGATGGAGCAGATGGAGCAGCAGATGCCGTTCCTCTCCATCGGTCGCGATCCGGCTGACCTGCGCCCGTTCGCTGCGTGCCCGCGCCAGCCCCACGCCGCCCAGCGACCAGCGCGCCAGATCCGCCTTGATGCCTTCGGGCGCGTGCGCGGTCATGCCAGGGAAGGCTTCGGCAACGACCTCTCGCCAGAAACGCTGGCGACGCGGTGGCGGCACCAGCCGGGTGGAAAAACGCTCGACCGCGCTCAGCGGACGCACTCCACACGATCTAGAACATCATGAGCCATGCCCTGCATCCCTCTCTTTGCCCACCGCGACGCTATTGCTGGTCGTCAGCGAGTCATCCCACAGGGTGAAAAGTATCCCAAGCATACGAAACTGGCAATATGGCCGATATATCACAGGCTACCAACGCAGCAGGCCGATCAATTCCCTGCGCCATGGCCAGAGCAGGAAGGCGTTGAGCAATAGCGTGACAATGCCGAACGCATATTCGACTACGCCCGGATCCAGCACGAAATTCCAGTAACCGATCACGACATTGAGCGGCACGCTGGCCAGCGCGGCAGGCAATACCGCGCGGTTCGCCAGCACCAGCAGCGCCACGATTACCTCCATGATCTTGATCCAGGCGAACAAGCCGCTGTGGATCAGCGCCAGGGTGAATTCCTGCGCCAGCGGCGTGTTGCCCAGCGGCTGAAGATCGAAGGGGGTGAAATATTCTATCCCCGAAAACAGGAACCACCCCCCATAAATGATACGTGCGGCGGTATAGGCGGCCCCCTGCCCCCGCCCCTGCGCATCCAGCACGATTATGCTCAAAAGCCGCTGGGCGTGGCGTCGAGCAACATGGTCTTGGTTTCCAGATAGGCGTGCAGGCCTTCCACCCCGCCCTCGCGCCCTATCCCCGATTGCTTGAAGCCGCCAAAAGGCAGGCCGAACTCCATCTTCATACCATTCTGCCCGAATCCGCCTGCGCGGATGCGACGGCCGATGCGATAGGCGGCATCGGCGTCATTGGTCAGCACCGATCCGTTCAGGCCAAAGGCGCTGTCATTGGCGATGCGGATTGCATCCTCCTCATCATCGGCGGGAATGAGGCACAGCACGGGACCGAAAATTTCCTCCTGCGCGATGCGACTCTTGTTATCCACATTCGCGAACAGGGTGGGTTCAATGAAATAGCCGCTGTTCATATGGGCAGGCCGGTTGCCGCCGGTCACGAGATCGGCACTTGCGCGACCCAGCGCGACATATTCCTCCACCCGTTCCAACTGGCGCTTCATCGCCACCGGCCCAAGCTGTGTATCGGGCGCATCGCTATGGCCGATGCGGATGCCCTGCATCACCTTTGCAATGGCGTCGGCCAGTTCGTCATGACGATGGCGCGGCACGATCGCACGCGACAGCATGGCGCAAACCTGTCCGCTCATGATCGTGATGGTGTTGCCCAGAATTGCAGCGGCGACCTCTAAGGGAAAATCGTCGCGCACGATCGCTGCCGATTTGCCGCCCAGTTCCAGCGTGCAGCGCGCGACCCGCCCGGCGCAGACCTCGCCGATCCGCTTGCCCGCCAGCGTCGATCCGGTGAAAGTCACCTTGTCGATGCCGGGGTTGCGGACCAGATGGTCGGATGCGTCTCGTCCCGCCGCGACCAGATTGACCACGCCTGCGGGCACCCCTGCCGCTTCCGCCGCTTCGGCTATGATATAGGCTTCCAGCGGGGTCTCCGGCGAAGGCTTCATGATGACGGTGCAGCCTGCAACCATGGCATAGGCGACCTTGGACGACATGATGCCATAGGGTGCGTTCCAGGGCGCGATCGCGGCGACAACGCCAGCGGGTTCCTGCGCCACGATCGCCGTATGGACCTGGCTCGCCGGACGCTTTTCGACAAAGGGAAAGCTGTCGGCATAGCCTGCGATCGCCATGAATGTCGCGGTCGCACCACCAGTCATGATTGGCGCAAAGCTGGCGAGGCCACCGACCTGCGCCGTCCAGGCGGCCGACAGTTCAGGCGCGCGCTTGCCCAATTCTTCGCCCATCCGCCGCACGATCGCGCCACGCTCGGCAGGCGCCATGGTGGACCATGGGCCATCATCGAACGCCGTGCGCGCGGCAGCGACGGCGCGATCCATGTCCGCTTCGGTCCCATCGACGACGCGGGCAATAACCGCCTCGCTATTGGGCGAAACGATTTCGATCATCCGGTCAGCCGTCGATCCGACCCACGCGCCACCAATGAACAGCTTGTCGGGATGGGCGATATGGATGTTGTCGGGAACCATGGTCTATCCTCTTCCTGGCTGGCGCAGTACGCCCTTTTCAGCGGCACACTATAACGGTCGTTATTATTATCGCAACCCGTTCGCTCGTTTTTTAGCGCTTGACAGGCTGGGGTGGCGCCAACCAATTATATCATTCGTTACGATAAGCGCTGCGCAATGCCCACAGAGAGGAACGCCGATCCATGACCAGTCCGCAGGACATGGGCATAACGCCATCTTTTACCCCGCGGCTGATCCTGTCGCTGTTCCTGTGCGGGCTGGTTCTGTTCGTCGATGGCTATGATCTGGCAGCGATGCCGCTGGCGTTGCCCCATATCGCAAAGGCACTGGACATTCCGCCCGCCCGCTTCGGCTTTGCCCTTTCGGCGGTATTGCTGGGCCTGGGCGTCGGCGCGGTTTTGCTGGCGCCGCTGGGGGATCGCTTCGGCCGGCGCCGGATGATCACCCTCTCGGTCATATGTATCGGCCTGTTGACCATGGCGACGGCCAGCGGAACGAACATCGCCAGCTTCATCATATGGCGCTTGCTGACTGGCTTGGCACTGGGTGCATGCCTGCCCAACGTCACCGCGCTGGCTGCGATCTGGGCGCCGCCGGGGCGACGCGCAAGCACGTTGACGATCGTATCGCTCGGCATCTCCTTTGGCGCGATCGTCGCGGGCCTGATTGCGCCACCGCTGATCGCGCTGGGCGGTTGGCGCGCCCTGTTCCTGTTGCCGGGCGCAGCGACATTGCTGCTTGCGCTCGCCCTGTTCCTGCTATTTCCGCCCGAAAAGAAAGCAGAGCCCGGAACTGACGCCCGCGCTGTCCGCCCGCTTGCCCGCATATTGCGCAGGCCGCTGCGGTTCCCGACGATCGTTTTTGCATTACTCTATGGTATCAATGCTTTCGGCCTCTATCTTATCATCAGTTGGACGCCGACCCTGCTGCCGCAGGCGGGCTTCACGCTGGATCAGGCCGCACGATCGATCACCATCATCCAGTCGGGTGGACTGGTCATCGCTCTGGCGCTCGCCTGGCTGATTGATCGCAACCATGCCGTGCTGGCGCTTGCGGGCGCCTATGTCACGATCATCGCGGCTTTCGCCCTGCTGGCGATCCTGTCTGCCGGGACTTTGTCGACCAACTTGCTGCTGCTGGTGGCGGGCGGCGGCATTGTCGGGGTCCATCTGTGCATCATGGCGGTCGTCACCGGCGTCTTTCCGCCCGATTGCCTGGCCACTGCCATTGGCTTTGGCGTGGCAGTCGCCCGTATCGGCGCGATCGGCGGGCCGCTGGCCGGTGGCTGGCTGATCGGCAACGGCGCGGGTCCGGGGCCCTTCTTCCTGTTCGCGATCCTGCCGATGGCGCTTTGCCTGCTGATCACATTCGCCCTGCCCGCCGCACGTCGCGCTGGCCAGTCCGGATGCGATCACCCCTAGTCGATCAGGCGCGAACCAATGGCAAAGCGCAGCCCGACGACCCAGGCGTCGCGGATGGTCGGGTCAGCGCCGGGATTGTGGACATATTGCAGGTTGGGCTGCACCGTGAGCCATGGCGACAGCGGCGCACGATAGGTGATTTCGGCGACCGATTCAGTGCGCTGCGCGGCACTGCTTCGGCGATAATCGGGGGATGTGGAGGCGGTCACCACCGCCAAACCAAGTTCGTCCTCCGGCCGCCCGTTCACCGCGCCTGTCCATTTTACGCCCAGACTGGCGAACCGGTCGAACATATTGAACCGCCCGCTTGACGTCCCAAGCCGGAAGAAGCCGTCCACCTTCTCATCGCCATCGGTCATCAGCGGCATTTCCCCACGCAGATAGACCCCGGCATTGCCCCGCCCCATGCTGCCGTCCCAGGCTTCGAACGTCGCTGTGTAGCGCCAATGCCCCAGCAACAGTCGCGCGCCGGCAATCGGCACGTCGAGTTCACCGATCAGCAGCGCGCCATCGCCGTTACCCAGTTTGATCGCGGTGCGGGCCGGATGATCGGGATCGCCCGGTACCCCGTCCAATATCGCCGCGCGCACAGCCCAGCCCTCGGCCGGCTGCCATTCGACACGCGCGGCCAGCGATGTCCATGGGAAGATCGACGGACCATTGCGACCCGTCAGCGAAATATCGCTGCCGATCCCATGCGCGCTGCCGACGAAAACGCCAGCGGCGTCGAGCGCGTCAAATTCCGAGTTGAGATCATATAATCCTGCCTTCAGCGACAGGCCGGGCGCGATCGTCTGGTTGATCCAGGCTTCATATAGTCTGATCGCCCGCGTCCCCGTTTCGATATTGCTGACTGCGTGCACGTCCCCCACCGCGTTGGAAATCGACGCGCCATTATTGTAGAGGCCATAAACATGCGCCTCGGCCCCGCGCCAACCCAGCGTCGCCTCCAGATCGGCCTCCAGCACTATGTCGAGATTATCGAGATAGCGCGCGCGCCGCTTCAATCCGCCCGCTACATTGGCCATCACTTCGCCGGTATAGGTGACCTCCAGCAGCACTGGCCCCTGCGTCTCGTCAATCTCTCCCGCCGCATGGATGTGCGAATGGGGTCGCCGCGGCAACGCATCATCCGCCGCAGCGGCCAGCAATAGAAAGGGGGCGATCATCATGATGGTAAAAGGGCCGGTACGCAGGTCATAGCAACAGGAAGAATAAAGGTCGGGCTGCGGCGTCGATAACGGATGATCCTCGCCAGACGCCATAGTCGACTGAAAACCGACCCCATTTCAGCATGAATATGCGCCAGACCCTCAGCCATCGATTGACGCCCGGTGCAGGACGCCATAGGCGCACCGACAGTTTCAACCCACGGGGTGTCCTGGCGCTGTCAGGGCTGAGAGGCGGATCGGGCGCAGGGGGCGTCCAGTCTGCAAACCCGCGAACCTGATCCGGCTCACACCGGCGGAGGAATAGGGATATGCGTCTTTACGCCATTATGTCGCCTGCAATATCGATCGCACTGCTACTGGGTTCAGGCTACGCCCATGCGGACGACAGCATCGTCGTCACCGCGCGCGGCCGCGCAGAAGCCGAAATCCAGGTGCCCGACACGATCGCCGTCTATGGTCCCGCCGCCATCGCCGCGCAGCGCCTGACCACGATCGACGATTTCATCGCGGCAACGCCCGGCATCTTCATCATCAACGATCAGGATCCTGGCACCAACCTCATATCCGTGCGGGGCGTATCCACCAACCGCAGCCAATCGCCCTCCATCGCCTATATTGTCGACGGATTGGCGTTGCCCGATTCCGAACTCTTCACGCTACGCCCCTATGATCTGGCGCGGGTCGAGATTTTGAAGGGGCCGCAGGGCGCCTTGTTCGGCCGGTCGGCATCGGGCGGGGCCATCGCCATGACGACCAACGATCCCGGCCCGGACTGGGGCGGCGAAGCAGCCGTCGGGATCGGCAACGGCCTGACCTGGACCGCCGATGGTGTGCTCAACGCCCCGGTGTCGGAACAGGTGCAATTGCGCCTGGCCGGTTCCTATCGCAACAGCGACGGCTTCATCCGCAACAGCTTTCTGGACAAGAAGGTCGATGGCAGCATCAGCCGCAATCTGCGCCTGAAGGCAAAGGTTGCGCTGAACGAAACGGCGACGTTCCGCTTTCGCCTGGGCTGGGCCAATGAAGAAGGCGGGGCGGCCTATATTTCATCGGGCAATGTTACTGGCCTTTATGGCGGGCGACTGTCGGGCGCGGCACTGACCGACCCGTTCGGGGATTTTGAAGGGCGGGCATCGCGTACATGGTGGGGCGCGCAGGCCAGCTATGAACAGGAAGCGGGTGACGGGCTGCTCTTCACATGGACCGGCGGCTATGACGATTATCATAAGGATTTCGTTGAAGAACTGGATTTTCGCAACGACAAGCCATTGACGCTGTTCGGCGCACCATTGTTCCCGGATGGTATTCAACCCATCTCCCAACCTGTTGATATAAAAGCCTGGACCAGCGAAACCCGGCTGACGTCACGCGGGGATGGGCCACTGCGCTGGCATGTCGGCCTCTTCTACCAGCGGCTGGAGCGCAACCGGACCGATGATTTCGGGCCGCTGCTGTTCGGCAGCGAAGCGCTGCGCGCGGAAACCCGCTCCAGCCAGATCGGTGTTTTCGGGCAGGCGAGCTACGATATTGCGCCAAAGGTCGAAGCCACGCTGGCGCTGCGCTATGACCGCGACCGGCGCAAGGAAGATACGGTCGGTACTGTGAGTGGAACGACGGTCGCGCAACGTGCCCGGACGTTCGAGAAATGGCAGCCCAAACTGTCCCTCGCCTGGCGCCCGACCGATCATCTGACCGCCTATGTCACCGGCGCGATCGGTTTCAAGGCGGGCGGTTTCAACCCCCTGCCCGGCCCGACCGATGTATGGCAGGCCGTGTTCCCGGCCGAAACCACCCGCTCGGTCGAGGCGGGCGTCAAGGGTGAGAGCGCGGATGGGCGTATCCGCCTGTCGCTTGCGGGCTTCATCACTGACTATGACAATTTCCAGAACACCGTGTTTCTTGGCAATTCGGTCGTCCTGTCGGTGCCACAGGTCGATGTCCACGGGATCGAAGCTTCGGCGCAGGCGGCGCTGGGCGCGGGCTTCAGCCTGGATAGCGGGCTGGCCTGGACCCACAGCCGCACCGGCACCTATTTCACGCCCAACCCCACGCCAGAACCGGGTGAACCCGCTATCCTGGACATGAGCGGCAAGCGCACCCCCAACGCGCCGGACTGGACCATCAACAGCGGTATTGGCTGGCAGGGCGCGGCCGGACCTGCGACTGTCAATGTTCGGCTTAGTGTCGCCTATGTCTCTCGCGTCGATTTCGAGATCGACAATATCCTCCATTCACCTGGCTACACCTCGGTTGATGGGCGTATAGGCGTCAGCCACGGGGCATGGACGTTCGACCTTTGGGCCAAGAACCTGCTCGACAAGCGCTGGGCGATCTCGGCTTTTGGCCAGCAGCAATTGCCGCTACTGCTGGGCCTTGGCCCTGATGGACCGTTCGACAGTTTCACCATCAACACCGGCCGCCAATTTGGCGCCAGCGCATCCGTGCGCTTTTGACGAAGGACATGGCGATGGGCTTTTGCGATCAGATCTGGGCAGACGTCGCCCCGTTGCGGCAGGCTATCCTGGCCCATCCATTCCTGACCGCGCTGGCAGACGGAACATTGCCACGCGATAGCTTCCAACATTATATCGTGCAGGACAGCCTCTATCTGGCTGAATATGCCCGCACATTGGCGATCGCCGCGGCCCGCGCGCCCAGTGCCGCAGGGCGGCTGGAATTTTCCGACGGCGCGAAAGTTGCGGTGCAGGTTGAAGAAGCGCTGCATCAGGCCTTCTTCGCTCAGTTCGGCATCAGTGCAACCACAGCGCAGGGTGCCGAGCCGACCCCCTCCTGCCTTGGCTATACCAGCTATCTCGCCAGCCTGGCCGCGACCCGCAGCTATGAGGAATTGGTTGCTGGCATCCTGCCCTGTTTCTGGGTCTATTGGGAAGTCGGCTGCGCCGTCAAGCCGCGCGCCGTCAGCCCCAACCCCTATGCGCCATGGATCGAGACCTATGCCGATCCCGGTTTTGGCGCGGCGACCGACCGGGTTCGCGCGCTGGTGGACGAAGCGGCCGCCGCCACGACTCCGGCGGTGCGCGACACCATGGCCCGCGCCTTCCGCAACGCGACCCGTTATGAGTGGATGTTCTGGGATTCGGCCTGGCGGCTGGAAAGCTGGCCGGTCTGATCCGCCAATAGTCCGTTGGCCCAAGCGGGGGTGCATGGCCCATTCGGGCGTCCGGCATATCGCGGCGGATGGAATGGGCGTTCGCCTCGATCAAGCGAGTGGATGCGGGCAGACAGGGCATATTGCCCTGTGTAAAGAAGCGTCATGACACAGACGAACCCCCTGCTCGATTCCGGCCTGCACCCGCGTTTTGGCGACATTCGGCCCGACCACATCCTGCCCGCTGTCGAAACGGCGATTGCCGATCATCGCGCGGCGATGCGGCGCTGTGCCAGCGCGCAAGGCTATGACGCGATCTTTCTGGCCAAGGATCGCGCCGATGCCGCCCTGTCGCGGGTATGGCAGACCGTGTCCCATCTGGTCGGGGTCGCGAACACCCCCGAACTGCGCGCGGCGCATGGCGACGCGCAACCGATGATCGACAGCTATTTTGCCGAAGTCGGGCAGGATCGCGCGCTCTATGACGCGCTGGCCGCCATCCCGCGCGACGGGCTGGACGAAGCGCAGGCACGCGCGCTAGCGCTGACATTGCAAGGGTTTGAGCTGTCTGGCGTGGGCCTGGACGGCGCGGAGCGGGAGGCCTTTGCCGCCAACAGCGTGGCACAGGGACGTTTGGCGACCGAATTTGCCAATGCGGTCATGGACGCGACCGAAGCCTGGACGCTGCACATCACCGACCCCGCCCGACTGGCAGGCGTGCCGGAAAGTGACCGCAACGCCATGGCCCGTACGGCGGAGGCGAAGGGCCTGGATGGCTGGTTGGTCGATCTTCACGCGCCGTCGGTGCGCGCGATTACCGGCTTTGCCGACGATCGCGATCTACGGCACACCGTTTATGAGGCCTATGGCACCCGCGCCTCCGATCAGGGGCCTCATGCCGGGCAGTTCGACAATAGCGACCGGATTACACAGTTGCTGGCGTTGCGGCAGGCGGCGGCGGGGCTGTTGGGCTATGCCGACCCTGTCGCCTTGTCGCTCTCCACCAAAATGGCGCGCGATGGTGAAGAAGTCGATGCATTTCTGGTCGATCTTGCCCGGCGCGCCCGCCCCCATGCGGAGCGGGAACTGGCCGAACTGGCGAAATTTGCGCAGGCGCAGCTGGGTATCGACCGGTTGGAGCCTTGGGATATCGCCTATGCGACCGAGCGAATGCGGCGCGCGGTCCACGCCCTGGACGAGGCGGAGATTCGCGCACATCTGCCACTCGCGCGTATATTGGATGGCCTCTTTGCGCTGGTCACCGAACTGTACGGGGTGGACATCCGACCAGCCGACGGCGCGCCGGTCTGGCATGAGGATGTGCGCTATTTCACCGTGCATGATGCCGATGGCGTACCGATAGCCGCGCTCTATTGCGATCTGTTCGCTCGCGCTGGCAAGCGTGGCGGAGCATGGATGGACGTGTGTCGCCCACGCTTGCGCGAAGCCGAGACGGTGCACATTCCCATCGCCTATCTGGTGTGCAATTTCGCCAGCGGCAGCGCGGATCGCCCGGCGCATCTGACCCATCAGGAAATGGTGACCCTGTTCCACGAAATGGGCCATTGCCTCCATCATCTGCTGACGCAGGTGGATGTGCCATCGGTCGGTGGCATATCCGGCGTCGAATGGGACGCGGTGGAACTGCCCAGCCAGTTCATGGAGAATTTCGCCTGGGAACCCGCAATGTTGCGGCGCGTGTCCGCGCATGAGGAAAGCGGCCTGCCACTGGACGAAGCCATGATCGCAAGGATGCTGGCGGCGCGGCGTTTCATGGGCGCGGTGGCGCTGCTGCGGCAGGTCGAATTTGCCCTGTTCGATCTGCGCCTGCACCAGTCGGCGGCGCAAGAGGATGGCCCGACAGTACAAGAGATTGTCGCTGCCGTGCGCCAGGATGTGGCAGTGATCCACCCTCCGGCATGGCATCGCTTCTCGCACAGTTTCAGCCATATTTTTGCAGGCGGTTATGCCGCTGGCTATTACAGCTATTTGTGGGCCGAACGCCTGTCCGCTGACGCCTTTGAAGCCTTTGCCGAAGATAAGGCGGATCGCGCCGCGCTGGGCGGCCTGTTTCGCGACCATGTTCTGGCGCGCGGCGGATCGCGCCCGGCAATCGACAATTTCGTTGCCTTCCGGGGACGTCAACCCGATTCCGCCGCCCTGCTGCGCGCGCTGGGACTAGCGGCGTAAGGCTTGGGGCAGGCTTCTGGCTTTGACGATGCCAGTGTCCGGTTAGCGGCAAATAGTCGATGCCGTCGGAACTCTGGATCGCCTTGTTGCTCTAATGCCTGCCCAGCCATTTCGCCGTGCGAGACCAGGGGCCGCTGGACACCAGCGTCTTCAATTCCGATGTCAGCATCTCTACCCAGCTTTGCACCAGAATGCTGTCGCGCAGATCCCGCAACGTCGCCAGACCGACTTGCGATCGCAATATTGGCCGCTCTATGCGGTGCGCCGTCACCAGACCTTCGGCCATGGCTGTTTGCAAAGAGAGTTCCGCAGTGATCGAGTAGCCCAGGCCTTCGCGCACCAACTGCCTGGTCAAGGCCACGCTATCGACTTCGAGCACCACGCGCAGCTTTGTGCTGTGCTGGATTGCAGTCTGCTCTATCAGCCTGCGATTGCTGTGCGGCATGGCGGGCAGGATCAGGGGAAGTTCCGCCAGTTCGCTAAAGCGCAGGGTGCGCGGGGTCTCATGCGGCGGAGCGACCAGCGCCATGGGTTCGCTGAACAACGGAATGATGTCGAAGGCTTCGAGCAACGGTTGGTTGTAGACGACTGCGGCCTGCACGCTGCCGTCCAGCAACCATGTCTGCAATGACGTGCTCAAACCCTCCCTTACATAAAGGGTCGCCTTCGGCCATCGCTCGCGAAACCGTCGGATCAACGCCGGTCCGATTGCATGTCCGATCGCGGGCGTGAGCCCGACCGCCAAGCGCCCGCGTTCCTGCGCATCGTCATCGCGCACGACGTCGGCGGTTTCGTGCAGGTAATGGAGCATGATTTCGGCGCGATCGAGCAATCGGGCGCCAGCCGGCGTCAAAGCGACGCCGCGGCCGTGCCGAACGAACAGCGCGACCTTCAATTCCTCCTCAAGCCGCGCGACCTGGCGACTGAGAGCCGGTTGAGCAACTCTCAACTCCTCGGCCGCCCGGCTGAAGCTCCCCGTGTGGGCGACCATTCTGAAGGTACGAAGTTCGCGAAAATCCATTCAATCCATACAGCAGAATGTATGAGCTATGTCGATATGGCATATCAAAGTATAAAAAAAAGGTTTTTGATCTAGCTGGCCGGTCTGCGTTACATCGTTGGATGCAATAAGGGCTGTGCCGTACTCCGGCGCGGCACAAGAAAACCGAGGGGCCAGCACTTTGCCGAAACTGCATGTTCAGGTTCTGATTGCGCTAGCCTGCGCCGTGGTCCTGGGACTCGTTGCCCCGGATCTTGCGGTCGCCATGAAGCCCTTGGGTCAAGCGTTCATCGCCCTGCTCAAGATGATGCTCGCGCCGATCATCTTTCTGACGCTGGTACATGGACTGACCCATGTGTCCGACATGCGCAAGCTTGGTCGGATGGGTTTGAAATCACTGGTATATTTCGAAGTTGTCAGCACGGTTGCGATGATCGTCGGCATGATGATGGTCAACATATTTGCGCCGGGCGTGGGCCTTCATGCCGCCGATCTCGCCGAACCTGAAGCCGCCGTCGCGGCCGGCGGGGTAGATACTGTCGGCTTTCTGCTGAATATCATTCCCCACACCCTCGTCGATGCCTTTGCCAAGGGGGACATCCTGCAGGTGCTGTTGGTATCGCTCCTCGCAGGAATGGCCATCAACCGCGTGTGCGGGCCAGATTCACTCACTGTACGCGGGATTGAAGAAGCCCAGGCGATCCTCTTCAAGATGCTGTCATTTCTGATGAAGTTGGCTCCGCTGGGCGCCTTCGGAGCGATGGCTGCCGCCGTGGGCGGCAACGGCGGTATCACGCTATATTATCTGCTGAAGCTGATTGCCGTCTATTATGCGGCATCCTTTCTGTTCGTCTTCATTGTCCTTGCCGCAATCAGCCGGGCCATCGGACTTCCCTTCTTCGCCATCCTTCGGCTGATCCGCGACGAGATACTCCTGGTCTTCGGCACCGCGTCCGGAGAGGTCGTCTTTCCGCGATTGCTCGAAAAACTGAAGCGCGCCGGATGTGATGACGTGGTCGTCGGTTTCGTCCTGCCAGCAGGCTACAGCTTCAACCTCGACGGCACATCAATCTATATGGCCGTGGCCATAGGCTTCATCGCGCAGGCAACCGATACGCCGTTCGGCCTGTGGCAGCAGATAGGCCTTCTGGCGATCCTAAGCCTGACCTCCAAAGGTGGCACGACCGTGGCCGGTGGGGCGTTCATCAAACTGGCCGCGACGCTTCAATCGGTCCGCTCCCTGCCACTCGGCGGACTTGGCCTGCTGTTCGGCATCGACCGGATCATGGCAACGGCCACAGCGCTCACCAACATCGTCGGCAATACAGTCGCAGTCTTCGCGATCGCGCGCTGGGAAGGTGCATTCGATTCCGAAGCCTTCGTTCGCGCAACAGGGCAGAGGGCCGGGCGCAGTTTGTTACCGGCACCCCCTGCACCGATCATATCGGATAAGTCTGCCGCATCGGAAGGACCGGTCGCATGAACCGCCTGGCCCCCATCGTTCCTGCACACCTGTCCGACGACCAGCGCAAGGTCTACGACGCCATCGCCAGTGGCCCGCGTGGCGGCGTTCGCGGCCCGCTGGCGATCTGGCTGCATCGGCCTGAACTGGCGCAGGCCGCCCAGGCGCTTGGCCGCTATTGTCGTTATGACAGCAGCGTGCCGGCGCGCCTGTCCGAACTCGCGATCCTGCTCCTGGGGCGCCACTGGCTGGCGGAATATGAGTGGGCGGCACATCGGCCCTTTGCCGTCAAGGCGGGTCTTTCCGATGCTGTGATAGATGCGATCCGCGATGGCGAGGAGCCGCCTTTCGCGCGTGAGGATGAGCGGCTCGTCTATGATTTTGTCCGCCAACTGCATGCCGAACGCCAGGTCGACGACGAGCTCTACAAGGCTCTGGTCGCAGCCATAGGTGAGTTGGCCGTCGTCGATCTGGTTGGAATAGCTGGATATTACACGCTCATTTCCATGACCATCAAGGTGTTCGAAGTGCCGCCGCCTGCCGGTGTCGCGCCCGAATTGCCATCATCCATTTCGTGAACGGAGTCCTTGTGCCCGAAGATCTGATTTCCAATGACCGTTTGCGCGACAAGGTGGCCATCGTCACCGGCGCGGGCTGCGTCGGTCCCGGCTGGGGCAACGGTCGCGCCGTCGCCGTGTTGTTCGCGCTTGCCGGCGCCAAAGTGTTTGCCGTCGACCGGAACGAAGCGGCGATGGAAGAAACGCTCCGCCGCATTCGCGACGCTGGTGGCGAAGTGTGCGCATATGCCTGCGACATTACCGACAGTGCTTCTGTCGCGGAAATGGTGGCTGCATGCGTGGATGCATATGGTCGTGTCGATATACTTGTTAACAATGTTGGCGGCTCCGCTGCTGGCGGGGCGGCTGCATTGTCCGAAGAAAGCTGGGACGCGCAGATCGATCTCAATCTCAAGAGCGTGTTCCTGACCTGCAAGCATGTCCTGCCAGAGCTTGAAAAAGCTGGCGGCGGCGCAATCGTGAACACGGCCTCCACGTCGGGCATTCGGTTCACCGGCTCGCCGCAGGTTGCCTATGCCGCGACAAAGGCCGGCGTCATTCAGTTCGGCCGGGTTACAGCAGTGGAATATGCCCCCAAAGGCATTCGCGTGAATACGGTCGTGCCCGGCCAGCTTCACACGCCCATGGTCGAAGCACGTCTGGCAGGTCAGCGTAGCGGCGGCAATGTGGACGCGCTGCTCGCCTCCCGTCTCAAGCGCATACCTTTGGGCTTCATGGGCGACGGACGCGATACGGCCTATGCCGCCCTTTACCTTGCAAGCGATGAGGCGCGTTTCGTTACAGGCACCGAAATCGTCGTCGATGGCGGCATGACAGCGCGGTGCGACTGATGATGATCGAAGCTGCCACCAGCACGACCTGCAAGACGCCGGCACCCGCGCTTCCAGTCGGCGCCTGGGATTGCCATGCGCATGTCTACGGCCCGTTTGATCGTTACCCGCTTGCGGCGGATGCAGCCTATCAACCCACCGAAGCGACATTTTCCTCTCTCCGCGCGCTTCATGCGAAGCTTGGGATCGAGCGTGGCGTGCTGGTGCAGGCCGTCCCCTATGGCCGCGATCACTCGGTGATCCTCGATGCCATTGCCGCGAGCGAAGGTCATTATTGCGGCGTGGCGCTGATCGATGACGAGATCAGCGAGGATGAATTGCTGGCGCTGCATGCCGGTGGCATTCGCGGCGTGCGCTTCAACCTGATGAGCCATTTGCGCGCGCCAAGCGATCCGGTGCGATATGTCGATCTGGCAAGCCGTGTTGCGCCGCTGGGGTGGCATGTGCTGGTACATGGTCAGGGCACGCAGGCCCTGTCGCTGGTGGACAACCTCGCAAAGATCGACGTCGCGGTCGTGATCGATCATATGGCCCGGCCGGACTTGACTGAAGCTATGGGCGACGCGAGCGATGCTGCGCTGCTGGCTGCGCTCGCGTCGCCCAATGTCTGGATCAAGCTATCGGGCGTTGACCGCGCCATGGGAGGCAAGGCTGGTCCCTGGAACCGTGCCGTCGAATATACCCTGCGGCTATTGGAGGCAGCACCTGACCGCGCGATCTGGGGCAGCGACTGGCCCCATCCAAATGTTTCGGGGCCAGTGCCTGACGATGCGCAGTTGCTGGCCTTCGCGCTGGCGGTTTGCAACTCCACCGAAACGGCCCAAGCCCTTTTCGTCGACAATCCCGCGCGGTTGTACGCGTGATGCGCGGTCTGGCTTCCTCATCGCGCAAGAGCGGTACGGTGCGAAAGGCGCTGGCGATGTGCCTGGTCGCCGGGGTTTCCCTCTTCAACGTGACAGTCGCGGGTGCCGAAGACATCCATGTCATCGCGACAGGCGCGCTTCAGGGCGCCATGAAGGCGATCAAGCCTGCCTATGAGAGAAAGACCGGCAACAGGCTCTTGATCGTTTATGGGCCTTCGTTCGGCGCATCGCCAGAATCCATCCCGGAACGCTTGAAGGCGGGCGAACCGATGGACGTGACGGTGGTGTCCGAAGACGCGCTGAAATCGTTGATGACGGATGGCCGTTTCGATCCAGCATCAAAGCGCGTTGTGGCCATTTCACGCATTGGCGTAGCTGTCCCCGCAGGAAAGGCTCGGCCGGATATTTCAACCGTGGATGCCTTTCGGGCGGCACTGTTGGCCGCACCGCGTGTCGCATATTCGCAGGGCGCAAGCGGCGTCTACATCAGCGGCACTCTTCTGGATCGGCTGGGCATTGCCGCGCAAGTCAAGCCGAAGGCTGTGGTCGCGGCGGGCAAGGAACTGGTCGGTGACCTGCTGGCCCGTGGCGAGGCCGACATCGGCATGCAGCAGGTCAGCGAACTCAAGGTTACCCCTGGCATCGAATTTCTCGGCCCTCTGCCAGAAGAAATCCAGAAATTGACATCCTTCGCCGGGGCGGTTGCCAACCGGTCGCGCCATCGCGCCAAAGCCCGCGCCTTCCTGACCTTCCTCGCCAGCCCCGAGGCGCGGCCGCTGCTTGAGGCGAGCGGCCTAGAGAATGCCAAGCCTTCAGGAGAAAGACGATGACCACTCTGCTGCGCCAGCTTTGCGCGCCGATCGCAGTCGTATCGACATTGGCCGCACCGGCGGCGGTCGCTGCCCCTAGCGTACGAACGGATATCGTCCGCTACGACAATGTCCAGATCGAGGTTCGAAGCCAGGGACGGGGTCCGATTATCGTCATGCTGCCGTCGCTGGGACGGTCGGGACGCGACTATGACAACGTTGCCGCGCGCCTGCAGAAACTGGGCTTCCGGGTGGTCAGGCCCGAACCGCGCGGCATCGGCCAGAGCAAGGGGCCGATGGAAAAGCTCTCGATCCATGATTTCGCGCGGGATGTGGCTGCCGTCGTGGAGCATGAAAAGGCCGGTCCCGTCGTCGTGGTCGGTCATGCCTGGGGGAATTTCCCGGCGCGACAGCTTGCGGCCGATCGGCCCGATCTGGTGCGCGGCGTAGTGCTGGCCGCTGCATCCGCAGGGAAGGTGCCTGCCGGTTCCACCGAAAAGCCGATCAATGCCGAGATGCGCGAGGCGATCGATGGTCCCAGCCACACCGAACTGCCAGAGGAACAGCGGCTTGCATATTTGCGCAAGGCGTTTTTCGCGCCCGGCAACGATCCGCGCGTGTGGTTGGGCGGCTGGCACAAGGAGACGCACGACGCCCAAGGCTATGCGCGCAACAATACGCCGGTTGACGATTATTTCGCCGCTGGCACCGCTCCCATTCTCGACCTGCAAGCAGAAAAGGACACGGTTGCGCCGCGCCGCTTCTCCGGGGTTTTGAAAAGCATGCTGGGCGACCGGGTGACGGTCGTCGTCATCAAGAATGCCGGTCACGCAATGGCGCCCGAACAGCCCAAAGCGATGGCGGATGCGATCGCGGCCTTTGCCAAAAGGGTCTACAGCAAATGAGCGGCAAACTCTTTCCAACCCCGGCAGCGGCACTCGATGGCCTTCTGTTCGACGGGATGACCGTCATGTCGGGCGGCTTTGGCCTGTCTGGCAATCCGGAAAGCCTGATCCCGGAAATTCGCGCAAGCGGCGTGACCGGACTGACTGTCATTTCCAACAATGCCGGGGCAGACGGCTTCGGCCTCTGGATGCTGCTGGAGAGCCGCCAGGTCGGCAAGATGATCTCCAGCTATGTCGGCGAGAACAGGTTGTTCGAGCAACTCTATCTCTCCGGCGAGTTGGAACTGGAACTCAACCCGCAAGGAACGCTGGCCGAACGCATCCGCGCAGGTGGTGCAGGCATCCCGGCTTTCTACACCCGGACTGGGGTGGGCACGATCGTGGCCGAAGGCAAGCCGGTCGAGACATTTGAAGGCCAGGATTATGTTCGGGAGACATGGCTGCGCGCGGACCTTGCGATCATCAAGGCTTGGCGAGCAGATCCTGAGGGCAACCTCATGTTCCGCAAGACGGCACGCAACTTCAACCCGAACATGGCGACCGCAGCCCGGACAACCGTGGTCGAAGTCGAGGAATTCGTGCCCGCCGGCACTTTCGATCCCGACGCGATCCACACGCCCGGAATCTATGTCGATCGCATTGTCCTTAGCACTATCAACGAGAAGCGTATCGAGAAGCTGACCACACGCTCAAGGGACATCGCAGCATGAGCTGGTCCAGAGAGCAGATGGCGGCCCGCGCGGCTCAGGAGTTGCGCGACGGATATTATGTCAACCTGGGCATCGGGATACCGACGCTCGTCGCCAACCACATCCCCTACGGCATGGCCGTCACACTCCAGTCTGAAAACGGAATGCTGGGCATGGGCCCCTTCCCTTACGAAGGCGAGGCAGACCCAGACCTTATCAACGCAGGCAAACAGACTATCACGGCTCTGCCCACGTCCAGCTTCTTCTCCTCTGCGGACAGTTTCGCGATGATCCGCGGCGGGCATATCGACATGGCCGTGCTGGGCGCCATGGAAGTAAGCGCAGCCGGCGACATCGCGAACTGGACCATCCCCGGCAAGATGGTCAAGGGCATCGGCGGCGCGATGGACCCTGTCTCTTATACACATCTCCAGTTCGATCAGCCGCAGGCCGGGCTTGTCGCTGTCTCTTATACACATCTAGATGTGTATAAGAGACAGAGATGGTCAAGGGCATGGGCGGCGCGATGGACCTTGTGGCCGGGGTGCGCCGGGTCGTCGTCGTGATGGACCATGTCAACAAGGCTGGCGACCCGAAAATTCTGCCGGATTGCACATTGCCGCTGACGGGCAAGGGGTGCGTCGACCTTGTGGTTACCGACCTTGCCGTGATCGCCTGCGACAAGCCCGGCCTGCGGCTGATCGAACTGGCTCCGGGTATTGGGGTGGACGAGGTGCGCGCCAAGACTGCCGCGCCCCTCGAAGTCGGAGCGCTGCTCTGATGGCGCATGCCTTCATCTGTGACGCCGTGCGCACGCCCATCGGACGTCTGAACGGCGGACTTTCTTCCGTCCGCGCAGACGATCTGGCGGCAATCCCGATCCGGGCCCTCGCTGAACGCAACCCCGGTGTCGATTTTTCCGCATTGGACGACGCGGTTTTCGGCTGCGCCAATCAGGCGGGCGAGGACAATCGCAACGTGGCGCGCATGGCCGTCCTGCTGGCGGGATTACCGGTCGAAGTGCCTGGTTCAACGGTCAACCGGCTATGCGGGTCGGGTCTGGATGCTGTCGGGTCCGCCGCGCGCGCGATCCGGAGCGGCGATGCCGATTTGATGCTGGCGGGCGGCGTCGAAAGCATGACGCGCGCGCCGTTCGTCGTCGGGAAGGCGGGTGCTGCGTTCGATCGGACCCAGTCCATCGAGGATACCACGCTGGGCTGGCGCTTCATAAACCCGATCATGCGTGCAACCCATGGCGTCGACACGATGCCGCAGACGGCAGAGAATGTCGCCGCCCAATGGGGCATCGGCCGGGAAGAACAGGACATTTTTGCCCTCGCCAGCCAGGAAAAGGCCGCAGTTGCTCAGGCCAATGGGCGACTGGCGGCTGAGATTGTTCCCGTAACCATTCCTCAGCGCAAGGGCGAAGCGCTTGTCGTTACTGTGGACGAGCATCCGCGCGCGACAAATATGGAAGCGCTGGCGCGGCTCAAGCCCGTGGTCCGAGAGGACGGGACGGTCACCGCAGGCAATGCCTCTGGCCTGAACGATGGCGCAGCGGCGATGCTGATAGCCTCTGAATCCGCCGCAGCCCGGCATGGGCTTATCCCGCGCGCTCGTATCGTGGCCATGGCCTCGGCGGGCGTGGCGCCCCGGATCATGGGTGTGGGCCCGGTCGCAGCCGCGCAGCGGCTTTTCGACCGGACGGGCCTCACCATGGGCGACATGGACATCATCGAACTCAACGAGGCGTTCGCCAGCCAGGCCATCGCCACGCTCCGCGAACTGGGAGTCGATCCGGTCGATCCGCGCGTCAATCCGAACGGTGGTGCGATCGCGCTCGGACATCCGTTGGGCATGTCCGGCGCGCGCCTTGCGCTGACCGCAACACAGCAACTGAGCATCACCGATGGCCGCCGTGCGCTGATCTTCATGTGCATCGGCGTCGGCCAGGGCATCGCCGCAATTCTGGAGCGAGTGTGATATGATTTTTACCCACTTCATCCTGCGGGCGGCACTGGTCACAACAGTGGCTCTTGCACCGCATGCACTGCTAGCGAGCGCTTCCGGCACCGGCCCGAAGCAGATCAGGTCGCTTGCCGACCTTCCGACCGAGCGTTCGGGGATCTCCAACATCGAAACCGGTCGCGTCGATCTTCCCGAAGACTTCGGGGGCGGCGGTCGCCGAACGTTGCGGATGCGAAAGGTGACGATTGCACCTGGCGGTGTGCTGCCCATGCATAGCCATCAGGATCGTCCGTCGGTTTCCTACGTCCTGAGCGGCACGTTGACCGAGTTCCTGGCTGGCGACGACCTGCCGCACAGCTTCACGGCCGGGCAATCCAACAGCAGTTTTCGGCGTGATCACGCCTTGGTCAACAACGACGCCGAGCCAGTGGTGTTCCTGGAAGTCGATATCCCAACTAATTGATAAATAACAATAACATATTCGATAATGAACGAGAAAGGGAGTTTTTGCATGAGATATCAAGTGTCAATGACAGCGCTGGTCCTGTCACTAGCCGTCGCCATGTCGGCCAATGCCGCGACCGCGGCAGAATCCGGTGCCGCAGGAGCAGGCGACCAGGAGGTCGCCGCCACCGCGTCCGCAGGACAGGGGGCTACAGCGTTGGACTCGGCCGATGCGGGCGGTGAAATCGTCGTGACGGCGCAAAAGCGCACTGAACGACTGCAGGATGTTCCGCTGGCCGTTACCGCGATCGGCGGTCAGGCTTTGTCGGACCGACAGATCAATGACACCCAGAGCCTCGTCGCGGCGGTCCCGTCGCTGACTTTCCAGCAGGGTACCAATCCGTCAAACACCACGTTCCGCGTGCGCGGCATCGGTACGCAACTGTTCAGCCAGGGCGTCGAAGCGGCGGTGGCAGTCGTTGTCGACGGCGTGGTCGCTGCGCGCCAGGCCCAAGGCTTTGCCGACTTTGCCGACCTTGAGCGGGTTGAAGTTCTGCGTGGTCCGCAAGGCACGCTTTTTGGCCGCAACGCGACAGCGGGCGTGCTCAACATCACGACGGCGCGCCCAGCTCGCGACTTTGAAATGCGCGGCGATGTCACGATCGCCGAGCATGCCGAATATCGCGCCCGCGGCACCGTGTCTGGTCCTATCTCCGACATGTTGCGCGCTCGCCTGACGGGGTACTACAATGATGTCGGCGGCATCACCCATAATTTCGCGACCGGCAAGAAGGTCAATGGCAGCAAGAGCTGGGGTGTTCGCGGCAAGCTGGAATGGGAAGCGTCTTCCAACCTGAACTTCCTGCTGTCGGCAGACCATCGCGACACAAAGGCTGATTGCTGTGCGCAAGTGCTGATCAGTGCCGTCAACCCCGTCGTGGCGCAGCTTACCGCTCCCGTAGTCGCCTCACGAAAGAACCGGGCCATCAATGACGAGCAGCTGACCTTCGGCGATTCACGGCAAACAACGGTATCGCTACAGGGCGATTGGGACATTGGGCCGGCCACCATTACCTCGATCACGGCCTATCAGGACTATTATCTCAACGCCAACCAGTCGGTGGACCGTATCCCCTCGCTCCCCGTCAAGTTCATCAGCCCAACATTTGCCTATGCGCATTGGGCGACCGGCGGTGGCGAGGTTGCCCTCAACAACCTGACGCAGGAACTGCGTATCGCATCCAATGGCGGTGGCGATCTCAACTATGTCGCGGGCATTTTTTATTCCGACCTGAACGTCGACCGGAACTTCACCCGCCGCCGGGCCACTTGCACCGCCGGGGTCATTGGTCAGCCCTGCGCCGTTACACCCGTCTATCAATCCTCGCGCAGCGACGCTCATCTGGATGGCGAGAGCATCGCCGCTTTCGGTCAGGCGGACTATCGCGTGGTCGGCGGGCTGAAGCTGCTTGGCGGCATTCGCGTGCAGCGTGAGAAAGTCTCCAATCGTGGTACGCGGATCTCACCCATCCAGCCGGGCGATGTCGCCTTCCCCGGCAATGGCCCGACGACTGGAAGCGCCAGCATTACCGACACCGCCGTCACCGGCAAGGCCGGGTTGCAGTATGAATTCAGCCGCCTGGCCCAATTCTATGGCTCCTATACGCGCGGTTACAAGGGGCCTGGATTTGACACGGAAGTCACGGCCAACTTCGCCAACCAGACGGCTGTCCAGCCAGAGCATGTCAATGCCTATGAAATCGGCTTCAAGGGCCAGACAAGCGATCGTTCGCTGAGTGTCAACATTGCCCTGTTCCTGTCGGACTACACCAACCTTCAGGTGCAGGCGAACCGTTCCGACCCGGCCACCGGCGTGACGCAGTTCGTTACGGCGAATGCCGGATCGTCGCGGACAAAGGGTGTCGAGGTCGAGGCCACCTTGCGTCCAAGCGAAGCCTTCACCGTCAACGCTTCGGTGACATATGCAAAGGCGACGGCCAATATCAGCGGTCTGAACTGCCCTCTGCAATTCCAGGCGGCCGCGCAACCTTTCACGAACAATTTCCCGGTCAACACCTGCTATCGTCGTCAGACGGTCGTGAACGGAACGACGATTACGTCCGGACCGCTTCAGGACGTGCGCAACGGTGATCTGCCGGCGTCGCCACGCTGGCGCATCAGTGTCACGCCGCGCTACGAAGATAGCATCCCCGGCACATCCATGGTTGGTTTCGTTCAGGCAGCCGTGAACTTCCAGAGCGCGCAGAACTTCTCGATCGAGCAGGATCCGCTGCTCACCCAGCCTTCCTATACCCTTGTCGACCTGAGCGTCGGCCTGCGGACGGAAGACAATCGCTTCTCGATCACCGGGTTCGTCAAGAACCTGTTCGACACCAACTATCTGACTTCGATCAACCACAATTCCTTGCTTGCTACGACCGCATCGCCCTTTGATCTGATCGCAAATTACAACAAGGATGCGGACCGCTATATGGGCGTCACTTTCGGGGCGCGGTTTTGAGCGTTAAACGCTCACTAATGACCTGCGGTGTGGCGACCCTGCTTGGCTGGGTCGCCACCCAATCCTTGCTCGCGCAGACGAAAATGTCTGCGCAGCAACCCGCTCTTGCTGACCGGGACGTGCCTGTTCTGGTTCGCGGGGCGCTGCGCTTTCGTGATCTCAACCGTGATGGCCGCCTGTCCCCATTCGAGGACTGGCGGCTTTCGCCGGCCAGACGCGCCGCAGACCTGACCCGTCGCCTGACGCTGCCGGAAAAGGCCGGTACGATGGTGCATGACGCTGCACCGCTTCAGGCGGGCGGGAAAGGCTACGACCTTGCCGCCGCCACGTCATTGATCGCGCACCAGCACGTCACCAGTGTGATTACCCGCCTGGCCATACCCGGGCGCGCTTTGGCGGAACAGAATAACGCGCTTCAGGCCATTGCCGCGCAGGCGCGGATTGCCATCCCGCTTACCATCAGCACCGACCCCCGCCATCATTTTCAGGCGCTGGACGGTGCAAGCGTTGCTGCCGTCGGATTTTCCAAGTGGCCCGAGACAACCGGTTTTGCGGCGATCGGAGACACGGCGCTGGTCGAACGATTTGCTGACATAGCGAGGCAGGAGTATCGCGCCGCAGGCATTCAGCAGACACTATCACCCATGGCGGATCTGGCGACCGAACCCCGCTGGTCTCGCATCAACGGGACGTTCGGCGAAGACCCGGCGCTGGTTTCCCGACTGGTTGGCGCCTATGTGCGTGGTTTCCAGCATGGTCGATCGGGATTGGCGCGCGACGGCGTTTCGGCCGTGGTCAAGCACTGGGTCGGCTATGGCGCATCCGACAAGGGCTATGACGGCCATAATTGGTATGGCCGCCATGCGTCATTGAACGAACATACGCTCCGGCTGCATGCCGACGCTTTTCGCGGGGCTTTCGCCGCTGGCGTGACGGGTGTGATGCCAACCTATGCGATCCTTAAGATCAGCGGACAGAGCGGCCAACGATTCCCTGCTGTCGGCACGGCGTTCAGCCGCCATGTCCTGACCGACCTGCTGCGCAAACGCTACGGCTTTACCGGCATCATCCTGTCCGACTGGGGTGTGACAAAAGACTGCGGCGCGATCTGCCGTGATGGGTTTCCGCAGGGCGTCGTTCCATCGCGCGATGGATATTCGACCGCCTGGGGTATGGAAGATGCTTCGCCACTGGATCGGTTTGTCGCCGGTATCCAGGCGGGCGTTAACCAGTTCGGTGGCGTATCCGATTCCAGCCCGATCGTCGAAGCGGTGCGGCAAGGGCGATTGCCAGAGGCGCGGATCGATGCATCGGTAAAGCGCATTCTCGAACTGAAATTCCGGCTCGGGCTGTTCGAAAACCCCTATGTCGACCCTGCGGCCGCCCAAACCATCGTTGGCGCTCCAGCGTTTCAGGCGGAAGGCCTGAAGGCCCAATCACGCGCCCTGACCGTGCTCAAGGCAGGCAAGTTGCTGCCAGTAGTACCGGGTACGAAGGTCTATCTTTCCGGCATCAGTGCAGCCGTCGCGCAAGCGTACAAACTCGTGCCCGTTGCCCGGCCCGAGGATGCAGACATCGCCCTTGTGCGGATGGTGGCTCCATGGCGGAGCGAACATCCGCAATATTTCTACGGCGCGAAGCAGCATGAAGGCAGTCTTGCATGGGCTGATGACGATCCGGCCCTGGTCTCGCTCTCCGCCATAGCTGCAAAGGTGCCGACCATCGCCGTCGTTTATCTCGACCGGCCTGCCATTCTTACCCCCGTTGCGGCGATTTCGCGCGGGTTGATCGCGAATTTTGGAGCAAGTGATCAAGCCCTTCTTGCGACATTGACCGGCAAGGTTCCGCCGGAAGGTCGTCTGCCGTTCGAAATCCCGTCCTCGGAAGCCGCCGTCTCCAAACAGGCCAGCGATGTGCCGAGCGACAGTGAAAGGCCGCTTTATCCTATCGGTTATGGCCTGACCTTGAGCGGCATGCCCCTTCCTGCTCGTAAAGGAAATTGATGATGCGCCCCAGTTTGATGCTTCTTCCGCTGCTTCTTGGTGCCGCGACCGCCGTGGCCGCCGCTCCTCCGGGCTTGTCCGCGAAGGGAAGTTTCTATGTAGGCCCAGTCGGCCCCAAGCTGCGATTTTGGCCAAGTCGGAGAACGTTTTGGGAACGTGGCATTCGGTATTGACGATGGAAATCATAGAAGAGGACAGTTCGCTCCATCATAGGGAGTGGGTTGATGGATCGGAGTATTCCGGGCGGGGATTTGATCGGACGATGGAGCCTGAGCTTTGCCGATATTGATTTTGTAAATTCGAAGCCGGCCCTGACGCGCCTTGGCCTCGCCGCGCAGCTGAAATTCTTCGCTTCCCTGGGGTTTTTCGCGATCGATCCCGGCTCAATCCCTACCGATGGCCTCTCGTATCTGGCCGAGCAACTCGGTGTCGAGGCTGGCGAGATAGCCGGTTATGACTTTTCCAGTCGGACAGCACGACGGCATTGTGCGGAGATCCTGATCCATCTTGGATATCACCGCATGAAGCGGGTGGATCGCGCGCAATTGACGGAATGGATTGCTGGCGAGCTGTGCCCGGGCGGCCAGTCGATCAATGCCATGCTTGAGCATGTTTTCCTGTGGTGCCGGGACCGGCGTATTTATGGGCCGTCGCGCAAGGAGCTTGAACGTGTCGTTCGCTCACAACGGCAAGATTATCTGGACACCTGGCTGATCGGAACCAGTGATCGGCTTTCGTCAGATGCGGTGGCGTTATTGGAAGCCTCGCTTGCCGATCCGGACAGCTCGACCGGATTCAACAGGATGAAGGGTGACGCCGGACAGGCAACGCTCGACAACATTCTCGACGTGACCGAGAAACTCGCCTTTATCCAGAGACTTGATCTTCCCCATGATCTCCTGACGGCTACGGGCAAGCCATGGGTCGATCAGATTGTTCGCCGCGTTGCCGGTGAAAAGGCCTCGGAGATGCGCCGGCATGCGCCGGCGCGACAGCTCGGCCTTTATGCGATTTATCTAATGTCGCGGGAGGCGCAACTCACTGACGCGATGATCGACCTGCTGATCGAAACCGTTCACAAGATCGGAACGCGCTCGAAACGCAAGGTGGTGGGCGATATCGCGAAAGACATCGAGCGGGTCTATGGAAAGGAGCGCCTGCTGGTCGAGATCGCCAGCGCCTCGATCAATGAACCATCGGGGCGCATCTGCGATGTCATTTTCCCGATCGCCGGTAAGGCCAAGCTGGCGGCGATCGTCAAGGAGAGCCATGCGAAGGGCGCTCTGGACCGGCGCATCTACAAGGTGATGCGTGGTTCCTGGGCCAATCATTACCGGCGCATGCTGCCAAGCCTGCTTTCCGTACTTGAGTTCCGGTCGAACAACGCGGTGTGGCGGCCGGTCCTGGCGGCCCTCGACTGGATCAGGAGCAAGGTGGATGGCGGATGCCGCTTCGTGCCATTGCAGGATGTTCCGATCGATGAGGTGATTCCAGCGCGATGGCGCAGTTCCGTCATTGATGACGATGGGCGGGTAAACCGGATCAGCTATGAGCTTTGCGTCCTGACGCAACTGCGCGACCGCATCCGCTCCAAAGAAATCTGGGTGGTCGGGGCGGATCGCTATCGCAATCCCGATGACGATCTTCCCAAGGACTTCGAGATCAGGCGAGATGCGTACTATTCCGGCCTCAGCCTGACGCCAGATGCGCAGGCGTTTTGCGCCTCGATCCGGGAGGAGCTTGAACGGGAACTGTTGCTCCTCAATGCCAATATTCCACAAAACGACAAGGTCCGGCTCCTGTGGCGCGGCGACAACCGGATATCGATTACACCGTTCAAGCCCTTGCCCGAACCGAAGGGTCTCGCTTCGATCAAAAGCGAGATCGGTCAGCGCTGGCCGATGACCGGACTGCTGGACGTGTTGAAAGAGGCTGCTCTGGACACGGGATTGATGGATGCTTTCGAAACGTCGGCCTCGCGGGTTACCCTGTCGAAAGCAGCCTTGGCTCAGCGTCTTTTGCTGTGTCTCTATGGCTTGGGCACGAACGCCGGGCTCAAGCGGGTCGCTGGCGCAACACCCGATGTCAGTTACGAGGAATTGCTGCATGTCCATCGCCGTTTCATCCACGCGCCAGCGCTGAGGGAGGCGTGCGCGCGGGTAGCAAACGCGACACTGGCAATCCGCAATGCCGCAGTATGGGGAGATGCGGGCACGGCATGCGCGTCCGATTCAACGAAGTTCGGCGCGTGGGACCGCAACCTGATGACGGAATGGCACGCCCGCTATGGCGGCCGTGGCGTCATGATCTACTGGCATGTGGAGAAGCGCGCGACCTGCGTTTATTCCCAGCTCAAGCGGTGCTCTTCCTCGGAGGTCGCCTCCATGATCGAAGGCGTGCTACGCCATTGCACCGACATGGAAATCCAGCGCCAGTACGTCGATAGCCACGGCCAGAGCGCAGTCGGCTTTGCGTTCTGCCGACTCCTTGGATTTGAGCTTGCCCCGCGGCTGAAAGCAGTGGCACGCCAGAAACTGGCCCTTCCCCAAGCCGGCATGCGCACGCGGCTTTCCAATTTACTGCCGATCCTCTCCAGCCCGATCGACTGGGACGAGATCGAGCAACAATATGACGAAATGGTCAAATATGCCGCTGCCATGCAATCGCGCACCGCCGATCCGGAAGCGATCCTGCTCCGGTTTGCCAGAGCCGAAGTGATGCACCCGACCTACAAGGCGCTGAGTGAACTCGGCCGCGCGGTCAAAACAATCTTCCTATGCCGGTATTTGCGTCAGGAGGCATTCCGCCGCGAGATCCACGAAGGGCTGAATGTGGTTGAGAACTGGAACGGCGCTAATGGTTTCGTGTTCTTCGGCAAGGGCGGCGAGATCGCCACCAACCGCATCCATGAGCAGGAAATCTCCGTTCTGGCGCTACACCTCCTGCAAGCGTCGCTGGTGTATGTGAACACCCGCATGCTTCAGACCGTACTGGTTGAGCCGAAGTGGGCGGGGCGGATGACGCCGGAAGATTATCGTGGTCTCACGCCGTTGATCTACAGTCATGTGAACCCTTATGGCCGCTTCGACCTCGACCTGAACGACCGGATTGATTTTGGACGGCTTGCAGCGTGAGGCGGCTGATCGGCCTATAACATTTGGGTACACCCCAGAGTGATAGGGCCGAGTGACACCATTCGTCTGTCACAAAAGGGTGGGTTTGCGCTCAATGTGACGATACACTGCAAGAGCCACCCTAATGTGACGGATTTTGCACTTGGCTCGTATCGGATATGCCCGCGTCAGCACCACGGACCAGGATCTGGATATCCAGATTGGCCGCCTCAAGAATGCAGGTTGCGAAATTATCCGTTCCGAGACCGGATCGGGGGCCTCGCGGAGCGGGCGCACGGAACTGGAAACGATCATGCAGTTTATGCACACCGGCGACGAGCTGGTCGTGCTGCGGCTCGACCGGCTCGGCCGCTCCACGCGCGATGTCCTGAACCTGGTGCATGAGCTTGATGAAAAGGGAGCTTCGCTGCGCATCCTTGAGCCAGAGGTGACGACGGCGGGCGACATGGGGCGAATGGTCATCACCATACTCGGCATGGTCGCCGATATGGAGCTGAAGTTCATCAAGGATCGTCAGCGCGCCGGGATCGAAGCGGCGCGCGCCGAAGGCGTTTACAAAGGCCGGAAGAAGAACGTCGATGACGATGAAATCCGCCGTCGCCTTGCCGCCGGCGCCAGCAAGGCCCGCGTTGCCCGCGACCTGAAGGTCTCACGAATGACCGTCTATCGGGCGCTCGACATTATTCCGTCACAGACCAAACTGCCGGAAAAGCCGCCCACTGCCAGCATCGCCCTGCATCTGATTATCGAGAACTTCAACAAGCGTGGAAGAGGTAGAAAACCCGCTCGGGAGCGGATTGAGGCGATGCTGGAACGCGACTACGCCATGGTAAAAAACGGCAATTGTGATTACAAACTGACCGTCGCCTATGACCCCGATCCGGATGGCATTTCCCTTGATGAGGAAATCCAAAGCCTCCTCTCCGAGATGTTCAACATCGCAGAGAGCTACAATTGCTCCATGGAAGCCGATATCTACGAGGTCGGTGGTCAGCAACGGTCCTGGTAGAATCAATCAAGCGTTCAGTGTTCGTTCTTCAACCTGGCCAAAATCGCAGCTTCGGGCCGACTGGGCCATGTAGGGGGACGCGACATAGAGAAGGATGGCGGCAGCGTTCGCGTCGGCAGCATGTATGTCGAATATAGCGTGCCCGCCAAGCGCCGCAGAGCAACCCCGATCGTGCTGGTCCATGGGAATTATCAGAATGGCACCGCCTTCACCGGCACGCCCGACGGGCGCGAAGGCTGGGCGGACATCTTTCTGCGTCGTGGTTACACCGTCTATGTCGTGGATCAGCCGGCGCGAGGCCGCTCCCCCTACACACCATCGGTCGATGGGCCAGCCAACAGGATTGGCACGGCCCAGATCGAACGCCTGTTCACAGCGCCCAAGTCGACTTCATCCGTCCCCCAGGCACAGAAGCATACGCAATGGCCAGGTTCGGGCAAGCCGGGAGACCCGACATTCGAGCAATTCTACAGTTCCCTGCAACCGACGGTGACTGCCCCCGGCGACCAGATCGATGCAACGGCGCGGGCCGCGCTGGACGCTCTGCTCGCCGAGATCGGACCAGCCGTGTTGCTCACGCACTCACGGTCGGGCACCTTCGGCTGGGAAGTCGCCGACGACCTTCCCGATCTCGTCAAGGCTGTGGTGGCAATCGAACCCAATGGCCCCCCATTTTACGATCCTGCACCCGCGGACGGGAAGACACCGGAGAAGATGGCGCGGCCTTGGGGTCCGACCTACGGGCCGCTGACCTATGATCCGCCCGTCTCCGATCCGGCGGACCTGGCGATCGCACGGGAATCGGTGGCCGAGGGCGCCGATCTGACCCGTTGCTGGCTTCAAACCGGCAAACCCCGCACATTGCCGCACCTGTCGCGCATTCCCGTCATGATCGTGGTCGGCGAAGCCTCCTATCATGCCCCTTATGATCATTGCACCGCCCGCTATCTCTCACAGGCCGGCGTGCCCGTGACGTTCACCCGGCTGGAAGATCGGGGCATTCACGGCAACGGCCATCTCATGATGCTGGAGAAAAACAACGCGCCGATCGCCAATCTCATTGCCGACTGGCTCGACAAGAGGGTTCGCTGATTGCGCTTGCGCGGCTCAGGCGAAGTCGACGCCTCCGATTGCCTCTTCGTCAAGGACGTGGCGGACGAATTCCAGTTCGGCACGTAGCTCTGCCCTGCTCAAGACGCCGCCCAGTGAAATGCGAACCGCTTCGACCGGAGGCTGACCGACGGCGAAGGCGTCGCTCACCACGACGCTGAGATCCGATGCGCGCATCCGTGCGGCAAAGGCCGAGCGCTGCCATGGCTTGGGCAGAGCCATCCAGACGTGGAAACCTTCCGCATCAGCGAAATAGGCACCCGCCGGTAGAGTATCCGCGACGAGCTTCTGCCGGGCGGAACATTCGCGTCGAAGCGCCTGAATGATCTGGCGCGCCGTTCCATCCTCGATCCATTGGGTTGCCAACGCCGTTGTCAGCGGCGACGCCATAACCGAAGCGGTGCGCAAAATGGCGCTGACTGGCCAGAGCCTGCGCTGGTCCGGCGCGACGACATAGGCGATGCGCAAGCCCGCGCCCAAAGTCTTGGAGAGACTCGCCACGTACCAGGTGATGTCAGGCGCCAAAGTGGCAAGCGCCGGCGGCGGATTTAGCGGCAGCAGCCCATAGGCATCATCCTCGATAATCGTCACGTCATGGCGTCGCGCGATTTCGGTCAACGCCTCGCGACGCGCCAGAGAACTGGTCGATGTCGTCGGGTTGAGCAGGGTCGGGTTGACGTAAAGCACGCGAGCCCCATGTTCGCGGCAGGCTTGCGCGAAGCCCTCCGGCTCAATCCCGTCATTATCGATCGGGAGCCCGATCAACCGGAGGCCCAGTCGCCCCGCAACGGCCTTGATGCCAGGATAGGTCAGCGCTTCGCAGAGAAGGATGTCGCCGGGTTGCAGAAGAACCTGGAGGATCGCCTGAAATGCTAGGTGGGTGCCGGGACATATCGCCAATTGTTCGGGCGTTGCCTTGACGCCACGCATGGCGAGCAGGTTTGCGGCCACCTCGCGCTGGACATATGTGCCGCCGAAGGCCTGATATCGCAGCAGGGTCGGCAGATCTCGCGCGATCCTCTGCATACCCACCTGCATCTTGTCGACAAGGGCCCGGTCTTCAGGTTCGGGCGCTAGATTCATGGTCAGGTCGACGACCGATGGTCTTTGCGCGGGGCGCAACCGCCGTGGCTGCCCCGCAACGAACGTCCCTTGTCCGGTTCGGGATTCGATCAGGCCACGCTTTTGCGCCTCGACATAGCCGCGCGCTACGGTGGTGAAATTGATTCCGAGCCGCTGTGCAAGGTCGCGCTGAGGCGGCAGGCGGTCTGAAACCCTCAATCGCCCTTCCTTGACATCATCTGCAATGGCGTCAGCGATCGCCCTGTAATAAGGCTTGCCATAGCGAGCGAGCTCGGGCTTCCAGTCTTCCGTCATATCATCTCCAGACCGCTGCACTATCATGCAGTCAATATGCGGTCAATTTTTGATTCGGACTTTTGCGCCTTGCTGAGATGCAGTGTCGCATTTTTAGGCAGCCACCCAAAAGAAATGCCCAATATTTCGGCATTTTCGGGAAGCACTGCATCTTTCAGGAATATGTCGACCAAAGCGCCATCACGGTTCGTCTCCGAAAAAGGGCGGCTTAACGCGCAGCATCACTATAATTGAATGCATTCAAATATCATATCAATATGCCAATATTGACTGCATAATGACTGTTCACCAGTCTGGATGCGTCCCCATTGGGGCCAGCAACAGGATCTGGAGAAAGCCGATGCCCACCGTAACCGTTCCCGCCAACCAGAAGGGTGATTTCCTCGTCGATTTCGAGGAGAAGGTCTTTGAAGACGTGAAGGCCGAGCCTGGTGAGAAGGCTCTGGTGACCTTTCATACCGTTGCCTTCGAAGGCTCGATCGGCCTTGTGAATTTGCTTCAGGCCACCCGCCTTCAGCGCAAGGGGTTCGAGACGACCGTGCTCCTGTATGGGCCGGGCGTTACCCTCGGGCTGCAGCGCGGCTTTCCCAAGCTTGGCGACGAAGCCTTCCCAGGCCATCTGGCCATGAATAACCAGATCGAAAAGTTCATGAAGGAGGGAGGCAAGGTCTATGCCTGCCGTTTCGGCCTTCAGGCGCTCTATGGCCACGGCGAAGGCGCGCTGATCCCCGGCATTCGTCCCATCGCGCCGCAGGATGTCCTTGATCTGATCCTGCTGCACCGCCGCGATAACGCCTTCATCCTCGACACCTGGACCCTCTGAGGAGGCCGGGTCGATGGAGCATGATGGCTTTGACAGGCGGATCATCCGCGCCGCAGGGGTACAGATCGCTCCGGTGCTGGACCGTCCGGGCGGAACGCTTGAGCGGGTTGTGAACGCCATTGCCGAAGGCGCAGGCAAGGGTGTGCAGTTCATGGTCTTTCCCGAAACCTTCCTGCCCTATTATCCCTATTTCTCCTTCATCGACCCGCCCTACCGGATGGGCGCCAAGCATCTTGAACTTTATGATCAGGCCGTAGTCGTTCCGGGACCGGTCACTCAAGCGCTCTCTGCCGCCGCCCGTCGTCATGCCATGGTGCTGGTGGTCGGCGTCAACGAGAGGGATGGCGGATCGCTCTACAACAGCCAGCTCGTTTTCGATGCCGATGGCACCCTTGCGCTGAAACGGCGCAAGATCACGCCAACTTACCATGAGCGCATGGTCTGGGGGCAAGGCGACGGTTCCGGCCTACGTGCGGTTGACACGGCCGTAGGTCGGGTCGGCGCGCTGGCATGTTGGGAGCATTATAACCCGCTCGCTCGCTATGCGCTGATGGCAGATGGCGAGCAGATTCATGCAAGCCAGTTTCCCGGTTCTCTGGTTGGCCCGATCTTCCATGACCAGATAGAGGCGGCGATCCGTCATCATGCGGCCGAAAGCGCCTGTTTCGTGGTCAATGCCACGGGCTGGCTCACCGACGAGCAACGCGCCGCGATCGACCCGACCGGCACGCATCACAAGGTGCTGGCTGGCGGCTGCAACACCGCAATTGTCTCGCCGGAAGGCCAGCATGTGGTGCCACCCATGACCGATGGCGAAGGCCTGCTCATCGCCGACTGCGACCTGTCGCTGGTCATGAAGCGCAAGCGAATGATGGATTCGGTCGGGCACTATGCCCGCCCCGAATTACTGCGCCTCCACCTCGACAATCGCCCTGCCCCCGCGCTGCACCGCGCGTCCTCCCACCCGATCACGGAGAATTATGATGGCCAAGCCGACGACCGCCGCGATGATTGCGCAGTTGCAGTCCTCAGGCATCCGGCTGGTTGATCCGCGGGCCGGCGCAGCCAGCCGCCGGGGCGGAGCAGGCCCTTCAGACCACAAGGCCATCACCATTGACGGCGTGACGGTCATGGTGCCCGTCCATACTGCCGATGCATTCGACAGCCCGTTCCAGGCGAGCCGTCCGGATGCGCAGGGCAACGCCATGCTGAGTCGCGACGGCAGCGCCATCGGCGCCATCGCCTTTCCGCCCCAGCCACACTTCTATTCGCTCAAGACCGGCGATGGCGTGCCTTATTCGCAGATTGCCACATTGCATGGGCGCGACGTGCTGGCCACGACTGTGCTTCAAACCTGCATCCGCTATCAGAGCCGAACCAAGACCTGTCAGTTCTGCGCAATCGGTCAGTCTCTCGCGGCGGGCCGGACGATCGCGCACAAAACTCCCGCGCAGCTTGCCGAAGTGGCGAAGGCTGCGGTCGACCTCGACGGCGTACGGCACATGGTGATGACGACCGGCACGCCGGCCACGCCGGACCGGGGCGCCGGGGTGCTGGTCGAAAGCGCACGCGCCATCCGCGCTGCTGTCGATCTTCCGATTCAGGGTCAATGCGAACCGCCGGATCATGATGGCTGGTTCGCAACGATGCGCGAATCCGGGATCGACACGCTCGGCATGCATCTGGAAGTGGTCACGCCCGCGCTGCGAGCCAGGATCATGCCCGGCAAGGCGAGCGTGTCCGTCGATCGTTATATGGAGGCTTTCCGAGCCGCTGTGCCGGTGTTCGGACGGGGACAGGTGTCCACCTACATCCTCGCCGGTCTCGGCGACACGCGCGAAGCCTTACTGTCCATGGCGCAGGACCTGGTTGCGATCGGGGTCTACCCGTTCATCGTGCCATTCGTGCCGATCTCCGGAACGCCGCTGGAAAGCCATCCATCGCCGTCCCCGGAATTCATGTCCTCTGTGCTGCGGCCCCTTGCGCAAATGCTCGCCGACGCCGGCATGACGGCCGAGAAGGTCAAGGCGGGCTGTGCCCGCTGCGGTGCATGCTCGGCGCTGTCGACATTCGAAAAGTTCCACCAGCCGGACGTTCAGGTGGCGTGATGGACCTGGCACCACCCCCGCCCTACCGCTCCGCCGACTACATCGTGCGCTTTGCCACGCAGGACTGGGAACTGGCCGGGGCAGCTACGCTGCGCCACGCTGTGTTCTGCGTCGAGCAGGGACTGTTCGCGCATCATGACCGTGACGAGATTGATGCTACTGCTATCCCCATCGTTGCGCTCTCGATGATCGGCGGCCAGCCGGACGAAGTCATCGGCACTGTCCGCATCCATTCAAGCGAAGCAGGCGTTTGGCGCGGTTCGCGTCTGGCGGTAGCCGCATCGCACAGGACGATAGGGACCATCGGACCAGCCTTGATCCGTCTTGCAGTGTGTACGGCGCATGCGCGCGGATGTCACCGTTTCCTAGCGCATGTGCAGGCGCGCAACGAACTGCTGTTCCGTCGCATGAAGTGGCGGGGCATCGACTCACTGGATCTGCATGGCAGCCCCCATGTCCTGATGCAGGCGGACCTGGCTCACTATCCTCCGCTTGCCGATGGGGTTGCGGGTCTGCGTGCCGAAGTGCGTCGCGCGGCATGACAGATGTGGCAGCCATAGCTGCGCTGGTCCGCGCCAGCAGAGGCCTTGCTCACAAGGGTGACATTGCGCCGGTCGTGGATTTGCTCGGCCTCAGCAGTGCCGATGCCGTGCCGGTTGGCGACGATGCCGCGGCCATAGCCGATGGCGACGGGCACCTGCTGCTTGCGATCGAAGGCTTCGTCGAAGACTTCATCGCCGCCGATCCGTGGTTTGCAGGCTATTGTGGCGTGATGGTGAATGTCAGCGACATTCTCGCCATGGGTGGCCGTCCGATTGCTGTCGTCAATGCCTTCTGGGCGGATGGCATGGCCGGCGCAGCACCGATGCTGAACGGCATGCGCGAAGCGGCGCGACGCTATGGGGTACCAATCGTCGGCGGCCATTCCAATCTCAGATCGTCCGGAGGGCAACTCGCCGTCGCCATTCTAGGCAGGGCCGGCTGCGTCGTTACCAGCTTCGATGCGCGCCCAGGCGATACGCTGCTGATGGCCATCGATCTGGATGGCAAGTTCCGCGATCCATTCCCCTGGTGGGACGCAAGCACCGATGCGACGGACGCACATCTGCGCAGCTTGTTGACGATCATGCCCGAACTGGCCGAGCAGGGCCGCATTTCTGCGGCCAAGGACATCAGCATGGCGGGGCCGATCGGCACTGCGATCATGCTTGCCGAAAGTTCGCGTGTGGGTCTGGATATCGCTCTCGATGCTGTCCCCCGCCCGGCCGGTATCAACTGGGAACGCTGGCTGAGCGCCTTTCCCAGTTTCGGCTTCGTCCTCACCGCCCCGCCACGTCATGCCAAAGCCGTGATCGCCCGGTTTGCCCAAGCCAATATCGCCTGTGAGGCCGTCGGAACAGTGACCGCCCAGACCGATGTCACCATCAGGCTGGGAGGAAACAGCGCCAGGGTTTGGTCAGCCGCAGAGCGGCTGATTGGCTGTCACCCGATTCTGGAGAAACGACATGCCTGAAATGCTGTTCCGGGTTCGCTGGCCCGATGGAGAAGTCGAAAATTGCTTTTCCCCGTCCACCATCGTCCGCGAGCATTTGAGTGTGGACGAAGCCTATCCGGTTGCCGTCTTTGCCGAGTTGTCCCAGGCCGCGCTGGAGGCCGCCAATGACCGGGTGAGGGCCCGGTTCGGGATGGGCTGTGCCCAGGCGCAGGTCCAGTTGGCTGCAATCAAGGCAAAGGCTGTCCGCTTTGCCGACTGGCCCGATCCGCACGTCCACGTCCTCGCCTTCATCCCGTGATCCGTTCCTGAACCGACATCCCAATTCGGAGATCGACCATGCCCAACCCCGTCGAGACCACCCCTTCGCACATTCCCGTCATCATCATCGGAGGCGGGCAGGCCGGGCTTTCCCTCAGCTATCTGCTCAAGGCGCAGAAAATCGAGCATCTCATCTTCGAAAAGCATCGCATCGGGCATTCGTGGCGGTCGGAACGCTGGGACAGCTTCTGCCTGGTTACCCCCAACCGCCAATGCCGCCTGCCGGGTTTCAGCTATTCCGGTGAATATGGCGGCACCGATGCAGAAGGCTTCATGCTGAAGGACGAGATTATCAGTTTCCTTGAGGCATATGCCGGACTGGTAAACCCGCCAATCCGCGAGGGTGTGGCTGTCACCCGCGTCAAACCAGGCGTTGATGGCGCCTTCCTGGTCGAGACGACCGATGGCATCTACAGCGCCGACAAAGTCATCGTGGCGATCAGCGGTTATCACACACCCATCGTACCCCGGGTTGGGGCGGCCATTCCTGCGCAAGTTCCGCAGTTTCACTCGCTTGAATATCGCAATCCTGACGACCTGCCGGAAGGGTCGGTGCTGGTGGTGGGTTCGGGCCAGTCCGGCTGCCAGATTGCCGAGGATCTGATGCTTGCCGGGCGCAAGGTTCATCTGGCCGTCGGCGATGCGCCACGAGCGCCCCGACGCTATCGCGGCCGAGATTCGACCGACTGGCTCGAGGAAATGGGCCATTACGATATGCCGATCGACGAGCACCCATCGAGCGAGAAAGTGCGCCAGAACGAGAACCACTATCTTACTGGTCGCGACGGCGGGCGCGAGATCGACCTGCGTGCATTCGCGCTACGCGGCATGAAACTATATGGCATGCTCGACGGCGTGGATGGAAACATAATCCGCTTCCGTCAGGATCTGACCAAGCATCTGGATGCCGCCGATGCCACCTATCTACGCATCCGCAAGACCATCGACGACTATATTGAGCGTGCAGGCATCGATGCGCCCGAAGAGGCGCCCTACGTGCCCTGCTGGGCACCGGAAAGCGATCCGGAAACTCTCGACCTGACGGCCGAGCAGGTTGGCAGTATCATCTGGTGCACCGGCTTCCGCATGGATTTCAGTTTCGTTGATGCGCCCGTCTTCGACGGTAGGGGCTATCCGGGGCATGATCGCGGTATTGCCAAGCATGACGGCCTGTATTTCATTGGCCTGCCATGGCTCTACACATGGGGATCGGGTCGATTTGCCGGCGTTGCCCGTGATGCCGCGCATATCGTGAGCCACATTGCCGAGACGCTGCAACCCGTCGCCCCAGAGCCGGTGTTGGTCTGAACGGAGCGACATTCATGGCGCAAACAGCCTTGTCCAGAATTTGCCCGGACGTGAATGCGACCGAGCATGCCATCGAATGGCGGTCGCTTCAGCCGGTCGTTGTCGGTATGCCGCAATTATGCCGGGCCGGGCTTTCGGAAAATTGGCTTTTGAAGGCGTGCGGTCATCGTCATTGGCTTGCGCTGGCGGCCGCGCACGGTCTTGACAAGCCGGACTTCCGCGGCGTGGACCATCAGCGCCTCTATCCCGCATTCATGGCTATAGCGCTGGATGTTTCCGGTAGGGGTTTGGGAGCGATCGGCGAGAATGCGTCGATTGACTTTGCGCTTACCTTGGAACGGATCGGACATACGCGATTCCGCAGCAAAATAGACGTGGCTGCCGATACGGCTGGGCTGGCGCAGGTCACGATGGAGTCCGCTTTCGTGCACCGTGCGGTTGACGGCGTAAATAATTCCGCAACGCGCGGTGGCGTTGCAAGGCCATGTCGTTTGTTGCCGTCGCCCCGGTTGCGAACAGCCCCGTTCCGCGCAGAGCATTGGGACGACATACTGGGCTTCGCCCGGCAGGACCGGCAATGCCTCGCTCGCTTCCTGATCGATCCCAACCCGCACGAGGATTTTAACGGCGCGGATTTTCTCTATTTTTCCGCGTTCCAGGCCATGCTCGATCGGGCGGAATGGGCCTGGTTCCGCGAGCCAGCGGCATTGCCTGTCACACGGAACCGGCGGATCTACTATCTCGGCAACGCAGAGCTTGGGGACAGGATCGCACTGACGCTGTGCGGGACGCGCAATCATGGCGCTGCCGAGCGCGACCATTGGGTCGAATTCCGCCGCGAAAGCGACGACAGGCTGATCGCGATCGCTTTCACCCGACGCGAACCTGCTGGAGCAAATGCTAGCGCGTCAAGGGAGCAGAGCAACTGGCCGCAAAAGCCGTGCGGCCAACTCTGACTAGGTTATGCATAACCGGCGTCGCTCCTGCGAGAGACGCCGGTTCGGCCAATCAGCCGTTGAGCTTGTCCTTGACCGCCTTGGCCGGGGTAAAGCCGAGCTTCTTCGACGCAGCGATCTGAATGGTCGCGCCGGTCGAGGGGTTGCGGCCTTCGCGCGCCGGCGAATCCTTCACCTTGAACTTGCCGAAGCCATTGAGCGACACTTCTTCACCCTTGGCAGCGGCATCGGCGATGGCGGCGAAAACACCGTCGACAATCTTGCGAGCATCCGCCTTGGTGATGCCGTTCGCCGCGGCAATGCCGTCGGCCAGATCGCTATTGTTCATAAAATGCCTTCCGTATGGGAGTTATTGCCATGCCCGCATAACCAAGGCTGAGGCGCTGGTCCATATGCCACGTTGCGCAAACTTGGGCTTTGCGGGCAGTTTTGGCCGATTTTCATGCCGTTGCGCCCCTTTACGCAGGTTTCGGGCGGGCAAGGGGACATGAACCGCGTGGTTTTGCGCATTCGTCATCGACTCTGGACTGACTGACATGCCGGGGGGCTTTGCCATGGCCCCGGCCTATCTCCTGCGCCGGCTTCAGGCGCGCGCGGCGGTAATGATTATTTCGACCTTGTAATCGGGCGTCGCCAGTTTCGCTTCGCCGGTCGCGCGCGTGGGCGCTGCAACGTCTGCGATCCAGGCGTCCCACACCGCATTCATTTCGGCAAAATCAGCCATGTCGGCGAGCCAGATCGTAGCGCGCAGGATATGCGCCTTGCTACTGCCCGCCAGCGCCAGCAGACGCTCAATTTCCGCCAGCGCAGATTGGGTCTGGGCTGTCACGCTGTCGCCTTCGCCGACCTGGCCGGCCAGATAAACGGTATCGCCATGAATGACAGCCTCGCTCATGCGCGGGCCGGTTTCGATGCGGGTGATGGTCATGAGGCTTCTCCTTGAAAATCAGCGGCGATAACGCGCCAGAGCCAGGTCGGCGGTTTCGATGGCAGGGGTCTGGCCGCCGATCAGGTCGGCGATGACCTGTCCCGATCCGCAGGCCATGGTCCAGCCAAGCGTGCCGTGGCCCGTGTTGAGGAAGAGATTGTCGATTGGCGTCGCGCCGATTACCGGGGTGGAATCAGGCGTCATCGGTCGCAGCCCGCTCCAGAATGTTGCCTGGCTGAGGTCGCCCGCGCCGGGGAACAGCGTGCCGACGCTATGGTCGAGCGTATCGCGGCGCGCCTGCGGCAGATCATTGGTGTAGCCCGACAATTCGGCCATGCCGCCCACGCGGATGCGGTCGCCCAGTCGGGTGATAGCAACCTTGTAGCTTTCATCGAGCAGGGTTGAGACCGGCGCGGCATCGGGCCGCACGATCGGCACCGTGATCGAATAGCCCTTCACCGGATAGACCGGAAGCCGCATGCCGAGCGGGGCCAGGAGCAAGGGCGAGAAGCTGCCCATGGCGACGAGATAGGCGTCGCCGGTGACGTCGCCTTCGTCGGTGACGACATGGGTGATCCGCCCGGCTGCGCGCGCCAGTCCCTTGATGGTGCGGCCCATCAGGAACTGGACGCCGCGCGCCCGCGCCATGTCTGCGAGGGCATTGGTGAATTTGAAGCAGTCGCCCGTCTCGTCATTGGGCAGGCGCAGGCCGCCCGCGATGGAGGACGCGCTGGCGGCAAGGCCAGGTTCTGCGGCGATACAGCCGGCGCGGTCCAGCACCTCGAAAGGCACATTATCGGCGCGCAGCACCTCAATATCCTTGGCGATGCCGTCGAGTTGCTTTTGTTCGCGAAAAAGTTGCAGCGTGCCCTGACGGCGCTCGTCATAGCTGATGCCGGTGGCGGCGCGCAGGGCAATCAGCTGATCGCGGCTATATTCGGCCAGCCGCACCATCCGCCCCTTGTTGATGCGATAGTCGGCGGCGTTGCAATTGCCCAGCATCGCGATCATCCAGCGCAGCATGGCCATGTCCACATTGGGGCGCAGGATCAGCGGCGCGTGCTGCATGAACAGCCAGCGCAGCGCCTTGGCGGGGATGCCAGGCGCGGCCCAGGGGGACGCGTAGCCAGGCGAGATTTCGCCAGCATTGGCGAAGCTGGTTTCCTGTGCCACGCTGCTCTGGCGATCGATCACTACGACTTCATGCCCTGCCTGCGAAAGATACCAGGCGGAGGTTACGCCGATGACCCCGCCACCCAGGATAACGACCTTCATGCCATGATACTCCTGTCTGGATTAGCGACCGGCGCGGGCAGATAGGTCCGCGCATAGCGCTGGCCCAGCCGGGTCAATATTTCGTAGCTGATCGTGTCGGCCTGCGCCGCGATATCGTCGATGGTCTGATGCGGGCCGATCAGTTCGACCGGCGCTCCGGCATGGAGCAGGGCGTCTGGCACGTCCGTGACATCGAGCGCCATACTGTCCATCGACACCCGCCCGACGATGGGCACGCGCACGCCGCCAATCCAGGCGCTACCCCGATTGCTGAGATGACGTGGCCAGCCATCGGCATAGCCCACGGAGATAGTCGCAACGCGCGCAGGCCGATCGAACCGGTGGGTCAGACCATAACCGACCCCTGCCCCTGCTTCGAGGGTGCGCAGCTGAACGATATAGGCGTCCAGCGCAATGACCGACCGCATGGGATTGGGCTGGCCATGGGGGGCACCACCATAAAGGGCGATCCCGGCGCGGACGATGTCGCCATGTCCCACGCCCGGCGTCATGGCGCCGCCCGAATTGTCGATCGAGCGCGGAACGCCGGGGAACTGGCGAGCGATGGCATCGAAAGCGGCACGCTGCCGCTCGTTGAACCCGTCGTCGGGATCATCGGCGCAGGCCAGATGCGTTATGACAAGACGCAGGTCGATACCATCCAGTCGCTCCGGCGACATCCGCAGGATCGCCAGCTCATCCGGGGTCAGACCGAGGCGACCCATGCCGCTGTCGACCTGAATCACGCCGGGCAAGGGGCGGCCCATAGTGCGGGCCAAGGCAGCCCGGCTATCAATCTGTTCCAGAGAATTGAGGACGGGCACCGCGCCGACCGCAACGCAATCCCCTTCCGCGCCGGGCGGCAGCCCATTGAGGATGTAGAGGGTGGTATCGATCGGCAGATGCGGTTTCAGGATCGCCGCTTCGCATAAATGAGCGACGAAGAAATGTCGGCAGCCTGCGGCGTACAGGGCAGCGGATACCGGAGCGGCGCCCAGCCCATACGCGTCGGCCTTGACCACTCCAGCAACGGTAGCGGGCGCGACATGCTGCGCGATCAGCTGATAATTGGCCACCAGCGCACCAAGGTCGATGCACAAGCGTCCCGCCGTTCCATGCTGCAAGACCATTCCCCTTCCTACGTCGACGTACAATAAATCACGTTTGTTCGAATATCTACGCAATCAGCAGATGATTATTCGATATTTAGCGCCTATATCGCACAATGTTTCAATGGATTTGCACATATGGCGATGTCCTTCGATAATGTGGATCGCGCGATTCTGCGCTTGCTCAAACTGAACGCGCGGCGATCCAATGCGGAAATTGCGGCGGAGGTCGGTCTTTCGCCGTCGGCCTGCCATCGACGCATCCGGCAGTTGGAAGCGCAGGGCTATATTCGCGGCTATACCGTGGTCGCAGGCGGACGGGACGACAACAGTCTGGTCAACGTGCTGGTCCAGGTGACGCTCGATCGACAGACGGAGGATCATCTTGCCCGCTTCGAACATGCGGTGCGCCAATGTCCGGAAATCCGCGAATGCTTTCTGATGACCGGTGCTGTCGATTATTGGCTGCGTGTCGAAGCGGACAGCGTGGATGCCTATGAGCGCATCCATAGCGAAATTTTATCGCGGATGCCCGGCGTGACCCGGATCAATTCCAGCATCGCCATGCGCGACGCGCTGCGCCCGCGCCGCGGCAAGGGTTAGGCGATGCCGCGCCGCTTAGCGAAAACCGATGGCCCAGGTGCAGGCAGCGGCGATGAGCAGGCCGACAAGCGCTTTCCACGGTGATCCGACGGGCAGATTGGCCGCGTCTCCCACCGATATGGTGCTGCGGCCATGGATCATCGGGCCGATCAGATTATGGCGCAGGCGCAGCAGATAATAGAGGATGGCGGCAATGTGCAGCGCAACGAGCGTGAGCAGCAGGTTGAACAACAATCCATGCAGATCAGCGGCCAGGCGCCCCTGATCGAAGCTGACATAGTCGGCGAGCGGCCCTGATTCGAGGCCATCGACATCCACCGCGAACAGGCCAGCCGTCACCATGGCGATCAGGCTGACGATCATCAGCAGGACGCTCCAGCCGCCGACTGGATTATGCCCCGCCGTGGCACGATAGGGCCGTGTCCGGAGCGTTTGGAGATAGGTGAAGGCCGAGCGGGGACTGCGCACGAATTGGCCGAAGCGGGCTGTGCTGCTGCCCACAAACCCCCAATAGATACGAAAAATCAGCAGGAACAGGATGGCATAGCCCGACAGGCGGTGCCATTCCATTTCATGCTGTTCGCCACTCCACCAGGAAAAGGTCAAAAGGGCGACGAGCAACCAGTGGAACAGCCGGATATACATATCCCAAACAAGCGAACGCCGGGATGGCGCGTCAGTCGACACGGCGCAGTCGCTCAATTGTCCGCGCGGAACTGGCGATGACAGCCGGCGCAGGTGCCGCCGGTCGCCTTGGCCTGTGCGCGGATCGCATCGAGATTGCCGCCATTGACGACGCCGACCAGCTTGCCCGATTCAGCGATCAGCTTGGCCATCTGCCCATCAAAGGTCGCGCGATCGGTCCAGATGCTGGGCAAGGCGTCGGTGGAAACGCCCGCCGTCGGGCCGCTGCCTACCGGGAACAGCCGGGATTGTTCCCGCGCTGTGGCGGCGATCGTCTGGGCCGCAGCAACCATCGTGGCTTTTACCGGCGCGCCGCTCTTGATCTGATCGTTCAGGGCCTTCATCGCCGCGCCCATCTTCTTGTAGCCTGCCTGGCGCGCAGCGATCGCCGCCTTGGGCGCAGGCGCTGCGGCGGGCGCGGCTGTCAGCGGTTGCGCCAGCATGGGCAGGATGATGAGCGGAAGCCCCAGCATTGCGAGCGTCGGGAGACGGAAAGACGGCGATATGGTCATGCGATGTTCTACCTTGCGGTTTGGCTGTCAATGGTCAGGAACGGTCTGCGGCGCGGCACCCGCCATCTTCACCGACATCTTGTCGGGAAAGACCGCGCGAAAAATCTGCTTCACTTCGGTAAGGCCACCGTCCGCCATTTGCGCGGCGGTCTTGCCATATTTGCTGGGAATGTCGGTGCGTGCACCGCGAGCAGCCAGAATGTGCAGCATGGCTTCCAGCTCTGGCTGGACACCGCCGGCAACCAGCAGGTGGAGCGCGGTCATGCCATCTTTCCCCGCTATATCGACGACCGGCGCAAGAGACAGGGCATAGTCGAGCGTCGCCGCACTGCCCCCACGCGCCGCTGCCAGCACGACGTTGGTACCATCCGCCGTGACGAAGTGCGGATCGGCCCCTGCGGCCAGCAACAGCATCATGGCATCCTTGCGGCCATTGGCGGCAGCAATCAGCAACGGGGGCGTGGGTGGTACCGGCGGCGGGGGAACGCCGAAATTGGCTTCGGTCACCCAGGTGATCCGCGACGGTCCGGTCAGGCCATTGGGATCAGCGCCCTTGGCCAGCAGCAATCGGATGAGTTCGGCATCGCCTCCCGCCGCTGCACCATGAAGCAACTGCTCGCCGGTCCGATCCCGCTCCACTATATCCACACCATGCGGCACCAGCAGGGCGGCGGCCCCGTAATTTTTCTGGTACAGCGCAAGCTGCACCGCGCTGCTATTTTCCGGGCCGCGATGGGCGCTGTCGGCACCGGCTGCCAGCATGATCTGCGTAGCGGGGACTACGCCGCTCTTGATCGCGAAGAACAGGGGCGTGAAGCCGCCCTTCGACACGCGATTGGGGTTTGCGCCAGCCTTCAGCAACAGGGCCATCGCCTCAGTCCGGCCCGCCGCGGCGGCCCACATAAGGGGCGTTTGGCCACGCTTGTCGACACTGTCCGGGGCCGCGCCCAGGGAGAGCATGCGTTCGACGGCTTCTGCGGGACCGTAGCGGGCGCAGATGGCAAGCGCGCTTGTGCCATCGGCCCGTGCGCCGCGCACATCGGCGCGGGCATCCAGCAACTGCGCCAATATGGCCGGATCGCCCAGTTCGCAGGCGAGAGCCAACGGCGTCACGCCATCCTGATCGGCGGTGTCGACGGTCGCGCCGCCAGCCAGCAGCGCGGCGACAATCGCGGGATTTTGGGTGTTGACTGCCCAGCCTAGCGGCGTCGCGCCGAAGGCCAGCTTCTGGTTCGGATCGGCTCTGTCGGCCAGTGCCGCCTGAACGGCCGCCACGTCATTTGCCACGATCGCGCGCGCCAGCCCATCATCCCTCTGCGGCGCGCGGGCCTGCGCGATGCCGCATCCCGCCATCAGCGCCAGCAGGGCGACACCCAGGCATGCGCGATTAAGCATTGGCCAGCGCCTTGAACGGGCCGTCGCTGTCGCCAAAGCGGGTCGCGGGGACATCCAGCACCTGCAACGTGCTCAACAGCAGATTGGACATGGTCGTCCCCTTTGGCGCCACAACATGCCGGTCGCCCGGCACCAGCCCGCCCGCGACAATGATGGGCAGATCCATATGGTCATGCTCATTGGGATCGCCAAAGGCCGACCCGCGCAGCACCAGCGTCCGGTCCAGCAGCGATCCTTCGCCGTCCTTCACCGCCTTCATCCGTTCCAGATAATAAGCAAAATATTCCATATGATGCCGGTTGATACGGGCCAGTTTCGCCTTTTTCTCCGGGCTATTGCCATGATGGCTGAGCATATGGTGGGAATCCGGCACGCCGATTTCCGGATAGGTGCGGTTGCTGAGTTCCCGGCCGATCATGAAACTGCCGATGCGGCTGATGTCGGCCTGCATCGCCAGCACCTGAAGGTCGATCATCAGGCGGACATGCGCATCGAAACTGTCGGGAATGCCCGCCGGTCGTTCCAGATCAGCACTCTGCGCGCCACCGCCCGACGCGATCGCGCGCTGGATGCGCCGTTCAATGTCGCGGGTCGCTTCCAGATATTCGTCGAGTTTCCGGCGATCCTCCATCCCCAGCGCGCCGCTCAGGCGCGCACTATCGTCCATCACGAAATCCAGAATGCTCGATTGTCGCCGTAGCCGGGCCAGGCGACTCTTGGCATCCAGCGCGTCGCCATCGCCGAACAGCTGTTCGAACACGTCGCGCGGATTGGCGGTGACGGGCAGCGGCACGGTAGGATTGCGCCAACTGATGCCATTGGTATAGGCGCAGCTATAGCCGATGTCGCAACTGCCCAGCAGGCTGGCCTGATCGATACCCAGTTCGAGCGAACTCAGCTGGGTCGCGTCGCCCAGATGATCGGCATAGGCCTGATCGACCGAAATGCCGCAGCGTATGTCGGTACCTTCGGTCTGTTTCACATGGACGCCGGTGATGAAGGCGGGGCAAGAGCGGCCATGCCCCGCCGGACGATCCCCCATCGCCGCCGCGCTGGGATGGCCAAGGCCGGTGATGACGCTGATCTGCGCGCGATGCGGCGCCAGCGGCTCCAGCGTAGGTGGCAGGATGAAGCCCGGCCCCTGCGATGATGGCATGAACTGGTCCATCATCATGCCATTGGGTGAATAGAATATCTGGAGCCTTTTGGGCCGGGATGCGACATCGGCCGCCTTGGCCGAGGGCATCATCGCTTCCAGAAAGGGCAGCGCCATGGCCGTGCCAGCGCCACGCAACAGGGTACGGCGGCTAAGCGGTTTGCGCAGGATGATCATCGCGTTGCCCTCATTGACCAGTTGTTCGCCGCAGGGTGAAGGGGGCGCTGTGTACGATCCCCTTGATGACGGTCTGGATGCGATAGCCATCTGCGGCGGCGCTGCGGGTGATGGTGCGGATGGCCGGCATGTCGCGCGCATCCACCCCGCGGGCCAGCGCATAGGTCAGCAGCCTTTCGGTAAAGGCGCTTGCGAATTCGTCCTTTTGGCTGAGCAGGATGCGCTTTAACCCGGACAGGCCGGCAAATTGGGTGCCATCGGGCATCCGCGCCGATACGTCGATGGGCTGGCCCGCATCTTTCTGGCGAAAGGCGCCGATCGCATCGAAATTTTCAAGACTGAAGCCCAGCGGGTCCATCTTCACATGACAGGCGGCGCAGGCCGGGCTTTTGCGATGCAGTTCCAACTGCTCGCGCGCGGTCAGCAGGCGACCGTCATGCTTTTCCTGCAATGCGGGCACGTCGGGCGGCGGCGGCGGCGGTGAGGCGGCGAGTAGATTGTCGAGAATCCATTTGCCCCGCTTCACCACCGATGTGTGATTGCCATAGGAAGTGACGGTCAAGATGCTCGCCTGCCCCAGCAACCCGCCACGATTGGAGGCCGGGTTCAGAGTGACGCGCCGCATGGCGGTGCCGGTGATCCCGCCAATGCCATAATGGTCGGCCAGCCGCTGGTTGAGGAAGGTATAGTCCGCCGCAATGAAATCCAGCAGGCTGCGATTGGTGCGCAACACATAGGTGAAGAACATTTCCGTTTCCTGCGCCATGGCACGGCGCAGGCGCGTGTCGAATTTGGGGAATATGCTGATATCGGGCCGTTGTTGGTCTAGGTTACGCAAATAGAGCCACTGGCCTGCGAAATTGGTCGTCAACGCCTGCGCGCGCGGATCGGCGAGCATCCGGGTGATCTGCGCATCCATGACGCCGGGCTTCTGCAACTGGCCCGTTTCGGCCAGCGACAGCAGGGTATCGTCGGGAATGCTGCTCCAAAGGAAGAAGGACAGGCGGGACGCGAGTTCCAGATCAGTGAGGCGCCGAACGCCGCCCGGCTTGCTGCCTGCCGGATCCTGCTCGACCAGAAACAGGAAATGGGGTGAGACCAGTATCGCTTCGACGGCTGCCTCGATCCCGTGTTCGAAATCGGACTGGGCGCGCTCGGTCGCATAGACCCGCATCAGCGGCGTCAGGTCATTGTCGTTCACCGGCCGACGATAGGCACGGCGGGCCAGCGCCCCGACGATCTGCCGGGCGCAGGCGGCTTCAGCGCTGGCCCGCCGGGGCTTGCAGATGAAGATGCGGTCGCGGCTGGGGGTTCGGCCGACACCCTTTGGCGAAAATGGCCCGGCCACGTCGATCTGGAGGACGTCGCGCGGGAAATTCTGCTGCGAATAGCGGGGCGACATGCGATAGGACGGCACGTTAACGGTTTTGACCCGAACGCCATCAACCGAGACATCCATTGGCAGCATGACCGGCGCCGCGGTCGGCACCGGCACCTTGTCGAGATCATTGCGTAGCGTCTGGACGCTCTCGTCGGGCGCCAGTTGGCGCCGGAAGGACAGGCCGATAACATGTGCCCCGGATTTCAGCGGCACACGGACGCTGACCTTATCCTCTGGCTGGCGGTCGGTTTCATTGTTCGTATTGGCGTTCAGCCAGCCGCTAATCTCGTAGGTGGCATCATAGCGGGCATAATAGGTAAACGCCCCGCCCCCGCGCGAACCGAGCGGCAGATCGTCGCTGGCGCGCTCATTATAGGCAGGGCGCCCCCCATTCATGACCGATCCATCCTTGGGTACTTCAAAGGATGTGACGAATTCCCGCCGGGACGTCAGGCCCGTCGCCATGCGGCCAACTTTGCCAGCGACGGCGATATAGCGGTCCATCAATGTCGGTGAGACGCTCAGCACATCAGCGATATTGTCAAAGCCATAGCCCGAATTGTCCTGCGGCAGTTCCCGGCTGACATCGACGTCGAGCGCCAGAAGGTCGCGCACCGCATTGGCATATTCGACCCGGTTGAGGCGACGGATCGTCGCGCGACCGGGATCGGGATGCTGTGCGGCATAGGCGTCCAGTCCGCTCTCCAGCCACTGGACGAAGGCGGCCCTGGCGGCAGCTGTTGGCTGCGGCTTGTTGAGCGGCGGCATTTCGCCCTGGCGAGTGCGACGCAGCACCTTTTCCCAGATTTCCATATTCCTGCCATGGAAAAGATCGCCATTGCGCACATCATCGAGCGACAGGTTGGCGACCTTGTCATTGTCATTATGGCAGCGCGAACAATAGTCGCCCAAAATGGCCGGGGTCGCTTCGGGCGTTGCGAAAGCTTCTACAACAAGCGGCTGCTCTGCACCGTCCGGCCGCGCCAAAACCGACGCCGTGGCGACCAGCGCGCTGAGCGCCAGAATGCAACTGGGCAAGGTCGGATGCCAGTTCAGGCCCATCACATATGATCCCATGTCCCGCAGGCGGCCATGCGCCGTCCCCTTTCCCCTTGTCATGACGATCGGCGGCCCATCGTCCGCCGTTTGCATGCAAATCGGGTGTGAGCGCGGGCCTATTGCGGATTCGGCGTTGCGTCCATTGCCGTTAACGGGACGGATGAATCGCAAAATTAGGCCACCCCGCGAGATGGCCCCGCCATGCTGCCCGCTCCGCCCGCCGCTCTGATTTTGGCAACGCGATGTCCGCAATATCGTCATTGAACATCCTGGGTCTCGTCGCCAGAAAGGCCGCGAAACAGGGGATTGCTATGACGCGGGTGGCTGCATTGTTGATGGCGCTGATGGTTAGCGCCGGACCGGTCGTGGCGCGAACCCCAGCCACCGCCTTGTCCAACGAGGCGCGCACGGCAGCCTATCTGGATCGGATCGTGCATAGCAGCCCGCGCCTGCGCATCTTCCTTCAGGCCATGCCCAAGGGCGGCGACCTGCACAATCATGCTGGCGGCGCCAATTTTGCGGAGGATTATCTTCGCTGGGCAGCCGCCGACGGCCTGTGTATCTCGACCGTCACGTATCATATCGTCGAACCGCCCTGCACGCCGCCGGAACATATCCCGGCCGCCGGGCTGGAGCGCACCTATCCCCATTATTCGCGCGCGATCGACGCCTTTTCCACCCGCGGTTTCGAGGCGGGCGTGGGCGACCCGGAAGTGTCGGGCTATGACCGCTTCTTCGCGACCTTCGATGCGTTTGGCCCGGCCTATAGTCGCCATGTCGGCGAAGCGATGGCGCTGACCCGCAGGCAGGCGGCGGCGGATCATGTCTCCTATGTTGAATTGGGCAGCGGCGCGCGCGCAGGCTGGTTGCTGGGCATGAAGATGGCCGATGCCGACGCCAGCGATCTTGCCGCGCTCTACGCCAGGATCGCGCCGCTATTGCCGGATGCGGTTGCCAGCGCGAGGGCCGATTATGACGGCTATGATGCGCAGGGCGCGGCGTTCAATGGATGCGGAACGGCCGATCGTGAACCTGCCTGCGACGTGGCGATGCGCTATCTCTACACGGCGATCCGCACCAATCCACCGGCGCAAGTGTTCGCACAGCTCGCCTTCGGCTTTGCCCTGGCCGATGCCGATCCGCGTTTTGTCGGCGTCAATATCGCCGCGCCGGAGCATGATCCGGTCGCGGTGCGCGACTATGCGCTGCATATGCAGATGATCGCGTTCCTCAAAGCGCGCCATCCCAAGGTGCAATTGTCGCTCCATGCGGGCGAACTGACACTGGGTCTGGTTCCTTCGCGCGATCTGGGCTTCCACATTCGCGATGCAGTGCAAATCGCAGGTGCCAGGCGGATCGGCCACGGCATCGACATCGCTTATGAGACTGACGCGCCCGCGCTGCTGGCGCAGATGGCGCGCGATCAGGTAGCGGTGGAGATCAACCTGACCAGCAACGCGGTCATCCTGGGCGTGAAGGGCAGCGATCATCCGTTGTCGCTATACCGGGAAGCGGGCGTGCCGGTGGTACTGTCGACCGACGATGAAGGCGTGTCGCGCAGTGACATGACGAATGAATATCTGCGCGCCGTCACCGAACAGGGGCTGCGCTACGCGGATTTAAAGCAGATCGTGCGTAACGGGCTGCACTACAGCTTCCTGCCGGGCGACAGCCTGTGGCAGGACAGGCCGGGCGGTGCGCGGGCTGCGGTGTGCGTGGCAATGGATGCGCCAGGATGCGCCGCATGGCTGGCGAAAAATGTGAAAGCGGCAGCGCAAGCCCGACTGGAGCGCGATCTCCAGGCCTTCGAAGCTATGCCGCGCTAGTCTCAGGTTCAAGGTGACCGCGACCAGCGCGGCAGCGGTCATAGGCGTGCCGATCCTTGGCGCGAAGCCGCGCAGGATCAGGAATAGCGTGCCAATAGTGACGATATGCCGCTCATGATGCCAGTGATGCGGCTCCGTCGACAAACTCCCAACCGGGGATCGTCCATGCAGACCAGCACGTCGGCATTGCGGATAACGCAAAGCGCCATGCTATTGCGGGACGGTCTTTTCGTAGCGATCCCAATGATCGATCAACTCGTCTACCACCTTGGACCCCACCAGATAAAGGCTTTCGAGCGCGGCGTTCATGCCGGCATAGCCTTCATTTTCGGTTAGCAGATAATGGGCGGCGCTGTCGCCGGGCGGCGGCATGGTGAAGTTGCTGCCCGCGCGCAGTACCATGAAGCGCTGCTTGTCCACCCGGCCGATGCGGTCGAGATAGACGATCGACTGATAGGTGCCGGTTTCCTCCATGGCGGAAGTGACGAATTCACCCTTCCCCTGCGTCCAATATTTCACCCAGTCATTGGCCCAGTCGGTCATCCGCGCGCCGTGCCAGAAGGTCATGGCTGCCAGTTGATCGCCCTTCAGCACGAAGGGCGGGCGCTGCGCCATGGGATGGTCGGTGAAGCGCCCCCGTTCCTTGCGGATCGAAGAATCGTCGGGCAGCGCCAAATTCTTGGTCAGGTCATAGGCCCAGTCGCGCAGAGCCGGGTTGATCTCGAATATCTCGCCCTGGCCCACGGGCGGGCTGGGATCATTAGGGCCTTTGCTGTGCAGCGGGAAATAGCCGCTTTTCCAGTCGGCAGGAATTTCCCGCGCGTCGATTTCATGGGCGAGGTCGCCATCCACCAGATAGCGCGCCCAGGCGGCAGAACCTATGGACGCATTTTGCGGATCGATGCCAGCAATGCCCGCGACCAGCCAATAAGCGTGGGAAAGGTCGAACCGCTGATCAAGGCCCAGCGCCATCGTCGCAGTCGCCGACTTGATATTGCCCATGCCCGTGACCATGCCCAGTATCTGGGTATCGGGATTATAATAAAGGTCATGATGGGACTGGGGGAAAGGGATACGGGTATCGAGATGCCGCCGTTCCTTCCACAGCTGGAATTCGCCCGGCTTGTCGCCGCTATCCTCGCCGACTTCAAACAGAGACACGATAACGACCCGGACTGGCAGCGGATGGGCGCAGGCTTTGCCGGGCAGGCAGTCCTCGACGCCCGACGGCAGCGCGGCGCTGGCCGGGACCGGCGCGGCAATGAGCAGGGTCGCACTCGCCAGTGTCGCGACATAAGACAGAAGGCGCATGAAACGTCCCTTATAACCAATCAGCTATGGAAGGCGCCGACAGTCCGACGCCTTCCATAATCATCAGAATTTGTACGACACCGTCGCCTGGAAACTGCGCGGCCGTTCGGGCAGGACAATTGTGCTGCCGAACAATTCGGTAAAGTTGGCGCGGAAATATTTCTCGTTGGTCGCATTTTTGACCACGAAGCGGAACAGCCAATTGTCCAGTTGATAGGACGCGCCCAGATCGACCAGCGCATAGCCCGGCAGCTTGACCGCCTGCGACTGGCCGGAAAAGACCGAGTCCACTTTCACGACGCTGGCGCTGAGCGCAAGGCCGTTGTCGAACGAATAGGTGCCGGTCAGCGAGTAGAGATTTTCAGGGATGCCCGCACGGCGCGCGTCATTCTTGCTGCCAATCGGCAGCAACGCTCCCGGCTGCCCCCCAAAAATCAGCGACGGGTCGTTCAGATAGGCCTTCAGATCCTCATAGCCCAGAAAGCTGAACGCAGTGCCGCTATCCAGGAAGGTCAGGTTGACCACCTTCGTCTTGGTATAGGCGCCGGTAATCAGGAAATGCCGATCAACCGACCAGCGGAATTCCGCTTCCAGCCCCTTTGTCTGTACCGACTGGTTGACCGTGGACGACTGGATATTGTGATCGGTGCGCTCCTGCTTGTACACCGACAGCGCGGCATAGAGCTGGCCGCCGAGCCAACTGCCCTTGACGCCGCCTTCAACCATTTTGGACGCGGTGATGAAGCCGTTGGCGGCCACCGTGCCGGCATCGATCTCCGAGCCCTGGCCCGCAATCACCGTCGATTGGCGTGAAGCAGTGGCATAGGGGATCAGGCCGAAGGGCATCTTGTAAGACGCGCTTGCCGTCCAGGACCAGCCGCCCTTGCTGCCCTTGGCAGAAGTAACGGCGGGCACATTGTTCATCTTGGTCGGGATGAAGCTGGAATTGACGCTGATATCGTCATAGCGGGCACCCAATATGAGGCCCAAGCCGAAGTTGAAATCAAGGTCGGCCAGGCCCGCAAAGCCATAGTCGGTATAATGGCCCTTGAGATAATTGGAATAATCGCAGTCGCATTCGGTCGACAGCAGACGATCCGACAGCGCGTCATAGCCCTTGGTCAGGTCGACGCGGTGGAAATATTCAAAATCGAAATCATCGCCATGAAGGAATTTGGTGTAGCGTACCGAAGGCGACAGCTGGAACGAGAATTTACCCGCGCTGCTGTCAAAGCTTTTCGAGATGACGATCTTGTCCTCGATCACCCAGCTTTTATGAAACTGGGAGAAGCCGTAGCTATTTTCGTTATCATTATCGATGCCGTCATAGAAAAACTGGTTCTTGATCTCCAGCCCGTTGTCGGCGGTGTAGATCATGTCGAAATAGGCGGTCTTGGCCTTGTTCACCAACAGATCATTCTTGCCGGTCAGCACTTTCTTCCGGCTGAGCTTTGTCGTGCCGACGTTGGTAAGCCCAAGCCAGGGATAGTTGGTCGCATAGCAGGCGTCATTATTGGACGCGTTGGCAAAGACGCTGCCGCCGCCACAACCGAAGGAACCGAACGGGTTGAAATCGCCGATCGCGGTGAATTCCTGCTGCGATACCTGTCCGTCACCATTGGTATCGACCGGCTGGGCCGATCCGGTGATGTAGGTGCCGTCATCGACCAGAGCCTGAGTCAGACGGTTCCATCCGCCATTTTGTTGACCCGAATATTTCTGGTACATGCCGCCAAATTCAATGCGGAAATTGTCGGTGATCTGGCTGTCAAACGCGGCTTGCAGGATCGTCTGGTTGGTCGACATATTGTCGTAATAGCTGTCGCTATCCTCGACCTCGGCATAGAGGCTATAGCCGAATTCGGCCGTACCGATCTTCGCCGGGCCGCGCAGTTCTGCCTTCAGCACATTGCGGTTCCAACTGCCGGTCGTGTAGCTGATTTCACCCTCCGGCCCGGTCAGCAACGAACCATCCTTCACGCGCGCGGATTTGGGCACGAAGTTCATATAGCCGCCGGTTTTGGAAGGGCCGTAAATGGGCGAGGCCGGGCCGCGCACGATGTCGATCCGGTCGGATGCACCAATGGGCGTGGGATAGTTGCCGGGATTATCCAGGCGACGAACGCCGCGAAAATAGACTTCGCCGGGCGTACCGCGAATGTCGAGCGCACCACCGACGCCGAAGAAGCTGTTGGTGAAGGTACCTGGCGCCTGAGCGACCAGATCATAAATGTCCGTGATGCCGAAGCGCTCAATCTGTTCGCTGCTGACCGTCGAGGCCGAACGGGGCGTTTCAACCAATGTCTTGGCAAAACCGAAGATCGATCCGACATCCTTGTCGGGCAGCGCGTTTAACGCGCCGGTAACGACGATTTCGGCTCCCGGCTCTGACGCATCGCTCGGCACGGCATCCTGCGCCATCGCCGGTGTCGTCAGTGCGGTACAGGCCATAAGACCGGCGGCGATCACACCAAAAGGCCGACTGAAACGGTCCGTACGCGGCGTGACATGGTGCTGTCCGCGCAAGCGATCAATATTCGCCATGAATAAGATACCCCCCTTTTGAAACAGGGCGGCCCATATTGATCGCCCTGCTGTTAATTCTCCCTGTTCCTCTCCCATTTGATCGTCGGCAGGATTTCATTGAGAAATTCCAGCTCTATCCATTTTCACGGCCGGCTCTTGCCGCGGTCGCAAGGCGCCTTGGGCGCACCCCTTTCGCGACGGTGCGTTGCAGCATGCACAGCCATGATCCCCGCCAATCGCCGCCGGACGATGTGGTGTGCATTGCAACTAGGGGCTTGACGTGGTGCGATCAAATGCAATGAATTCGACGCAGTGTTGCAAAAAATAGGGTGGGTATGCCGGCACTTTCACGTTTCTTGCGCTATTTCATAGCGGTAGGCCGATTGGGCTCGATCCGGCGCGCGGCGGACGAACTGAATGTGTCAGCGTCAGCGATCGATCGGCAGATTTTGAATGTCGAGGCCAATCTGGGCATGCCGCTGTTCGAGCGGCTGCCGACCGGCCTGCGCCTGACTGCTGCGGGTGAGATCATGATGGCGGCGGGCACAAAATGGCAGAAAAACATGGCGGATGTTCGCGCGCAGATAGAGGATTTGCGCGGGCTGAAACGCGGGCATGTCGATATTGCGGTCATCGACGCCCTAGCCAAGGGCTATATCCCCGCCGCGATCCGGGCGCTGCAAAGCAAATATCCCGGCATCACCATCGGCGTGCGGGTGCTGGAAAATGACGCAGCCCGGCTGGCGACGGTGCGCGGAGAGGTTGATTTCGGCATATTTTTCGAACCGCAAACCGTGCGCGACCTGGCCGTCCGATCCTTCGTGGAGGTCGTGCTGGGCTTCGTCACGCCGACCGGCCATCCACTGGGCGGCAAGAGGGAAGCCCGATTTTCCAGCTGCGTAGGATCAAGGTTGATCGTGCCAGCTGAGCCATTGGCGGTTTATGAGCAGATTTCGGTGCTGGAAGGGACGACCGGCGTGGTGATCGACCGGGCCGTGTCATCGGACAATATCCAGATGATCACGTCGCTCGTATTACAGGGCATTGGCATCGGCGTACTGACATCGCTCGACGTCATTACAGAGGTGCAGCGCGGCCTTCTGTCCTTCACCAAGATTTCCGACCCGATATTGCGGCCAATGACGCTGGCGCTGTGTACCGCATCGGCGCGCACGCCATCCTATGCGGCCGGCATAGCCTTGCAGGAAATCGAAAACGGCTTCCCGCAACTCAGCTATCCCATATCGATCGACGGTCCCGCCATAACATGACGGCCTCTCAGCCAATTGCCCAAAGCGTGCAGACCCGATAACGGACAATCTTTCCAGACCGTCAACGGACCTTCTGTCATGAGCCAAACTGCCGAGCCTCAGCTCCACTATATCTCCAACGACGCCTTTGTCGCCGACGTGCAAATGCTGGCGCGACAGGTTGAACAGGACGACTGGACACCCGATTTCATCATCGGAATAGGCCGTGGCGGGCTGGTGCCTGCGGTCTATATCTCGCATCAGACCGAATTGCCGATGCTGTCGATCGACCATAGTTCAAAGGTACCCGGCTTTGCCGACGAACTGCTGGCCAAGGTCGCGGCGAAGAGCGCGGCGGGCCAGCGACTGCTGTTCGTCGACGACATCAACGATAGCGGCGGCACGATCGATTATGTGCGGCGGCTACTGGCCGACAATGGCTGCAATGGCGACAATCTGCGCTTTGCCGTCATCATCACCAACAGCCGGTCGCGCGTGACGGTGGATTATTGGGCGGAGATGATCGACCGGGATGAGGACAAGCGCTGGTTCGTGTTTCCCTGGGAAGCGGTTGGTGCAAAGGGTACGATCGTTGAAGAGGCGCTTTCCGTGCCGGAACGGCTGGCCTGATGCGGATCTGCGTCTATCTTGGCTCCTCGCCCGGCAACTCTCCTGTCTATCGCGAAGCTGCCGAGCGGGTCGGCACGCTGCTGGCCGAGCGGGGCATTGGCCTGGTTTATGGCGGCGGGACCGTCGGGCTGATGGGTGTGATCGCCGATACCGTATGCGCTGCGGGCGGCGAGGTGATCGGCGTCATTCCCGAAGCGCTGCGCGCGCGCGAACATGATCATCCGGGTATCACGCAACTGCATGTCGTCAAGACGATGCATGAGCGCAAGGCGATGATGGCGAAATTTGCCGACGGTTTCCTGTGCCTGCCTGGCGGCATCGGGACGCTGGAGGAGATATTCGAGGCGTGGTGCTGGTCGCAGCTTGGCTATCATGAAAAGCCGTGCGGGCTGCTCAACGTCAATGGCTTCTATACGCCCATGTCGACCTTCATCGATTCTGTCGTTGCGGAGGGTTTCCTCCAGCCCCGGCATCGGGCGATGCTGCTGATCGACAATGACCCGGACATATTGCTGGACCGCATGGCGCAATATCTGCCGCCGCAGACAGAGCATTGGCTGGGCGACGACGACGTTTAGCCGATGGTGTCGATCAGGGCGGGCAGTTCGGCCAGCCGATCGATCTGGCGGAAGCGGGGATTTTCGGCTGGCGTGTCGGCGATTTCATGGACCCACGCCCCCTCCTGCGGGATATAGGCCGCCCAGGCGCCAGCCTCCAGCGCGGGGCGGATGTCCGACCGCAGCGAATCCCCCGCCATGATGGCTTCGTGCGGGGCGACGTCATATTGGCCGAACACACGGCGGAACGTATTTTCGGTCTTGTCGCTGACGATCTCAATGCCGCTGAACAGGTCGCCCAGGCCTGAAGCTGCGAGTTTCGATTCCTGGTGCAACAGGTCGCCCTTCGTCACCAGCACGAGCCGACCTCGGTGGGCCAGCGCGTCGAGCGTGTCGGCGACATCGTCGAACAGGTCGACCGGATGGGCCAGGAGCGCGCGCCCGGCCGCCAGAATATCCTCGATCATCGATTTGGAAATCTGGTCCCCGGCCAGTTCTGCCGCGGTCTCGATCATCGAAAGCGTGAAGCCCTTGGCCCCATAGCCATAAAGTTTGAGATTGCGCCCTTCGCAGGCATTAAGCGTGTCGCGGGCTATATCGGCGTCGGCAAAGGGCTGGAGCATCGCCACCAGCGCCTCTTCGGTCGCGTTGAAATGCCGCATATTGTGCCAGAGCGTATCGTCGGCATCCAGACAGATGAGCTTGATTGTCATTTCCATATCCTAGCGTCGGGCAGCCGAACTGGCTGTTATAATCGACATGGAGCGTCGATCGCCGCGAACAGCGAGAGAAGGACTCCAGGCAGCCTCATAACAGGGCATCCAACCGCTCCAGATGGGCGGCGATGGCATCGGGCGGCAGGAAAGATCCGGTGAAGCTGTTTCGGGCAAGCTGGCCCAACTGCGCCCTGGTGAGGCCACGCGCTACGGCGGCCGCGCGATAATTGTCGGCGATATAGCCGCCGAAATAGGCGGGATCGTCCGAATTGATCGTCGCGCGCAGGCCGCGGTCCAGCATCCGGTCGATCGGATGGTTGACCAGATCATCGACCACGCACAGCTTGAGGTTGGAAAGCGGGCAGACCGTGAGCGTCATGCCGTCGCTTACCAGCCGGTCGACCAGCGCATCATCTTCCAGCGCGCGATTGCCATGGTCGATCCGGTCGACTTGAAGCAGGTCGAGCGCCTGATAGACATAGGCGGGCGGCCCCTCCTCTCCGGCATGAGCGGTGAGGCGCAGGCCCTTTGCCCTCGCCGCGGCAAAAACGCGGGCAAATTTTTCCGGTGGATGGCCGGTTTCGGATGAATCGAGGCCGACGGCGGCGATCTGGTCGAGCCAAGGCTCGGCGGCGGCCAGCGTTTCGAAGGCCGCCTCTTCGCTCAGATGACGCAGGAAGGAAAGGATGAGCGCGCTGCTGATCCCATGGCGCGCCTGCGCGTCGGCCATGGCGGACAGCAGGCCCTTGATGACCGTAGCGAAAGGGATGCCGCGATCCGTATGAGTCTGCGGATCGAACATGAGTTCGGCATGAACCACGCCATCCGCCGCCGCGCGATCGAAATAGGCAGCGGCGAGATCGTGGAAATCCCGCTGTGTTCTCAGCACGTCTGCCCCGGCATAATAGATGTCGAGAAAATCCTGCAAATTGCCAAAGGCATAGGCCGCACGGACATCCTCCACGCTGGCATAGGGAATGGCGACGCCGTTGCGCTCGGCCAGCGCGAACATGAGTTCCGGCTCCAGACTGCCTTCGATATGCAAATGAAGTTCAGCCTTCGGCAGGGCGCGGATGAAGCTGTCGAGATCGGTCATGATGCAGTGCCTTGTCGGTCCCAGGCGCATTGGCCCATTATGTAGGTTCGCGCGATGGCGCGGTCGTCGCCCAGGATTTGCAGCGCGAAGAGGCGCTCTGCAAGCGTGGCCTTTGCCGAGCGACGCGCCAGTAACGGCGTGGCCGCACAGTCGAGCAGAACGAAATCCGCTTCCTGCCCCGGCTCCAGCCCGCCAACCCGATCATCGATATGCAGAAGCATGGCGCTGCCCGCTGTCGCCAGATAAAGGGCGCGGAAGGGATCGAGCGGGTAATCGCGCGACAGGGCGGCCTGATAGGCAAGACCCGCCGTATGGAGCAGTGAAAAGGATGTGCCCGCGCCGACATCGGTGCCAAGGCCAATCCGTACGCCATGGGCATCGGCCTGACCAAAGTCGAAAAAGCCTGAGCCCAGGAACAGGTTGGAACTGGGGCAGACGGCGATTCCAGCGCCGCTTTCTGCGAGGCGGGTGCAGGCATGGTCCGACAGGTGGACGCCATGGGCAAAAACCGACCGGGCACCGACCAGACCAAAGCGGTCATAGACATCGAGATAGTCGCGTGCCGTCGGGAAGCGGTCAGCCACGGCGGCACATTCGCGGAGATTTTCGGCCAGATGCGTGTGCAGCAATATATCGGGATGATCGGCCAGCAATGCGCCGGCGACCTGCAACTGCGCGTCCGACGACGTCAGGGCGAAGCGCGGCGTCACGGCATAGCCCAGCCGTCCCCGCCCCCGCCAGCGGCGGATCAGCGCTTCGCTTTCGTCCCGCCCGCTTTCCGGCATGTCCGCCAGGCCGTCCGGCCCCAGATCCATCAAAATCTTTCCTGACAGGATGCGCATGTTCCGGTCAAGCGCTGCGTCGAACAACGCGTCGACCGAATGCGCGTGGACGGTAGGAAAGACAAGCGCGCTGGTCGTACCGTTGCGCAGCAACTCGTCCAGAAACAGGTTCGCCAGGCTGGCAGCATGGGCGCGATCAGCAAACGCCTTTTCCGCAGGAAAAATATGGCGATCCAGCCAGTCAAGCAGCTGTTCGCCGTGCGAGGCTATATGATCCATCTGCGCATAATGGACATGGGCGTCGATGAAGCCGGGGACGACAAGGCCGGGCAAATGGTCGATCGGGATGCCCGGATAGCTGGGTGCCAGACTTGCATAGTCGCCGCGCGCGACGATGAGGCCGTCCTCCACAATGAGCAACCCATCCGGTTCGTGGCGAACGGCATCAGGATGACGATGCGGATCGCGCGACACTGACAGAATCTCGCCGCGAAAGCCCTTGATCCCCTTGGCCATCTGCATCATCCGGCCCTCAATTGCAGCAATTGGGCCAAGACGGCGATGGCGATGACATCGGGTTCCTTGCCCATGACCCCCGGCACGCCGATCGGCGAGGTCAACCGGGCGCGGGCCTGTGCATCGATGCCATCGCGCGTCAGCCGCGCATGGAAACGCGCGCCCTTGGTGGCGGAGCCGATCAGGCCGACATAGGCGCAGGGCGGACGACTCAACGCAGCGTGGGTCAGGCGATAGTCGAGGCCATGGTCATGCGTCAGGATGAGAATGGCGGCATCGTCAGTCGCGTCGGCCACACATTGCTCTATTGCAGCCTCCGGCACGACGGCGACCCCATCGATCGTCTCGAAAACCGGGCGCGTGTCGAACCAGGACAGGCGGAATGGCAGGTTTGCAGCGTGGCGGGCAATTGCCTGACCGACATGACCCGCACCGAACAGATAGAGTGGCCGACGGTACTGACCGATAATTTCCGCCAGACAGTCGCCCGCACGGGGACGGTCGCCCCGCGCCGACGGGGGCGACGGCACGGCATGATCGCCCACATGCCTTTCCACCCGGTCGGATTGGAACGTCGAAACGAGAATTCGATCGTCCGCAGCATCCGCCAACCAGCCCATGGCGTCGGGATCGCAATGTTCAATGAGCAACCGTACCCGGCCGCCGCAACATTGGCCCAGCAGCGGCCCAAGCGGATAATCCTGCACCCGCCACTGGCCCGGCGGCAGCGCCAATATGGCGCGCGCCTGTTCGACCGCACGATATTCGAGCTGACCGCCGCCAATGGTGCCGTGCAGCCCCTGATGCGTGACCAGCATGCGCGTTCCCGCCCCGCGCGGGGCGGAGCCTTCGCTGCCCAGTATGGTGATCAGGGCGCCTGGTGTTTTGCCTGCAACGTGCCGCAGCCAGTCCAGCCACTCGCTCATCGCGCGCGATGCTCGCTGACCGCACGCAATATGCGTTCGGGCGTGGCGGGGGCGTCAAGGCGGGGCAGCGCGCGAACATCCGGCGCGACTGCCGCTACGGCGCGGGTCAGGGCGGAAAAGACCGAGATGGCGAGCATGAAGGGCGGCTCACCGACCGCCTTGGACCGATTGATGGTCGGCTCCACATTCTCCCCATCCCACAGGCTGATTGTCATATGGGCGGGGCGATCCGACGCGGTCGGGATTTTGTAGGTCGCGGGCGAATGGGTGAGCAAGCGGCCCTGATCGTCAAAGACCAGTTCCTCGGTCGTCAGCCAGCCCTGCCCCTGGATGAAGCCGCCCTCGATCTGGCCAATGTCGATCTGGCGATTGAGCGAACGGCCAACATCGTGGAGAATGTCGACGGCCAGCACCTTATGCTCGCCGGTCAGCGTGTCGATCGCGACTTCCGACACGGCAGCGCCATAGGCGAAATAATAGAAGGGGCGCCCCTGATGCGCTTGGCGGTCATAGGCAATGTCGGGCGTCGCATAATAGCCGGTAGCGGCAAGCGAAACGCGGCCAATATGCGCCTTGCGACACAGATGCGCGAAGGTCAGCCGCTCGGTACCCGCGATCACGCCTTCGGGGGTAAAATGCACCTCGCTGTCGGGGCAGCCGAAGGTGCGGGCAAGGAACCCGGTCAGCCGTTCGCGGATCGTCATCGCCGCGTGATAGGCGGCCATGCCGTTCAGGTCCGCACCGGACGAAGCCGCCGTCGCCGACGTATTGGGCACCTTGTCGGTGCGCGTGGCGGTGATCCGCACCTGGTCGATCGGCACAGCAAAGACGTCAGCGACGACCTGCGCCACCTTGATATACAGCCCCTGCCCCATTTCCGTGCCGCCATGATTGATCTGGATCGACCCATCGGCATAGACCAGCACCAGCGCACCGGCCTGATTGAGGTGCGTGGTGGTAAAGCTGATCCCGAACTTGACCGGGGTTAGGGCTATGCCGCGCTTGATGATCGGGCTGGTGGCGTTGAAGGCATCGATTGCGGCACTGCGCGCGTCATAACGGGCGTCGGCGCGCAACCGGGCGATGAGTTGCGGTGCGATATTGTCCGCGATGGTCATGCCATAGGGCGCGACATCGCGACCGGGACCGTAGAGATTGGCGCACCGCACCGCCAGCGGATCATGGCCCAGATGCGCGGCGACATCATCCATGATGCGCTCTATCGCCAGCATCCCCTGCGGCCCGCCGAAGCCACGAAAGGCTGTGTCGGACACGGTATTGGTCTTGAGCCGTTCCGACAGGATTTCGACGTCCGGCAGCCAATAGCAATTGTCGGCATGGAACATCGCCCGGTCGTTGATCGCCGGGGACAGATCGACCGTGGCGCCGCAGCGCGAGGCGAGGCGCAGGCGCAGCGCCAGCACATGGCCCTGCGCATCGAAACCAACATCATAGGTGACGCGGAAGGCGTGCCGCTTGCCCGTCATCACCATGTCATCGTCGCGGTCGCAGCGGAATTTGGCGGGGCGGCCCGTTTTGTCCGCGACCAGCGCGGCCGCCGCGGCGAACAGGGCCGCCTGCGTTTCCTTGCCGCCAAAGGCGCCGCCCATGCGGCGTACCTCCACCGTCACGTCGGCGGAGCGGCGATGCAGCATATGGGCGACAAGATGCTGGATTTCGCTGGGATGCTGGGTGGAACAGAGCAGATGAATCTGGCCATCTTCGCCCGGTGTCGCGACAGCGACCTGCCCCTCCAGATAGAAATGATCCTGCCCGCCCATGTCGAAGCTGCCGGTCAGCCGATGGGGTGCGCTGGCCAGCGCAGCAGCAGCATCGCCGCGCGCCATCCGCTGGGTCGGTTCGATCAGCGACTTGGCCGCCTGCGCCGCCGCGATCGTCAGGCAGGCGGGCAATGGTTCATAATCTATCCTGGCAAGCCGTGCAGCCTTGCGCGCCGCGCGCTGGCTGGTGGCGGCGACCAGGAAGATGGCTTGTCCAACGCAGATCACTTCGCCATCGGCCAGCAGCCGGTCGTCGCCTGCGACGGGGCTGACGTCATTCGCGCCGGGGATGTCGACGGCGGTAAAGACATGCACGACACCTTCGGCCGCCCGGACGGCGGACAGGTCCATGGACCGGATGCGGGCATGGGCATGGGCGCTCTGGCCAAAAGCCAGATGGAGCATGTCGGCAGGTTCCGGCCCGTCATCGGCATAGCGGGCCGCGCCAGTGACATGGAGCGGCGCGCTGTCATGCGGGTGCGAGGGCTTGGGCAGAACATGCCATGCAGGATCGCGATCAGCCATGGACGGCTTCCAGACCAAGCACCGACACGGCCTGCCCCTGCTCCCGGTGCCAGAGGCGCAGCAGCAGATTGGCGGCGGCGTCGAGGCGATAGGCAGCGGACCCGCGAACGTCGGAGAGGGGGGCATAGTCGGCGCGCAGCGCGTCAGCCGCCTTTTCCACCGTCGCCAGCGTGAAAGGCTGACCCGTCAACGCAGCTTCGCACATCGGCGCCCGGCGCGGCGTGGCCGCCATGCCGCCAAAGGCGACACGCGCGCCGGTCACGATCCCGTCAGCGACCGCCAGATGAAAGGCACCACAGACCGCCGAAATATCGCTGTCGAAGCGGCGGGACAATTTGGCGATATGGATGATGGCTTGGGGATCGGGTCGCGGAATCCACAGGCTTTCGACAAATTCCCAGGGGCGACGATCCTGCTTGCCATAGTCGAGGAAATAGTCCTCCAGCGCCATCGTCCGTCGCCCGTCCCGGCTGCGCAACGTCAGTTCCGCCCCAAGCGCGATGAAGGCAGGCGGTCCGTCCCCGATGGGCGATCCATTGGCGATATTGCCGCCGACCGTCCCGGCATTGCGCACCTGCAACCCGCCGATCCGGCGGGTAAGTTCGCCCAGATCGGGATGGAGGTGCGCAAAGGGGGCGTGGGCGTCGGCATAGCGCACCCCCGCGCCAAGCCGGACGCCTGCGGGGCCTTCCTCGATCGTCTGTAATTCGGTGACGTCGCCCAGAAAGATCAGCGTGTCGATGCTCCGCAATCCCTTCGTCACCCAAAGGCCCACATCGGTGGCGCCCGCGACCATGCGCGCATCGGGATGGTCGGCGAGCAGGTCAGCAAGCTCGGCTCCACTGCGCGGCGCGAACCAGCGGCGATCGTCATGCTGGCCTGATGCGGCGGGCCGTTCGCGCAACGCCTTCAGCGCGGCGACGACTGCCTTGTCGTCGCGCGCTAGGGGCCTTGTGGCATCTGCTGCGGCCAGGATGGGGCCATAGCCTGTGCAACGGCACAGATTGCCCGCCAGCACGTCGGCGACCGGCAGGTCATGCCCACTTGCCCCGACGCAGCGGCCATAGAGCGACATGACGAACCCCGGCGTGCAAAAGCCGCATTGCGAACTGCCATTGGCGGCCATGCACGCCTGCAACGGATTAAGCGCGCCGGCAGGTGCCAGGCTTTCGACGGTCAGCAGTGCGCGACCATCCAGCATCGGCAAGAACAGGATACAGGCATTGACCGCGCGCCAGACGATAGCGTCGCCATCCAGATCGCCGACCAGCACGGTGCAGGCACCGCAATCGCCCTCCGCGCAGCCCTCCTTGGTGCCGGTGCGGCGCATCCTGTAGCGCAGATGATCGAGCAGGGTAGCGGTGGGATCGACATCGGCGATCTCGACCAGATCGCCATCCAGCAGGAACTGCACGCTCATTTCAACTGCCCCGATAGGTTGAATAGCCATAGGGCGAGACGAGCAAGGGAACGTGATAATGGTTCCCATCGGCAATGCCGAAATCGATGATGACGGTGTCGAGGAAGGGCGGATCGGCCAGCGCAACGCCGCGCCCGGCAAAATAGCGGGCAATCGCGAATTCCAGCCGATAGCGCCCCGGCGCGACCGGCGGCAGGCCGGGGCAGCGGCCATCGGCATCAGTCACACCGGCGAACAGGATCGTCCCGTCGCTATGGAGCAGGCGCAGCGCGACGGCGGCGGCGGGGCAGCCATGGCCGGTGTCGAGGACATGGGTGGACAGACTGGCCATCATGCTGCCTCCTCTTGGGGTTTTGGCCACTGCCCGACAAATTCCGCTTCATCATAGGCCAGCAGGTCAGCGACCAGTCCAGTGCGATCATCCAGGAAAAGCTGGTCGCTGATGCCGCGCAGCAACCGGGGCAGCGCGGTTTGCAGGCCCGACAGGGCGGATGCCGACAGGCCAAGGCTGATGAGCGCTGAATAGTTGAAGGCGAACAGGCCGTGCAATGCCGCTGCGCCAGCTTCGGTCCGGGGGGTCAGTTCAAAGCCCTCGCCCAGATAAGGATGCGTATCGATCAGCGCATTGGCGCTGCCGGGCGCAGGGGTGAAGCGATCGGCCCAGCGCGCGATATGCGGCGCGACCGCGCCCAGTTCGCTGCGCAGGCCGGGGTCGCTGACAAGGCCGGTCGACAGGATCACGAAATCGAAATCATGCGTCCCCTGCGGCGTGGTCACGCATACCTGATCGTCGACCAGATCGACCGACAGCCAGGGCGCGCCCAGATGAAGGTCGAAGCCGGGCCAGGCGGCTGCGCGATCGAACGTGTCGTTGGTGGGCGGCTGGTTATGGCCCAGGAACGACGCCATCACCGCATATTTGTCCGCGTCTGACAGCGCGGGATAGCGCCCGGTGAAACCGACCCGTTCCATGAAGCGGATCGGGTTGATGCGCGGCAGCACGGCGCGACGTATAAAGACATGCGCCTCACCCACGCCGAGGCTCAGCGCCGCATTGGCATTGTCGAAGGCCGAGGCTCCTCCCCCCAAAATGCCGATGCGCTTGCCAACGAGCGCGGCAAAATCGATCGGTTCGCTGGTATGGGCGTAGCGGTCGCGGGGCAGGGCGTCGCGGATCATGGCGGGCGTGTGCCATTCGCCACCGCCCTGTATGCCGGTCGCCAGCACCACCTTGCGCGCCAGTAGCGGCGGCTGGCCGTCCAGATGCAGGCGGTAAAGGCCATCCCCCATCGGCTCGATCAGGGAGAGTTTCGTGTCGTTGCGCACTGGCAGGTTCAAGACGCGACGATACCAGCGCAGATAGGCCATCCAGTCGCCACGCGCGATCTTGTCGACCGCCTCCCAGCCCGCCGCGCCATGCTGCGCTTCCCACCAGGCGCGATAGGTCAGCGCCGGAATACCGAAATCGATGGGGTTGAGTTCCTTGGGCGTGCGCAGGGTTATCATCCGCGCATAAGTGTCCCATGGACCTTCCAGCCCGGCAGGATTTTCGTCGATGACCAGGATGTTGGACACACGCTCGCGCAGCAGGCCAAAGGCGGCGGCCAGGCCGCTCTGCCCGCCGCCGACGATGATGACGTCATGGACATGCCCGTCCGGGTGCGCGCGCGGACGGGTCCAGTCGGCGCCGCCATGGCCGATCAGGACGAGTTGCCGGGCCAGCTCGGATTCCAGCGCGGCCAGGCTCATGCCAAATCCTCCAGCCGCAGCCGGACGATCTCGCCAATCTGGGCAAGCGCGGTTGCGATCTCCTCTTCGCGACCATGGCTGAGCCGCTGCTCCATGGCGGCCAATATACCCGCCTTGTCGGTCAGCCGCACGCAGATGATGAAGGGGAAATCGAAGCGCGCGCGATAGGCCGCGTTCAAGGCGTGGAACCGTGCATATTCCTGGCTGGTCAATCGATCCAATCCCGCCGACGCCTGCTCAGCAGCGGAGGCATCGGTCAGCGTCTTGTCAATCGCCGCCTTGCCCGCCAGTTCGGGATGCGCGCGGATCAGCGCCAATTGTTCGTCGGGCGTCGCGTCATGGACAACCGCCATCAGGTCGGCATGACGGTTGCCCGACGATGGCCGCGCGTCAGCGCGCGCCTCCACCCAGGGACTATGTTCGAACAGCGCAGTCAATGCGTATTGCCCTCCAGACTGACATGGGCCGATACGACCTTCCAGCCATCCGCGAATTTGACCCAGCTCTGGGTCTGGCGGCCACGCCGCTCGCTATTATCGCGGAAAAATTCGGCGTCGGCGGTTGCGAAGCTGTCGCCATAGACGGTGATCGCCACCTTCCCCAGCTTGCGCTGCGGCGATCCGCCGCGGCCCTTGCGGAATTCGCGGATCTCCTCAATGCCATAGAGCACTTCGCCCACGCCATAACGGTTGGTGGTGGGTGCGTCATGGAACAGCCCGTCCATAGCGGGCACATCATCCGCCATCAGCGCGCGCTCATATTCCATGAAGGCGGCGGTGACTTCGGCAAGCAGGATCGGATCGTCTATGGTCATGCGGGGTGGACCTCCATCCAGTGACGGGCAATGTCGATGCGCCGGGCGACCCAGGCATCGCCACTGGCGATGACATGGTCCAGGAAGCGGGCGAACGCGGCGGCGCGGGCCGGTCGCCCGGCGATGCGACCGTGCAGGCCGACCGACATCATCCGGCCACCCTCGGCACGCAGCTGATCGAACGTGTCGCGCAGATAGCGGAAGAACTGCTCGCCATCGGTAAAGCCGTTGAGCGCAACGCACTTCATGTCGTTGGCGTCGAGCGTGTAGGGGACGATCAGCTGCCCTTCTGCATAATAAGGCAGGTCGTCAGCATAGCTGTCCGCGTCATATACGAAGCCACCTTCTTCGCGCACCAGCCGCGCGGTGTTGGGCGACGTCCGGCCCTGATACCAGCCGAGCGGGCGAGTGCCGGTCAGCTTTTCATGCAGCGCGATGGCCTGTGCGATATGGGCGCGTTCCACCTCTTCGGCGACATATTGATAGTCGATCCATTTAAGGCCGTGGCTGGCGATTTCCCAATCCGCCACCAGCATGGCCTCCACCGCACCGGGGTTCATCGCCATGGCATTGGCGACGCCGAATATGGTCACGGGCAGGCCGCGTTCGGTAAACAGGCGATGCAAGCGCCAGAAACCGGCGCGGCTGCCATATTCATACAGGCTTTCCATCGCCATGGCCCGCGCCGGGTGGCTTGCCGCCCCGACCATGTCCGACAGGAAGGCTTCGGACCCCCCATCACCGTTGAGGACGCAATTTTCCGCGCCTTCTTCATAGTTGACGACGAACTGGACCGCGATACGCGCGCCACCGGGCCAGCGCGGGTCCGGCGGGTGCTGGCCATAGCCAATGAGATCGCGATTCATGAACGCATCCCCCACATAAATCCTCCCCCATTGGGGGAGGGGGACCGTTCGCGAAGCGAATGGTGGAGGGGTGTTTCCCTATCGAGAGGGGCACACCCCTCTGTCTGGCCTGCGGCCAGCCACCTCCCCTGTAAGGGGAGGATGATATAATCGCGATCAACACTCATGCGTCCCATGCCTCCAGCGCTGCCGGGACCCCTGCACCGGGTGGCAGAGTGAAACCTTCGCGCAACAGACAGGCTTCAAGAGCGCCCAGCGTTATCAACACCTTATGCTTCATGGCATTGTAGCCCATCGCGCCGATCCGCCAGATGCGGCCCTGCAACGGCCCGAAGGCGGTGCCGATCTCAATTTCGAAATGATCGCGCATGGCGGCCCGGACCCGGTCATTATCGACGCCATCGGGGATGAACACGCCGGTCACATTGGTCATGCGATGGATGTCATCGCCAAACAAAGTAAGGCCCATGGCCCGCAACCCTGCGCTCATGGCCCGGCCTGCGGCGGCGTGGCGGGCATAGCGCGCCTCCAGCCCCTCCCCCAGCATCACGCGCGCACATTCCCGCGCTGCGTACAGCATGGATGCGGCTTCGGTATGATGGTTCAACCGCTTGTCGGACCAGTAATCCATGATCATGGCGAGGTCGAAATAGTTGGAGGCGATCCGCGGGCCTGCGCCATCGACGCTGTCGGCGCTGCGGATGCCCGCTTCGGTATGGCGTCGGGCGAAAATATGATCTGCCGCGCGATCCGAAATGGTGATGGGGGCAGAACCGGACGGGCCGCCAAGGCATTTTTGCAGCCCGCCAGTCACGACATCGACGCCCCATCGATCGGCGGCAATTTCCATGCCGCCGATGGTGGCGGTCGCGTCGACATAGCAGAGCGCGCCAGCCGCCCGGCAAAGGTCGCCAAGGCCATCGAGTGGCTGGGCCATGGTCGTGGACGTGTCGCCATGAACGCAGGCCACGATCCTGGGGCCGGTGCGGGCGATGGCGGCGGCGACCGCCTCCATCGGCACGACTTCGCCCCAGGGCGCGTCGACGGTTTCGATGACCGCGCCGATACGGGTCAATATTTCACGCAGTAGCAGCCCGAAGCGACCAAAGTCGATCACCAGCACCGTGTCGCCCGGCGCGACCAGCGACACCAGCGCCGCCTCTATTCCCGCGCGAGCAGTCCCGTCGATCAACATGGTCCATGGGTTCTGCGTGCCGAAAATCGGGCGATAGAGCGCCATGACCTGATTCATATAGCCGGTCATTTCCGGGTCGAACTGACCCAGCAGATCGGCCGCCATGGCGCGCAGCACGCGGGGATGGGCGTTGACCGGCCCCGGCCCCATCAACAGGCGTTGCGGCGGGTCGATTTCGCCAAAGAGCAGAGGATCAAGCGGGGTCAAATGTCGCTCCCAATCGGTCGATAAAGCCAAGCATGACCTGCAATGCCACATCAACGTCGGCGGGGTCGACATGTTCGGCCGGATTATGGCTGATACCGTGTCGACAACGGATGAAGAGCATGGCCGTAGGACAGAGCGCTGCCATGACCATGGCGTCATGCCCAGCCCCCGATACGAGGCGACGGACCGGATGCCCCACAGCCGCGATGGCGGTGTCCATCAGGTCCATGAGCGCCACGTTGCACGGGCTGGCGGGCAGGTCATGGACGCGCTGGATCGCGAAATCTAGATCGCGGCGATCGGCTATGCCGGCCAGCGCATAGCTTATCGCTTCCGCCGCCCGATCGCGCCGCGCCGCGTCACCTGATCTTATGTCGATCGTGAAGCGGACTTCGCCTGCTATGACATTGGGCGCGCCCGGCATCGCCTCTATCCGTCCCACCGTCGCGACCAGATCGGACGCATCAGCGCGGGCGATCCCCTCGATCGCCAGGATCATTTCGGCAGCGCACGCCAGCGCGTCGCGCCGCAGCGGCATCGAACTCGTGCCTGCATGACCGGCCATGCCCTTGACGATCGCCTGATAGCGCAATTGGGCGGCGATCCCGGTCACTGTCCCGACGGCCAGTCCCTCGGCCTCCAACACCGGCCCCTGTTCGATATGGGCTTCAAGATAGGCAAGGGTCGAGCCGGGCGCGCGGGCCGCGGACAGATAGTCGGACAGGTTGACGCCCGCCTGCGCCAGCGACACACCGTCCGCATCGGCAAGGTCGAGTGCGTCGAGAGCCAACGTCCCCGCGACCGCACGACTGGTGAGCATGGCGGCGGGAAAGCGAGACCCTTCCTCATCCCCAAAAGCAATGACTTCGATCGGGAAAGGCAGGCGCTGGCCATTCTGGTGCAGGGCCGCCACAGCCTCGACACCCAGCATGATGCCAAGCGGCCCATCATAGCGCCCCCCATCGCGCACGCTGTCGAGATGGCTGCCAATGAGCAGAGCGGGCGCGCCAGGCAACGTGCCTTCATAGCGAGCAATGAGGTTGGCGGCGGCATCGCGGCGCACGGTCATGCCCGCCTGCGCCATCCATCCGGCGAGCGCTTCCTGCGCCGCGGCATAGGCCGTGGTCAGATAGCCGCGATAGAGGCCATGCGCCATGTCGCTATAGGGCGCTACGCCCAGTGCGTCGCAGCGCGCCACCGCTCTTGCGCCTCCGCTCACCATGCCACCACCTGCCCATCGCTGCGCGGATCGGTCGCCCCATCCAGGCGGCCATCGTCATGGCGAACGATCGCCCCGGCATGGCCCATCATCGCGGTCAGCGGCCCGACCCGCTCGACATCATGGCCCGCCGCCGCAAGATCGGTGTAGAGCTTGTCGTCGAACCCGTCCTCCAGCTTCAATGTCGTGCTGTTCTCGCCCCATGTCCGTCCCAGCAGCCAGCGTGGCGCGCTGATCGCCTGCTGGAGATCGACGCCGAAACGGGCGTAGCGGGAGAAGAGCGCAGCCTGGGTCTGGGGCTGCCCTTCCCCGCCCATCGTGCCATAGGCCATGACGCGCCCATCATCGAAACGGGCAAGCGCCGGGTTGAGCGTATGGAACGGCTTGCGTCCGGGCCGAAGCGCGTTCCAGCCGTCTGCTGCCAGACGAAAGCTGCTGCCCCGGTTCTGCCAGATGATGCCGGTGCGCGGCAGCACCAGCCCCGATCCGAACTCGAAATAGGTGGACTGGATGGCGCTTACCATGCGCCCGTCCTTGTCTGCGGCGGCGAACCAGCATGTGTCCCCCTGCGCCGACGGGCGGGGCCAGGGCATGGCGCGGGCCGGGTCGATCGAGGCGGTGATGACGTCCAGCGCGGCGGGATCATCGAGCAGTCCCTGATAGTCGAAATCATGGAATGCGGGGTCGCCGACATGGGTATCGCGCAGCAGGAAGGCTTGCTTGCTTGCCTCTACCAGACCGTGGACATGATCGAAGCCGTCGGCCTGCGCCGCGCGCAGCCGGTCGAACAAGGCGAGGATCATCAGCGACGCAAAGCCCTGCGTCGGCGGCGCGCTGTTGTAGAGGTCGATGCCGGTGATGCGGGTCTTGAGCGGCACGGGTCGGCTTGCCTGATGCGCGGCCAGATCGTCGCGACCGACGGGGCTGCCCAGTTCCGCCAGATCCAGCGCGACCATATCGGCCAGCGCGCCGGCGTAGAAATCGGCCGGGCCATTGTCCGCGATGCGTCGCAGCGTCGCGGCCAGGGCGGGCTGGCGCAGTCTGTCGCCTTCCCGCAAGGGGCGGCCTTCCGGCTCGAAGATGGCGGCATAGGCGCCGGGCTGGATGCGCAGTTCCGCGCCCTTGGCCGCTGCAATGGCCGCGCCGCCGCTGGTCACCGTCACGCCAGCATCGGCATAGTGGATAGCGTCGCGCAACAGACGGGACAGGGGCAGCCTGCCCCCACCGCTTTCCAGCATCGCCGCCCAGCCCGATACCGTTCCCGCCACCGTATTGGCGGCAAGCGGCCCGCGTGTGGGCACCGCGTCCATCCCGGCATAGAGGGCAAGGTCTGCGCGCGCTGCGGCACCGCCGCAGCCATGAACGCTGTGGACCGCGCCATCCGGTTCGGCAACCAGCCAGAAACTGTCCCCGCCGATGCCGGTCATGTGGGGATAGACCACAGCCAGCGTGGCTGCGACGGCAACGGCGGCTTCAACGGCGTTGCCCCCGTCCTTCAGCACGTCGCAACCCGCCTGCGCCGCCAGAAAATGGGGGGCGGTTACCATGCCGTTCGTGCCGCTGATGGTGGAAAGCGCCATCGTCCTAGTCCGGCAGCGCGGCAACGAAGGCGCGCACGACATCGGCGCTGTTGACCGAAGCCAGCGCCATGAACGTCGTCATCTGGTTCGCGCCCGCATCTCCCCCGGCCAGATCGGACAGGCTGCGGAACACGATGACCGGCACCTGATTGGCATAGGCGACCTGCACCACCGCCGCGCTTTCCATGTCCAGAACGCGCGCTTTCCACGCCTTGGCCAGATAGTCGCGAAATTCGGCATTGTCGGCATAGACCCCGGCGCTGACGCCCGTGCCGCCAATCACGATTTTGGGTTCATGCGCGAGGCAGGTTGCGCTGGTCGCCTGCCCTTCCGTGCAACGGCGCAGGGTAAGGCCCGGCGCGATTTTGCGGGCGATCGCCAGCAATGCCGGATCGACGGCCTGCCGATAGTGGCGGCGCGGTGCGTCGGTCGCATTGCCCAGCCGAACCCCGCGCGGGAACATCATGCCAAAGGGCGGCGGCGCGTCGGCATCGACAGGTTCGGGGACAACCCAGCCCTGCGGCGTCTGGCGCGCGAAAGACACTTCCAGATATTGCGCCCAATCTTCCGCGACGATGACATCGCCGATCGACAGGGTCGGATCGACCCCGCCTGCGATGCCGGAAAAGACGATCCGCTTCACCGTGAAACGATCCAGTACCAATTGGGTATTCATTGCGGCGTTGACCATGCTGACGCCGCTCTGCATCAGCAGCACCGGCTTGCCCGCCATGGTGCCGGTCAGGAAAGTGAGGCCGTTGACCTTATAGGTTCGGGGCTTGGCGACGGTATGAGCCAGCGCATCCCATTCTGGCGCAAAGGCGGTCATGACCACAGTGCGCGGCGTCCGGTCGAGCGGCTTTGCCTGCACGGACAGGGGCAGCAATAGCGCGCAAAGGGCGAGGAAGAGCGCGCGGATCATGCTGCGCTCATCCAGATGAAGCGGACGACGAACAGGCCAGCGAGCAGGAACAGGAACCAGTCAGCCCGTGTCGCCGTGCCGCGCAACAGCTTCAATATCGCATGGGCCGTGATGCCAAAGGCAAGGCCGTTGGCGATCGAGAAAGTGAGCGGGATCATCGCCACGGTCAGGAAGGCTGGAATGGCCGAAAGCGGGTCTTCCCACTCGATTTCAGTCAGCGGCAACAGCATCAACCCGCCCACGACGATGAGCGCGGGCGCGGTCGCGGCCAGCGGGACGATCTGGGCATAGGGGGCAACGAACATGGTCGCCAGGAAAAGCAGGCCGGTGACCACAGCGGTCAGCCCGGTGCGCCCGCCCGCCTGCACGCCCGCCGCACTTTCGACATAGGAGGTGACGGTGCTGGTCCCTGCGACCGATCCAACGATCGTGGCCGCGGCGTCGGTAATGAGGATGCGATTGAGGCCGGGAATGCGACCCGCCTTGTCGATCAGTCCCGCCCGCTTGGTCACCGCGACCAGCGTACCGATATTGTCGAACAGGTCGACGAAGAGAAAGACGAAGAGGATTTCAAGGAGACCTAGCCCATGGCTGCCGGTCAGGCCGAACACGCCCGACAGGTCAAGCTGGAAGGCGGTGCCGGTCAGGGCGTCAAGGCTGTAGGGTTCCGGATTGATGACGACCTGGCCACATAGCCATCCTACCAAAGTGGTCGCGACGATGCCGATCAGCATCGCGCCGCGCACGTTCCAGACGCTGAGCACGCCAATGACCAGCAGGCCGAACAGGGCGAGCGCCGCACCGGGTGCCTTCAAGTCACCCAATGCCACGAAGGTCGCCGGATTGGCGACGATGATCCCGGCATTTTTCAGGCCGATAAACCCGATGAACAGGCCGATCCCACCCGCGACCGCGGCAAACAGGTGCATCGGTATGGCCGCGACGATCATCTGCCGTACGCCAGTCAGCGTCAGGATCAGGAAGGCGATCCCTGAAATGAACACGCAACCCAGCGCAACCGGCCAGGGGACGCCCATCTGCTGGACCACCGTGAAGCTGAAATAGGCGTTGAGGCCCATGCCCGGCGCCAGCGCCAACGGCGTGTTGGCAACCAGCCCCATCAGGATCGATCCAAAGGCCGCCGCAAAACAGGTCGCCGCCGCCACCGCTGCAATCGGCATCCCCGCCTGTCCCAATATGGCGGGATTGACCAGCACGATATAGGCCATGGTCAGGAAGGTGGTGAAACCGGCCAGCACCTCCGTCTGGGCCGACGTGCCCCGCTCCGACAGGCCGAAATAGCGTTCGAGCCCCCCTGTCCTCGGCTGCACCGCCACGTCCGTCATTATGCGTCCCCCTGATATGCGCCCGCTGGCCATGTTATGCCGGTCAGCCCCTTGTCTTCCAATAGGGTGGCGAAACGGAATAATGTCGCCTCGCCCCCTTCCCTGCCGATCAGTTGCAGCCCCAGTGGCAAGCGACCCGGACGGCGCAGCGGCACGCTGAGCGATGGCAGGCCGGTGAAGCTGATCGGCTGGCTGTGAATGCCCAGGTCTGCGCGGGCTGGCGACGGCGCGCCGTCGATCAATATCTGCGGATCGGCGATCAGCGGCGCGGGACAGGGCGTTGCGGGGGCCAGCAGCACATCATAGTCCGCCATGATGTCGGCGATGCGTTGCCTATATTCCGTGCGAAACGCCTGTGCCGCGTCATAAAGGGCGTCGGGCAGCAGCGCCCCTGCGATCAGCCGGTCCCGCGTGGCAGGATCGAACGCCATGGCGTCGCGGGTGAGCGCCTCTCGGTGCAATCTGCCGCCTTCCGCTGCGGTGATCAGGAAAGCGGCAGAGCGGGCGCGGGCAATGTCGGGTAGTTCGATCAGGGGCGCGTCGGGCGCAATGGCATCCATCGCGGCGATCTGATCGGGATCGACATTGTCACGAAACCGCCCGCCCAATCGCGCGATGCGGATCGGATCATCCTGCGCTGCCTGCCTTTCGGCCAGCACGTCCCAGATAGACCGCATGTCCGCCACGGAGACGGCGAAGGGACCAATATCGTCGAAACTGTCGGCGAAAGGAAATACCCCGCCCATCGGCAGCGCGCCATGGCTGGGCTTGATGCCGTAAATGCCGGTCAGGCTGGCGGGAACGCGGATCGATCCATTGGTGTCGGAGCCAAGCGAGAAGGGCAGAAGCCCCGCCGCCACTACCGCCGCCGATCCCCCCGATGATCCGCCAGCCAGCCGGTCAGGAGCATGGGGGTTGCGGGTCGTGCCGTGCCGCGCGTTGATGGTGGCGAAGCCATAGGCGAATTCGTCCATGTTGAGCGTCGCGACCAGCACCGCCCCGGCAGCGCGCAGACGGCATATGGCCTCCGCATCGGATTGCGCTGGCGGCGCATCGGCATAAAGGCTGGACCCGGCCGTGGTGGGCAGGCCGCACACATCGAACAGATCCTTCACGCCATAGGGCACGCCCGCCAATGGTCCGGCTTCGTGCCCTGCCGCGATGGCGGCATCGACGGCGGCTGCCTCCGACCGGGCGCGATCGGCCAGAATGCGCGTCACCGCGACCAGTCGCCCGCCTTCGGCCGCCAATCCGGCCAGGCATTGCTCCAGCACGGCCATGGCACTGGTCTGTCCCGACCGGACAGCGGCGGCGATCTCGACGGCCTGCTTCACGCTTTTCCAGCCGCAAACAAGGTGTCGGCATGACGATCCAGCAGCGCCAGATTGGCGCTGACGCCCGCCATGCAGGGTTTAGCGATGGTCATGCCCAGCCTCTGCGCAGCACCCTCAATCTCTGCCCCGGTGCGCGGCAGCACCGGGCGTTGAAGCCTTGCGCCGCCTCGCGCAAAACGCCCCGCCAGCGCGGCGCAGAGGAACAGCTGGATCTGGTGAAAGATCATCAGCGGCAGGATGATAACGCCAACCTGTGCTGCGGGGAAAAGCGCGCCTGCCATCGGCACGCCCGACACCAGGCTTTTCTTGGACCCGCAGAACAGCAAGACGATCATGTCCGCGCGCGGCAGGCCGACGAGGCGCGCAAGGCCCAGACCAGATTCGTGCCCATCACGATGATCAGCATCAACAGACTGAGCAGCAATAGCAGCAACAGGTCCGCAATGCCCACCTGCGACCAGATACCACCGACCACGGCGGCACTGAACGCTGTATAGACGACCAGCAGGATCGAGCCGCGATCGACCGGCATCAACAGCTTTTTGTGGCGATCGATGAATGCGCCGATCCAGGGCCGCAACAGATGGCCCGCCAGAAAAGGCACCAGCAATTGCAGCGCGATGGCCTGCACCGAATGCCAGGAAAAGCCGCTGCCGCCGCCATCCACCGCCATGAACAGGCCAACCAGAAGCGGCGTCAGGATGATGCCGACGATATTGGACAGGGATGCACTGCACACCGCCGCAGCGACATTGCCGCCCGCTATGGCGGTAAAGGCGATCGAGGACTGGACCGTCGATGGCAACAGGCTGAGATAGAGGAGGCCGGTCAGCAGCAAGCCATCGCCATAGCCGCGCAAAAGGGCGACGAGGCTGAGGCCGATCGCTGGAAAAAGGATATAGGTCGAGGTCAGGACATAGAGGTGCAACCGCCAGTTGCCCGCCCCCGCAAGCACCGCGGCGCGCGACAATTTTGCCCCGTGCAGGAAAAACAGCAACGCGATCGCAAAGTCCGTCGCCGCCTCGACCCAGGGTATGGCCGCACCGCGCGCCGGTGCGAAAGACGCCCCTGCCACCGTCGCGATCAGGCAGAGCAGAAACGGGTCTGGCAGGAAGGAAGGCTTTGACAGGCGGGCCATGGCCCCCCTTTAGGCCGATCCTGCCCTACCGATCCAATAGAATGACTTGCACGGATCGTTGCAAAAAAGCGCTTACCCCAGGGCGAAACTCGCCCGCGCGTCCCGTCGCCGCCATATGAATGGCGAATGAGAGCCATGATCGCCTGACCATCATTCCCGTCGGAGGTATAGCGTGACCGCACCCGATGGCAGCGTCGTGGCGCTATAGCCTTGCGCCTTGGCCCAGGCGATCAGGGGCGATTCGAGACCCTGGGGACTGGCAGGCGAAGGCGCGCTTTCCTGACCCGTCACGATCGCTGCGGGCGGATGGCGGGTCAGGCCTTTCGCGACGCTTTCGCCATTCAGGACATGAAATGCGGCCCGCTGCTCCCGGCTGAGCAGGTTGCGCGTGCGAAACAGGAACGGGCCAGCGGCAAAGCGCGGATCGAGCCCAATCCCGCTGTCGGCGACCCGTTCCGGCGTCAGGCTGACGATCGGACCAGTCGTACCGGCAGCGCGCACGATCCGCCCGATCGCATGAGCGTCCATCGTTGCCGAAAGGATGGGACTGTCGGCGCTTGCGACGTTCGGGGCCATGCGGATTGCCGTTTCGGCGACCCCTGCCCCCATGCACAATATGAAAATGGCGGTGATCGCGGGGCGCGACCAGCGCGGGTCATCCAGCATCAAGCCGAAGCGGAGAAACAGCGCTGGCAGCAACGGCACCAGATATTGGGCATAAATGGGTCGGGGCAGCCATGCAGCGACCAACCCCGCCAATATCACGAAGTGCAGCAGCCCCTCCGCCATGGAAGATTTCCCATGCTGAAGGCGCGACATCCCTATCATGATAAGTGCAAACAGGGCCGGGCCCTGCGCCAGAAAGCGTAGCAGCCGCACGGCACTGAGCGGCGTTTCCACCATATAGGCCCGCTGGTTCAGCATTTGCCATTCCAATGGCGCCTTCAGGCTATAGTCGATAATGCCGAACCAGGCGGCATCTGGCGCGATTCCCCACAGGATAAGCGTGGGCAATCCCCCGGCCATCCCGCATGCCGCCAGAGCAAGGACGTTCATCGGCCCGACCCGGCGCATGTTCAGCAGCGCGAATAAGCCGATGGCGGCGGCGGGCAGGCCATAGCTGATCTTGGCTGACGCCGCTGCGCCCAGCAACAGCCCGGCGACCATGTAAGACAATCGGCGGCGAGCTTGACCGAGCGCATCCAACAGCAGCGCGAGGCCCGCCATGTGCAGCAGCAAGGGCAAGGCATCGTTGCGCGCGACTGTCGCAGCAAACAGGAAAGCATGGCAGGTGACGAGCGCGAGGGTCGCGATCCCGGCGTTGCGCGACGATCTGCCCTCCCTGCACAGGGCCCGAAATAGCAGGGCCGCCGCCCCTGCCGCGCACAAGGCATTGACCGCGCGCAGGACAAGAAACAGCCAGCCCTCGCACAGCCATGCCAGCGGCGCGAAGATCAGCGGTTGCAGCGGCGTCTGGAGATAGGCGAAATCACGATAGGGCAGACCCGATCGCATCAGTGCGACCGCGGCGACATATTGCCCTTCATCATGGTCGATCGGCCGGAACGCCGCGATGCCCAACAGCACGGCGAGCACCAAAAGGAAAATAGAGAGCGAGTGGGCGCGCACGGCCTTGGTCATGACAGGGGCGGACGCTTACCAGCCCATGTCAGCGCTGAACATCACGGCCCGCGCCTGATCGACCGCATGAACGCTCCCCGCTGGCGCAGGGCCAAAGGCGGCGTTGCTGACAAGGCGGCTGGGATTGATGAAGCGCGCGGCAAGGCGCAAACGCCGGCGACCCGTCTGCATCGGCGCATATTCGATGCTGCCTTCCGCACGCAGCGGCGATTGCTGAGCACCCGGCAGCGCAAGCGCCGCACGACCGGTATGCGATCCCTGCGCCGCGACGCGCCACGGCCCGACAGTCCAGGCGGCGGCCAGGGTCATTTCCCGTTCCTGCACCGATCGCCCGGTCATGGTTTCGACCGCCGCCTGCTGGTAGCGGACGGACCAGTCGATCTGCGGCGTCAACTGGTGCCGGGCCATCATCTTCACGCCCAACAGGCTGGCGGACCCGATATTGACCGGCAGATAGGCCCGGTGCGCAAAGGACAGGCCATTGCGGACGTCGGCGCGATAAAGGCTGGTCGTGACCGTCATGTCGCCGCCCGACCATTGGCCGCCTACCGACGCGACACGGCTCTTTTCAGGCCGCAAGGATCGGCGCAACGCTTCGAAATCAGGCCGCGAAAGCCCAAGCGGGCCGGTAAAGCCGGTATCGCCATAGGCGCGCATGGCTTCGTTATAGTCCATCGACAAAGTGAGTGCCGGGATGGGACGGAAGTGAACGCTGGCATGGGGCATGAACCAGTCATGTGCGCGCAGCCGATCGTCGCCGCTGCCGATCATCACATTGGCATTGCGGTTGCTGACCTTCACCCCGGCAAAGCCGAGCGTCATCGCTATCTGATCGGAAAGGGCAAAATGATCATCGACCAGGAGCATTCTGGTACGGCTGCGTGGGCGGTGATCATAACCCCGTGCATTCAATGGCCATGCGGTGTCTGCCTGCGCAGCGACGAACCGGCGGCTCTGGCGCTGGAGGCGCAGGGCCATGACATGATCCGGCTCGTCACCCGAAAGCGGGCGGATCGCGCCTATCAGGCCATAATCCGGCGTGGTGCTACGCGCTTCCACAAGGGGCGATCGCCATATCGCTGGCTTCAGCGCATAGCTGATGCTCTGATCGATGATCTTGTCCTGTGCCGATGCCGTGGTACCCTGCAGCGCGACCATCGCCAAAGCCAGTAGATGCCGTCCGCGCATCAGCGATGATCGCTTGCGCTGGCGGCTGGGGCATCGGCCATCGCAAACTGCGGGCGCTGACGGTCATAGGATATGACATAGCCGAAATGGTCGGAGAGTGGCTGCCCGTCAGGCTCCGATCCGAACGGCACATGCGCGCCCCTGACGACGAGCGATGAGCCGCGCCCCGCGCGCGCGAAGATCCAGTCCTTGCGGCGCTGCATCGCATGCTTAAGGTCCGCGCGTGCCTGCGGGGCCGGGATCTTCGCCTGATCGAGCGCCAGCTGCGCGCCGCCCTGCCTCGCTGCGACGAACGACAGGCCATGGCGAGCAAAGCCGTCGAAGAAGATGCGGCTGCGATCGCTATTGCCGCCAATATTCATGTCGCCTCCGATCATCAATGTACGGGTGTGCGGGACCGCGCTGGCGATGAAACGGGCGGTCAGATCGACCTGTCGCGCATAGGCCGCCAGCGATCGGCTCACGGAAACGCCCGATGCCTTGCGCGCATTGAGATGGATATTGACGATGGCGACAGGTTCCGCTTCGCCGGGCACCTGCATATCGGCAATCACCACGCCCTTGTTGGCCAGGCAATCGAACCCGGCGCAGGCGAAATCCGGAAAGGCCAGGCGTCGGACGCGCAGGATGGGATAATCGGACAGGATGATGAGGCCGCTGTCGGTCTGTTTCCCCAACGCCTCGCCGCGATCCCAGCGGGCCTCAGCAAGGAACGCCTGATCCGCAGCGCTTGGCGCAATGGGCGAACGCATTTGCCGATCCGGCCCGAATGTCATGTGCCGATAGCCGGACGAGCGCGCAAGCTCGGCCGCTTGCGGCGTGAACGCTTCCTGTAGCAACAGGATATGCGGCTGATGCCCCCGTTGCCGAAGGGCGCGCAAACGCGTGCCGATCCGCACCAGCGCGGTATCCCTGTCGACCGCGAGCGGCCAGGGCAAGCCCTTGATATTATATGTCATCATGGACAAAGTCGTATTGCCGCCATCCGGCAATGCCTGCACCATGTTCAGGCGGTCTGGCAGGTTGCTGCTGGTCGATCCGGTTGCAACGAAGCTGACCAGCCCTGCAAACAGCATGGCTCGCAAAGTCTTATGCATGATGATGCCCCCCACTGGCTGGCGTCCTCCTAGCTCGCCAATGAGTCGTGCGCGTTTCTTCCGCACTGCAATATGATGAAAGTTGGATGGCGGCGGCGTCACTGAACCGACCAGTAATTGTCATGCAGCGATCGGCAGGCTGCGTCTGGTCGCTTCATAGAGGGTGAACAGGTCGGCGAAATGCGCGTCCATGGTGCGCGTATCGATGGCGGCGGCGCTGGCATTGGCCAGATGACCGGACGGCCCCTGCGCCAGGAAAAGGCGAATGGCCGCTGCCAGGCTGGATGTGTCGGCCGCGCGGTAATGATGGCCAGCGCCCGGCACCAGATGATCCGCCGCTGCCCCGCCATCGGGCAAGAACATCGGAATGCCACTCGCCCGCGCCTCTGCCGCAATCATGCAGAAGGTTTCGGATTCGCTGCCATGCACCAGCGCGTCGGCGCTGGCGAGCAGGCTGGCAAAGCCATGGCGGTCCGTGATCGGCGCCATCAGCCGGACATGCGGATTGTCCGCTGCGGCGCGCTGCACGCTGGCGCGCGCACGACCATCGCCAGCAATGACGAGCCCGACCGGGCGATCGAAGCCACACGCCGTTACCGCTTCGATGATCATCGGCCATCGTTTTTCCGGGGCGTGACGCCCGGCACCGAACAACAGCAGCGCATCCTCATCCAGGTCGCACCATTGCAGCAGCCTTCGCCGCAGATCGGGGTCGCGGTGACGGGGCGAGAATATGCCGGGCTGCACCCCCATGCGATTGGTGACGACATGCCGCAGGCCGCCATTTACAAGCCGTGTCGCCAGTTCGTCACTCGCGCACACGATATGATCGAAGCGCGCGTCCAGACGCCGCAAATGCCGCCAGAACCAGTCGAATCCGCGATCAATCTGTTCGCGGCTGGCAAGGCTGCGAAACCAGCGATAGGCGTAGTTGCCCAATGGATCGGCATGCATGATCAGGCTGCGTGGAACATCGCCGCGCCAGTTGGCGACCATCGATGCGCTCCCCCACGGCGTCGATGCCTCCACCAGATCGGGGCGCAGCGCGTTCAGCCGGGCGTGCAGGGCCGCTTCATCATGAAAATAATGATAGCGCCCGTCGAGCGGGAAGCGGCGGCCGGGCACATATTCGATGCGCCCATGATCGCCAAAATATTCCACATGCGCCTGCGCCGCTGGCGCAAGAATGATGATTTCATGCCCGCGTGCAGGCCCGGCCAGCATTTTGTGCCGGACATAGGTTTTAACGCCCCCGCCCTGCGGCGCGTAAAAGGCGCAAATGTCGACGATCCGCATGACCTAAAGCGCCTTGATCGGGCCGAAGGACAATAATCCCCGGCGATAATTCATGATGATCCGCCCGCGCGTCGGCCCGCTGCCGACGATCATCGTGGCGGCTGCGGCCTTGGGCTTGCCCATGCCCAGCTTCGGGTTGCCGCCAAAGCCGACGCCGTCGACTGATAGCCCGAATTTCCGATTGCCGTCGCGATCATGCAGCACGCTGACCGCATAACGGCCAGGCCCCGGCACACGAATGCAAATTTGCGCCACATGGCCATTTTGCGTCGCGACTTGCTCGACCGGCGCTTCCACCCGGCGGAATGTCTTGCCCTGGGAAATCAGGATATTGTCGTCCTGAAGAAAATCCTGATCATTGGCCGGATAGACTTCCGCCTTCAGGCGGCCTTCGCGATCCTTCAGCCCGACTATGTCCAGCAGTAGGGAAGGGCCGTTCTCGCCGGGGCGACAGCGCGCCTCCGCCTTGCCCAGATCCGGGGTCGACGGAATGGTCGGCACCGCCGCGGCAGCGATGATGCCGATCGTCCAAAGGGCCGGAATTGTCATGCCTGCCTCCGCTGTTTCACAAGCCCGCTCACGCCCAGGATCAATCCGACCAGCAGATGCGCGGCCAGCAGCAGGCTGGCGATCACGGCCAGAACCTGGGCAATTTCCAGTTCACGCCCGACGAGGAAAACGGCTACCCCTGCGAACAGCACGTCCTTGTTCGGCACCATCGGCAGGCGGGAGAGGACCAGCCGCAGCGTCGAGAGCATGAACCACCAGCTCAGCGCGACATCGGGCAGCAGCAGGTGCCACAATGTCGCATAAAGCAGCACATTCGCGACAATCCGCGCCAGATGCACCGCCGCCACCATCCGCCGTTCGGGCCAGGGCAGGCTGAAAACCTTGCGGCTGAACAGGATGGGGCCGAAGGAAGTCGCCACAAGGATGGTGAGCGAAATGCCCAGCGCCCGCCCGTCCATCGCCAACCGCAGCGATGACAGCAGCGGCAGCGTGAAGAGCAGCATCGCCAGCGTGACGATATTGCCCATCACGCCCGACAATATCGCGGAATCCTTGACTGCGCCGAAAGGCGATCCAGCCATCGTCACATGCCGCCGCGCCCATGCGTAGAAATAGACATCGCCAAGATAACCAAGCAGCAATTCATTGCTGATCCGCTTGCGAAACAAGGCCGACAGGCCACCGGCTGGTATCGACCATAATCGGTTGAAGATGACCCAGTCGCACAGTGGCGTCAGGCTGTATGTCACGGCAAACAGCAGCCAGAAGAGCGGCGTTCGCGGCAGCATCGCGACAAGCTTGTGAAAATCGAAGGAGCCGATCTGGACGAATACGACCGCCAGTATCGCGAAGGAGATGAGCGGACCGAACCATGCCGTCCAGTTGCGGCCAGACCGCACCAGCGGTGTCGGGTCCAATATGGCGCGCGCACCCTGCGGGTTGATCAGCGGGGCAAGAGTATCGGCTTGGCTCATGACAGCTGCGCCTCCAGAGGGGATTGCGAATGGAGCGTGGCAAGCGCGGCGTGGCGCTGGCGCGGGGACTGGGTCAGCACGTGACGGAAAAGCGCGCGATAGGCTGGCACGGCGCGTTCGATGGTGAACGCCGCCGCCTTTGCGCGGGCGCGCGGACGATCCTGCATATCGCTGTGCGCGGCACGGATGGCATTAGCGAACGCCGCTTCATCCTCGCCATCGACCAGCGTGCCGAGCGCGCCATCGTCAAGCAGGGGCGCCATGCTGGCGCAGCATCGGGTGGCGATGATCGGAAGGCCGCATGCCAGCGCTTCGACCACCACGCCCGGCTGCCCTTCATAGCGGGATGACAGCAGCAACACGTCATGGTCCGGCAACTGGCGTCGGACATCCGCGCTAAATCCGGCAAAACAAAGTTTCCCCGCAATGCCGAGACGGGCGGCCAGACGTTCGAGCCCGTCACGCGCGCGCCCTTGTCCAAATATGGTCAGCCTGTCGTCCGGCCCGCTTCCCGCCGCGAAAGCGCGCAGCATCAGCGGATAATTTTTCTGCCGTTCCAACCGACCCACCGCCACGAAATGCCTGCCCCGGCGCGGTAGCGGCGATGACGGCAATGGCGCAACGTCATCGAGATCGGCCAGCGCCAGCACCGGATTGGGCACGACATGCAGGCGCGCACGATCAACACCCATCCGTGCTGCGACTTCCCGTGCCATCGGATCGGACAGAGCGGCAAAATGGTCGATCGCCCTGCCCTGCATGCGCAGCCAAAGCCGATAAACGGGCCGCTTGATCCATGGCATGTCGGATCGCATCAGGTCGTTGCTGATCTTGGCCAGAATGAGCGGGCAGCGCCGCCCCAGCCGCAATTTCAGCAGCACGGCAACGATCGCATAGACATTGCCAGCACAAAACAGAATGTCGGGCCGGTACGCATCGATGGCGCGCACCGTAGCGCCCAAAAGGCGCAGGCTGGCCAGGCGTCGGCCGATCAACGGCCAGGACGGAAGAAATTGCGTAGCGTCGCCGGGCAGCATTTCATGCTGCATCGACCCTTCAGGGCTGCCGAGGAGCAAGCGCACATCCATCCCGTCCCGCCGCCAACCGTTGATCAGCCGCAGCGCAATACGTTCGACCCCGCCGGGGCCGGGCCCATGCAGAAAGACCAGAACGCGCGGTGACAAAGCCGCTTCACGGTTGCTGCCGACGATAGCATTGTCGCTTGGCGGTAACGGCGGACGAGAGCAGTGCATGACCCGCCCATGTCGGATATTCATAACAGGCTGATGCATTATTCGTGACGGAATGATGAAGGCTGGACGAACCGCTTGTCATGGTTGCGCCGATCATGAAGCCGTCACAAATGTCGGCATATAGGGTGGAGATGCTCGTCTCTCTCCTTTTGCCCGTGCTGCTTGCCGTTCAGGGCGCGGCGCAGCCAGCCGTCCCTGCCGACAGCGCGCCGGTGACCCTGCGCATAGAGGCAGAGGAAGCGCGGCAGGGCGTCGCTTCCGATGGCGTTCATATCTATGCGATCGATAATGACCGGATCGGCAAATATCGGATCAGCGACGGCGTGCGCATCGCGCAGTGGAAGGGCGACCGGACATTATTTGCGCATATGAACAGCTGCACGGTGGTAGGCCGTGAATTGATATGCGCCGCGTCCAACTATCCGGCGGTGCCACAAACGAGCGCTGTCGAAATCTTCGATACCAGGAGCCTGCGCCATATACGCAGCATAAGCCTGGGCATGGGGCCAGGATCATTGACCGCGCTTGATCGGCATGACGGGACTTGGTGGGCGATGTTCGCCAATTATGACGGCAAGGGCAGGGAAGCCGACCGCGACCATCGCTACACGACCCTCGTACAGCTTGACGATCAGTTCCGGCAGTTGCGGGGATGGTTGTTCCCGGCAGAGGTGCTGGCGCGTTTTGCGCCGTTCAGCTGCTCGGGCATGAGCTGGGGACCGGACGGGCAACTATATGTCACGGGGCATGATCGGCCCGAACTCTATGTCATGCGCCTGCCAAGCGCTGGATCGACGCTGGAGTTGCTGGCGACCATCCCTATCGCGACGGAGGGGCAGGCGATCGATTGGGACCCCAAGACACCCCATCGCCTCTGGTCGATTATGCGCGGCCAGTCCATTATCGCCGCCAGCGACGTCCGATGGAATGGCGGCAAGCCGGACTAGACGCCCTGCCTACCGCATCATGCGCTTTCATCTTCGACCGGCCGAAGCCTTGTTTTCAAAGAATGCGGGCGAAACCGGCCACGCCTTCGGCTGCTGGCGCCGATATCGTCGTTGGGCTCGCAACGGGTAAAACCGGGCTACCACCGAAGCCGAACATCGCCTCGATATTGCGTACGCAGAGCGCCACATTCTCGTCCGCCAGCCTGTACCAGACCTGCTTGGCTTCCTTGCGCGTCTGAACGAGGTCGGCGCGGCGCAGTTCGGCCAGCTGCTGGCTGAGCGCTGGCTGGCCGATGGAGGTGATGTCGGCGATTTCCCCGACATTATACTCGCCGCGCAGCAGGCAGGACAAGATCATCAGGCGCTGGGCCTGGGCGAATGTCTTGATCTTGTCCGCCGCAGCCGCGGCTGCATCGCGATCCTGGTAGAGCGCGGTCATGACTGGGGCGCCATCCGGCAGAACCAATCGGGCGCGGCGTCGGTGCCTTGCGCAGGTGGCAGCAAGACGGGCTGATCGGGCATCCAGCCTTCCGGCGTCAGGCTGGTTCCGCCGTCGACCCGTTGCAACGCGCATAGCAGGCGCAGCATTTCATCCACGGATCGACCGACATTGTGGGGATAGGCCGTGGTCGCGCGGATCACGCCCTGCGGGTCGATGAAGAAGGTCGTCCGCATGGTCATACTGTCCGCCGCATCCTCGTCGATCATGCCATAGGCGCGGCCAACGGCCATGCTGGGGTCTTCGATGATCGGGAAGTCGATCTCTACATCGAACAGATCGCGCAGCGCCCGGACCCAGGCGATGTGGGAATAAAGGCTGTCGACGGACACGCCCACCAACCGGCAGTCGCGCGCCGCAAAGTCCGCCTGCCGCCGTGCAAGAGCCGCAAATTCGGTGCTGCACACCGGCGTGAAATCAGCCGGATGGGAAAAGAAGATCACCCACTGTCCCCGCAGCGCCGACAACTGAAAATCGCCCATTGTCGAGCGCGCCCGAAAATCGGGTGCGGGGGAACCGATACGAAGCGGGATTGGGCGGGCAGTCGTGACATCATTCATGGCGCTTTCCTGCAACTGCCAGAGGCGTGTTGCAACCCCTTGACGATTTCATATTATATAAATACATAGTATGTGTAAATATGAAATTGAAGGAGAGTCGCATGACCGATCCCGCACTTGAAAAAGCCTTTGTACAGGTCAGTGTCGCCAGAAGCGGAGTGCCGGTGGTCAAGGCCTTCTTCGACGCGCCGACCTTCACGTTCACCTATGTTGTGCATGACGCCGAAACCCGTCGCGCGGCCGTGATCGACAGCGTGCTGACCTATGATCCCGCCGCTGGACGTACGGGCCATGAAGCGGTCGAACCGGTCATCGCCTATGTGGAAGCGCAGGGGTTGAGCGTCGACTGGCATCTGGAAACCCACGCCCATGCCGACCATCTGTCGGCGGCGCCCTATCTTCAGCAGAAACTGGGCGGCAAGATCGCGATCGGTGCGCATATCTGCGAAGTGCAGCACACCTTTGGCGCGCTGTTCAACGCAGGTACGACGTTCCAGCGTGACGGGTCGGACTTCGACCATCTGTGGGCCGATGGCGACCAGTTCATGATCGGCAATATCGCGGTCACGGTGCTGCATGTCCCCGGCCACACCCCGGCCTGCGTCGCCTATGTCATCGGCGACGCAGCATTTGTGGGCGACACCATGTTCATGCCTGATTATGGCACGGCCCGCGCCGACTTCCCCGGCGGCGATGCACGCACCTTGTTCCGGTCGCTCCGCCGCCTGCTGGAATTGCCACCGGAAACCCGGCTGTTCCTGTGCCACGATTATTTGCCCGAAGGGCGCGATCATTATGCCTGGGAAACCACGGTCGCCGAACAGCGCCGCGCCAATATCCACGCGCATGACGGCGTGAGCGAGGATGATTTCGTCGCCATGCGCGAAGCGCGCGACGCCACCCTCGACATGCCCCGCCTCATCCTGCCATCGGTGCAGGTGAATATGCGCGCAGGCCATCTGCCGGCGCCCGACGACAATGGCGTCACCTATCTCAAAATCCCGGTTAACCAGCTATGATAGCGGGGTTTCCAGATGCGCAGCCAATTGCGGGCCTGATCGGCGGCCTCATGATCGGGCTGGCTGCCGCGATCATGTTGCTGGGGCTCGGGCGGATCGCCGGGGTCAGCGGGCTTGCGGCGCGGGCCATCGGCCTGTCTGCCAGCGGCCCGCCGCGCGGCGTGGCGATAGCATTCACCGTTGGATTGCCTGTTGGCGCGGTCCTGGTTGCGCTGCTGTCAGACGGCATCCCTGCCACCTTTCCAGCGCCTGGCTTGTTGATCGTCGCGGGTCTAATCGTGGGATTTGGCACCCGGCTGGGATCGGGTTGCACCAGCGGCCATGGGGTATGCGGCCTGTCTCGCCTGTCCCGCCGATCGATCGTGGCGACCGCCTTGTTCATGGGCAGCGGCTTTGCAACCGTGGCGCTTATGCGCCTGACGAGCATGATATGATGCGGATCATCATTGCCTTATTGTCGGGCGCACTGTTTGGCGGCGGACTTGCCATTTCGGGCATGGCAAACCCCATGCGGGTTCGCGCCTTCCTTGACCTGTTCGGCGCGTGGGACCCCACCCTCGCCTTCGTCATGGGCGGCGCGATGATCCCGATGGCGCTTGCATGGATCGTTCAAAGACGGGTCAGCCGCCCCTTTGCCGACCGCGCTTTTGCTCTGCCCGACACGCGCGCGATCGACGGCAAGCTGGCGCTTGGCGCAATAGTGTTCGGTATCGGCTGGGGCATTGGCGGGCTGTGTCCCGGTCCCGCCATTGCCAGCCTCGCGCTTTCCCCGGCGGCGGCTGCACCCTTCGTGCTGGCCATGCTGGGCGGCATGGCGATCCATCATTTCACGATAAAATCATAACCGGCCGCGCCGGATAGAGGAGGTTCATCATGGCCATCAAGCAATTGACCCCGACGCTGAGTGTCACCGCGCAACTAACCCCGGCGGATATAGCGCAAGCAGCGGCGATGGGCTTCCGTGCAATCCTGTGCAACCGCCCCGATGGCGAAGGCGCGGACCAGCCGACGGCAGAAGAGATGGGCGCCGCTGCCCGGTCCGCGGGACTGGACTTTGCCTATGTCCCTGCGGTGGCCGGGGCGCTGACCGATGCAGATGCCGATGCCATGCGAGCCGCGCTCGACAGCCTGCCGGGACCCGTGCTTGCCTATTGCCGGTCGGGCGCGCGCGCGGAAAAGCTGGCAGAGATGGCGGGGGCATTGGTCCGTCAGGACGCTGCCCATTATGATGTCGTGATCGTGGGCGGTGGCAGCGCCGGGATCGCGACCGCCGCCAGCATTCTAGAGCAGTTTGTGATCATACGGCAGCATATCCGGCATGTCGGAAGTAGTTTTTGCATTGCTGTGGAGCTGTCTCTTATACACATCTAGATGTGTATAAGGGACAGCTGTTGGAGGTTGGCATGGATGCCCAGAGCTTATTCCCAGGATTTGCGCGGTCGGGGGATCGCAGCGGTTGAAGTTGAAGGTTTGTCGCGGCGGGAGGCCGCGCGGCGGTACCGGATCAGCGATGCAGCGGCGGTGCGGCTGTCTCTTATACACATCTAGATGTGTATAAGGGACAGCTGTTGGAGGTTGGCATGGATGCCCAGAGCTTATTCCCAGGATTTGCGCGGTCGGGGGATCGCAGCGGTTGAAGTTGAAGGTTTGTCGCGGCGGGAGGCCGCGCGGCGGTACCGGATCAGCGATGCAGCGGCGGTGCGGCTGTCTCTTATACACATCTAGATGTGTATAAGGGACAGCTGTTGGAGGTTGGCATGGATGCCCAGAGCTTATTCCCAGGATTTGCGCGGTCGGGGGATCGCAGCGGTTGAAGTTGAAGGTTTGTCGCGGCGGGAGGCCGCGCGGCGGTACCGGATCAGCGATGCAGCGGCTGTCTCTTATACACATCTAGATGTGTATAAGAGACAGCCACGATTCCGTCAGATCACAATCAGCTCTAAAACGACGGCGGGGTATCCGCCTTGCGATCATCGAACCCAGTGAGGCCCATTATTATCAGCCCGGCTGGACCATGGTGGGTGCGGGCGTGTTCGACAGCGGCTTTACACGGCGTGAGGAAGCGCGACTCATTCCGCGCGGCGTGACGTGGATCAAGGCGTCGGCTAGCGCTTTCCTGCCCGATGAGAAGCAGGTGGTGCTGCATGACGACCGACGGGTCTCCTATGGCGTGCTGATCGTTTGTCCGGGCGTTAAATTGGACTGGAACGCCATCCCCGGTCTGTCGGAAGCCTTGGGCAATGACGGCGTGACCTCCAACTATCGCTACGATCTGGCCCCCTATACCAACCGGCTCGTCAAACAGTTCAAGGGTGGTCGCGCGCTGTTCACGCAGCCGCCCATGCCGATCAAATGCGCGGGCGCGCCGCAGAAGGCGATGTATCTGTCCTGCCATCGCTGGGAGAAGGCCGGTATGCTGGGCAATTGCGACGTGCAGTTCCATACGGCGGGCGCCGTCCTGTTCGGCGTTCCCGCCTATGTCCCGGCGTTGATGGACTATGTCAGGCGCTACGGCATCAACCTGAACTTCGGGTCGAAGCTGGTCGAAATAGATGGGCCGTCCAAAACCGCGATCTTCGAACAGGCGGACGGCGACAGCGTTCGGCGCGTGGCCGAGCGGTTCGACATGATCCACGTCGTGCCGCCACAAATGGCCCCCGATTTCATCCGCCATAGCCCGCTGGCGGCGGCCTCTGGCTTTGTCGAAGTGGATGAAGTCACGCTCCGCCACCCGCGCTATCCCAACATTTACGCCCTTGGCGACGCCTGTTCTGCGTCCAATGCCAAAACCATGGCGGCCGCGCGCAAGCAGGCGCCGGTGGTCGCGGTCAACGCGCTGGCGGCACTGGATGGCCAGCCGCCTGTCGCGATCTATGACGGCTATGGCAGTTGCCCGCTGACGGTCGAGGCAGGCAAGATTGTGCTCGCTGAATTTGGCTATGGCGGCAAGTTGATGCCAAGCTTCCCCAACTGGTTGATCGATGGCACCCGGCCTTCCCGCCTGTCCTGGCTGCTGAAGGACACGATCCTGCCGCCCGTCTACTGGCACGGGATGCTCAAGGGGCGCGAGTGGATGGTAAAGCCCTGCCTGATCGGCGCGCAGTCATGATGACAAACATGCAATATCTGCTGGGCGGCCTGTCGGGCGGTCTGGTCGGCTTCGTGCTGGGCCTTGTCGGCGGGGGCGGATCGATCCTCGCCGTGCCGTTGATGGTCTATCTGGTCGGCGTGCCCAACGCCCATGTCGCCATCGGCACCAGCGCTCTGGCTGTCGCGGCCAATGCGGCGGCTGGCCTCGCCAGCCATGCCCGCGCGCATCATGTCAAATGGCGGTGCGGCGGCATCTATGCGGCGGCCGGGATCGTAGGCGCGCTCGCCGGATCGACCTTTGGCAAGATGGTCGATGGCGACAAGCTGCTGTTCCTCTTTGCATTGGTCATGCTGCTCGTCGGTGTTCTGATGCTGAAAGGGCGCGGCAATCCAGGCAATCCGGGGGCCGAATGCAATCGGGAAAAGGCGCCCAAGGTCGTTACCTATGGATTGGGGTCGGGATTATTTTCCGGCTTTTTCGGGATTGGCGGCGGTTTCCTGATCGTGCCCGGACTGGTGGCATCGACGGGCATGCCCATGTTGATGGCGGTCGGCACGTCGCTTGTCGCGGTGACGGCTTTTGGCCTCACAACAGCCGCGAACTACGCCTTTTCGGGTCTGGTCGACTGGCCGCTCGCTGGGATATTCGTGGTCGGTGGTGTTGTCGGCAGCATCGTTGGCACGCGGCTGGCCGAAACGCTGGGCGGCAAGACGGGACGGCTGACCATGGTCTTTGCCGGGCTGATCTTCATCGTCGCGCTCTACATGCTCTGGCGCAGCGCGGCTGCCTTTTTGCCCGGCATGACAATCTGACCAATCCCCTTCCCCCTCCCTGCCTGCTACATGGCGGGTGAAAGGACATGCCCATGTTCGACTCGCTTGACCCACTGCTTCTTGCCCGCGCCCAATTCGCCTTCACGGTGAGTTTTCACTTCCTGTTTCCTGCCTTTTCCATAGGCCTTGCCAGCTATCTGATGGTGTTGGAGGGATTATGGCTAGCGACGGGCAAGGGCGTTTACGCCAATCTATTCCGCTATTGGCTCAAGATTTTCGCGGTCGTATTCGCCATGGGCGTGGTGTCGGGCCTGGTCATGTCATATCAGTTCGGTACCAACTGGTCGGTCTTTTCCGATAAGGCTGGCCCGATCATTGGCCCGTTGATGGCCTATGAGGTGCTGACCGCCTTCTTCCTGGAGGCCGGCTTTCTGGGCGTCATGCTGTTCGGCATCAACAAGGTCGGGCGCAAGCTGCATTTCACGGCCACGTGCGCAGTCGCGATCGGCACTTTCATTTCGGCCTTCTGGATATTGTCGGTCAACAGCTGGATGCAAACACCGACAGGCTATGAGATCGGCGCGAACGGACAGTTTCTGCCAGGCCCAAGCTGGACAGCGATCATATTCAATCCCAGCTTCCCCTACCGGCTGGTCCATACCGTGCTGGCCGCCTATCTGACGACGGCCTTTGCAGTCGGCGGTGTCGGCGCCTGGCACCTCCTCAAGGACCGGACCAATCCCGGCGCGCGCACCATGTTTTCCATGGCGATGTGGATGGCGGCGATCGTCGCACCAATCCAGATATTTGCAGGCGACATGCATGGCCTCAACACGCTGGAGCATCAGCCGGTCAAGGTGATGGCGATGGAAGGCCATTATGAGAGCCATCCTGACGGTGCGCCGCTGATCCTGTTCGGCATTCCCGACAGCGCCAAGAAGCGCGTCGATTACGCCATCTCCATCCCCAAGGCGTCGTCGCTGATCCTCAAACATGATCTGAATGCCCCTATGAAGGGGCTGGACAGCGTGCCCGATGCCGATCAGCCCCCGGTGGGTATCGTGTTCTGGGCGTTTCGCGTCATGGTCGGCTTAGGGCTTGCGATGCTGGGCCTTGGTCTGTGGAGCCTGATCGCCCGCTGGCGCGGCAAATTGCATGAATGGACGTGGCTGCATCGCGCGGCGTTACTACTGGGACCATCGGGTTTCATCGCAGTGCTGGCGGGCTGGATCGTAACCGAAGTCGGGCGGCAGCCCTTCACCGTCTATGGCCTGCTACGCACTACCGCCAGTGCTTCGCCACTGGATGCGCCCGCGGTCGCAGCATCGCTGCTGGCGTTCGTCCTTGTCTATTTCAGCGTGTTCGGCATGGGCATCTGGTATCTGCTGCACCTTATGAAGAAGCCACCGCAAGCCCATGAAAGTACGTTGGACGGCGCGCCGATCCGCACCGCCGGCATCACACCTGCACCAGCCATCGAAGGAGGCGAAGGATGATCGACCTGACTGTCATCTGGGCCGCCATCATCGGCTTTGCGATCATCGCCTATGTCGTGATGGATGGATTCGACCTTGGCATCGGCATCCTCTTCCCGCTGTTCAAGGTGGGGAAGGATCGCGACACGGCGATGAACAGCATCGCGCCGGTATGGGACGGTAACGAAACCTGGCTGGTGCTGGGCGGCGGCGGCCTGCTCGCTGCCTTTCCGTTGGCCTATGCCATCATCCTGCCAGCCCTGTATGCGCCGTTGATCGCGATGCTGCTGGGCCTGGTCCTGCGCGGCGTGGCGTTCGAGTTTCGCTGGCGCGATCCGGCCCACAGGGCGATGTGGGACCGCGCCTTTACCGGCGGTTCGGCAGTGGCGACCTTTGCACAAGGTGTGGCGCTGGGCGCATTGTTGCAGGGGATCAGCGTGGAGGGACGCGCCTATGCCGGTGGCTGGTGGGAATGGCTGTCGCCCTTCTCGCTGCTGACCGGGGTTGCCCTCATGGTGGGCTACGCCCTGCTGGGTGCCTGCTGGCTCAACTGGAAGACGGAAGGCGGGTTGCAGCGGCAGGTGGTGACCTATGCCGGACGGCTGGGCATCGCGCTGCTCATTCTGATCGGCGCGGTCAGCCTGGCCACATTGACATTGGAGGCGAGCTACCAGAGCCGCTGGCTCTCCTGGCCCGGCGTACTTGCAACGGCGCAAGTGCCGCTGGCGACCGTCATCGTCACCGCGCTATTCTATCGCAGCCTGTCGCAGCGCAAGGACGCACAGCCTTTTCTCTGGGCGCTCGCGCTGTTTGGCCTTTGCCTGCTGGGACTGGGGATTTCGATATGGCCCTATGTCATCCCTGCCCGCGTCACGATTTGGGAAGCGGCGGCCCCCTATCGCAGCCAGTTGTTCATGCTGGTGGGCGGGGCCGTTCTGGTGCCGGTGATCCTGGCTTATACCGCCTGGGCCTATTGGGTGTTCCGGGGCAAGGTCGACAGCGAAGGATATCATTGATGCGCGCGCGCCTGATGAAGCTCGGCTGGTTCGTCGGGATATGGACGGCGAGCGTTGCCGCGCTGCTGCTGGTATCGCTGGGACTGCGTTACTGGCTGATGTAATGGCTCGGCCGTCGGCCCGATGCCCTGCCCTACCCTGGCTCAGGTCTGCCCATTGTCATGATCTAGGCGTTTCTGCCGGATCGTGACGAGCGGACTCCGCTTCCGCATCTGTCTCGGCCGGCGGTGGCAGGAAGGAAAGCGAGAGCGCGTGGTAGAGTCGCTCCTTCGAGACGGTCTGTGCAACCACATCGGCGATCAGCGCCGAGGCGAGCAACGGCATCATCAAGCCGCGGCTGGCCGTCGTTTCCGAGATGATTATGACCGCAGTCAGCGGTGCCCGAACGACGCCGGTAAAGTAAGCGACCATGCCCAGCAGCACGATCGCGCCACCCGGATAGGTCGGGAACAGCCAGCGAAGCATGTCGCCGACACCTGCGCCGACCGACAGAGACGGCGCGAAGATACCGCCGGGCATGCCCGACACCGCCGTTGCAAGCGTCGTCGCCAGCTTGGCCAAGCCATACCAGTGGGGCGCATCGGCCCCGGTGATGATCGCGCGCGCCGCGCTGTAGCCGGTGCCCCATGTCAGCCCGGTGGCGACCCCGATGATCGCGACGATGGCGCCAAGCAGCCCGGCGAACAGCATAGGTCGCGCCCGCAGCCACGCGACGGGCGACCAGCGCGTGCGCCCTGTCGCCAGTACAGCGCGCGAAAAGAACGCGCCCATCAGCCCGCCCAGCACGCCAGCACAAGGCGCAGCCAGCATCGTCTCGCGCACTGACAGCGTCTGCCGCATGACACCGAAATAGACATAGTCGCCCGACAGGCCGAGGCTGGTCATGCCCGCGATGAGCACGGCGGTCATGACGAGCAAGGTCATGCGCTGTTCATAGGCGGCGGCCAGTTCCTCGATAGCGAAGGCAACGCCGGCAAGCGGGGTATTGAAAGCGCCAGCGACGCCAGCTGCGCCACCTGCGATAAACACCGACGCGCGCAGGGGGATGGCCATGATCCGGTGCGCATAGCCCATGATCGACGCCGCGACCTGAACGGTCGGGCCCTCACGCCCGGTCGATGCACCAACAAGCAGCGTACCGATCGTCAGGCCAAGCTTTACGATGACGATCCGCGCCGACACGAGCGCCGACATGGCATGATCGGGATCGCGCGTAGCCGCCATGACTTGGGGTATGCCCGACCCGCGCGCCGCGGGCGCGAGGCGAGCGGTGATGCCGGCAATGGCGGCATAGCCCAGCGGCGTGACGATCAGCGGCGCCCACCACCAGCGCATGGCTAGGACGGTAAAGCGTTCGCCCGCCCAGTCGGCGAGATGCGCGAACAGCAGGGCGACCAGGCCGATCGTGACTGCGCCGCCAAGAATAGCGACACGTCGCCGCCACACGGGCGCGGTGGGGCCATGTTCGCGCAGCAGATCGCGCGCCTGTTCGGGAAGATTCACCATGATCCGCCCGCCATAGCGCGTAACACTGCGGAAGTCAGGCAAAGCCGCCCGGCAAATGCGATAATCATGCGGAGCCGCCCAGCCAACCAATATCGTCCCGCAGCCGGCGCTTGTAATCCGGTGCCGCCAACGCCCGGAGCAGAAGGTCGGCGCGACCGACAACCACGTCGCGACACGCCCCGTCCAGCTTCCCCTCCGCCAGCGTCCGAAACGCGCGCGCCTGGTCAACAAGCGTGGCAATCCGCCCAGCATCGTCGCAGCTAAGCGCGACATCGCCGAGCGCCTCCAGGAAGCGCTTACCCGCGATCCTGTCCGCACTGGCATATTGGGCAAGTGCACCGAACGCGCGATCAATGAAGCCGTCGAACGTCACCGGATAGGCAATGACCCGCAGCGCATGGTCTTCGTCAGTGCGCAGGTGCGATGGAAGGTCGCGTCGGGCCAGTTCCGCCATCGCCGCGCCAAGCCAATCGAGGCAGCTGTTCGCGGTGAACGGGTCATTGACCCCCGGCGAAAGGGCGCGCGCCGCAATCTCCACCAGTTCATCGATCAGGAAGCGCAGATCCTGCAGAGCCGTGCGCCGCGCGCCGACCGCGAAGGCTTCACGCAACGCCTTCACCGCATCCTCGCCGCATCGTTCGGCGGGCCAGGCTTCCAGCAGCACGCTGCCATTATGCGCGAAGTCGCCGGACTGATATTGCAGGCGGATCACCAGATCATGCTCACGCGCCGCCGCCAGCAGCGTGCCTTCGTCGATCAACTGGATATAGCCGATGTTCTTCGATCGAACAGGCGTCCGGCGCTCATATTCGGCAGAGGTCGCGTCTTCGCGGAAGGCGGAGGGAACAGACGGATTGTCCGGGCGCTCGCCGAGCGCTTCGCCTATGTAAGTCGGAAAGCGGGAGTCTATCTCCTCAATCAGCCGGTCGCCGATGCGTTCGATCACATTGTTGATATGTATCCGCATCGGCACATGGTGAATGAAGAAGATCAGCACCGCGATCGAACAGAGGACGAGGATCAACGCCACCAGCAGCGCCAGTTGCGGCACGAATGCGGGTGCGCTCGCGCCGCTTTCCCCGGCCGATCGTATCGTGCGCAACACCGTCAGCGAATAGACGAAGGTCGCGATAAAGGTACCCAGCGTTACCTGGTTACCGCGATCAGACATGAAGTTGCTGAGCAAGCGCGGGCCATACTGGCCCGAGGCGTAGACCACGGCGGCGATCGTCACCGAAAAGGTGGTGCCGGCCACCCCTATCATCGACCCGCCGATCGAGGATAGCAGGGCACGGGCACCATCGGGACGCGCGGCATAGAGCCACGGCATCCCGTCCATCCAGGTCGAACCAGCGTGGCTGTCGACATAGACCATTCCCGACGCCAGCAGCAGTGCGGCGATGGCCATGATCGTCGGCACGAACCAGTAGCTTTCGCGCAGGTCGTTGGACAGTCGCAGCAGGCGTGCCTTCATGACTGGTTCCTCGCATCGGCAGCAGTGAGCCGTTCCAGCACCCGTTTGATCGTGCCGCCCTGAACAATGACGGAGAACAGGACGACGACATAGGTGGCGGCAAGGATCACCGAACGCGCAGGCCCATCGGGCAATCCGAGCGCCAGCGCAATCGAGATGCCGCCACGCAAGCCGCCCCAGATCAGGGTGACCGGCACGACCCGGCCATATCGGTGCCCTGGCCGGATCGCACGAAGCGGCAGCAACACCGACAGCGAGCGCGCGACGAGCGCCAGAGGAATGGCAGCCAGTCCGAGGACGAGGAGCCGCAGGTCAGCGGGGATCGTCACGACCTCCAGCCCGATCAGCAGGAACAGCACTGTGTTCAATATATCGTCGATCAGATCCCAGAATTTATGGAGATAATCGCGCGTCGTCTCGCTCATCGCATGCGCGACCCCGGCATTGCCGATGATGAGCCCCGCCACCGCCATCGCTACCGGGCCGCTGGCATGCAGCGGCCGGGCAATCGCATAGCCGCCCATCACGACTGCAAGGCTGATCAACACCTCGACCTTATAGTCGTCGATCGAGCGCATCATCCGGAACGCCAGCCACCCGACGATCAATCCGAGCAGCACGCCGCCGCCTGCCTCCACCGCGAACAGTTCTGCCGCATGCGCCATTGAAAATGCATCGCCAGACAGGGCGGATGCCAGGAGAATGGTGAAGATGACAACGCCGACACCATCGTTGAAAAGGCTCTCGCCGGCCACCGTCGCCTCCAGCGTGGGCGAGACGTTCGCGCGTTTGAGTACCCCCATCACCGACACCGGATCGGTCGGGCTGATGAGCGCCCCGAACACGAAGCACCAGATCGCTGGCAAATCGAACCCGATCGCGCGGGCGAGCAGCAGGAAGCCACCACCGACAAGGGCGGTGGAAAGTGCTACACCGATCGTACTCAACACAATGATCGGCCAGCGCCCGCGCCGCATCTCCCCCCAGTCGACGTGGAGCGCGCCCGCGAAAAGCAGGAAGGAAAGCATCCCGTCCATCAACGTGGTGTGGAAATCAATGCCGGCGATGAACCGAACGACGTCGCGCGCAAAGTCCGCGCCGGGCAGAATTCGGTCGATCCCGACCACGAGCAATGAAGCAATCGCCCCCATCACGGTCAACCCGATCGACGAGGGCAGCTTCAAATAGCGATAGTTGAAATATCCAAGAGCGGCTGCAAGGACGATGAGGATCGCTGCCGCGTCAAACGGCGTCAGCCTGAGGCCGCCGATCATTGTGCGTCCCCGATAGACAGGCTGAAGCGTTGCCCCCCGCCCGGCGCGGGGGCGGCACGGATGCCCTGCGTCGCCAGCAGGGCGGCCACGGTCATGGCGCGGCGTTGGGTCAGGTTGGGGCGTGCTGGCGGTTCGCCGACCGGCAATCCGGGCACAGCCAGCATCGGCACGTTCCAGCGTTGTGCCGCCCAGATGGACGTCAGCACTGCAGCGCGCGCCGATGGATCGAGCGTATCGACATTATCGGCGAAGGCGATCTCCGGCAGCGGCCCTTGCGGCGGTACGATCGCAACATTCCAGCCATCGGTTTCGGCTGCGGCGCGTTCCTCCAATGTGCGATAGGTGGCGACGGTCGCGCCCGGCAGCGGAACGGCGGCTGCGGTCGCGCGGCGGTGATCGCGGTCGATCGTCACATCATCGCTGGCAACTCCGGTGATCAGGGCGATCATCCGCGCCAGCGCAGCCATGCGCTGCGCCTCCAAATTTGTCTGTTCGCCCGCTTGCCGCAATTCCTCGCGCTGCGCGTCGAGCGCGCCGGCGCCCGGTTCGAGCAGGATCTGATCGATATCGAGCCGAACCGGATAGCCAAGCGCCGTCTCGATCGCCTGCTGCAGATCCGCGGTTCTCTGGGTCCGATTGCGTGGCGTGATGACGACCGCACGGACGACATTGGGATTGCGGTCGAACGCCACTTCCAACTGGGTCACGCGCGCATCGCCGCCGAAGCGTTCGTTCAGCAACGATCGAACGCTGGATATCGTCAGCGCCTCACGGGCAATGCGGTTGAGCGACAGGCCGAGCGGCACGGCCATGACGGCAAAGACGAGCAGCAGCACCACGGTCTGCGCCCAGCTCTGGCGGCTGGAGAGATGATGCCCGAAGCCATAATAGCGCGCCATCACCGTTGCGGAGAGCGAGATGGTAATGAAGTTGGTGACAAATAGCGCAAGCGCGCCCCCCAGCACCGGCAGGTTCCAGGTCGCAAGACCATAGCCCACTACGGCGAGCGGCGGCATCAACGCCGTGGCGATGGCGACGCCCACGATCGTCTCGCCACGGCCGCGAATGATCGCGAAGCTGCCGGCCAGCGCGGCAAATAGCGCGACGCCAAGGTCAAAGAGATTGGGGCGCGTGCGCGCGACAATCTCCGCCGTGGGCGCCTGCAATGGCGAGGCTGTCACAATCAGCGCCGTGAAGGCAACGGCAGCGAAGGAGCCGATGGCAAGCGCCAAAAGCGATCGCCGCATCTCGGCGAAATCGAACAGCGCGAGGCTGAATCCGAAGCCCAGAATTGGACTCATCAATGGCGAGATCAGCATCGCGCCGATCACAACCGCCGGGGATGATAGCAGCAGGCCGAGCACCGCAATGCCCGCGGACATCATCGTCATGAAAGCATAGCGGGGCGACCATCCACTTTCGTCGATGATGCGAGCGACGACCGCCTGATGGTCGATTGTCCCGACGACGCGCCGCCGCCACCAGCGATACAGGGCCAGCCGGGCCAGTCCGGCATTCACCCGCCTGCCCGCGACATATGCGCGTTCGGTCAATCCTTCCATGCTCATTCCGCCATGTCCCCCGATGCATGTAGCGCCACATTACCTGCCCGATGCAGCACGGCAAAGCCGATCAGCCCGGAGACAAACGACCCCGTCAAAATGCCGATCTTGGCCTGCGCTTGCAGCAATGGACTGTCGGGAAACGCAAGAAGCGTGATGAAGATGCTCATCGTAAAGCCAATACCGCAAAGAAGCGCTATGCCCAGCATCTGGATACGCGTCGCATGGGCGGGGAAATCCGCTATCCCCATGCGGACAGCCAAGGATGAGAAGCAAAACACGCCGATCGTCTTCCCGAATATCAGCCCGGCCGCCGCACCGAATGTGACGGGCGCCATCAACGCGCCGGATGGCAATCCGAGCAACGGCACGCCAGCATTCGCCAACCCGAAAATCGGAACAACGATAAAGCCGACGGGCTTTTGCAGGGCGCGCTCGAGACGATGCAAGGGACTGTCGCAGTCAGCGTCGGAGCGGCCAGGGGTGCGCTCCATCGGTATGGCAAAGGCAAGTATGACGCCAGCCAGCGTCGCGTGCAGGCCCGACCACAATATCAGTAGCCAGAGGAGCAGCCCAACCAGCAGGTAGGGCGACAAGCGACGAACCCCGAAACAGTTGAACCCGATCAGGACAAAAATCGCGAGGATCGCGCCCGCAAGATAAGGCAGCGAAAGGCCAGACGTGTAAAAAGCAGCGATGATGATCACCGCACCCAGATCATCAATGATCGCCAGCGCAGCCAGAAATATGCGCAGCGATCCCGGCACCCGCCTTCCAAGAAGCGCGATGACGCCCAGCGCAAATGCGATGTCGGTCGCCGCCGGGATCGCCCATCCGATTGCTGTCGAACCTCGATTAAAACCAAGGTAGATCAGCGCCGGAACGATCATCCCGCCAAGCGCGGCCACACCTGGCAGGGCGCGCCGCGGCCATGTGGAAAGCTGGCCATCCAGAATCTCTCGCTTGATCTCCAGCCCGACCAACAGGAAGAATATGGTCATCAGGCCATCGTTGATCCAATGTTCCAGCGAAAGCGGTCCGACGTTGGCATGGAGGATTGCAGCATAATCCTGCGCCAAGGGCGAGTTGGCGATCAGCAGTGCCGCGACCGCAGCGCCCATCAGCACGATTCCAGCGGACGACTGCGCTTCAAGAAAGCGGCGGATCGCGCTCGGGTGCGCGTGGGGGTGGTACATGATATGATCGTCCGAATACGGCTAATGGTCGCTGGCGGCCCGACCAGCGTGAATACCTGCCCGCACCTGCATATGGAAAACGAACACCCGGCGCCTCCATCGCATCGGCGGGTGGCAACCGCAACCGCTTCCGGGATTTTCTGACCAAGGTCTTAGTCCTCAAAGCGCTTCTGTCATGGCGCCGTCTGTACCATAGGGGTGAGCAGCCGTTCTCTCAGCCCTTCCGCCTTGAGTGATGACGCTGCCGAGATCGATGTTTGACGGGACGTGATGGAGCACGACGGTCAGGGCATTGCATTTCCGACAACGGACCTGATCTTGACCAAGCACGCATCCGCGGTGGCGTTCCGTATCAGGATGAAACCGCCGCGAAATGTTGCAGTCGGGCGCCCTTCAGTGCGATTTCGCGAAGTTTGGCAAGGTCGGTGAATAACATGGAGCCCTGGTGGAGCGACATGATGCCTAACTCCTGAAACTCGTGCAGCACCTTGTTTACGGTCTGTCGGGCGGTGCCAACCATCGCCGCGAGTTCGGACTGCGAGAGCCGCCGGGACAGACCGATTCCATCGTCGCGCGCAACGCCGAAGGTTTCCGTAATGTCGAGAAGGCGCTGGGCGAGCCTTGACGACACTTCGTCGAACGTAGCCGCCGCAAAATAGTCGCTGAGCAGCCGCATATGCCGCGACAGCAGCTTCAGGAGGGCATCGTTCAGTTCGGGATGCGCTTGCCGCAGTCGGTTTATCGTCGCGCGGTCGAACACCTGCAATGTCACCTGGTCAAACGCTTCTGCGGTATGGGGGCGCGGTTCTTCGTCAACAACGCTGCTGGTGCCGAAACAATCGCCGGGGCTGAACAACTGGTACAGAAGATCGCGGCCATCATCGCCGATCAGCGACAGTCTGACCGTCCCGGATACAAGCCGGAACATATCCCGGCCTTCTTCGGACTGCAGATAGATCGAACTGCGTGCAGGAAAATGGCGCGTTTTGCCTTCCGCCAGAAACGCATCGGCGGTGTCCTTTGAGAGCCATTGCAGCAAATCGAATGCCGAATATCGTTCAGTCATCACTCCATCTCCTTCGGTTGGCAGGGGAGAGCAATCTGCGCTGTCATGCAGATGACAGCGCTTCATCAGCACTTCCGATAGACGGTCACGGACGAGAAACGGGACCGATATGACCACAATCACCCTAAACGACAAATGGAATGTAACCACTGGGCGCGTGATGCTGAACGGCACCCAGGCGCTGGCCCGCGTGATGCTTACGCAGGCCACGCTCGATGCGCGGGCGGGATTGAAGACGGCGGGCTATATCAGCGGCTATCGCGGATCGCCGCTGGGCAATGTGGATATGACCCTGTGGTCGACGGCCAGGCGGCTTGAGGCGGCGCATATCAAGTTTCAGCCTGGCGTAAATGAAGACCTAGCGGCGACTGCCATTGCCGGCACGCAACAGATCGATCAGCTGCCCGGCGCTCGATATGATGGCGTGTTTGCCGCATGGTATGGCAAGGGCCCCGGGGTCGATCGGTCGGGCGATGCGTTCAAGCACGGCAATTATGCGGGCGCTCATGCCAAAGGCGGTGTCGTCCTGTTCTATGGCGACGATCATGGGGGCAAATCGTCAACCGTCGCGCATCAAAGCGAACAGGCTATTGCCGCGAGCCTGATCCCCTGTTTCTATCCCGCCGACGTGAGCGAGATTCTGCACTATGGATTGCTGGCGCTTGCGCTCTCGCGCCATTCGGGTCTGTGGACTGCCGTGAAGTGCGTCAACGAAGTGGTCGAACAGACCGCTACGATCGATATCGACCTCGAACATTTCGCGCCCGCGCTGCCACCCATCGCATCGCGGCCGCCCGAAGGGCTGCACGCTGCGATCCGACCCTATAATCCGCTGCGCGCGGAACAGATCGTGGTCGAGCACCGACTGCCGCTGGTCATCCCGTTCGTTCGCGCCAACCGGATCGACCGAACGGTCTTTCGTGCGGGGACGCCGCGGCTTGCCATCGTGAGTACCGGCAAGAGCCATGGCGACGTGATGCAGGCGCTGGAACTGCTTGGCCTGGACGCGGTGCGCGCTGCGGCAATGGGCATCTCGCTGTACAAGGTCGGGTGCATCTGGCCGCTCGACGGCGAGCGTGTCGCCGAATTCGCGAGCGGGCACGACACGCTGCTGGTGGTCGAGGAGAAGAAGGCGTTTCTCGAGGTGCAGATCGCCGAGGCGCTCGTCAACGATCGCGATGCGCCGCTTCTGATTGGGAAGAAGGATGAAAGCGGACGGGCACTACTGTCGTCCGTCGTTCAGCTCGATCCCGCCGATATCGCGCGGCTGATTGCGGGCAGGCTGGCCGAACTCGGCATTCGCGACGCGGCAATCGATCGGGCGATTGCGCACCTTACGTCCGCCCGCCCCGACAATGCCCATATAGCCAGTCTGAAGCGGAGCCCGTTCTTCTGCTCGGGCTGTCCGCACAACCGCTCGACACTAATCCCTGACGGCAGCGTTTCGATGACCGGCATCGGGTGCCACACGATGGTCAACTTCGTCACCCCCGACAAGGCGATGCTGCCGACTCAGATGGGGGGCGAGGGCACTAACTGGATGGGGCTGGCGCCCTTCACCGACACCCCGCACATTTTTCAGAATATGGGCGACGGCACCTATTATCATTCCGGATTGCTGGCGATCCGGGCAGCGGTCGCCTCCGGCGTCAACATTACCTACAAGATCCTCTACAACGATGCCGTTGCCATGACGGGTGGCCAGCCTGTCGATGGCCCTTTATCGGTTTCGGAAATCGCACAGCAGCTTCTGCACGAAGGTGTCGGCAAGGTGGCCGTCCTGAGCGACAATCCCGATCACCATCGTCGCGACCGGACCATGCCGAAGGTGGTAACCATCGAGCATCGCGACGAGCTGGACAGCGTACAGCGGATGCTGCGCGAAACGCCGGGCTGCACGGTGCTGATCTATGAACAGACGTGCGCGGCGGAGAAGCGACGCCGTCGCAAGCACGGCAATTTCCCCAATCCGCCCAAGCGGATGTTCATCGCTGAGGATGTTTGCGAAGGCTGCGGCGATTGTTCGGTCCAATCGAGCTGCGTCAGTATCCTGCCGCGGGAAACCCCGTTTGGCCGCAAGCGCGCGATCGACCAGTTGAGCTGCAATAAAGATTATAGCTGCGCCGACGGATTTTGCCCGTCGTTCATCACCATCCGCGATGCCGAGCCGCGAACGCCGAGCGGTGTCACACTGACGGACGCGCTGTTCGATTCACTTGAAACGCCCAAGGTGGTGCCGGGCAAATACAACATCATGGTTGCAGGCATCGGCGGCACGGGCGTCATCACCGTGGGTGCCCTGATCGGCATGGCGGCGCATATCGACGGACGCGCAGCGTCCCTGTTCGACATGACGGGACTGGCTCAGAAAAACGGTGCGGTGTTCAGCCACATCCGCATCGCAGACACACCGGACGATCTGCATACGCAGCGGCTGGGGAGCGGAGAGGCCGACCTGCTGCTCGCCTTCGATCTGGTCGCGGCGCTTTCGCCCGAATCAGCATCGACGCTGTCGCCGAAAAGCCGTGCCATTGCCAATGAAGCGGTGGTTCCGACGGTGGCGTTTCAATTCGATCGCGACGCTGTTCCGCAAAGCGAAGTGCTGGTCGCGCATCTTGCCGAAAAGATCGGCGCGGAGCGCATGCAACAGGTCGATGCGACAGCGCTCGCGCTTGGCCTGACCGGCGACACCATTGCTTCCAATCTGATGGTCGTGGGCATGGCGGCGCAATCGGGCCTGTTGCCGGTTTCGGTCGCGGCGATGGAACAGGCGATCACGCTGAACGGCGTCGCGGTCCGTCTCAATCACAATGCCTTTCGTCTAGGACGCCTTTTCGTCGCCAATCCCGGTCGGGTGATGGCAATGATGCCTCGGCCAGACGTCGAGGATGCCGTACCCAACACATTGGAAGCGATCGTGGCGCATCGTTCCGCGCACCTTACCACCTATCAGAACGAAGCACTTGCGCAGCGCTACCGCGAACGCGTTGCGGCGGTGCAGGCGCGTGAAAGCGCGGCGGTTCCCGGTTCAACTGTTCTGACGACCATCTTTGCGCGCAACTATGCCAAATTGCTGGCAATCAAGGATGAGTATGAGGTTGCGCGGATGCTGGTCGATCCGAAGCTGCACGCGCGTTTGCGCGAGAGTTTCGCCGAAGGCGCGCGCCTGAGCTTCAATCTGGCGCCTCCCTTTCTGGGCGGACGCGGGCGCGATGGGCGGCCGGCCAAGCGCGAATTTCCCGCATGGTTGATGCTGCCCGCATTGCGTTTCCTGAAAGGCCTGAAATTCCTGCGCGGAACGATGTGCGACCCTTTCGGCATGACAGCGGAGCGCCGAGCGGAGCGCAAGCTCATTGGCGACTATGAGCAACTAGCGGAGCGCACGCTCGATGGGCTGAGCGATGCAAATCTGCCGGAAGCGTCTGCACTGCTGGACGAAATTGACGCCGTGCGTGGCTATGGGCCGATCAAGGAGACCGCGATGGAAGCCTATGCAGAGCGGATCGCTGCTGCTGAAGCGCGGTTTGCGTCCCGCAATGGTGCCGCGAGCAGTTGGCCCTGAGCCATTGACGTTGGACACCCGCGGAACAAGACCTCCGCCCCGACGCCCCTGAAGTCGTCACCTTGCGTAGCGACTTGCGATCTGCTCCTGCGCCGCGGCGGCGAGTTGCCGGATCTGGTCGGCATTTTCGGGTGCAGCGGCGGTGACGGCAATCTCGAAAGACGGACGGGTCTGAACCCGCTTCCACCATTGATGCAGGCGGGGCCCTTCCGCCTCAGAGAGCAGCAGTCCCAGCAATTCCATTCGCGCAAGAAACGGCGTCAATGCTGCGTCGGCGAGGCTATAGTCGCCCAAGAGGAAATCGGCAACCAGGCTCCGTTCGGCTTCTTGCTGCAACGCCTTGAGTCCTTGCAATGCGCCCTCCACTTCCAGCGCCTCCAGTCCCTGTTCGACGAGGTTGCGGTAGAGTTGCCGTCGCTCCGGGATCTGGACCGATGCATAATAGGCTTCGCGCTGTTCGATGGGCAGAGCGAGGATCGGATGCCGCATCGCAATCGCATAGGTGGCGATGCCCAAATGTCGCAGGCTGTCGTCGAGGAGCTTCAACCAATAGTTCACCCGTGCACGGCCGAGCGGGTGGTGGGGTCGTAAGGGTAGTCGGGGGAAAGCGTCATCCAGATAGCTCATGATCACGCTCGATTCGGCAAGCACGTTGCCATCATGGATCAGCGTCGGCACCACGCCTGCGGGATTGAGCTTCAGATATTCCGGATCGGACAAATAGCTTCTGGGTACCAGCCTGTCCTCATAAGCGATTTCCTTCTCGGCCAGAACGAGCATGACTTTGGAAGCGCAGGTTGCGCCCTGGAATCGATAAAGAGTGAGCATCGGGCCGGCCCTTTTCATTCATGGAGCTCGGGCCAAGAGTTGATCGCTAGCCCGCGGCGAAGGTGAGGATCGGGTGCTGACATCGGATGGGCGTCGATACCGGCCCCAGAGGGTCAGTTTGCAGCCAGAACGCCCATTATGGCAGGATCCAACTGATCCTCGTCATAGCGTTGCAGGTCTGCCGCCGGCGTCCCGTCGCGCATCGCTTTCAACTTCGCAGCCGGATCGAATGCCACCCCGATCGGATTGCGTTTCATCGCGCCGCTTTCGAGAAACTGGGCAAATGCGTCGAAATCAACGAAATTGTCGACTTGCAACTCGATCCGGTTGCGATCTGGATCTTCATAATAGATCGACGTGGTCGCACCGTGATTGATTGACAGGATCGGCTCGATCCCATCTTCCGCAAGCCGCTCATAGGTCAGGAGCAGATGATCGAGCGCGGCAAAGGTAAAGGCAACATGGTCGACGCCAACCGTCCCGGAAGGGCGGTCGACCATTTCGGGCACGCGCGCGATCGCCACGCGATGATGTTCGCCATCATAAGTGAGAAACGCGAGATTATCGTCCTTGTGGACGCATTGCGCGTTCAGGACATGCAGATACCAGCGCACCATTTCCTCGAACCGCTCATTAGTTCGCATAACCACATGCGCCAGCTTGGCGGGCCGGATCGAGGACGCGTCGGATTGAGACGCGGTCGTCTGTTCTGCAATATCCATCATCATCTCCTTATAAACTATGTTTCATCGTCGGCACCGTTGCGCCCGGCTGGGCGCTGGATTTGCAAGCCATTGAAAAGCAGTTTGATCATGTAGTCCGCATGGGCATTTGCTACCTCTTCATCTTGCGGATCGATGCCATAGAGGCCCTGGATCAGCGGCCGGAATGTGTAGAAATGGGAGAGCGCAATCATGATCATCGGGGTCAGGTGCGCGACCGGCACGGGCATGATCCAGCCATCGTCGGCTGCCCTTGAAAGCAAGTTGTCAAGCTGACCATGGAACGGCCCAACGAATGTTTCGATAAGCCAATCGAAACGCTCTCCTGGCGTGCGCATTTCGTTGAGGATGATCATCACATGTTCGGGCCGCTCGGCCGAAAATTCGAGGAATCCTCGCATAAACACGCGAAGCGCATCGATGGGCCTAAGATCGACAATTGTCCTGTTCAAAAGGCCAAAGAATCGCTTATAGTCGTCCAGCGCATATTCGACTGCGGCGCGCCACAGATTGTCCTTCGATCCAAAGTGATAATGGACAAGCGGCTGTCCTATACTCGCTGAATTTGCGATCTCCTGGAGAGACGCGCCATCAAATCCGTTTCGCGCGAACAGTTTCAACGCCGCGTCGAGCAGATCATTGCGCGCGTTCGCGGACGATCCAGGGGCTGCGCGACGCGTCTTCGGGGTCTTGGGAGCAGAGGCTTTCGACATAACGATCCTTCCGAAGGTTTATTATGTAGTCAGCATATCTGATCGAATAATCATGTTCAACGCGCCATCTAGACCTGCACTGTCCTGAACACTCCCTACCCAGGCTACATGCCCGTCTGGACGGATGAGGATCATTTCACTGCCATTGAGGATGTTCGGTATCGCCTCCGGCATCTGGCGCAGTACCACTTGCGCGGGCAAGGCAGGCAGGGTTCCGATCTCAATATCTTTGCCGATAAGCAGTGTCAGGCCATCCCCTGCGCAAAGCGCGTGCAAGCTCGCCATTCCCAGAGGCCCGGCGACCAGCGCATGCGGAAGGCGCCCGCCCGATCGTAGGGACGAAGCATAAGATTCTTCCTCCGGATATGGTTCGCGGGCGCCGTAAACATAGCCCAGTTCGTGAGTGAGCGAATCAAAATGCCGCCGTTGCGCCTCAATCGCTTGCGCCACCGCACGCCGGGTTTCATCGCCGGTTTCCCGGTCTAACGCAAACGCCGGCATGCTTGATTCCGCGCGAGTAACCACGGTTGGATCAACCGGGGCCAAAAACGACACGCCGAGCGCCGCGTCGACTTCGGCCAGTTTCATCGCGTTGTCCAAGCTGTGTGCACAATTTGCGCGGGCAACCGGCATGCGCTCTTCGGCGTAGCTGTCCAACAACGCGGCGCGCGCTTTGCCCTGAATCACGAACGCCAGTTTCCAGGCCAGATTATGCGCGTCCTGCACGCCGGTATTGAGTCCCAGTCCGCCTGTAGGCGGAAAACGATGGGCAGAATCGCCAACAAGGAAGAACGGCCCGTGCCGGAAATTTTCGGCGACCTGAGCGCTCATATTCCACGAGCCGACGCCATCGAGCCGAATGGTCGCCGTACGATCCCCGATCGCGCGATAAATGAGTTCGCGCATCACGTCCGGCTGGAAATCGTCAGATGCTCGATCTGGTGGCATGACGCACATCAGCGCCCAACTGTTCGCAATGTCGAAGCCGATCAGGACGCCCCTGACGTCGGGGCCACCTACAAAGGCAACGGGGCCGCTGATATCACCAATCAGATGCGACAGGTCGGCAGTGAAATAGGCCGATGCGTAGCGCGCAATAGATGGTGGGCCGACCATGGCAATGCCAAGCGATTCGCGAACCATGCTTCGTGCTCCGTCGCACGCCAGCACATAGTCATAGTTTCGTGTGCTGATTATATCATCAGCATCTCTAATGCTCAGAACAGCTTTGGCATTGTCAACGGCCGCGCCGACGACCCGGTGGCGATAGCGAATCGCGCCACCCATTTTGGCAAGCCGAGCTGCAACGACCTGCTCGAAATGGTTCTGCCCCACGTTGAGCGCATGCACTGCGCTTGCGTCAGCTCGCGACGCTCCGGAGGCTTGGTCCTTGATGAGGTCCAGACGTCCGAAACGCCGCCCGGCCAAGGATTCTACCCATGCAATTGATTGAACACGATCGATGGGCGCGGCGATGGTCCGCAATTCTTCGAACGCGCCGATTTCCGCCAGGATCTCGCTTGTTCGTGTGTTGATGACATGAGCCTGAGGCAGGGTGCAGGGGCCATCCCCGTCGTCGAAAATGTCGACGTCAATACCGCGCTGAAGAAGCAGTGCAGCCGAAACAAGGCCTGCGGCTCCCGCGCCCACAATAGCAATCCTGCAGTTCAAATCTGTCACCCCTTTCACCCAATCTCTCCGGCTCTGTTGACATTATCCGTTTGCTGATCATATTATCAGCACGACAAATGATAATGTCAACATCGGTGAATCGGGCAGGAGGGATTGGAATGGCGAAGCATGAAGCCGTCATCGATCGAGTGATTGATTTTTGGCATGCGCTTGATCGACGCGATTATGACACAATCCTCTCTCTGGTCGCCGAAGACTGCGACTGGCAGCGCGAGGTTCTCATATCCGGACGCGCCGCAATCGGCGAAGCGCTGTCGCAGCGGCCGAGTAGCCTGATGACCCGTCACCAGATCACGAATCTGCGCGTAGTGGGCGACGGCGATCGTTGCTTGGTGAAGTTCCTGATCACCACCTTTGGCGTGTTCCAATCCAGTGAGGAACACTCGCTACCCGACTGCGGCGGGCCAGCGCTGGTGGCCGATGGAGAAATGCATTTTTCGGTTGCCGGCGAAACGATTTCAATAACCAATATCGTTGCGAAAATAGTATTTCAGTCAGGTCGCAGATAATCTCCAATATTATATCGATAATCATAAAATTTCGGGAGGATTTCGTGATATATACTTCCTACAAATACCTACTGCACGCGACATGTGTTATTGCGGTAGTATATGCTGGATCAGCTCATGGGCAGGACAGTAATCCGGCTGCACAGCAAACACAGGACTGGGCATATACTGATATTGTCGTCACCGCGCAAAAGCGCGATGAGCGCTTGAGCGATGTGCCGATCGCGATCTCCGCTGCTACGGGCGACCAGCTTGCACGTCAGGGCGTGACATCGGTTGAAGGCCTCGATCGCATCGCGCCGGGCTTTACATTTCAGCAATCTCACTTCGGAACGCCCGTGTTCACCATTCGCGGCGTGGGGTTTTTCGACAGTTCGATTGGCGGCAGTCCCGCTGTCAGCGTATATCTCGACCAGGTCCCGCTTCCCTATTCGCTTATGACGCGCGGTGTCGCGTTAGACCTTGAGCGGGTCGAGGTGCTGAAAGGACCGCAAGGCACTCTGTTTGGCCAGAGTTCGACTGGTGGTGCCATCAACTATATCGCAGCCAAGCCGACCGAGGATATGCGTGCCGGGTTCACGCTGAACGCCGGTCGTTTCGATGAGGTTTCGACCGAAGCCTTTGTCAGCGGAAAGCTTGCCGAGGGGCTGACCGCACGTGTTGCCGGTCGTTACGAGTACCGCGATGGGTGGCAGAAGCCCGATATGCGCAACGATGCGCGCTTCGGACAAAGCGAAAATGCGCGCTTGGGAAGGCGGCGCTTCTACACGGGCCGTATCCTGCTCGACTGGAAGCCAACCGATACGCTTCGGTTCGAACTGGGTGCGAATGGTTGGCACGATGGATCCGAACCTCAGGCGTTCCACTATATCGCGTTCGCACCCACTGCCCCCATGAATCCGTTGAACGCAGGCAACAGCTACGCCAATCTGGGGCCGCTAACCGCCACGCCGAAGGACCCCAGGTTGGCCGGGTGGGATCCAAACACGCCTTTTGGTCTGGATGACGACTTCTATCAAGTCTCACTTCGCGGCGATGTCGACCTGAGCGACTCTATCACGCTTTCTTCGATCTCCGCTTATTCCAAGCTCACCACCAATGCCTATACCGATACCGACGGTACGGCCTATGCGGCGTTCGTGTTGCGGCGTCAGGGATCGATCAAATCCTTTTCGCAGGAACTCCGTGTCGCCGGCACGTCGGGAGCAGTCGACTGGATGATCGGCGGCAATTACGCCTGGGATCACAGCACCGAAATCCAGCAGAACCTTCTGAAAACCAGCAACGCCGGCCTCGGGCCGTTCCCGTTCAGTGGGCTTGAAGTTCGCAACGATCAGCAAGTACACACCTACGCCGCCTTTGGCAGCCTTAACTATGCGCTTTCGCCAAGGTTCGAACTTCAACTGTCGGCGCGCTACACCACGCAGGACCGGGACTTTCGGGGTTGCCTCGCCGACCCAGGCAATGGTCAAGTCGCAACGGCGTTCGGCGCTGTATTCGGTTTTGCAGCGACGGCGGGCGAATGCATAACCCAGTCCGCACCGGGTGTCCTCTTGGGTGAAGTCCACTCTTCACTGAACGAGGATAATATATCTTTTCGCGGCGGCGTGAACTGGAAGCCGTCGGACGACGCCTTGATCTATGTCTCGGTTTCTCGTGGGTATAAGCCCGGCAGCTATTCCGTATTGCCGGGCGTTTTCGCTTCGCAGTTTAGCCCGGTCACCCAAGAATCGGTGACATCGTATGAAGCGGGGTTCAAGCTTTCTGCGCTGGATCGGCGCATCAGCCTGGACGGCGCGGTTTTCTATGCCGACTATACCGACAAGCAGATTCTGGGCAGCGCGGTGATCCCGCCGTTCGGCAACCTGCCCAAGCTCGTCAATATCCCACGGTCGCGCATTTATGGTGGCGAGATTCAGGCGGTCGTTCGCCCCTTTGCCGGGCTTCGGACGACGGCAGGCATAGCCTATTACAACAGCCGGGTTCTTGAAGACCCCAGCAATCCGGTCGACGCCTATGGCGTGCCCACTTCCTTTGTCGGCGAAGAACTGCCGACCTCGCCCAGATGGCAGATCGTTGGTGATGCGGAATATGGGTTCAGCGTCTCAACGCGCGCGCGCATGTTCGTTGGTGGCGGACTGACCTATCACAGCTCAACCTACAGCGTTTTTGGCGAAAATCCGGGACTGTTGCTGCCAGCCTATGCGTTGATCGACACGCGCGGCGGGATCGAAGCCGAGGATGGCAGTTGGCGCGTCCAATTGTGGGGCAAGAACGTCACGAACAAATTTTACTATCTGAGCACCAGCGTAGGCGGCGATCGACTTGCCGGCCTTACGGGGATGCCCGCGACATACGGGGTGACACTTAGCTTTCGCTACTGATGCGCACAGCAGGATGAAATTGGTCTAAGGAGATAGCAGGACATGAAGCTTTGCCGATTTGAAATCGAAGATAGAATCAGGATCGGCAAGGTTGTCGGGGATCGCGTCGTCGATCTGGGCGATGTTGCGGGGGTCGGATCCTCGATGCGGACGCTGATCGAGGATCTACCCGCGCTGCGCGGCGCGCTGGAGGCGGAAAGCGGGCGCGACTTTCCGCTGGCGAAGGTGCGACTGCTGGCGCCGATCGTGGACCCGCAAAAATTCCTGGCAATCGGCATGAACTACACGGCGCATGCAGCAGAAGCCGAAGCCGCCGGCATCCCGGTCCCGACAAGCCAGGCATGGTTCAACAAGCAGGTGTCGTGCATCACCGGACCCTATGATCCGATCGAGCTGCCAAAAGCGTCGGACAAGATCGATTATGAGGGAGAGTTGGCCTTCATCATCGGCCAGCGATGCCATGATGTTAGCGAAGCGGAAGCGCATTCGGTCATCGCGGGGTATCTGCTGTGCAACGATGTGTCCGCACGAGATTGGCAGGCGCGCAGCCCGACGGTCACTTTGGGCAAGAGTTTCGACACGCACGGTCCGATCGGTCCCTGGATCACGACGGCGGACGAAGTGCCCGACGCCGAGGCGCTGACCCTTTCGCTGAGCGTCAATGGCGAAGAACGGCAGCGGGCGGATACAAGCGGGCTGATCTATTCGATTGCTGCGCAGATCGCCTATCTCTCCACCGTGATGACGCTGGAGCCCGGCGACATCATCGCAACGGGTACGCCCTCGGGAGTCGGGATGGCAAGCGGTCGCTTCCTTGCCGACGGCGACATCGTTCGTCTGGAAATACAAGGCCTTGGATATATCGAAAACAGGGTTTCGGCAGAACTCTGACCAGGCATGGTTTGCCCTGAACGGCATGCCGCCCACTACATAGTCAAGAATGACGGGAGAAGCCGACATGCGTAACCTTCGTCGGAATTGGAAGCTGGGCCTTTTGGTCTTGTATGGTGCCGCGGTCGGTTCCCCGTCAGCCAACGCGCAAGCTGCCAAGGCCCCCCAAACGCCGCAACACATCGCGCACGCCGACCTGGCAAAGGCGACGCGCATCGTGACGCTGGGCACCGCCGCTGGCCCCCGCTCGCTTTCTGATCGCGCAGGACCGGCCACTTTGTTGCAGGTAGGAGATCGTATCTACCTGATCGATGCAGGCGCGGGGGTATCGCACGGGCTAGCGAAGATCGGCATCCAGCCCGATCAAGTCCGGCGGATATTTCTCACGCACCTCCATTTCGATCATGTTGCCGGTATTTCGACCCTGCTTGGCTTTGCCTGGCAAAGGCGGCCTAGCAATCCGATCGAGATATACGGGCCGCCCGCCACGCACGAGTATATGACCCGCGCAACGAACCTGGTCGGTTTTACGAGCGACATATACGCGGCGGAAATGCCGCCGACGCCGCCCGTTGCTAAGATGGTGGTGGCGCATGATGTGGACGTCTCCGGTCCAATGGTCATCTACAAGGATGATCTGATCAAGGTCACTGCGGTCGAAAATTCGCATTATGCGACGATCCCTGCTGATCGACGCCCTCTGGGCGCCGCGCGATCCTATGCCTATCGCTTTGACACGCCCGACCGGTCGATTGTTTTCACGGGCGATACGGGGCCTTCGGAAGCGGTCACCCAACTGGCACGCGGAGCCGACATCCTGGTAGCTGAAGTGATGGAGATGGACTATACGCTTTCGCAGCTTTCGCAGTTGTTCAATACGCCGGTTGCGCAGTTGCGGCACGTTGCCGAGCATATGTTGCAGGAGCATCTCTCGCCACAGGCGGTTGGCGAGATGGCGAAGCGCGCCGGCGTCGGCATGGTTGTGCTCAGCCATATTGGAACAGGCGAGAACAACCATGACTTGCGGCTGTTCACCAGCGGTGTCCGGGCGGCCTATCCGGGACCGGTCGTCGCCGCGAATGATGGCGATGCATTTTAGGAACCGGCCGAAAGCATGATGTTTCGGAGCATATCCGAGATTGTTTCACTTCAGGAGGTGCCGATGGCTTCGGTTTCACTCATGCGATTGTTCACAGCAGCTGCGGAAGTCTCGACCGGCCAGAGTTTCAGCGACTATGAAGTCCTGCATCGCTGGTCAGTGACGGATGCCGAGGCATTCTGGAAACTTCTGTGGGAATTTGGAGGGGTTCGATCGGACACGCCGTATGACGCGGTGTTGGCGAACCGTTCGATGCCGGGAGCGCAATGGTTTACCGGCGCGACCCTCAACTATGCCCAGCAGGTATTCAGGCATGTCGAAGCCGCCAATGCTGCTGGTAACCCTGCGATCGTCGCCGAAGATGAAACCGGCGCGATTACGGAAGTCGGATGGCCTCAATTGCGCGCGCGTGTGGCCTCGCTCGCCACCGAGTTGCGGTTGCTTGGCGTGGAGAGCGGCGATCGTGTCGCGGCCTATCTGCCCAATCGGATCGAGGCGGTGGTAGCATTCCTTGCCTGTGCATCGATCGGCGCGGTCTGGACCATATGCGCTCCCGACATGGGGGCACCCGCTATTCTCGATCGATTCCGGCAAATCGAACCAAAGCTGCTGATTGCCGCTGACGGCGTATTCTATGGAGGGAAAGCGATCGATCGAGCGTCGGTTGTCCGACAATTGCACAATGCGCTGCCGACTGTCGAGAAGTTGGTGATCGCGCGATCTGGTTATAGCGCCGACCCGTTCGATAACGCTCTGAATTTTTCCGCGCTGTGCGCCCGTAATGATTGCATGCTTGAGTCGACGCCACTGCCGTTCGATCACCCGCTATGGATCGTCTATTCCAGTGGCACGACCGGCAAACCCAAGGCGCTCGTCCATGGTCATGGCGGAATCATACTGGGCAGCGCGGCAACCCAACTCCATAGCGATCTTGGCGCCAGTTATGACGCACGTACGCCCGGCGAGCGCTTTCACTGGTTCAGTTCGACAGGTTGGATGATGTGGAATATGCAGGTCGGCGGCTTGCTGAGCGGGACCACGATCTGCATTTACGACGGCAGTCCCATGGGCAACCGGGACGCGCCAGACTGGGGCGTCCTGTGGCGTTTCGCTGCGCGCCATCGCGTTACATTCGTTGGATCGGGGGCGCAATTCTACACGTTGTGCGCAAAATCCGGTCTCGACTTTGCGTCGGTTGGCGATCTTACTTCACTCCGGGCTCTGGGAAGTACCGCGTCTCCATTGCCTGCCGCGGTACAGTTGGAAATTTCCGAGCGACTTCGGGCTGCCGGAAGGCCGGACATCTGGTGGTTCAATAGCTCAGGCGGCACGGACATCTGCGGCGCGTTCTGCACGGGCAATCGCGATCTGCCCGAGGCGCCCGGCAAATTGCAATGCCGCCAGATCGGGGCCGCCGTGGAAGCGTGGGACGAGGCGGGGCATCCCATCGTCAACCTTGTCGGAGAGCTTGTCTGTACCCAACCGCTCCCGAACATGCCGCTCTATCTGGTCGGCGACGCTGATGGGGTGCGTTATCGGGACTCTTATTTCGACATGTATCCAGGCATTTGGCGGCACGGCGACTGGCTGCGGATCGAGAGTGACGGAAGCTGCGAAATCTTTGGTCGCAGCGATGCCACCATCAACCGTGGCGGGCATCGCATGGGCACCAGCGAAATCTATGATGCCGTAGAGCAACTGGACGCTGTGGCGGATTCGATGGTGATCGACGTTCGGCAGCAAGGTGCCGACAGCAAGCTGCTGCTTTTCATCGTTCCGGCAGGCGGAAAGCTGACTGATAAGTTGGCCAACGCCATTCGGGATGCGATCCGAACCTCGCTTTCGCCACGTTTCATTCCGGATGCAATTATCCCGGTCGCCGACATTCCCCGAACTTTGACATCCAAGAAGCTGGAGCTGCCGGTCAAGCGATTGTTCGAAGGGTGTATTGGCGCAGAACTGGTTGATCCATCGACAATGTCCAATCCCGATTCTCTGAAGGAATATATGGCCATCGTAAGCCATTTGTCGGTCGGAGCGGGCGTTTAGCGACGTGAAGCACATATTATCGTCGCTAGTGCGTAGACCCGGCTAATCCGTTCGGTCGGACTGCAAGATCGGCAAAGTCAGAGACATCAATGCCATCCGCTGCTGTCTATATGCGGCAAACCCAGCCGCGATCAACGAGACAGACATTATGTTAAACATATGCAAATGGCTTTGCTCGCTCGCAAAGACATGCCTTAGGCGCTGCCAAGGCATCAATATTGGGGTCGTTGACAGCCTTGTCAAAGCGCGAGCCGTCCGTCACAAGGGCGTTATCGCGGCTTGACCTGTCTCAGCCAAGGCGAGTTGCGACATAAGAAATATCGGTTGCGGCATGACGGCGACCAAGAGGAAGTAGGATCAAAGCATGTCCAAACCTTTGAAGCTATTGTTGACGGCAGGACTATGTCTGCCTGCGCTGATGATGGCCGGCATCGCTATTCATCCAGGGCATGCACGGGGCGCTGAACCGGATGATGCCAGCGCCCGGGCGGCCAAAACCGTCCAGGCGATGACGCAGGCGGAAAAGACGATCCTGACTCACGGCATCATGCCACTGCCGATTGGCGACAACCCGCCGCCGATCCCGGCGGAAGCGATCCCTGGCGCGGGCTATATTCCGGGCATTCCACGCCTTGGCGTGCCAGCGCTTCTGGAAACCGATGCGAGCCTTGGCGTGTCCTATGTTTTTGGCCTGCGAAAGGACGGCGCGACCGCCCTCCCCTCTGGCCTTGCCATGGCTTCCACCTGGAACCCGGATCTTCTGTACAAGGGCGGCGTCATGATCGGCGGGGAAACCCGCGCCAAGGGATTCAATGTGCTGCTGGCCGGTGGCGTCAACCTGATGCGCGATCCGCGCAATGGTCGTACCTTCGAATATTTTTCGGAAGACCCCCTGCTCAGCGGCGTGCTGGCCGGTCATGCCATCAAGGGCGTTCAGTCCAATCACATCATATCGACGATCAAGCATTTCGCCCTCAATGGGCAGGAGACCGGCCGCAAGTTCGCGGACGTCATGATCTCCGACGAAGCCGCGCATGAAAGCGATCTGCTCGCGTTCAAGATCGGCATGGAGATCGGTAATCCGGGCTCGGTCATGTGCGCCTATAATCGCGTACATGGCGAACAGGCCTGCGCCAGCGACTATCTGCTCAACAAGATATTGAAGCAGGAATGGGGCTATAAGGGCTTTGTCATGTCGGATTGGGGCGCGGTTCCCAATCTGGAATCAGCGCTCAAGGGTCTTGATCAACAGTCCGGATCGCAGCTCGATCCCGCCTTGTTCTTTGGTGACAAGCTGGCGGCCGCGGCTCAGTCGGACCCCGCCTATGCGGCCCGCCTGGATGACATGAACAAGCGCATTCTCTGGGCGATCTACGCCAATGGGCTGGACAAATATCCGGTCGCCAAGGGCGGGGAAATCGACTTTCAGGCGAACGGCGAGGTCGCGCTGGAAACCGCGCGGCAGGGCATTGTCCTCTTGCGCAACGAACGCGGCGGCCTGCCCCTGTCAAAGTCAGCCAAAAGCATCGCGGTCATCGGCGGCTTCGCTGATTCCGGCGTCCTTTCCGGTGCGGGGTCCAGCCAGGTTCAGGGCGAAGGCGGCGCGGCCGTCACGATTCCGCTTTCAGGATCGTCACCCTGGGCCGGATTCCTGGTGCAGGCATATCATCGGTCATCGCCGCTTGCCGCGATCAAGGCCATAGTGCCGAACGCCCAGGTCCGCTTCCGCGACAGCCGGTTCATAGCGGACGCCGTGGAGCAGGCGAAGCGCGCGGAAGTGGCGATCGTCTTTGCTACCAAATGGTCGAGCGAGGGCTTTGACCAGCCCGACCTTTCCCTGCCGGATGGTCAGGACGCGCTGATCGCTGCCGTGGCCGACGCTAACCCGAACACCATCGTCGTTCTGGAAACCGGCAACCCTATCGCGATGCCCTGGCTCGAAAAGACCGCGGCAGTCGTGCAGGCATGGTATCCCGGCGCGCGTGGCGGCGAAGCCATCGCCTCTATCCTGTTCGGTGACACCAATCCTTCTGGCCGCCTGCCGATCACCTTCCCCGCTAGCGTCGATCAATTACCGCGCCCGGTGCTTGACGGTTACAACGATTTCGAACCCAATTTCGCAGGCGATGCACCATATAAGGACGCAAAGCTGGTCGTGAACTATGACATTGAAGGGTCGAACCTGGGCTATCGCTGGAATGCGCTGAAGGGGTACAAGGCTCTTTTCCCGTTCGGCTATGGCCTTAGCTACACAAGCTTCAAAGCCGATGGGCTCAAGACCGATGGCAACAAGACCAGCCTGACGGTGCGCAATACTGGCCAGCGTACCGGCGCGACGGTCGCTCAGCTCTATCTGGTCAGCCGGTCCGGCACGGCCTTGCAGCGATTGGTCGGGTTCAAGCGGATTGAGTTGGCACCTGGCCAGTCCGAAAAAGTTTCGCTGACCATTGATCCGCGCCTTCTGGCCGACTGGAAGGACGGCGCCTGGTCAATGCCTGCCGGCGATTATCAGTTTGCCATCGGCGACAATGCCGAAACGCTCGGCACGCCCGTCAAAGTTCGCCTTGCCGCAAAACGCTGGAAGGACTGATCCTTCTGTGGTGCTGGCCAACCGTATGGTTGGCCAGCACCACTAAAGCTGCCCTTGCATCCATGTTGCCGGTGCAGGCGCGCGGTCGGTTGGCTGCCGTCATCCGCCTGGCGCGACCGTGACTTTACAGTCTATGGTCGCGATGCCGAGAAACTCAGCTATACAATGCTGCCCGATTTTTATGGCAGGCGTTCCGGTGATTGCGCCTGTTGAGATACAGTCACCTCGACATAATGGCACGCCGCGGCGCGCTGCCTCACCGAGCGCATAAGCGAATACCTCCAGCGGGCCGCCAGGCACGACAGCAGCGCTGCTTTCCCGGACGAGAACGCCGTCGATCGTAGTGCGGCATATGATGCCATCCCAACCCCGTTCGCGCCAGTCGACCACCTCCGCACCGAGAATGAGGCCGTTATTGTTCCCGAAGCCTGCAATACTCGCCGTTGTTGGAAGGTCGTTGATTGTCGCGAGCGGACTGCCCGCAACCTCGATGCCGACATGCACCGCGCCGATCAGTTCGGCGGCTTCTTCACAGCTCCATTGCACCTTGTCCGCTGGCGCATCGGCATTCGCTAGGATGACCACTTCCGCCTCGAAAAGCGCAGATCCTCCCGCCGTCATCGCAAAGACGTTCGTCTCTGCTGCTCTTGAAACGCTGCCCGCAAAGATCGGACCTATGAAGCGTTCAGCGCCCAGTTGCTCGACGAGGTGGGGCTGAATGCGTCCGACTTTCCATCCCGCTATTCGATCCCCCCATGCGGCGATTGCCGCTTGCTGGATGCGGTAGGCCGCATCCAGGTCCGTCGGTACAGGTCCAGGGAAATCAGAAAAGCCCTGGGCTGCGCGACGCGCCTCCACGAAACGGGCCGCTGCCTTTTGGTGGTCGTCCAATGCGGAAATGTTCACAACAGATAGCCGATACCGTGCTGGAAATCGTCACAGTTGACGAGCGTTACGACCTTGCGATCCATCTTCAGGCCGTCAGCCTGGCGAACGATGCGATATTCGACATCGGCCGCCAGCACGCGCATCCGCTCATATTTATATTCGGCCAGAATTTGCGCCGCCCGGATAACGATGGCCCCGTCCTCCGTCGCCAGAGGCACGAACCGTGACACGGTCCGCACTGTCCGTGCCGGTGGAGCGGACGACATGGAAAATCCCGACAGCAGCCGTTTAACGCGCGCTGCACGCATTTCCGCATCGTCATTCAGGATGTTGAGGCAGTCATCGAAATCCTTGGCATCCCGTTCAGTCGGGATGATGTAGCGCCCCCCTTCGGTCCAGAGCGGCAGCCACTTCTTGTAGTCGAGCCGGTCCAGAAGGTCGGCCTCTGCCCAGATGAAAGCAATCGCTTTCTCAAAGGTCGGCGCCATCGTCGTGGCGTCCTGGCGGTCGTCGGTCATGGTGATCACGCGGTCATCATCCTCTTCCACATCTGATAGGCGGCACGCATGCCCGTTTCGGCGCTCACGTCGCCTGCTTCATGCCCTGCCTCGGCCTGACCTTCGGGTGCATCGGTCCCGCGATTCAGCATGATCCATTGATCGCCACCGGCACGCGCGCCCCTCTGCACACGCTCCCAACCTTCGGCATCGTCGGGCGTGCCGAATCCCATTGGTCCTTGAAAATGTTCGTGAAGGCGAAGCCGCATCCGGTTGGCCGCCTTCGGCCCGCCGTCCATGCCGATGGCGACGTGGGTGATCTCCGTCTCATCGACCTCGACAGGGCGAAGCACGCGGAAGAAGGCCATCGAACAGGCGACATTGGGGAACAGATTGAGGTTGAAGCCGGTACCACCCACAGCGCGTACGATCTTGCGTACCTCCTGATCGGAATGCCCTTCCTCAGCCAGTTCCCTGGCCAGGTCAGCGAAGCGTTGCGGGATAGGGGCATCAAGATTGTCATCCAGATCGATGAGATCGGGAATCATCACCATGACGCTGTGCCCGTTGCCCAGATCCTCGACCCAGCCGCCATGGCCGAGAACATCGAACACATTCTCCGCTTCGGCATCGAGCGAGTCGAGGAACGTCTTGTGGACGATCGGAAAATGATAAGCGTCCGTGGTGTTCTCCAACTGGATCTTCCAGTTGCCAGGAAAGCGGAAGCGATGCTCGCCAAGCGTCCTGACCGGATAGCCACCGCCCTGCTTCATGAAGAGGTCGATCCACTTGCGCGCAGACCCCAGAAAATCGACCAGTGGCTCGATATCCTGTTTGAAGGTCGCGAAGATCAGCCCGTTATATTCCTCGGTACGCAGCGTAACGAGGCCAAAGTCGCTATTGTCGAAATCTTCCGCATAGCCGCTCTTGTGCGGCACCTTGCGCAGCCGTCCGTCGGGATCGTAGCTCCACCCATGATAGGGGCAGACGAATACGCTGGCCCTGCCCTTGCGCTTTTCGCACACGCTGGCGGCGCGGTGTCGGCAACGGTTGAGAAGCGTGTGGATGGCGCCCTGTTTGTCGCGCGTGACGATGACCGGCTCGCGACCGACATAGGATGTCTTGAAGCTGTTGGGCGTCGCAATGTCACTCGCATGCGCAACCCACACCCAGGTGTTGCGAAAAATGCGATCCATCTCGACATCGAAAATGCCGGGATCGGTATAGAGCGGGGTAAGGGCACGGTCTTCCCGCACCATCTCCGCGAAATCAGTACTGCTCATGCTTCGTCCTTCGATAGGCTGTCAGGTACGGAAATCGGCGCGGCGTCGGACCAATGGTCAACGTCGCGCGAAAAGATGTTCTCGGTGATGAAATGGCAGATACGCCAATGGTCGTCCTCGATGCGGCAATGAATCGTGAGCGCCGCGCTTCGCAGGTCGGAACGGCCGTCGCTGTAGGTCGATGTCTGCAGCATCATCCAGCGGCCGATTGCGGCATTCTGGTCGACCTCGATCGTCTCGCTCGACAGGAAATGCGCGTTCATGGCAAAATGCGCGCTCGGCTTCGCGTAGCTGGCGAGCATCGCCACGATCGCGTCGCGTCCATCATGGCGTCCAAATGCCTCACGGTAACGGCCCCGCCCCTCCCACATGGCGTCGCGGGTAAAACATGTCGCCAGATCGGCCATATCTGTGTCGGGACCAAGCGTATCGCACAGCCGAAAATAGCGCATGACGACGGCCCGCACCGCATGTTCGGCCCGGAAAAGCGCAAGTTCTGCGCGCAGCGCCGCTATCTCGCTATCCATGGTCATGCCAGATCGCCCAAGACGCGGTGCGCGATGGCGCAAAGCATGTCGTCGGCCATCATGGCGCCGACAAGTTGAACCGCGGCGGGCTTGCCGCCTGGCCCATCGATGGGAAGGCTGATCGCCGGATGGCCCGTGAGGTTGAATGGGCGGATCAGTAACGTGAGGCGCAGCATCCGCGCGGCATCGCCCAGATCATCGAGCGCCGGCGGGACAGTAGGCAATGTCGGCAGCGCGAGCGCATCGACATCGTGCAGAAGGGCATCGACCTGAGCGCGGAAACGCTGGCGAACCCCCTCCCCCGCTGCCACCTGATCGGGCGTGACGCTCGCGGCGGCGCGAATCCGGGCCTGCACGTCCGCCCCCATACGCGCGTCGTCAGACAGGGGGCCGAACAAGTCCCACATCTCGGCAGCCATGATCGCAATGCCCGCCTCGAAGGCTGCGTGCATATCGTCCAGATCGACGTCCACGACCTCCACGCCAGGCCGCTCCAGGGCTGCGCGCACCACTTCGACGATCCCCGGATCGGCTTCGGTCGTGACCCATCCCAGCCGGACGGTCGTCGGAACGGGCGCCGGCGTGAAGCCCGGATCGATCAGCGCCATAGCTGCCTCGATCCCGGCGACGTCGCGCGCGAAGGGGCCGACGCAATCGAGGCTTGATGAGGCGGGCGTGCAGCCGCGTCGGCTGACGCGGCCAAAACTGGGCTTCAGCCCGACAACACCGCAACAGGCGGCCGGCATGCGGATCGATCCCCCCGTGTCCGTGCCGATTGCGATCTCCGCCAGGCCCGCCGCGACGGCCGCCGCCGATCCGCTGGATGACCCGCCGGGGATAAGGTCAGGATAACGTGTATTGCGCGGCGTACCGAGCCATGGATTGACGCCAGTAACGCCATAGGCCAGCTCGTGCATGTTGGTCTTGCCGACAATCTGGCCACCGCCCGAAAGAATGGCCTCCACCACATCGGCATGGCGCGACGCTGGTGGCTGATCGACAAAAGCCCTGCTTCCCGCGCGGGTCGGCCAGCCGGCGATGTCGATGCAGTCTTTGATCGCGACTGATGGGCCAGCGCCGCCGATGCGGAATTGCTCGACGAAGATCGCGTCCTTTGCCATTCGCTTCCATCCAGTTTCTATTCTCTACAAATGAGAATAGAGATTTAGGTTGAATATTCAACCTAAATCTCACGACGGCAGGCAGAAAGGTTTGGCAGGAATGCGCATATCGGCGGACCATGAGATCAGCTATCGAAGCTGGCCCTTCTATTGGCTGGCCCGGGCGAGCGGCCGCTATCGCGCACGTATGGAAGAATTGCTGCGTCCGACTGGGCTCGACATGGCACGCTGGCGCGTCCTCATGACGCTCCACCAGGATCGCGTGGCGAGCGTCAGCGAAATCGCTTCGCATGCGATCGAAAAACTGCCGACCATGACGAAGATCATCCAACGTATGGAATCGGACCAGTTGGTGCGTCGCCAGCCACGTCCGGGTCGGGAGCGGGTTATGGAAGTCGTCCTGACCGAGGCAGGCGAACTGGCTGGCGAGCAGGCATGGGAAGCCGCTACGGCGCTGTACGGCCAGGCGTTCGCAGGGATGAGCGCCAGTGATATCGCGCAGCTTACCGCGTTGCTGGAGCGGGTGGCGGAAAATCTGAATGGCGCCCCTTCGGCCGAGTCTCCTTAAGCAGGGCGACCGATATGAAGCTGATCAGACAAAGCGCGCCAAGATAGAGTGCAACCGGCACCGGCGAGCCATAGCGGGCAAACAGCGCCGCCGACAGCAGCGGTACCATGCCCACGATCACGGCTGCGACCTCGTGTACGAAAGCAAGGCCGGAATAGCGCACCTCTCCTTCGAACATCTCGCTATAAAGTGCCGGTTGCACACCGATCATGGCGGCATGGCAAATACCGTTGCCGATGACGAAGGCCAGGATGATCAGCGACGTCGACCCGGATTCCAGCATATGAAGAAAGGGATAGGCAAACAGCGCCATCGCGACCAGCCCGGCCATATAGACGGGACGTCGACCAAGCCGGTCGGAGATCGCGCCGAACACTGGCATCATGGCACTGTCCGCGATCATGCCGAGCATGATCCCGACAAGCATCACGTCGGTCGCTGCCCCGACCGACGCGCCGTAGACGAGCGAGAAGGTGATCAGCATCTGCGATCCCCCATTTTCGCCCAACCGCGCGCCGATGCCGAGCAGCAATGTCCGCGGGTAGCTGCGCAGCAATGTGACGATCGGTAATGCCGCATGTGCGGAATCGCCGACAGGCAAAGCGGTTTCCGCCACGCGCTTGCGGATGAAGACACCGGCAATGAAAATCACGACGCTGCCAAGGAATGGCAGTCGCCACCCCCAACTGTAGAAGTCAGTGTCGGGCAACTGACGCACCAGAAAAAAGGCGAGCGAAGAGACGACGAACCCCAGTCCCACTCCGGCCTGGCTCCACGCTCCAAAGAAGCCGCGCCGATGAGCCGGCGCATTTTCCGTGATCATCAAGACGCCGCCGCCCCACTCGCCGCCTGCCGCCAGCCCTTGCGCCAGACGCAGGATCACCAGAAGGGCTGGCGCCCACCAGCCTATCTGTGCGTAAGTCGGCAACAGGCCCATGGCAAAGGTTGCCACGCCCATGATCGACAGGGTCCAGATGAGAGACGTCTTGCGACCGAAGCGATCACCGATATGGCCAAAGAGCAGCCCGCCCACAGGACGCGCCACGAAGCCGACCGCATAGACCGAAAGCGCAGCCAGTGACGCAACGGCGGGATCGGCCGCCGGAAAAAACAGCTTGTTGAACACGAGTGCCGCAGCGGCGCTGAACAGAAAGAAGTCATACCATTCAAGCGCGTTCCCGGCGATCGACCCGATCACGGCGCGACGCGCGCGCTGTCGTTGGGTGCCCGCAGCGGCGCCCATATCGATCACGCCGCAGGGGCCGTGCAAAAGCCGATGACGGCGTCTGAAAATGCCCGCGGCTGCTCGACATTCGATAGATGCGCCGCCGAAAGTATATGCATGGCTGCACCAGGAATACCGCTTGCCAGCAACCGCGCATGTTCGATCGGCGTCGCAGGATCATCGTCTCCAGCGATGACCAGGGTCGGCACGCTGATCAATGGCAGCAGCGGCCGCTGATCCATGTCGCGGATCGCCGCGCTGCACCCGGCATAGCCTTGCGGATCGGTATTCAGCAGCAACGCGCGCACCGCCGCCAGTTCATCACTCTGGCCTGCGCGGAAGCCGGGTGTGAACCAGCGTTCGAGGACCGCATCTGCCATCGCCCTCATGCCCGATGCGCGCACAGCGCAAATGCGCTCGTCCCAGCCCGAAGGAGGGCCCATATAGGGCGAGGTGTTGGCAAGGATCAGGCGATCGAGCCGCTCCGGCACACGCCAGCCGAGCCATTGCCCGATCATTCCCCCCTTCGAAAGCCCGCAAAAATGAAAGCGGTCAATGCCAAGAGCGTCGACCAACTCGATGACGTCGCGGCCAAGCCGGTCGATGGAATAAGCCCCGGCGGGTACGTCCGAAAGGCCATGACCGCGGCTGTCGTAGCGGATGACCCTGAAATGCTCTGTGAAGGATGCGATTTGCGCGTCCCACATCGCCATCGCCGTCCCCAGCGAATTGGACAGCAGGAGAACGGGCGCATCGTCTGGCCCGTCTATCCGATAGGCCAGCGCACATCCGTCGCCGGTTGAAATCCGTCCGCTTGTCATAGCCGCTCCAGCACCAGTGACAGCCCCTGACCGACGCCTACGCACAATGTCGCCAAGCCGATCCCGCCTTGTTGGCGTTCAAGTCGATGGACCAATGTCTGGACAAGGCGCGCGCCCGACATGCCGAGCGGGTGACCAAGCGCTATAGCCCCGCCATGTCCGTTCACGCGCGGATCGGCATCTTCGACATGAAGCCCCCTCAGTACGGCAAGCGCCTGGCTGGCGAAGGCCTCGTTCAACTCGATGGCGTCGATCTGGTCGATGGAGAGCTTCAGTCGGGCGAGCAGCTTCTGCGTCGCCGGAACAGGACCAATACCCATTATGCGAGGTGCAACCCCTGCGCTCGCCATGCCCAATATGCGGGCACGCGGCTGGAGGCCATGACGCTTGACCGCCGTTTCGCTCGCTATGATCATAGCTGCCGCACCGTCGTTCACGCCGGATGCATTGCCAGCCGTCACTGTGCCATCGGGCCGGACAATAGGTTTTAGGGTCGCGAGCGCTTCGAGCGTCGTTTCTGCGCGTGGATGTTCGTCACGGTCGACAACAGTCTCGCCCTTGCGACTCTTGATCGTTACCGACACGATTTCGGCCGCGAGCAAACCGTCTGCCTGTGCCTGCGCGGTAAGTCGCTGACTGCGAAGCGCGAATGCATCCTGATCTTCTCGCGCGATGGCGAAATCCTGCGCGACATTCTCGCCCGTTTCCGGCATCGAATCGACGCCATATAGACGCTTCATCAGAGGGTTGACGAAACGCCATCCACTCGTCGTGTCATAGACGGTATTGTCCCGCGAAAATGCCGTTGCAGCCTTGGGCATGACGAACGGCGCCCTACTCATGCTTTCGACGCCGCCCGCCACGATGAGATCGGCATCGCCTGCCCGAATTGCTCTGGCCGCCGATCCTACCGCGTCGAGACCCGATGCGCAGAGCCGATTGATTGTCGTGCCCCCGACATTTTCGGGCAGACCGGCGAGCAACGCCGCCATGCGAGCGACATTACGATTATCCTCGCCCGCCTGATTGGCACAGCCCAGGATTACATCGTCAATCGCGGCGGGGTCTAGCGCGCTGCAACGCGCAACAAGAGCGCGGAGCGGAATCGCAGCAAGATCATCGGCACGGACAGTTGCCAGCGCACCACCATAGCGCCCGATAGGCGTGCGGACAGCGTCACAGATGAAAGCATCGGTCACGCGGCAGCCCTCGTCTCGACCTTGGCCCCGGTTTGGGCGATCAACGTCGCCTCGCTGACACCCGGCGCCAGCTCGATCAGTCGGAACATAGAGTTTGCCTTGTCGACCTCCAGCACGCCAAGATCCGTGATAACCAGATCGACCACGCCTGTACCGGTCAACGGCAGGGTGCAGCGATCAAGCAGCTTGGGCGCGCCCGATTTGGACACATGGTCCATCACAACGACGACGCGCTTCACGCCAGCGACAAGGTCCATCGCGCCGCCCATGCCCTTGACCATCTTGCCGGGGATCGTCCAGTTGGCAAGATCGCCATTGGCGGCAACCTCCATCGCACCCAGCACCGTCAGGTCGATATGCCCCCCGCGGATCATCGCAAAGCTGTCGGCCGAGGAGAAGAAGCTTGACGTCGGCAACGCCGTGATCGTCTGCTTACCGGCATTGATGAGATCGGGGTCTACCTCATCCTCATAAGGAAACGGTCCCATCCCCAGCATCCCATTTTCGGACTGGAGCGTAACATTCATGCCGACGGGAATGAAATTCGCGACCAGAGTGGGGATGCCGATGCCCAGATTCACAAAATAGCCGTCCCGCAATTCCCGCGCGGCACGGGCCGCCATTTGGTCCCGTGTCCAGCTCATTGCACCGTCTCTCTTTTCCGAACTGTCAGTTTTTCGATCCGTTTCTCGTTGATCGTGCTCAGCACGACCCGGTCGACATAGATGGCAGGGGTATGAATATGATCGGGATCGAAAACGCCATCGTCGACGATTTCTTCGACCTCGACCACCGTTACGCGGCCCGCTGTCGCCATGTTCGGATTGAAATTGCGCGCTGCCTTGCGGAACATCAGATTGCCCGCACGATCGGCACGCCATGCCTTGATGATGGAAAGGTCGGCGCGCAGCCAGGTTTCGCGAACATAGTCCTGACCTTCAAACGTCTCCACCGGCTTTCCCTCAGCGACAACAGTGCCGACGCCTGTCCTCGTGTAAAAGGCCGGGATGCCTGCTCCACCCGCGCGAATACGCTCGGCCAGCGTACCCTGCGGGTTCAGCTCAAGCTCCAGTTCGCCGGTCAGATAAAGCTGTTCGAACAGCTTGTTCTCACCCACATAAGAGGAGATCATTTTCCGGATCTGCCGGTTTTCCAGCAGCATCCACAGGCCGAACCCGTCCGCGCCGCAATTGTTGGAAATGACTGTCAAATCCTTGATCCCCGATCGCCTGATTTCCGGAATCAGACTTTCGGGATTGCCAGACAGGCCGAAGCCGCCAGACATGATGGTCATGCCGTCGAACAGCAGCCCTTCCAGGGCAGAAGCGGGATCGGGATAAAGCTTGCTCATGCCTTCGCTCGTTCCATCACGCCGTGGCGCGTACGCGGGCTGAGAAAGTCTCGTCGTCCGCATCGCTTGCCCGCTGCAGGACGAAATCAAAGGCGATGTGCGCGCTGTCGCCCTGGCGGTTTGGCACCGGCAGCAACCCTTCGCGCGTACCAAAGGCGAAATCGTCGGCCGCAAACGGGTCGTCACCGAAATTGATCTGCGTCGTCAGTGTCCGATAACCCGGCGCTTCGACGAAAAAGTGGACATGGGCGGGGCGATTGCCGTGGCGACCCAGCGCCTGCATAAGCTGGTCCGTCGCACCCTGCGGCGGGACGCTGTAGCCATTGGGCATTTTGGAATGGAACGCATAGCGGCCATCGGCGCCCAGCTTGATCCGCCGACGATTATTGAACGGCGTCTGCTCCCCGGTCGGATCGAAATGCGAATAGAAGCCTTTGGAATTGGCATGCCAGACGTGCAGGATGGCATTAGGCACTGGCTCACCATCGGGTCCGGTGATGCTGCCACCCATATAGAGGGTGCCGGTGTCGTCGGGATCGCTCGTCAGGTTGGCGTCATTCTCGACTAGCGGTGCATCCTTGACGTAAAGCGGGCCTTCAATCGTGCGCGGCGTCCCGCCGTCTCGTCCGGCTTCCCGGTCCTTGGCATCCATATAAAGGTCAAGAAAATGTTCCAGACCGACGCCGGGCACCAGCAGGCCGAATTCGGGTGCGCCATTCTGGAGGAAAGAGACTGCCTGCCAGAATTCGCTTTCGGAAATGTCATGCTCGACGATAAGCTTCATGGTCGATTCCAGCCAATCGCGCATGATCGTCTTCAGGCGAGCATTACCGCCCGCAACCGACAAACCGCTGGCCCGATTGAGCAGATCCTGCACCGGCTGTGTCCGAACGAAATCCACGTCCATAATCCAACTCCTTTGTTTTCTGTCAGCGATCGTCGTCGTGAAGCGAAGACGGGTGACGGCATAAAGCCGTCACGCGAATGGTCATGAAAGGATAGAGCGGCAGGCTCATCAGAATGTCATGAAGCGCGCCATTACTGTCGACGTCGAAGATACTGACATTGCTATACTGGCCGACCACGCGCCAGATGTGACGCCAGGTGCCTGCGCGCTGCAATTCCTGAAAGCGCGCTTTTTCCGCCTGCTTGAGTGCATCGAAGCGGTCTGCGTCATAGTCGAGAGGGACGTTGACATCCATTTCCACCTTGAAGAGCATATCAGTCAGCCTTTCTGCGCAGCGGGGATGCTGATGGTAGGACGCGACAAGGCGTCGCGGCGAAGAAACGCGATGCGGTCTTCGTCCAGAGTGATGCCCAGTCCGGGCCCTGAAGGGACTTGAAGCACAAAGTCGCCATAAGTGAGCGGCGTTTCGAGAATTTCCTCGGTCAGCAGGAGCGGCCCGAACAATTCCGTACCGAAAGACAGCGTGCCGAACGTCGCAAAGACGTGTGCGGACGCGACGGTTCCCACCCCCGCTTCCAACATCGTGCCACCATAGAGTGCAACGCCGGCTGCGTCGGCAATCGCCTGCACCGCCTTTGCGGCGATCAGGCCACCTGACTGCTCGATCTTGACCGCGAACACGTCCGCCGCGCCGCGCACGGCATGATCATAAGCGTCAACCGGCCCCCGCAGCGCCTCGTCAGCCATGATCGGGATGACCCCGGCAGCGCGCAGTCGCTCCATGCCCGCGCGATTGTTGCGCGAGATCGGCTGTTCGACAAGATCACAACCGACATCTGCGAGCATCTTCATACCCTTAAGAGCGGTCGTTTCGTCCCACGCCATGTTGACGTCGACGCGGATGGACGCCTTGTCCCCCAGCGCCTTCTTGATCGCACCGACATGCGCGACATCGTCGGCAACGGGACGCTTGCCGATCTTCAGTTTGAACGCATTGTGCCGACGGCATGCGATCATCGCTTCGGCTTCGGCAATATCCTTGGCGGTATTTCCGCTCGCCAGAGTCCACAGCACAGGCAGGCTGTCCCGCGCCCGTCCGCCGAGAAATTCACTGACAGCCATTCCGCAGCGCTTGCCCTGGGCATCGAGCAACGCGGTTTCGATCGCGCATTTCGCAAAATGGTTACCCACGATCGACGTGTCGAGCGCGGCCATGATCATGGCCGGGCGGGATGCATCCCCGGCCAGCAGTATCGGGCTGAAATAGGTATCGATCGCCAGTTTGATGCCCTCGGGGCTTTCCTCACCATAGGCAAGCCCACCGATCGTCGTCGCTTCACCGATACCGACCACGCCATCGCAGCAATGAAGGCGCACGATGCAAAGCGTCTGACGATACATGGTCGTCATGGCGAGGACGTGCGGACGGATCGTCGGGACATCGACGATAATCGTCTCCACCTTTTCGACGGCGATCATTCGGCCTCCTCATACCTCAGTCATATGCAAGATATGGCCGATTCTCCGGTATGACAAAGACTTGATTCGTCTTTTTCCATACCTCATAGGTATGATCATGGAACTGCGACATCTCCATTATTTCCTAGCGGTTGCGCGTGAACGCAATTTTACCAGAGCGGCGGGATTATTGGGCATCGCTCAGCCGCCACTCAGCCGGCAAATTCGCGAGCTTGAGGATGAATTGGGCCAGGCCCTGTTCGACCGTGAAAGCCGACCGATCGCGCTGACCGATGCGGGCCGAGTGATGCTCGACCACGCACAACGGGTGATGCAAGCCGTTGGGCAGCTTCATGCCGCGATGAAGCGTCATGCCGAAGGTGGCCGACAGCGCTTCATCATCGGCTTTGTCGGATCGACAATTTATGGCCCGGTACCCGACCTGATCCGTCGTTTTCGCGCTGCAGCCCCTCAGATTGAGATCGATCTGGTAGAAATGAACACGATGGCGCAGATAGAAGCGCTCAAGAACGGGCGCATCGACGCTGGCTTTGGCCGCCTGACCGCCGACGATCGCGCAATCCGCCGCCATTTGATCGTGCGTGAAAGGCTGCTCATGGCACTGCCTGTCTTCCATCAACTGGCAGCACCCAAGGGACAGCCCATCAGCCTAAACGCCGCCGCGCATGAGCCTTTGATTCTCTACCCCAGCGAACCACGACCCAGCTATGCCGACCAACTGCTCGACATATTGAGAGATCATGACGTTCAGCCTGGCCCGATGCGCGAAGTGCGGGAGTTGCAGACTGCGCTCGGCCTCGTCGCTGCCGGCGTAGGTATCGCGATCGTCCCTGCCGCAGTTCAGCGCCTGCGACGGGATGACATCGTCTACCGCCCTATTGCGGAGCGCGATGCAATCTCTCCCATCATCGTTAGCTGGCGGATCGCTGACCAATCCGAGCCAACCCGGCTACTCGAACGCCTTTGCCGGGAATTGTCCGAAGGAACAGCGGCCGGGCTCAATGCGGCACTGACCGACATTTAGTTGAAAATTCTAGTGACAGCCCGATGCGACCACGATATTCCCGTCAATATTAGTTGAAAAGGAAAGCGATCGAATCGACTTTCCAGGTTAATCGACGGGGAGTGACGTGCGATTGAATAAGCGACCATCAAAGCTCATGCTTCTCGCAATTGTCGGAATGACGGCCGCTGCGCCAGCACGCGCGCAGGATGCGGCGTCGGGCGCCCTGGTCTTCAAGAGGTGCGCTATCTGCCACTCTACCGATCCCGCCAAGGGGCCCAAAATCGGGCCTGCCCTGAACGCCGTCGTGAACCGAAAGGCAGGAACCGTCACCGGTTTCACCTATTCGTCGGCACTGGCAAAAAGCGGTATCATATGGACAGCTGACAAGCTCGACGCCTTCGTCGCGCGACCATCGGGTGTGGTTCCGGGCAATCGCATGGCGTTCGGTGGCATCCCCGATGCCAAGCAGCGCGCCGACCTTATCGCTTTTCTTAAAACGCTGCGCAAATAATGTCGCGGTCAAACAGCCGGGGAGATATGGAATGAGGTTCTGGCATGTGATGCTGCTGACCAGCCTGATCGCCGCGCCGGCCGCTGCCCAACTTGAGCCCGAGACGTTGAACGTCGCCGAACTCGACGCTCAGATGAAGCCACACTGGATCTGGGTCAACGATGTCTCGTTCAACCGGCCGCTGGATGGTCGTGCATATCTGGTCGACGCGGATAGCGGCGCATTTCTCGGCATGGTGAGTGGCGGATATGTGCAGGGGCCGCTGCAAATCGCGCCCGACGGACAGCGTTTTTCGATGGTCTCGACCTATTATTCACGCGGTTCGACCGGGGAGCGCACGGACGTCGTGACCTTTTACGACATCAAGACGCTCGGCAGGACGGGAGAGGTCATCATCCCGCCCAAGCAGATGAAGTCCTTGCCGCTGCTGGCCCATTCGACGCGAACCGATGACGACCGCTTCCAGATCGTCACGAACTTCACGCCCGAGCAGTCGATCACCATTGTCGACGTGCCGGCGCAAAAGCTCGTAGGGGAAACGGAAACGCCCGGCTGTACCCTCGTATATCCCGTTGATGCCCGGCGCTTCATGATGCTGTGTGGCGATGGATCGATGCAGACGGCCACGCTTTCGGAGACCGGCGCGCTGACACTCGGCAAGGCGTCGCAGCCCATTTTTGCCGATAGCGATCCGGCCCATGAAAAGGCCGTCCGCCTGTCCACGTCAGAATGGCTTTTCCAGACGTCTGACACGCACGCGGTCGTCGTCGATGGGTCGGGCGCCGTCCCGAAGGTGAAGAAACGCTGGAGCATGATCGGCCAGGATGTTGCCGGCTGGCGAACGGGCGGGGTGCAGCCGATCGCCTATCATGCAGCGACCAAGCGTCTTTTCACATTGATGCATGAAGGGGATGCGACCACCCGCCAGGATCCCGGCGTGGAGATCTGGGTTTTCGACGCCACCACGGGCAAACGCCTGCACCGCTATCCGATGGCTGGCCCTGCCACCGCCATTGCGGTCAGCGAAGATGATCAGCCATTGCTTTACACTGCAATGTTCGGTGTCCCCAAGCTCATCGTATATGATGCCGCGACTGGCAAACAGCTTCGCGAAATTGACGAAATGGGTAGCGCAATCACCGTCTTGCAGCCTGCACCTCGCATTCCGGGCGCGAAATGAGCATCGATCCGTTCATCGCGCTTGTCGTGCGAGGCGCCCTTGCGGCGCTGATGATGGCAGCGGCATGGCACAAGCTGCGCGACATGGCCGCCTTTACCGACGTTCTGGCCGACTATCGGCTGCTTCCTGCTGCCGCTCTACCTTGGGTCGCGCCGCTCGTTCCGTTAGCCGAAGGCTCGGCAGCCATCGTCACGCTGGTCTGGGGCACGCCTGGTCTGGTCGCGATTGCCGGTCTATTGCTGCTGTACGCCGGATCGATCGCCATCAACCTGAAACGCGGTCGGCGCACCATTGACTGCGGTTGTCTGGCCTTTGGCAAGACAGGAATGCCTATCCATCGGCGCATGGTCGTACGCAATGTCATGCTTGCTATAATAGCTTTCGCCATTGCCGCCGCCGAGACCAGTGGACGCTCGCTGATGTGGCTCGACTGGTTCGGCATGGCCTGCGCCATTCTCGCTACCGCCCTTCTTTATGCTATCATGGAAGCCGCGACTGCGCAGGCTCGGAGGATCAGGTCATGATCGTAGCTCTATCGATTGCCGTCGTCGTTCAATGGATATTGTTGCTGGCGCTGTGTACAGGCGTGCTGCTGCTGTTCCGCCAAGTTGGCCAATTGCACGAACGGTTGGGCCCTGTTGGCGCATTGACATTGCCCGGCGGCATTGCGGTCGGCGATCGAGCACCGCGTTTCGAACTGGAAGCCTTGGGAGGCGGCACTGTCACGCTCGGCGGACAAGATGACAGCAGGCGCGACACGCTCCTGTTCTTCCTCTCGCCGCGTTGTTCAATGTGCAAATCGCTGATCCCCATCGTGAAATCGATCGCGCGGGAAGAAAGCGCTTCACTTCGCGTCGTACTGGCCAGCGATGGCGATGAGGATCTTCAACGCGCGATGATCGTCGACGAGCGGCTCGACGCTTTCCCGCTCGTGCTGTCGACCGATCTCGGCATGGCCTATGCGGTGTCCAAACTGCCCTATGCCGTGCTCATAACGGCAAATGGTGATGTCGCGGCCAAGGGGCTGGTTAACAACCGCGAGCATCTGGAAAGCCTGTTCGAGGCGCGCCGACATGGTGTCGCATCACTTCAGCAATATCTTGAAAAAGCACGCAAGCCCTTCGTTCCGGCTCAGCAAAGGACGGTCGCATGAACAGAATGGATCGGGTGGCCGAATATCTCGCCCGCAACGCTGCCCGCCGTCTGTCGAGACGGGGTTTCATCGGCCGACTGGGCGCGGCTATTACGGTCGGGGCGTCACCACTGTTGCCCGTGTCGCGGGGTATCGCGGCAACAGCGCCTACGCCGCCACAACCGGGGGAAGCCGGCGATCCGGCGAGTTGCGACTATTGGCGCTATTGCGCGATCGACGGTTTCCTCTGTTCCTGTTGCGGGGGGTCGGCATCCACTTGCCCGCCAGGTACCGAACCTTCGCCGATCACCTGGATCGGAACCTGTCGCAATCCCGTCGACAACAAGGATTATGTCGTTTCGTATAATGATTGCTGCGGCAAGAGCGCTTGCGGCCGCTGCGAATGCACGCGCAATGAACGCGACATGCCGGTCTATCAGCCGTCAGCGGCAAATGATCTCGACTGGTGCCTCGGCACGCAGAGCGGCGTCGTCTATAATTGCTCGACGGCCGTGATCCTCGGCCCTGCTGGTTGAGGCTGTGGGCGGCCGCTGGGTATCGATGGCATTCTGCGCGACCGCGCTCGTCGGGCTGCTAGCAGCCAACGCGCCCGATCCTGAAACCCTGTCGCCGCGCACCAACTATATGTTGCATTGCCAGGGCTGCCACCTCGCCGACGGTAGTGGGCGGAAGGGCAAGGTTCCCGATATGCGCGGCGAACTGGGACGGATTGCGCAGTTACCGGGCGGTCGCGACTATATCGGCCGCGTTCCGGGCGTCGCCAACGCGCAACTGACGGATGCGCAGCTGGCGCGCGTGCTCAACTGGCTCATCCCGGAAATGACACCCGAGATCGCGGCCACCTTCGCTCCCTATTCCGCAAGCGAAGTCGGTCATCTGCGGCGCAATCGGCTCCAGGAAGTGCGGGCCGTCCGCCAACGCTTGCTGACGCAGGACCGTGGGAAGCCTCTGCAAACGCAGTGAGCGATCAGGTCCGCAGCCTGGTGTAGATGCGTTCGAGCAGCTTGTTGAGACGCAACTGGTCTGCCTGGGTCGTCTTGGCGAAAGCTTTTTCGAATACTTTCTCGGCGACGCCCCACGCTCGCTCGCGCGCTTCCAGGCCGCTCTGTGTCAGGGTAACCTCAGTCACCCGGCCATCGCTTGCGCGCTGGGCGCAGGCGACGAGCCCGTCAGCTTCCATACGCTGGATCGTCTTCAACATTGTCGGCAGCTTTGCGATCGCAAGCTCGGCGATTTCCGTAACGCTGATCGCTTGCCCCGGCGCGACGCACATCAGCACGCGCCAGCGCGGAACGTCCAGTCCGATCTTGCGCAAGGCTGGCTCGATCGTCCGAACATATTGGCCCGCCGTCTGGGTTATCCAGAAAAAGGGCCATTGCCGCGCATCGAAATCTGAGCCTTCCACTTTCCACTCCCGGAGTTGTCCGGCGATGCTCATAGAGCGTCGTGGCAATTTCTCAACCACGACCCTGAGCGGATTTGAGAAGCGTCTGTTTCATCCGGGCCGTCAACAGGATGACGGCCCGGATGAGGATCAGAATTTGAAAGAAGCCGCCAGCCCATATGATACCGGTTCGCCATAGATTTCCAGCCGGAAGAAGCTGACATTGTTGATATATGTCAGATATTCCTTGTTCCAGATATTCTTGCCCCAGGCTGCGACTTCCCAGCTTCCTTTCTTGCTGGCCAACGTCAGCCGCGCATTTTGAACCCAATAGGATGGCGCGCGGTCGAAAATTTGGCCTGTAGCCTCCAGGAAGCGGTTGCCGACGTAACGGAAATCGGTGTTGGCGATCAGTTCGAGGTTGGAACCCACCGCGAAGCTCTTTTGCACCATGCCTTGACCCGACCATTTGGGATTATTGACAGGGCGTTTGCCGTCCAGGGGCACTGATCCGACATAGGTCGCAATCGTCGCATTGGTATTGCGGAAGCGCGAATCCAGATAGCTTCCCCCCAGCCTGATCATGATGCTTGGATCGGGTCGGAAAGTCAGGTCGACTTCGGCGCCATAGCTTCGCGATCCCCCGATATTCCGGGTGATCGGTACGAGCGGCGACGATGGATCGTCGACGTTGGTCTGCAAATCCTTATAGTCATAGAAGAATGCAGACGCATTCAGATCAAGCTTGCGATCGAGAAGGCGCGACTTCGAACCGATTTCATAGGCGGTCAACTGCTCAGGATCGAAGCTGGTGATGACCCCGCCGAAGGGAATGCTGTAGCCGCCGCTGCGGAAGCCGCGGGAAACCGATGCGTAGAACAACTGGTTCGTGGAGGGCTTCCAATTCAGCCCCGCCCGGAAAGATGTGGTGTTATCGGTACGACGGTCGATCAGAGCATCGGCAGGGATGACCGGCGTTACTACATGGGTGCGGCCGGTTGGATCATTCGCGCCAAGATAGGTCAGCGCATCGATTGACGTGCGGTCGCTGGTGTAACGCAGACCACCGATCAGGGTGAGCGTATCAGTCAACGCATATTCGGCGTTGGTGAATGCCGCGATCGAGCGCACTTTCTGCGTAAACACGGCGGCCAGTCGCGGCGCAAAGGGCGGCAAGCCGAGCAACGCATTAGCCGACAGATCGGCGCTGGTGACATCTTTTATGGAATCATGTTCGTAGAAGCCGCCGACAAGCAGGTTCAGCCGCCCCAGCGTCGCGAACGCGCGCAGTTCCTGAGAGAACTGATTGATCTTGTCATAATAATTCTGGTTGGCAGTTGGATAAGGCGAGTTGTCAGGATCGTCCGTCTGATCGCGTTCGAAATAGTCAAAGGCCGTGATTGACGTGAAGCTGACATTGCCGGCCTGATGCTCGATGCGTGCATAGCCGCCATAGGCCGTGTTGTTGGCGCCCTGCGGATTGTCCGCCGAGAGTTCGCGAATGCTTTGCGTCTCGCGTAGCCCCAGCGGATTTGGTCCCGGCATGAAGGGGCCATATTTCAGGCATGCGGTGCGGTTTTTCCGTATTTCGCCGGTAAAGACCTGCGGACAAAGCGTGCCGTCCGGGTTGAAGATGCCAGGGCTCTTATAAGGGGTCAGTTCGCTCTTGTCGCGAAACGCATAGCCAAGCAACCGCAGCGAGGTGGCGGCGCCCTGCCATTTCAGTTGCAGGCGCCCGACCATCTGGTTGGGTGCACCATGGTCTCTCCCGGAAAGTAGATTGCGATAAGGGCCGCTACTGCCCTGGGCGACAAGGAACGATCCGCGCAGAGCAATAGTGTCACTCAACGTCTGGTTGAAAAATCCGTCCATGCGGGCGCGGCTGTAATTGTCGATATTGAAGTTCATGCCGCCGCTGGTTTCGAACTGCGGTTCTACGGTGTAGTAGTTCACCGATCCGCCAGTCGTATTGCGACCAAACAAGGTGCCTTGTGGCCCCTTGAGCGCTTCGACACGCTGAATGTCGAAAAATGGCACGGTCGCCATGAACGGCTTGCTCTTATAGACTTCGTCCACATGAATGGCGACGGGCGAGTCAAAGTTCGACGCGAACTCGTTCAGCCCGATACCGCGAACGGTGAAGGCCGGTAAATTGACACTGGTCGTCGCGACCACGCCGGTCAACTGGCTGGCCAGCGAACCTACGTCAGTGGCCTGGGAACGCCGTAGCTCATCCTCGCCAAAAGCGGTGATGTTGATGCCGATGTCGCGGACTGACTGCGCCCGCTTCTGCGCGGTGACCACAATCTCGTCGGACATGGGCGCTTCGGTTGCTTCCTGCGCCCACGCTGGCGCGCCGACAATGAAGGCAACGCCGCTCAGCAAGACGGTGGAATATTTCATCATCTAGTTTCCCCCTCTATCCATGTAAGAGGCTGGTCAGCCTCCTGTCCTTCCTGGAACATCAGCCTCTCTTGACGGCATGGGCCGCGGGCCTTGAGCCAGTAACGCTAGGCGACGCGCTGCTGCCGGTCCCGCACTGCTGTGCCAAAAGCGCGTCTTGGAATGCCAAAACCCCCGCACGCAGCGACCAAATGCCGGCCGGAACGAATTTACTTGAAAAGGAATGCAATCATTCAGAACATCTTGACAGGCCGATTGCAGCGAATCGCGCTGCGCATGCCAATTCCGAGCGAGGGTCGCGATGACGCAACTACAAGCGCTGAACCGGTTCGAACAGTCCTTGCGCGCTACATACGGCGCGTTCGATACCGAACCCTTTGCCACATCGGTACGGTCGCGCGGCGAGATGCGGCCAGCGGCCGCCGGCCCGTTCGATGGGTTTCATATTTCGGCGCGGGCTGTACGCAGCGTCCGCCCCGCCTTGTCGGGCCAGTGGACCGATCGGGCCTTCATCCTCATGTCCATGCGCGGCACCGTGATGGTGCGCCACTATGACCGTGAAACCACCCTTGGCTCGCGCGATCTGGTCCTGATGGATTCGCGCGAGGCCTGCACAATTGACGTGGGAGAGGAAGGAACAAGATCGCTCGTATTGGCGCTGCCGCGCGATATGCTCTCGCAGATCGGTGCCCATGTCGATTGCGTTTATGGCCGCCACATTCCCGGCCAAAGCGGTGCGGGACGTATGCTGTCCGCCGTCCTGCAATCGCTCGACGACGCGGGCGAACAGGACAGGAATGACGACGAAGTCGCAATGTCGGTGACGCTGTCCTTGCTCGATAGCGCATTGAACCGCGCAAGGCTGGCAGAGGAACGTCCCAGCCGCGCCGGTCAGCAGTTGGAGCGCATGCGCGAATGGGCATCGCCCCGCCTTGGTGACCCGGATCTTGATGCCGACATGCTCGCAAATGTGTTCGGCCTCTCGCGACGAAGCCTTTACCGTCTTTTCGCTGCAGCCGGAACGACCCCCCATCGCTGGCTTGCCAACCTGCGGCTGGACCTTGCGCAGCAATGGCTGCGAGATCCCGCATCACCACACCGATCGGTGTGCCAGGTCGCCTTCGCCGCGGGCTTCAACGACAGCAGCCATTTCGCGCGTCTGTTCAAGCGACGGTTCGGCACGCCTCCGGCGAGCACGCGCAGGCGAAACTGATCGCAGGTCCGACTAGGCGCGGACAGGAAGATAGCGCGGCAAATAGAGTGCGAGATAGGCGCAGCTCATCCGTTTTGCCTCTTCAACCATCTCCGCCTGCAGGATGCCGCTCTGAAACAGCGAAAGGCCGAACATTAGATCGGCCGCCTCGACGGCATGAAAGAATATTCGTCCGCGATTGGGGATGTCAGGGAGCACGAAACGGCTTTCCAACAGCGCCTCGATCAGTCGGCTGGTTTCCATGTCGGCGCTCCGGCTGAAGCGCTTGATCTGCGGCGGCGTCTGCGATGACAGCATAAGCTGCTGGGCCGCCGGATTGTCCTCGAAGAAAGACGCCGCACGATCAATGATCACGCTCATCGCCTCTTCCCAGTCATGAACTGGCGGCAAAGGCTGCTGGATCAATTGTTGCAGTTCGCTGTCCAGGATAGCGACCAGTTCGGCATAGAGGCCCAGCGCATCGGTGTAGAAATGATAGGCGGAGCTTTTCGGTACGGCAGCATGCGCCGCCATGTCGGCCAGCGTGATCTGACTGCTCTCCTTTTCGGCCAGCAGTTGGCGCGCGGCCGCAAGCAACGCCTCGCGCCGCTTGCGGCCGCGCGCCTGTGTCGCTGGAATGCGCCCAGCCTCCTCCATCAGGCCGTCTGGCCCGCCATGGCCGCAAGGGTGCGCTGATCGAGATAACGCTGCGCCACGAGGCAAGCGCGATCGATCAAAAAGGGGCCTAACTCCTTGGCGGTTTGCGTTTCCGGCCGGGTCTGTACCCAACCGAGATAGGTCGTGCTGCGCAGGAAGAGAAATAGCGGGAGCATGGCCTCGTCATCCTCAGGCAAGGTTCGGACCGATCGATAACCTTCGAACAAGGCCCGTTCCATTGCCCTATAGCCGGGATGATCGAGATTGAAATAGAGAGCCGTCGCAAGGTCGAACATATGCCAGCCAAAACCGCTATCGTCGAAATCGATCAGTTTTAGCCCGCTCTCATCGACGAGGAGGTTTTCCGGCACGAAGTCGGCATGGATCAAGCCGTAATTATGCGGGCCCTTGCCAAAATTCGCGAGATCGACCGCCGCATAAGTGGCTGCATCAGTCAGCAAGGCGCGCTGTTCGGCAGACAGCATGTGAAGGTCCAGGAAACGGCCCCAGAGCGGATCGGTGCCGACCAGCCCATCCTCATCCCATGCATGTCGCTCAAAATCGTCGGCAAGGTTCATTTTGCACACTTGATCATGCATCGTTGCGGCCAGCGCGCCCGCGTCGAAGAACAGGCGCGCCGCACCAGTATCGTCGAGTCCAAGCCCGTTCTCTGATGATCCTGCCGGTGCGCCCCCAAGCCAGCCGAGGACATCAACCTGGCGCGGCTCGGGTATGCCGGGCGCCGACACCGTCTCGAAGATCTGGCCGCCGCTGCTGAGAAGGATCGGCGGTACGTCAATGCCATCCTGCGCCAGCGCCTGCATCCAGCGGAGTTCGGAATGCAGCGCCCTGTCGCTATGATAGCCGTGGCGATGAACCCTGACGGCGACGCGTACACCATCGTCGCGATGGGCAGAGAACACCGCGTTTTCACGATATTTTATGAGGCGAATGTCATCGAAAGCGCCCGGCCAGCGCGTAAGCGCCACACGGGCCAGTTCGGCGAGGCGTTCAATCTGGTCCGCATCGCTCAACGCGTAAAAATCTGTCATCACAAATCCCATTACAGCGCGCCGAGCGCGTCATCGAGTACAGCGAGAAGGTGATCGGCATGCGTCCTGGCAAACACCATCGGTGGGCGCATCTTCAATATGTTGTCGTGGCGGCCGATGCGGCTGATCAGCACGCCATTCTCGCGCATGAGGTTCATCACCCGCTTGGTTTCCTTGGTCGCCGGCGAGCGACCGGCATCGTCATGCACCAGTTCCAGACCAAAGAAGAGGCCCCTGCCCCGAACGTTGCCCACGATCGCATGCTTGTCCGCAAGCCGGTCGAGTCCCTGCTGGACATAGTCTCCAACGCTATTAGCATTCTCCAGCAATTGCTCATTTTCCAGCACGTCGAGGACCGCCATCCCTGCGGCAGCCGACACCGGATTTCCCCCGAACGTGTTGAAATATGTGGCGGCCAGCCCGAAGCTGTCGATCAGGTCCGTTGGCGCCACGACGCCTGCGATCGGGTGACCGTTGCCCATCGGCTTGCCGAGCGTGACGATGTCGGGGGTCACGCCAGTTGCTTGATGCCCCCACATCATGCCCGTGCGACCGAAGCCCGCCTGCACCTCATCGCAAATGAACAGCCCGCCTGCCGCGCGCACGATCGCCGCCGCCTTGGCCACATAGCCGAGCAATGGCGCAGGCAGGCCTTCATTGGCGAACAGCGTGTCGATCAGTAGCGCCGCGACTTTGATGCCGTCGGCCTCCAGCGACCGGACCGCCGCTTCCACCTGTGCCGCGAATTGGTCGGCAAGTTCTTCGTCGCTGCGCCCTTGTCGATCGCGCCAGGGATCGGGGATGGCGACCTTGCGCGCGAACCTTGGAAAGGGTTCGGGCACGGGGAAGCAGGTCGTGACCGCTGCCAAGGTTTCCGAATTGCCATGATAGCTGAAATCGCTGACGATGATCCCTTCACCGCCGCTGCGATAGCGCGCCATGCGGAGCGCAAGCTCGTTTGCCTCGGTGCCGGAACAGGTCAGGGCGACGCTGTCGAGGCCAGGGGCGAAGGTGGCGGTCAGCCGTTCAGCATAGGCGACAACTGTTTCATGGAGGTAGCGCGTATGGATGTTGAGCGTTGCAGCCTGCCTGGCGATCGCCTCCACGACATGCGGATGGCAATGGCCGACATGGGGAACATTATTGTAAACGTCGAGATATTCGCGGCCATCGGCATCGGTGAGCCAGACGCCCTGCCCTTTCACCAGATGAACGGGCCGCTCGTAAAAGAGCGGCGCGTTCCGGCCCAGCACGCGGTAGCGGCGCTCGAGCAACGTTTGATCAGACGACATCGGCAATCCTTTCGCGAGGCGACGCCGCATTTTTGCGGCGGATGAGATTCATGCCCGTGACAAGTGCGATCCACAGGCCGAGGCCGATCAGGACGCGCACATCGGCACGGAAGCAGGCGATAAACAATGCCGCGGCGAGCAGCAGGGCGGCCGTTGCCATCGGAATGCCACCCCAGGCGCGGAAGGGGCGGTTCAAATCGGGGCGGATCAGCCGCAGGCGGATGAATGCGGCAAGGAGGACGACATAGGAACCGCTCAGCGAGAGGACCACGGCCAACATCACGCGGTCGGGCGGTAGAGCAGATGCCGCCAAGCCGATCGCGCAGGTCAGGATCAGTGCCTTGTCAGGCGCGCTGAAGCGATTGGTGGACGCCAGCGCACCGATCGCGACGCCATCACGCGCAAGAGCGAATATCTGCCGCGACGCCGCATAGACCAAGGAGAAAAGCGTCGCGACAAGGCCCAATATGCCGCTCAGCCCCACCATCACGACGATCCAGTGCGGCACCCCCGCTGGCACGCCCGACATAGCCGCGTAGAGTGGGTCGGCGGCCTGTCCGATCCGCTCTATACCACCGGCGCCTGCGCCGAGCACCAACACCCCTAATGCCGAAACCAGCAGCGTCAGTACCGCAGCAACGATGCCGCGCGGCATGTCGCGGGCCGGGTCGCTAACCTCCTCGGAAGCCGCAGCCGATTGCTCGACCGATATGAATAGCCAGATGGCGTAGGGAATGCTGGCGAAGATCCCGGCAGCGTCCACGTGCAGCCGCCCCCCGCCCGGTGTCAGATTGGCGATGGCGAAATGCGGTATCATCGCGATATCGAAAACCAGGATACCAAGCACCGCGCATAGACCTGCCGCCACGATCAGGCACATCGCCTCGCCCGCACCGCGCAAATGAAGTGCGAGGATGGCGGCAAACATGCCGATCTTCAGTGGCCAGCCGCCGAAACCGATAACATGGCTCGCATAGGCCGATACGAACTCCGACGCCGCCCCGGTCCCGATCGCAAGGGCCAAGAATATGGCGGACCCCACGGACGACCCCACGATCGAACCAAAGGCGTCCGTGCAATAGACGTAGAGCCCACCCGAATGGGGCCGGGCAGCTGACAGCTCGGCAAGGCACAGCGCCAATCCGAAGCAGAGCAGAGCCATCAACACGGTGGCAACCACCATGTTCGCCCAGCCTGCCGCGGCGAGGCCGTAGTTCCAACCGGAATATTGTCCAGCGATGACCAGTGCAACGCCAAGACCTGCGACATGAACCCAGCCGAGCGAACGGCGCACGCCAGTCATGCGCGCGCCCCTTTTGCTGCGCGATCAAGCTTGAGAAGCACAGGTAGCAGGATCAGCGCGCCCAATATGTTGACCACCATGGCCGGGATCGCGACTTCCGGCAGGTTGCCGAGCGTGCCAAAAAGCGCCGCGCCCAGCGCATAGGGGATGAGCGAAAAGCCCTGAAGGAAAGCCGCCACCCGTCCGCCGGGATCAAGGACCGAGGCCAGGCCGAAAAAATAGCTGTTAAGGGCCATCTGGATCAGCCCGAAAGCCAGCATTCCCAGCACGAAAGGCTCCACAGCCCGCGCGCCCAGGGCCAGCCCGTAAGCGATGGTCGCAATTGCCATCGTCGCCAGGGTGGGAATGGTGCGACCCGGCCGCGTTCCGATCCAGGCAACCAGCGCGGCGCCGATCACCGTCATCAAGGTTGTCGCGCCCAGAACCGACCCGACCCCGGCCGGTGACAAGCCGACGGCGACCGCGCGCCGCTCACAGAAGGAATATACGCCTCCATAAAGCGGGAAGGTGATCACCATGACGAGCATGACGACCATCACCATCCCCCATGACAAGCCTCCATCGGTCGAAAAAGGCGCGTCGGCCACGACATGATCGCTAACGAACAGCAACGCTGGCGTTACGACGAGCGCCACGGCAGCAAGCGTCAGGAATGCTGCGCCAACGCCTGCGGCGCCACCGATGATCGGCACCAGCAATAGCAGCAATGCGAAGGCAATCGTCGCCGCCGCGTAGATGCCGCCATAGACGCGATCGGGGCTTGGCATGCCTGCAATCCGCATCGCCATGCCGGCAAGCAGGCCGCCCGACCCGATGCCGCTCAGAAAAGCAAATGCGGCGAAGCTGTTGAAACCCGATGCGATGGCAAAGCCAGCATAGCCTGCAACCAGGAACGCCGCGAAAAGGTAGAGCGGGCCCCGCCCCGGGAAACGATGGAGCAGGCCGGGCAAAAGCATCGAAGCCGCCGCGACCGCACCGACCGATATCGTGCCGATCCAGCCCGCTTGTTCCGACGTCATCGCCGCGCCGTCCATGACCCCGCCGATCAGGATCGGCGTCGTCATCATTGGGTACATGCCCAGAAACGTGCCGCCTGTAAGCGGTGCCACATTCATCCAGCGCATCTGCGCCTCCTCCCTACGAGTCGTTGCCACCCTAATATTTTTTGTACTCTGGTCCAATTATATTGTGGATGTAGCGCCATTTTTTGTTAAATACTCTCTAAATATAATATTTAACCGAACCTAATTCCAAATAAGGAGGCGATGGCATGAGTGGAGAATATAGGTCGACGAAGCCCGTCGTGCTGGTTACCGGCGGCGGCAGCGGGATAGGGGCAGCGGCCGCGCGCCGGCTGGCTGCCGAATGGCAGGTCGTCATCTGCGGCCGGCGGCTGGAGCCTTTGGAAAAGGTGGCCAGCGAAACCGGAGCGGCAAGCTTCGTCACCGATGTAGGCGACCCAACCGCAGCGTCGCAATTGATCGCCGACATTGTCGCACGGTTCGGTCGCCTCGACGGCCTGGTCCTTAATGCCGGCGTGCTGGTGAACGCCGGCTTTGGAGAGATAAGCCTGGAGGCCTGGAATCAGCAGATCGCGATCAACCTGACCGGGCCGTTCGTGATGACCCAGGCCGCCCTGCCACACCTGCTCGCCGCGAAGGGAGCCGTCGTTTCCATTACGTCTGTCGGCGCGATGCAGACCGGGCCAGGCCTCGCAGCCTATTCGGCGTCCAAGGCGGGGCTTCAGTTGATGACCCAGACGCTGGCCTATGAACATGCCCGTGACGGCCTGCGTGCCAATATCGTCGCGCCAGGATGGATCCGGACTGAAATGGGGGACGAGGAGATGGAAACGATGCATATCGCAGACGACCTCGAAGGCGCCTATGCGAAAGTGAGCGAACATGTTCCCGCACGTCGCGCCGGCACATCGGAGGAGGCCGCAGAAGCAATAGCATGGCTTCTGTCGCCCGCCGCGTCGTTCGTGAATGGAGCCGTTCTTGCGGTCGACGGCGCATCACTGGTTGCGAATGTGGGGATGACTTTCTTCGACAAGATCGTGGAACAACCGGCCGCCTGATCCCATCATCCCCATATAGCGAAGGGGCGGCCGATTGGCCGCCCCTTTTTGTCCGTTCCTGATATATCGATCAAAGGTGCCGCGTTACACTAACGCCGAACCAGCGCGGCCGGGCATAGGTCTGCTGCGTGAAGCCGAACGGACCCGACAGATCGAGATTATAGAGCTTGTAATGCTTGTCGGTCAGGTTGGTGACAAAGCCGGCAAGTTCCCAGTTCCGATCCCCGGTCGTGTAGGTAATCCGCGCATTGCCGACAATGCGGCCTGCCTGGCGGTCGACCGGGGCATTAAACGTCGAGAAATATTGCGAACTGTCATACTTCCAGTCCGTCTGCATCGCCAGCTTTCCGGCGCCGACCGGCAATTCGTAGCGAACCAGCCCGCCCGCACTGAATTTCGGGGCCTGTGGCATGCGCGTGTCCGCTATCCGCCCTCCGGGCAGTGCGACACCCTTGACCTTGCTGTCGAGATAGGTCGCGAACGTCGAGAGGTAGAGCCCATCGGCAGGGCGCGTGTTGAACTCGAACTCAAGACCCTTGATCGTGGCGTCCTTGTTGCGGACGGCGAGCGCGATGCCAATCAATTCGAACGCCTGATAGTCCTTATAGTCATAGTAGAACGCCGACAGATTGACGTGCGTGTTCCGATCGATCGTCAGCTTCACGCCGCCTTCATAGTCGGTCAGCACCTCTTTCTTGAACGGGATCGTGGTCAGGTCGCCGGGGTTGAATGCTGGCGTGCCGAACCCGCCACCCTTGATGCCGCGATTGATGCTGGCGTAGATCAAAGTATCGTCGTTCGGCTTGTAATTGACTCCGACCTTGCCAGAATAATCCTTGAACACCTGTCGGGCGAGTTTGCCGACGCTGGCGCGGTTGAACGTGAAATCCACAACACCGTTTTCGGAATGGGTGAAGTCGAGGATCTTGCGGTCGTAGGAGTAGCGCGCGCCGCCCACCAGGCTGAACTGGTCGTTGATCGCATATTCGAGCTGACCAAAGGCTGCAAAGGACGTCGTCTTCAACCGACCGCCATAGACCTCATCAAGGCCGATCGCGGACAAGTCCGTGTTATAGTCATTGTCGCTGACGATCTTAATGGCATAGCCACCGACCACCCAGTTCAGTGCGTCGCTGTCGCCCGACAAGCGAAGCTCCTGCGAATATTGGTCGAGATCCTGCGCGGTATAATAGCGAAAGATTGGCGCTGGCGACATGTCGCCATCCTCACCATAGCGCTTCTTCAGATATTGATAGTCGGAAATGGACGTGAGGGTTACGTCGCCCAGATCCTGTTCGTAGCGAAGCGTTCCACTCCAGTAGGTCCGGCTGAAGCTGTTAGGACCATCGAAGGCGACTTTGAGCGGGTCTGATCCGGCCTGGACATAACCGAACATGTCACAGCCATTGCAGGTACCGAACGGATTTTCATTCGGTCCGACATATTCGCCAAGGCCATCGGCGTTCGCGACAGCAGTGCGATGGCTGTAAAGACCGCCATTGCGCTCGTCGTCGTTGCGCATACCCTGGATCTTCAGAGTGAAGGATCCCCCTTCGCCCACGTCGCCCGCAAGCTGGAAGCGCCCCGCATAGAAGCGGGCGTTGCCGATATCCTTGCCGATGGTGTTCTTGATATAGCCCTTGCGGTGCTCGGTCGTGAAGGACAGGCGCGCGCGCAGCGTTTCGCTAAGTGGTCCGCTGATCGCACCTTCCGTTGCGATCTGGCCAAAACTGCCGCCGGTTACGGTGAGAAAGCCCGACAGATCGGCCGTCGGCTTGGCCGTGATCACCTGAACCAGTCCGCCGGTCGCATTGCGGCCGAACAATGTCCCTTGGGGCCCGCGCAACATCTCGACACGTTCAAGGTCAAAGGTTTGACCGGCAATGGCACCGAGCGCGCTGACATAGACTTCGTCATTGTAGAAGGCGATCGGGGCCTCCTGTGTGTCGGCAAAGTCGTTCTGTGACACGCCGCGAATATTGAACACGGTGAGCGTGGGACTGTAGGCCAGCACCTGGAGGCTGGGCAGCTTTGCTGCGAGCGCCGACAATTCCTGCCGGCCAAGGTCCGCCAGGCCTTCGCTCCCCAACGCGCTGATCGCCAGGCTGACATTTTGAATATTCTGTTCGCGCTTTTGGGCCGTAACGACAATTTCGCCGGGCATATCTTGCGCTGCCGCAAAGCCCGGCAGGCCGGCCAATATAGTAGCGCCGATCAGCGCGTTTCGCGCCGTCCTCATAACTATCTTCATTCCATGTCTCCTCCATTTTGTCCTGCCCTGCGAAGAGCGTCTTGTTATTATTTTGTCTGTGTCGGTGGTCTCAGCGCATGTAGAGGCCGCCGTTGATGTCGATTGTTGCGCCAGTGATGAAGGCAGCGGCCCGCCCCACGAGCAATGCTACCGTCGCGCCTATGAAAGCCGGTTCACCCAGCACCCCGACTGGTACGTTGGTCAGGAATTGCGTCATGCGATCGGCAGGAACGGTCTGATGGACCATCGGCGTATCGAGCGGCCCCGGCGCAATCGCGTTGACTGTGATGCCAAAGGGCGCAAGATCACGCGCGAAGACCTTTGTCAGCGTCAATATCCCGCCCTTTGACGCTGCATAATGGGCACCGGTCGCCGTCCCGCCATTCTGGCCCGCCAGAGAGGCCAGGTTGACTATGCGGCCATAGCCACGCTCTTTAAAAAACCGACCGAAGACCTGGCTGCCGACGAAAGTGCCTCGCAGGTTGACCGCGGTGACCGCATCGAATTCTTCAGGCGTGATGTCGAGCACTGGCTTGGCCGCCGTCATCGCCGCATTGTTGACGAGAATTTCAACCGAACCCCAGCGCTCGACCAAGACATCGCGCGCCAGAGCGAACGCACTTTCCTGCCGTACATCAAGCCCCAGTCCCACGGCCGTCGCACCGTCGGGATCGATCATGTGCGCGGCTTTCACTGCCCCATCTGTATCGATGTCACCAATCGCGACGCGGTAACCAGCAGCATGGAGCGCCATCGCAATTGCGAGACCGACACCGCTTGCACCGCCCGTCACCAGTGCGACGTCGCCGTTCATGCCGGGATCACCAATTCGCGACCTACCCGCGCTTCGACCCGAATGTAACGCCACAGCCGATATTCGCCGACCTCGATCGTTCGAAAAAGGTTGCAGGCAGCAACGGCCGTTTCGCGATCCGGCACATCGGCAAGAATGTAGAAGGTCCAAGGCCAGCCATTGGGCGATGTTCCCACCATCGTCTGATCGTCGTCGATCGTGCCGATGATCTCGACCCCCGGCAGGTCACGAATGCCTTTCAGCATCTCCCCCGTTGCAGCCCACACCTTGCCGATCTCGCTTCCCGGCAGATCGAAGAAATTCTGCAGAACGGCGCCACAAAACAGCACACGCAATTTGGGTTTGTCGGTCATGAATATAGTCCTTCCGATAGGATCAGGGGAAGCCCGCAGGCGCGTCGAGGCCAAGCAGGACGCGTCCGGCATTTTGCCATGTGCTGTCCGACAGGAAGGCGTGTTGCGGTACCACCATCGCATCCTGCATATGCCGGGCGATCATATGGTCGGTCGCAATGCCGGTCGTGCCGCTGAGGCGATATACGGCAAGCGTGACGTCCGCACCGGCGCGCGCTGCATTGGTCGACGCCAAACGGAGCGAAGTGCGCTGTTCGATGCTGAGCTCATCACCCTGCAACAGCGTATTATAGGCTTCCTCGGTAGCCTCGTAGAAGAAGGCACGGGCGGAACGGAGCAGAGCCTCCGCCTTTGCTATATCGGCTTGGAAATAAGGCCGATCTGCAAGATTAGCCGCTCCGGTGATCGAACTTCGTCCGCCCGCCAGCTCCGAAAGCACCTCGATTGCCCCCCGCGCCGTGCCAAGCGCGACGACCGCAAGAACCTGGGCGGCAAGCGACATGGTCGGATACTGGTATAGCGGCTGGTCAAGGCTCGACTTGCCTCCGCGGATAAACGTCCATTCCTTGGGCACGACAACCTTGTCGACGACCATATCATGACTGCCGGTCCCCTTGAGACCGATCACGTCCCAGTTGCGATCGATGCGCACCTTTGCTGCGGGCATCACCGCGATAAGTGGCAGGCCGCCGCTGTCGCCCCCATCGACCTTTATCCCTACGCCAACCAGATCCGCTCCCGTCGAACCGCTGCCCCATGACCAGCGGCCAGACACTTCAAGCCCGCCCTCGACCGGGATCGCCTTTTGCGGCGGATAGATGCCACCGGCAAAAATGACATCGGGCCCATCGGCGTAGATCGATTCCAGCGTTTCAACCGGGAGCGCTGAAAGATAGATCGCTGAAAAGCCGAAGCTTGCGACCCATCCAGCCGAGCCGTCAACTTCCGATAGCCGTTCCACCATGCGCAGGAAATCCATCGGCGAGGCCTCGTCTCCGCCGAACCGCTTGGCCACCATGGCACGATAGAAACCCGCCTCTCGCAGCAGACCGACGACCTCCGCGCTCAATTGCTGATCTCGCGAAAACTGCGTGCGCTGCGCGCGCACGACATCGATCAGCCGGTCAAATGCGGTGGCTCGTTCCCCCTGCGACGCTGGCTGAGATTGTAGCGCGATATTCATCATACTCTCCCGGAAATGCCGTACTGCACCCCGATTCCAAGGTGCGATGTTCTGCAATTTGACGCTACAAAACTTGAATAATCAAGTAAAAACATGATCCGCGTCAGAGCAATAGGGTCGTTACGGACTTGCTTTCGGTATACATATCCGTGACTGCGTGGCCGAGTTCGCGGCCATATCCCGAAAGCCGATACCCTCCGAAGGGTACGGCTGGGTCCAGCAGATTGTGGCAGTTCACCCAGACATTGCCTGCCTTCAAACGTCGCACGACGCGGTTCGCCAAGGACAGATTGTTGGTCCATACGCTGGCACCCAGACCATAGACGCTGTCATTGGCTAGCCGCATCGCGTCATCAAGATCGTCGAACGGCGTCGCTGCCAGGATTGGGCCGAATATTTCCTCGCGATAGATCGTCATATCGGGGCGCGTGTCGGCGAACACGGCCGGTCGGAAGAAGAATCCGTCACCCTCCACCTGCGTGCCGCCGGCGATCAAACGCCCCCCTTCCGCACATCCTGCCTCAAGGAAGCGCTGCACCCGGTCTCGTTGCTTGGCGGACACCAGCGGGCCCATCTGGCTGCTTTCGTCGAAACCGGAACCCAGCGTAAAGCCATTGGCCACTTCGGCAAGGCCATCCATTACCGCATCATAGATCGGCCGCTCGACAAATAGTCGCGATCCAGCAGTGCAGACCTGACCATGATTGAAGAATACAGCCTGCGCGGCACCCTGCACGGCCATACCGATGTCGGCATCCTTCAAGATGACAACAGGTGATTTGCCGCCCAGTTCGAGCGAGAGCCGCTTCATGCTGTCGGCGGCGCGGCGCTGAATGATCTGCCCGACCTCGGTTGAACCTGTAAAGGCGATCTTGTCGACGTCTGGATGATCGACAAGCGCAACGCCCGGTTCCGCATCGCCGGTAACAATGTTGACGACGCCGTCGGGAAATCCGGCCTCGCAGATCAGTTCGCCCAGCCTGAGCGCCGTCAACGGCGTGTCCTCAGCCGGCTTCAGCACGACCGTGCACCCGGCAGCCAAAGCCGGTGCAATCTTCCATATTGCCATGACCAGTGGGAAATTCCACGGGATGATCTGGCCGACCACCCCTACCGGCTCACGCAGCGTCTGCGACGTGAACTCCATGCCGGGCGGGACATAGTTGAATGACGGCGTGATCGTCGTGCCTTCGATCTTGGTCGCCCAGCCCGCCATGTAGCGCAGGGAATCGATCGCCAGCGTCAGGTCTGCCATGCGCGACATCATCAGCAACTTGCCGCTGTCGATTGTTTCAAGCTCGGCCATCTCATCGGCGTGCGCTTCGAGCAGGTCCGCAAGTTTCAGCAACAGGCGCTCGCGCATCACGGGCCGGGCGGCAGCCCACGACCCTTCGAATGCCCGTCGCGCAGCGGCTACGGCACGGTCGATATCTGCGGCCCCGCCCGCGGGCACATCCACCAGCTTGAGGCCCGTCGCGGGATCGACGACGGCGATCGTCCGACCAGACTGGGCTTCAACCCATTGCCCATCGATCAGCATTTTGCGGCTGGACCCAAGGAAGCGTTGGGCAGCCTCTCCGAGGCGTGCTTTCTGATCGGTTATTTGCGGCATGGCGAAGCTCTCCCTGATATGTCGGGATGATAGGAACAGCGTGCCTTGCCGCACTATGCAAAAGGCGAAGCGAACATGCGCGATCGGCACGAAAACAATGCCAACTTGCTTGACTATTCAACTTTTACCGGGCATCCATAGAGGGGAGTTAGAGGAGATGTGAACGGTGTCGACTCGCTCTCTTGCAATGACAGGCGGCTACCAGACCCACTTCCAATCAACAGATGCGGACGCGACATTGCAGTTCGTGTCGCAAGCCCTGGCGCCGCACCGGATGACTCTGCAGTCAGATCGGCCGATTGCGACCCAGTTGCGGCGCTACGATTTGGGCGAAGCGCAGATCGTCGATCTTTCCTATGGCACTGACGTGCGCATCGACCCGGCGCATATCGATGACAGCTATATGGTCCATATCGGCATCGCCGGCAGCAGCGTGATGTGGGATGATGCCCGTCGCTGCATCGTGCGACCCGGCGCAATCCATGTCACCTCTCCTGGGACGAGGCTAAGGGTCGAAATGACACGTCATTGCCGCCATTTGACGGTCAGATTGTCCAAAGGCGCGTTCGATGCCTATCTCGACGCACAACTGGGTCTTTCGGTGAGCCGACCGCTTGTCTTTGATACGACAGGCGTTGATGACGGTTCCCTGCCCAACGCTTGGCGGCGGCTGGTAACCCATATCGCCGATCAGGCCGATAGCGCGCCTGATATGTTCGGCAATGAACGGATGCAACGTCATTATGGCGCCATGATGATCGAGTTGCTGTTGAGCTATCACCCCAGCAACTATTCAGACCTGATCGGCATGCCAGGCAATGAAACAGCGCCTTGGCATGTGCAGCGTGCACGCGCGATCATTCAGGACAATTATGACGAAAGCCTGTCGGTCGCGCGCATTGCCGCAAAGGTGGGGGTCAGCGTCCGCAGCCTGCAAACCGGCTTCAACCGCTTCCTGGGGACGAGCCCGGCCGATTATATCCGCCGCCATCGGCTGGAACGTCTGCACGAAGCGCTATGCCGGGCCGATGGGGCGGAGCGCGTGACCGATCTGATGCTCGATTGTGGGATTGTCGATTTTGGCCGCTATGCGCAGCATTACCGCAAACGCTATGGTTGCAGCCCGTCCGACACGCTGCGTTCCACGCGCCGCCACTGACCGCTGCGGACGTTGAGCGCGTCAATCGCGCCGTCCCGCCTTGCCCCTCTGTGTCGGAGTCAAAGCGCTGCGGTATCCGCGAAGGTTCGTGCCAGCGCATTGATCCTGTCTAGCTGGAAGCGGACGGTATCGGCCTGCGGCTGCTGCGCGTCGAAGATTCCAAGCGTGGGATCGACGACTTCGGTTCGTTCGCCGCTCAACGCTTCGATGATCGCGAGGCCGAGGAACGGCACGCTGGCTTCGGAATAGCCCCCCTCGTGCACCACGACCAGGCGGCCCCCGCACAGGCGATCGGCAGCCTCGACCATCGTTTGCGTCATGGCACGGAAGGTTTCGCTCGTCGCGAGCATGCGAGCCATGGGGTCCGCGGCCCCTGCATCCAGCCCGCTCGCGACCACGATGAGATCAGGCTGGAAGCGATCGAGCGCTGGCAGGACAATCTGGTCGATCGCCGCGCGATACGCGGCATCTCCCGAACCGGGGGGAAGCGAGATGTTGATATTGGCGCCTGCCCCCTCGCCCGAACCGCGATCGTCAACTCCGCTATACCCAGGCGGAAAGCAATTTTCCTGATGAATCGAGATGGTAAGGGTATCGCCGCGGTCATAATAGATGGACTGGGTGCCGTTACCATGGTGGACGTCCCAATCCAGAATGGCGACCTTGCCAAGCCCATGCTCTGCGCGCGCAGCTTCAACAGCGATCGGAATGTTGGCAAGTACGCAAAAGCCCATCGAGCGATCAGACAGACAATGATGCCCTGCGGGTCGGCAAAGCGCATAGGCACGATTGACCCGACCCGCCATCACGTCCGACATGGCCGCTTTGGCAAGGCCGGCTGATATGCAGGCGATGTCAAAGCCGCCTGCGCTGAACGGCGCGAAATCGCCAATGTCCCCGCCACCCGCCTTGCTGACCTGCCTGAATTCTTCGATATAGCGTTGCGTGTGGACGCGGTACAGATCGGAATCATCGATCGCCGCCGCGCCGGCCAGCTTGAGCTTGTCCATCAAGCCCGAAGTCCTGAGCAAAGACCATAAACGCCGCTTGGAATCCGGCGTATCAGCCCCGGCTACCCCGCTTGGCGGCTGCACGAACCCGCCAATCGGCAGGAAAAGCGCCTGAAGGCCAACCGAATGCCAGAATGTCCATTCGTCGCTGTAGAAACCCGTGATGCCCGTCATTGCGACCCCGCTTGGTTGACGAGCCGCTTGTCCCGCATTCTGCCCGGCGTTTCCCGCATGTACGTGCCAGATTTCCGCTCACCTGTGCCAGGAGTCACCGCCTATTCTTGCGATCAAGAGGGCAACCGTCGCGCGACAGCATGGTCGGCACCGGCAAACATCGTCCTGTGTCAGTTTGCTTTGTAGATGACGCGCCCTTCGAAAATAGTCCGCAAAACACGCGTTTCCGCAATCTTGTCGGGCGTGACATCAAACAGGTTGCGATCGAGAATGATCATGTCAGCCATTTTACCGACTTCGATCGACCCCGCAACGTCACCCCAGCCTGAAACCCGTGCACCATTTATGGTCGCGATCGCCAGGGCATCAGCTAGCGAGATCGACTGGTCGCCGTGGTCCAGCATGCCCCCGATCGCCGGGAACAGATTAGGAGTTGGCAACACGACCCAGTCACTACCGATTGTCATAGTAACGCCACGCTCCAGCAAGCTGCGGAAAGGCCACGCGCCCGCTAGGCTGGCAGTCAACGGCCCTTTGATCTCCCAGATCGCCGGGGACATTTCCGCCACAATGCCAAGCGGTGCCAGCCGGTCGAGATCTTGCTGAGAAAAATACAGACTATGGGCCAGTTCCGGCATGAGGGCAGATCGCCCGTTCACCTTGCGCATCGCGGCAATCGCATCCACTGCCACGCGGTTCGCGCCAGTTCCTACGGCATGCATTTTAACACGCAGGCCTTCCTTGTCGAAACGCGTCAGTGCGGCAGCGATTGTTTCGGGATCGGTATAAAGCTTCGAACGGTCATAATGACCATGCGCGTCAAGTTCGACATCGGTGTGATGCGGTTGAAGCGGTGAGCCGTCGATCAGGAGTTTGACGGCATCGATTGACACTCTCTCCGAGCGAAACGCCTTTCGTTCCGAGAGCGTCTTTTCGCTCTCCTGCAATGACACCATCGACACAGCGGGATTGCCCCAGAACACATGCGCCAATGTCCGCAAATGCCAAAGCCCCTCTCGATCGAGGTCGTGCAACGCCCGCGCGACACTTTCTGTTACCCCGGCATCCTGAACCGAAGTAATCCCATATTGGGCACAGAGTGCTGCCGTATCGAGCAAGGCTTTTCGCACCGTTTTTTCAGGCAAAGGCGGCAGGTGCCGGGATGCCAGATAAGTCGCGCCCGCCAGCAATTCTCCGGTCGGCTCGCCATCTGCGCGGTGAAGGATAGTCCCGCCCTCCGGGTCGGGCGTGTTGCGATCGATACCGGCGATTGTCAGCGCCTTGGTGTTGACCAAGGCGTGGTGAAAGGACCATTCGCGAATATAGACAGGCGTATCTGGGAACGCCTCGTCAAGAAATTTGCGATCGGCTTGTCCGCCGGGGAAATTATCGCCGCGATATACGTCCGCAATGATCCATCCATCGGGGCGCTTGCTGGCCGGACAGGCCTTGAGCGCGGCGATAAGCGCCTTGATGTCTGCTTCGGAGGACACCTGACAATAGATATTCCGCGCCTGTGCGATCACCATATGTTGATGGGCGTCATGGATGCCCGGCATCACCATATGCCCCTTCACATCCTCGACATCGGTTTTCGGTCCGATGAATATCTTCACCCCTGCATTATCGCCGACATAGACGAAGCGTCCGTCGCGAATGGCGACAGCTTCCGCCCAGCGGCGGGCGGAATCGACAGTGTAGATGCGCGCGTTGCGATACACGGTGTCTGCCGCCACCTCCGCCAGCGCAGGGGACGCCGTCGCGAGTGCGAGCCAGGCGGCGATCAATGCGCGAAGGTGCATGGGCTTGCTCATGAAAACAGATCTCCAAACACAAAATGACGGTCCCGCCCATGAGAAAGGACGGAACCGCCAAGCAGGCGTCTAATCACTTTCGGCGCGTCACCATTTGACGCCAACTGCCACGCCATAGGTGCGCGGCATTGCATACCGTGCCTGGACGATGCCAAGCGAGGCAAAGGAGGGGCCGAGATAAGTGAAGTTCTTGACGTTTCCGATATTGTCGACAAACGCACGAATGTTCCAGCCGGCTTCAAAATCGAACGATACGGATGCATTATGCTTGAAATAGCTGTTCAGTTTCGTGCCCGGATCGCCGAAATTTCCGGCAAAACGCGATGAACGCGCGTTGAAGTTCCAGTCGACCGTCAATGCACCAAGCGAGGTTGCTGGCGTGGTATAGGTTACACCGCCGCTACCGCTCCATTTGGGTGCAAACGCCATCTCACGATCGGCGGTAACGATAGCGCCAGATGGCGTCGATTTGCTGACATCATAGATCCTGGTGTTCAGATATGCCGCGGACCCATAGACGGTCAGCCCTTCTGCCAGCTCGGCTTCGATTTCGGTCTCCACACCATAAGCGCGCGCGTCCTGGTTGGAGATCAGGCCGACTAGGCCAAAATAATTGAACACCTGATAATCGGAATAATCATAATAGAACGCGCTGGTGTTGATCCTCAGTCGGTTGTTCAAAAGAGTGACCTTTTCGCCTATTTCATAGGCATAGAGCGTTTCATCCTTGTAGGGAATTTGAGCAAGGCTAGTGTTGTCGGGGTAAAAACCGTTATTGAAGCCACCACCTTTGGTACCGCGCGAAATGCTGGCATAGAATAACGTATTGCGGTTCGGCGAATATTCGAGCGCGACCTTACCCGACACAAGCAGTTGATCATAGTCTAGCTTGAAGGGATTTGGCGTGCCATCGCCCCCTTCGGACACGAGGAAGCACGAACCCGGCTGCCCGCTGGCGCATGTCCGGAATGCGGCATTGTCCACATCGGCAAAACCCTTGTCGTCATAGGTCAGCCGTACGCCTGCTATCAACTTCAGAGTGTCGGTCAGATTATGTTCCACCTGACCGAAAGCAGAGAGCGATTTCGTCCGCATCCTCCAGTTGGCATTGAGGGCGAGCGGGAATACGGCACCTTGATATATGCCGTCCGGCGCCGGGCCATCGAGAGGGAAATTGAACACGGCAGATGGTTGGTTATCGCCCGTCGCCAAGAGTCCATAGACGCCCACTGTCCAGTCAGTGCGGTCGCCATCATGGAAAAGTCGCAGTTCCTGCGTCGCCTCTTCAAGCTGATAAGGGAAGCTGGCATAAACGATATCGTTAGGCGTACCGTCGCTATCCTCGTTCATTTGGCGCTTGTAATTCTGGTAACCGGTCACGCTTGTAAAGGTCGTGTCTCCGAATTCCTTCTCCGCTCGGAAGAGCGCCGATTTGATTGTAGCCTTCAACATCGCCGGTCGATTGGTGAATACTGTGTTCTTCTTGGCGGCCGGACCGTTGCGTTCGGCATAGCCGACGATATCCGTGATCGTATCGTCACGCATGACCAATCCGGTAGCGTCATCGACATAGCCGGTGAGCGACTCATAATAGCTGTGGACCGTATCAATCCGACCATATTCGCCTTTCAGATTGAGATCCCAACCGTCATGGCCTTGATAACGTAGTTGCAGACGGACCGCCTGGCTGCCGGCCTGGCCGCCACGCTCCAGATTAGGATTGACCTGTCTCTGGTAACCATCGCTCGTTTGCGAAAAGCCCGACAGCCTCACCGAGACTGTATCGCTGATGGGCGCATTGGCAGCCGCTTCGAGCTTCAGCGTATTGAAGCTGGAATAGGTTGCATTCGCAAAGCCCTCGGCACGATTTTGCGGCTTGGCTGTCACATAGTGGATCAGACCGCCCGTCGAATTTCTGCCAAACAAAGTACCTTGCGGTCCGCGAAGGACTTCCACTCGGTCAAGATCGAACAGTGCGAAATCGACTGCCGGGACAGCGACGTAGTAGAATTCGTCGACATAGGTCGTTACGGGCGCTTCGTGGCCTTCGCCAAAGTCGTTGACGCCGATCCCGCGGATCACAACGTTCGCCGATGTACCCGGCCCATAGGGTGAATAATTTTCCAGGCCCACGATCCTGCCAGCAAGGTCAGCACTACTGGTGATATTCTGGCTTTGAATGCTTTCAGCGGTCACTGCCGTCACGGCGATGCCGACCGACTGGAGATTCTGTTCGCGCTTCTGGGCCGTGACGACAATTGTCGCAAGGCCAGAACTATTCTCGTCACTGGTCGCTGTTGCAGTGCCCTGTTGGGCTATCGCTGGGTTTGCAGCTACGCACAGTGGAATGGCGCATAGAAGGTAGAGGCTTGAAATCCGGCTCATGAGAAACCCCCTTGTCAGCTATTTTAAATTATTATGATGAGCATCATCCGTTCATCGCCAGCGCGACACAATGACATGGTCGCAGTCTGTTGTTGCGATGCATGCAACATCTGAATGAAGGCGGTAAAACGGCGCTGGCGCTTGCATTGCCTAGTCGCAAAAAGCGACCGACTGCGACGACCTCCGCCAGCTATTTGGCAGGAAGCTTACGAATGGCTCGCATAAGCGCCGATCGCATTTCGAGCGCGCCCGGCTCAAGCTTGCGACCAACGCGACTGACCAGCAAAAGGCTGATCTCCCGAAGCTCTTCGCAATCAAGAGGTCGGACAATCAATGCACTATTCTGATCTTCTGGGGCAAATAGCGCTGGCAACAGCGCAATGCCAAAGCCTCGCTCGACGCCGTTCAGAATCATTTGCATCGACGAAGATTTCAGGGCGATGTTGAGCGACAATCCGCGGCTGGAGAACACGGTCTGAATTATCTCGAACAAACGAGACGAAGGCAGCGGTGTCAGCAATTTATTCTCGACAACCATTTCCGGTGTAATGCGCTCATGAATTGCGAGCGGGTGCTGGCGAGCCATAAGCACGACAAATGGCTGGCGAGCGGCGGCATGGACGCGCAACCGCACGTCGTCGGGGGAATCGAGCAGAAGGCCGAAATGCGCCGTATCGTTGAGGATCACGCGGTGCGCCGCGTTGGATTCGGCGGACATCAACTCAATTGCCGCATCCTGATATTTTTCGCTGACATTCATCAGCGCGGGAAGAAACGGCGCGGCCATCAGGCACTCGGACGCCACGATACGGATCGACTGGGTGCGCACATTGCGAAGCGCCGCCAGGCCGCTCAGCAGTACGTCATGCTCGGCCATCCGATGATCATAATATTCGCACAGCATCAACCCGGCTTCGGTAAGGATCATCTTGTGCGAACCCGGCTCGACAAGCGCGATCGCAAGCGCCCGTTCGAGCAATTTTATCTGGCGGCTGATTGTCGAAGGTGCAACGCCCAGATAATCGGCGGCGGCTCGCATCGAACCGTGCTTGGCCGAGAGCGAGAGATAATGCAGGCGGTGGTCCTGCACATTAATCTCATAGGCTCTACTTACGCCGGGCATTAGATTTCCTTCATGATGCCATCTAAAGTCACTTGCGCGGCGACCGGGTGTGCGTCGTTGCCTTGGCACGGACGGGGAATAGCGCCACCGGATCGAGCAGGGGCGCGCCTTCCGCGAAGAAAAAGTCGCGAATTACGAGCCAATCATCGCCAACAAGAGTCCAGATCATAAGCCCGCGATGGACATCGATCCCGCCAGCGATAATAGTGTTGCGGTTCGTAAAGTTTGCGAAGGCGACGTCGCCGATTTGCGTGACGTCCTCCAACTCGATGATCAAAGCCGAATAGACGTCGCGAGCTTCCTCGAAAATGCGGCTGATTGCCAAACGGCCAACCTCAGCAGGCATATCCCGACCCTCCATCACCGCGTCGGGATGATAGAAGGCATTGGTCATGGCCTCGATCCGGCCTGCCTTGAAATCGCGGCCGAACTGCAGGCATTTTTTGCGGAGCAGGTCGCTGAGCTTGCTACTCATGACAATGCACCAGCCACGGCCGCCGTATCGAGAAATTCTTCGAAACGGGTGATCAATCCGTTCTCGACCTTGTAGACATGTGCCCAGCGGACCCGATATTCGCGTGCCGTGGTGAGTGAGCGACTATGCTCCACCCCGGTTCCATAAACCGTGTCGCCCGTGGCTTCGAATGTTTCTGGTGTCATCTCCACCAGTTCGATGGTTTCGGCGACGCGTCGGAAAAAGTCGCGAACGCCTTCATGACCGTGAAACGTCCCCGCAAACGCAATAGCATCCCGCGGCCCATGGTAGATCCAAATAATATCTGGAGACAGACAGGCGAAGGCACCGTCCATATCACCCGAATTGAAAGCGCTGTAGAAGCGGTCGAGTGTCGCAACCTTTTCAGCGACAGTGCCTGTTTCGTCCAGTTGGTTATTTGACATATCAACTCGATCCTATTGGGATGCAGGGTACCCGCCCTAGCGAAATCGTGAAAGGGTGTAAGGAGCGGGATCGACAATCGGACGCGTACCCATCGCCAGATCGGCTGCCAATCCGCCTGCGGCGGGCGCTGTGCCAAACCCATGGCCGGAAAACCCGCTGGCCAGGATGAGTCCGGATATTGCATCGACCGGGGAAATGACGGGATTGGCATCTGGTGTAATGTCGATCATCCCCGCCCAGCTATGCGCTACCTGTGCGTCCTTGAAAAACAGGCCATGCGGCGCGCAGATTCGTGAGCGCTTCAGCGTTGAGAGTCTGGCTCACGTCGGGATTGATCGTCCGCTGCTTCTCGAACGGCGAAGGCCCGGTCGGCTGCCAACGGCGCGGCAAAGCAAGGTCGTCGAGAAAATGTCGCCCCAGCGACAGGCGTATCTGCCTCCACTCCTTGCGCAGCACAGGTGCGAACTGCCTGGCGAGCAGCAGACTATCAAGCGCGAGCGGCGCAATGAAGCCCCCCCGCTGCGTGATGGTGAAACCTCCGCTATGATCTTTGCGGAATGAGAAATCGGGCGCTCCGACGGCGATGTCCGTTGGCCCGACGATCGGTTTTGTCCGCAGTACCGAAGCGATGACGGGTAAGGTCGGCAGCGAAACGTCATGATTGCCCAGAAACCTGCGGGACCAGACACCGCCGGCGAGGATCGCAACCTTGCACGGCAACTCGCCCCGCTCCGTCACGACCGCCGCCACTCGTCCGGCAGCGAGCGAAAGACCGCGTACAGCGCACTGTTCTATAATGACAGCGCCTTTGGCCATTGCGGCGCGTGCGATTGCACTGGCGGCAAGTTGCGGTTCAGCCTTGCCATCCGAAGGCGTATAGATGCCGCCGTACCAACCTTCCTGACCGCCAGGAACAAGATCGGCAATCTCCGCATTGCTGACCAACCGCGAACCCAGGTGATGGTCGCCAACCGCGTCCAGCCAAGCCTCGTGCGGGGCCAGTTGCGCCTCGTTGCGAACACAATAGAGGATCCCAGTCCGGCGAAAACCGACATCGCGCCCGACGCGCTGGGGCATGATGTCCCACAACCGATCCGATTCCATAGCCAGCGGCAGGTCAGGCAGTTCCCGACCCGTCTTGCGCACCCATCCGAGGTTGCGGGAGGATTGCTCGCCGGCCAGGGTGCCCTTCTCAAACACGACAACCGGAACACCACGCTCAGCAAGAGTCAACGCCGCCATCAGACCAACGATACCGCCGCCGATAATCGCAACCTCGCAGTCACGCGGCAATGCGTCTGACGTCCGGACCGGGTCAATGGGTGGCGGCGCCCATGTCACCGGATGCGGTCCACATGGGCCAAGGTGTCGCGCATTGCTCAACTCCCTATGTCGATATTCCGGATAGTCCCTATGTCGATATTCCGGATAGATGCGTTCGAAGCCCCCCGCCATGCGGTCACCTCGATCTCGACCTTGAATTCAGGCGAACCAAGCGGCGGGCTGGTGAGGGTGAAAGCGGGCTCTATCCCCTTCATCCGTTCTGCATAGGCACTCATCACTTCATCGATGTCTTGCGGGAACTGAATATAGACTCGCGCAGCAATGACATCTTCCAGAACTGCGTCCACAGCGTTCAACGCGCGCTCGATGTTGGCCAGAACCTGAAAGGTCTGTTCGCGAAGATCGGCCGGGATCAACTTTGTGTCAGGATTGCGACCCGCCGTGTTGGACACGAAAATCAGATTGTCCACCGCGACCGCGCGCGAATAGCTGCCGCGCGTTTCAGCAGGCGATCCCGTCTTGAGTTTGACGATCTGCGTCATGATGAAAGATCCTTTTATCGCGCCCGTCAGCGGAGCGCGGGTTCGTTCCACAAATTCAGGCTGGTGCCGATGCCGCGCGCAATGGCGTTCCGGTAGATCACCGTACCCCATGCCACATCCTCGACCGACATCCCGCCGACTGAGAGAATGATGATCTCATCATCGTTGGTACGCCCTGGCGCCTCACCAGCGACAATCTTGCCAAGGTCTTCGAGCGTGTCCCGGTCGACGCGGCCTTCGGCTACAAGGTCGAGATAGCGCATGCCAACGACCGGAACCCATCGGTGAGCGGGCTTCTCACATTCCTCGAACCCCGCTTCGTACATGGCGGGATTATCGAGTACCTTGCGAATGTCGCTCGCCTGCATGCCTTCGTCCACGTCCGTGAGCGAGGGCATCGAAAGGAACGTGCCCGGCTTGATCCATTCGCGGCGGACCATGGGATATTGCGAAGGGTCTCCTATTGCCCCCGATTGGCAGAAGGTCACGATGTCGCTGCCCTGCATCACCTCTTCGATCGTATCGACCGTCTGAACGGTCGTGATCTGCGGATAGGTCGCGCGTACCCAAGAGACGAAGGCGGCGAGGCTCTTCTCACCCCTCCCCTTCACCTTCACCGTATCTATCATCGGGCAAGTCGCCATGAACGCGGCCAACGAGGTGCGCGCCATGACGCCAGGACCAAGGATGCCGACGACACGCGAATCCTTGCGGGCCAGATGGCGCGCACCGACGCCGGGAACCGCACCGGTGCGATAGGCAGACAGCAGATTGGCGGACATGATAGCAAGTGGCGCGCCGGTATCCACATCGTTCAGGATGAACATGAGGATAGACCGCGGTAATCCCTTTTCGCGGTTCGCGATGTTCGAGCCGTACCATTTGACGCCCGCCGTCCGGAAACGCCCACCCAGATAGGCAGGCATCGCCATGTATCGGCGATCTGGCGTGGGCTTGGGCATATCCGGAAACGGCGAGTTTTCGGGAAATACGATAATCGCGCCGTGCGAATTGTTGGTTGGACCGGCCATGCGATAATCGCCATGGTAAAGGAGGCCGAACATCTCCTCCATAGTGTCGACGCAGGCCGCCATGTCGGTCACGCCGGCCGCGATCATGTCCGGCTCGGACAGGTAAATAAAATCGATCTTTGTCGAACTAACGGGGACTTCAAACATGCTTCACTCCAGAGCCCCCGTCCACACCCTCGGAAAGGGCAGACGATCGGGCGAACAACATCAACTCAGGACATCAACGCCCGTAATATTCGGCGATGCGTCCAATATCTTTTTCTGGAACCACGCGCGCCGACGCAGCCATCAATTGGCCCTCCCGGTCTTGCTCGTCATAGCCGCGCAGCCCATTGCGGAAGTTGGCGAGTTGCAACGCGATATATCGAACGTCCAGCCTATTGAGCGCTGGCGCGCCTAATTGCGCATTTCCCTGTCCCACGTCCCCATGGCATGTTGCGCACGTCGCGATCTGATCGGCAAGGTCGGTGGGCATCTGCCGGTTCTTGACATCTGCGACAGGGGCACTGGCCAGTCGACCTATATATTGCACGACTGCAGCGATGTTCGCCGTATCGCCGATGGCCGTTGCGCGGCCAACCATCGGAAAGCCATGGGCGTCGTCCAGCTTGCCACGCCGCCCTTCCCGGAAATTGTGCAATTGCCGTGTCAGATACGCGCTGTCGAGGCCAGTCAGATTGGGCGCATACATCATCGCTCGCCCCTGCCCGTCATTGCCGTGGCATCCAACGCATGTCGTAAAAACGGCTTTCCCAACGCTCGTATCGACAGCCCCGTCGCGCGCCGCGGCCTTGTCCTTGCCCGCCGCAACGTCGCCCTGAAACGCGAGCAAGACCTTGCCACTGTCAATGAATTCCTCGAACCGGACGATCTTGCCATCACGGATCTTGAAGATATGCACATTGTCGGCATGGTATCTGATGCCGGTCGCCTTGACGGTGCTTTCCTCAAATCCGGGGACGACAACGGTATCGCGGTCGACGAGAAACTCGCGTTGACCCGCAACAGGATCGGCCAGCGTCTCGTCCACCTTGGCGAAGAAGTCCGCAACACCCTCCGGTCCTCGCCGTATACCGCCGAACGGCAAGACACTCGGCGGGCCGTAATAGGTCCATGTCGCATCAGGCGCGATCAGTCGCTCCAGCGCCGCCATGTCGCCCCGTTCGAACGCGGCATAAAGGTTCCGCACAACCTGTTCCGGGCTGTCAGTCGGCGCAGCCTTCAGGCGGGCGCCGACCGACAGGCTGGAGACAAGCGCCACAAGGGCAATAATGGCAGCAGCGCGCGATGCCTTTTTCATGCTGTTGCACTTTCTTTGAGAATGTATGCCAAGGTCACGACTGTCCATAGAAGCCGTGGAACACACCGTTCGGATCCCACCGCCTGCGAAGCTGCGCCAGGCGCTTCCACGCTTCGGGCGAGTAGCAATCTGCTATATCCTCAGGTCGCCCTTCCTGATCCATTTCATTGATATAACTACCTTTTCCGATCGCTTTGAGCTTCTTGAAAAGCTCGCGGCAGAATTTACGGGATGGTGCCTCGTCGGCGGGATCGTCCCATTCAAGATAATATGCGATGTAATAGGGTGCGTAGCGCGATGCGGCAGCATCGGGCTGCGTTTGTTCGCCGGTATAGAGGACGATCGGCGTTCCACGCGGAGCAGGGCATCTGGGAATATATTCGGACAGAAGGGCAACAGCCTGCGTTGGATCGTCGACCCAAATGCTGTCGCCCATCCAATGGGCCTGCGGAAACCCAGCTTCATTGTCGCTATAATAGCGATCATAACTGCCTGCGCGATCGAGAACCTTGTCGATTGCGCGCGCTGCGATGGGATGCCCAGTGATCGGCGCAAGCTTGCGGCGTCCTTCGACTTCGGAGCCTACGAATGCATTGACATCGACATAGATGGCGAAGCGCTGATCGGGCGGCAGGTCCCTGGACTTGCCAGGAATCGCTGCCACCGACGATAATATCTCCACGTCGCGATCGAGTGTTGGCGCCACTTTCGCCATAAGATCGTTCATCTCCGCCAATTGGGCGTATGGCAATACATAGGTCGCCCCCCAAATCAGCTTGGGCGCATCGAAACATTGCAGATGGAACTGCGTCACAACGCCGAACAGACCTGGCCCTCCGCCGCGTGCGGCCCAGAACAGATCGGCATTTTCCGTTTCGCTGGCATGAAGCAGCCGGCCGTCAGCAGTGACGAGGTCAACACCTTTGACACCGAACACGCTGAGGCCGTGCGTCCACGCATTGGCATTGAGGCCGACCCCGCCGCCCAACAGATAGCCCCCTATTGGCACCGTGCCACAATGCGCGCCCGGAAAAGCGAGCCCGTCCTCAAGCAACCGTTCGGCGAGACCGCGGGTAAACACCCCAGGCCCAACTTTAGCGGTCTTCGTCGCCACATCGACCTCGATATCATCGAGATGACCGACATCGATCAGAATCCCGCTATCGCGCAGAAAGCAGGCTGCCATGCTGTGACCGCCGCATCGCGTCGTCACCTTCAATCCGTTTGCGGCGGCATGGAGAACGGTCTGTCGCACATCGTCGGCGTTGACGGCCTGAACAATCATGTCCGGCTTGCGGTCAGCCTTGGCCAATTGCCAGATCATCGCCTTGCGCCACGCTTCGTAGGATGCATCGCTCTTCACCACGACGGTACCGCTGATCCGTGACTGCAGGGCAGCGGCGCTACTGCCTGCCTGAGGCGCGCCAAATGCCGGTAATGCGCTCAATCCCGTGGCTAACGGGACGGTCGCGATCGTGCCAGCCTTGAGAAAGTTACGGCGCGACCACCGGCTGTCGTTCGACATATCGCCCTCCTTGCCAGCAAATCTATGCCGTGCAGAAGTGCCGTGAAACAAGGTCGGACTTTGCCCAGCTTGTTGCGCTAACGGCAACGGATCAGCTTTTCACGCCGATTGATGTAAGATGATAGTGTGGCACAACGGGGTCCAATATTTGTCGCCTTGCCGTTCTGGAGCATGCCGGACTTGACCTCCCCCTCACCTGCCTATCCCCAAGGACAAAGCCAGACGGTCGTCAATGATGGCACCGAAAGCTTGTCCAATGGCGTGCTGGGCAGCGTAGACATCACCTTCATGGTACTGGCCGTCGCCGCGCCCATGGCAATCGTTGTGGCAACGATGCCTTTGGCCTTCGCCTTCGGAAATGGTGTCGGCGTTGCAGGCGCCTATCTGCTGTCGGCTATCGCTATCACGCTGTTTGCTGTCGGCTATGTCCGTATCATGCCCCTGATCCGCAATGCCGGGGCATTCTACGCGATCATCTCTGCAAGCTTCGGCAGGGCAGCTGGCCTGGGCAGCGCCTATGTCGCCATGCTGTCCTATATAGGGCTGTGTTGCGCGACATTGGGCGCGTTTTCATTTTTCGCGACGGACATGCTGCACAATATTGGAATGATATCCGTTCACTGGGGCGTCATAGCGATGTTCGGAATTGCGGCATTGGCGCTCCTCTCCTGGTTCCGCATCGACTTCACGGCGAAGATTCTCGCGATAGCCCTTGGCGCAGAGGTACTTGCAATCCTGCTGCTGGACTTTGCCATAATCGCGGAAAAAGGTCTGATCGCTCCTAGTATCGTGCTCGCGCCGTCTGTCGTTTTTGGCCCCGGCCTTGGCGTTGCGGCGATTTACGCCTTCAACTCCGTGATCGGCTTCGAGGCGACGGCGATCTATCAGGAAGAGGCTCGCGATCCGGCAAGAACGGTGCCCCGCGCTACCTATGCCGCCATCGCCATCGTCAGCACCTTCTATATTTTCACCGCCTATGCCTTCACAATCGCTGAGGGAACCGATGTTGCACGCCATGCAGCAATCGATCCTGGACATTTCGTGTTCGGCCTTGCCCATCGCTACCTTGGCGAGTGGGGCCAAATCCTGATTTCTTCGCTGGTAGTGACGAGCGCCTTTGCGGCCATCCTTGGGCTTTTCAATAACGGTGTGCGCTACGTCTACGCACTGGGTCGCGACCGCATCCTGCCTGGCGCATTGTCCCGGACCAGGCGCAGCAACGGCGCACCTTTTGTCGCTGGAGTGCCAGTGGTCGTTATACTCGTGCTGACGGTGGGCGGGTTTGCCATGGCGGGGCTCGATCCGCTTCTGTCACTGACTACCGCTTTGACGGGTTTCGGATCTGTCGGATTGATGCTCTTGCTTTGTCTCACCAGCTTTGCCGTGCCCGCCTTCTTCCTCCAGCACAATACGCGCTTGAGTGTCCCTACCGCCATGCCGCTGCTTGGCGGGGTGATGCTGGCAGCCGGATGCGGCCTTTCTATCCTGAATTACCCTCTACTAACCGGCACGGATTCCCGCCTTATCAACGCCCTACCCGTTGCGTTGCCCATCATTTTTGCGGCGGGCGTGGTCCAGGCAGCATGGATGAAGCGCAGGCACCCCGCAATTTACAGCCGCATCGGCCTGTCCCGCACGGACGTCTGAACGGCATCTTCCTTTCCAGGAGACACGGACATGACGACCGCAAACGATCTGTCACAAATCAGCGAGAAGGCACGATCGTTCATCCATTCGCAAAAGGGGCTGTTCATCGATGGACAATCGCGCCCTGCGTCCGACGGATCGACGATCAGCGTCGTCGATCCGTCCAGCGGCGAGGAAATCGCTCGTATTGCTGACGCCAGCGCACAAGATGTCGATGCCGCAGTAGGCGCCGCACGCCGCGCGCTGACCGACCGCGCTTGGGTCGACATGCAACCTTACCGTCGCGAGGCGCTCATGCTGGCGCTCGCCGCAGCCATCGAAGCGGAAGTGGAATCGCTTGCCGAGATCGAGACGCTCAACAGCGGCAAGCTGATCGCCAATACCCGCCTGTTCGACGCAGAACTGCCAGTGCACTCGCTGCGCTATGTCGCTGGTTGGGCTAGCAGACTGAATGGCGAGACAATGAACTTGTCCGTCCCCTATTTGCCCGACCTGCGCTTTAGCGGTTTTACAAAGCGCTATCCGGTTGGTGTTGTTGCAGCGATCACGCCGTGGAACGTGCCACTGTGCATGGCAGTCTGGAAACTGGCGCCAGTGCTCGCCACCGGCTGCACCATCGTCCTGAAACCAGCGGAACAGACCTCCCTCACCGCGCTGCGCCTCGCCGAGCTATGCGCGGAAGTCGGCATTCCGGATGGTGTCATCAACGTCATCACGGGTCGGGGCGCATCGGCAGGACGGATGCTGGTCGAGCATCCCGGCGTGGACAAGATCAACTTCACCGGATCAACGGAGGTCGGACGCGGCATCGCAATCAGCGCCGCTAGGAGCTTCAAAAAGTATAATCTGGAACTGGGCGGCAAATCACCACTCATCATCACCGAAACTGCCGACCTCGATCAGGCTATTCCCGGCGCGGCATGGGCGATTTACGGCAATTCCGGCCAGAATTGCTGTGCCGGGTCGCGGATGCTGGTTCACGAGAAGCATTATGACGCTGTACTGTCCGGCGTGCGGGAGATCGCCGCGAGCCTGCAATTGGGCCCCGGCCTCGATCCGGCTTCACAATTGGCTCCCCTGTCGAGCAGAATGCACCGGGATCGGGTGGCACTGCATGTCGACGCCGCTCGCGCTGCCGGGGCCGACGTGAGCGGTGGCGAAGCAGTTGATGGACCGGGAAGCTACTTCACGCCGGCCGTCATCGCTGGCCTGGACCCCGATCACCCTACTGCCCAGGAAGAGATTTTCGGCCCGGTTTTGTGCGCCTTTTCATTTACGAGCGACGAGGAGGCGATTACCCTTGCCAACCAAACGCGGTTTGGACTGGGGGCCAGCGTCTGGACCAGGGATATCGATTGTGCAGATCGCTATTTCGATGCGTTGCAGGCTGGTACGGTCTGGATCAACACCCACAACATTCTCGACTTGGCCCTGCCCTTTGGCGGAGACAAGGAGTCGGGAGTCGGCCTCGAACTGGGCAGAGAGGGTGTTTTAGCGCACACCAAGTTGCGCAGCGGCGTCAAAGCGCACCCAAAGATGCGTTAGGCTCTTCTCGCCCGGCAAACCCCGACGGAGGTTTGCGGGCAGATCGCGCAATCAGACGATGGCGAGAATGGCGGCATCGGCAAGGTGGATGCTGAGCAAATCGGATTATCCTTTAAGATGTCCGTAACACTGGCCGAATGCCAGTGCTTCTGGAGTCACATTCTGACGATCAGGTCCATCCGATTTGGCGCTCATTCTTAATTTTTGACACAGCGATGACCGGATCGCGCATCAGCCTCCTATAAGAGAAATATTCGTGGCCTTAACACGGGGCAACAGATGGCGGCGGCGGAGTGCGATTGCCAGCCGACGACCGACCTGCGGCTCGTTCGAAGTCGAATATTAGGAGTATGCCATGTCGTGGTTCAAGGAAGTTGCCCCAATCCGCCAGAAGATGCTGGTCGTCCTGATATGCATGTGCGGCTTTGCGGCATTGGCGACACTGCTTACCGCGGGCGCGGCGCTTTTCGGTCATCCCGTCTTGGGTCTGTCATTAGGACTTGTGGTTGCGGGGATTGCGGCGGTTTGCGGGTCTTTGATCCGCGAGGCCGTGTGCGTGCCATATGTGTCGACGGTCCTTCGCATGGAAGGTCTGGCCGCCGGTGACCTCGATACGCCTATCGACTATACCCAATATCAAGATTGCGTGGGCCGCATGACGAAGGCCATGTTCACGTTCAAGGAGACTGCTGCCCTGAACCTGAAACAGGCTGAGGCTCAAGAGCAACTGGTTTCGGTTCTCAGCTCGCATCTGTCATTGTTGCGCGATGGAGACCTGACCGCGTTGATCACGGCCGAATTTGCACCGGAATATGCAGCGTTGAAAACCAATTTCAATGACGCGATTGGGAGCATGCGCGATTTGATCGCGGCGGTATCCGAAAGTGCGTCCTCCATCAGCACCGGATCAAGCCAGATCGCCCAGGCGTCGCACGATCTGGCTCGCCGCACCGAAGGCAACGCTGCCTCGCTGGAAGAAACGGTAGCGTCCGTTACCGAGATGGCGGATCGCCTGCGCGCTCTGGCAAAGGCAGCATCGCTCACCGTCCAGCGCGCCGATCAGGCGATCGCAACGGTGCATGACGGGCGTGCAACGGCAGAAGACGCCGTTCAAGCGATGGGCCGCGTGTCCGATAGTGCCAAGGGCATCGATTCCGTCATTGAAGGTCTGGACAAGATTGCCTTCCAGACTCGCGTGCTGGCGATGAACGCTGCGGTCGAGGCAGGACGCGCAGGCGACGCTGGCCGCGGCTTTGCGGTAGTGGCTGATCTCGTTTCCGCACTGGCGATGCGCGCGGAAGAGGAAGCAAAACGAGCCCGCGATCAATTGACCGTCACCCAGGTAGAAATTGCTTCGGCTGTCGGGTCGGTCACGAAAGTCGATGGCGCACTGTCCAACATTTCCGGCGATGTGTCGCAAGTCCACGAACTGTTGGCAACGATGGCCAATGACAATCAGGCACAGTCGACGGCGATAAACCAGATTTCGGCCGCGATTGGCACGATGGATCAATCGACCCAGCAGAATGCGGCAATGGTCGAGGAAACGTCGGCCGCGGCAGGAAACCTTGCTGCTGAGGTCCAAAGCCTCGCCGCTCAGGCAAGCCAGTTCAAACTGGAAAACGGCCCGGATAGTCGTTCAAAGGCATCTGGCAGCCGTCGCCCCATGAAAGCTCCAGCCAGCACGGCTGCCTTCCAGACAGAGACTTACGTCAGTCTGCATTGATGATGGGTCCCGATGGCTTTCACATGGCGATTTGCAAGGTCAGTGTCACCGCCCGTCGGAATCATAGCATATCTCGACCGCCCGCGCATCGCTCGGATCGAAACCAGCACTGACCGATATGCCTGCACGTTCAATGCGTTGCAGGCATATCGGCCTTCTCTCCTTGCACATTTTCCTGGACTGAAGCGCGGCACCGCATCGCCAATTGCATATCATAGTCCGTGACCGTTCAGGCGGGCTCCTCGCCCGGTTGACAGGTTGAATTGGCGGTTGGGATGGTTTTGGCACAAGACTTGTGCGTTGGCGCACTCTGCTGCCATTAGCTGTTGGACTTTTCCCCGGACCTTGCGTGCCTGATCCCGCTTGCATTCCAGGCAGAGCCGCGGCACCCAGCGCCCATGGACATAGAGAAAGATCTGGAAACTACTCTCCTCGGCCCCGTCCTCTCAAACCGGGATTGTGGCGATTGCACGATCTGCTGCACCGTTTTGACTGTCGATACGCCCGATTTCCAGAAGCCGGCTGGCAAAAGCTGTCCTCAACTCACCGCTCAAGGATGCAGTATTCATGCCGTGCGTCCGCATATTTGCCGGACCTGGTTTTGTGCTTGGCGCAGGATCGCCGACATGCCGGACGAAGCCCGTCCCGACCTGTCCGGCATCTTGGTGTCGCTCGATTTCGTCCGCCAACCTCGAAATTGTTTCGAAGGCGTGTCCATATTGGTTCGCCTGCTGCCTGGCAGCGATGCCATAGAAAATGGCATGGCCCGATCCATTCTAGACAGGCTTTGCGATCGGTTGGTGCCTGTCTGGTTTACTGACGGCGCCAAGAAGATGCTGATGCACCCCGAAAATGATGTGGCCACCCTCGTCATATCGGGAGCCGCAGCGCCTGCACATTTGAAAGACGAGGTGGCGGCCTGGCGAGAGCGATATGCAGTGTTCGCTACCAAAGGCATAGCGAAACCAGCATAAGAGATTGAGGGGGGCACTCCCCGCCATCAAACAGCGGCCGCTTTCAGCGCAGCGTCATTTTGCAGGCTGCCACGCGGACGCTGCCGCAAGGAAAGCCAGCGTTTCCTGCGTTGCTTGGCCACCGGTCGGTGGAAAATAGCTGAGCTTGACCACAACTGTGCGGCTGGCAGGATCAATATAGACATATTGGCCCTGCAAACCAATCGCCGAGTAGGCAGGCGAATTGGCCATGGTCCACCACTGATAGCCATAGCCGCCTTCAGGCCCTTCCCGCTCGCCAGCCGGCGTCTGCCCCGCCTTGACCCACTGCTCGCTGACGACGTGCTTGCCATTGGCCATGCCGCCATCGAGCATCATCTGCCCAAAACGCCCCCAATCGCGCAAGGTGGCGTTGAAGCCTGCACCACTGAACTCGCGGCCCGTGCCCGGCTGACCGTCCATGATATAGAAGCCGTCCGCCTCCGCTCCCAGCGGCTCCCATAGCTTTCGGGCTGTGTAGGCGGCCACCGACCCCCGGCTTACCCGTTCGATCAGCCAGCCGAGCACAGCGGTATCGATGGTTTTGTAGGCGAAGACTTCCCCTGGCTTCGATCTGCGCCTGATGGTGCGTGCAACATCGGCAAAGCGTACCACATTTTTCACCAGCGCGTTGATGTGGTTGCTCGCCGCGATACCTGGCTTGGCGAAGTCATAGCTCTCTTCATAATCCACGCCAGAGCGCATCTGGAGGATCTGGCGAATGGTCACGCCTTCATAACCGCCCCCCTTCAATTCTGGCAGGTATCGGGTGATGTCGTCATCAATCGACGAGATCAAACCGTCCTCCAGCGCCGCGCCGACCAGTATCGACGTGATCGACTTTGTCATCGACCAGCCCATGAAACGGGTGTGCTCGTTCGAATCGTTGCGATATATTTCTGTGACGATCCGTCCGTCCTTCAGGACCAGCAGTGCGTTGGTGTAGGTCCGCTCCAGCGCTTGCTCGGCCGAATATGTCGTACCGCCGAACGAATATGTGAAATCCATTGGCCGCTCGACCTTCGGGAACATCCATGGCGCGCCCGAGTGGGCCACCGTCCGCGTGGTGAACAGTTGATCCATATTGCGAAAGGCAAAACTGTTCACGTCGCCATCGTTCATGTGCCAACGCATGATCTGCGTCGCCACTGGCACATCGGATTTCGCGCCTGCCTGCAATGGAACAGGCAATTCCTGCTGCGCGTGGACCGTGGCAGGTGCGACCAGCAGGCCGAGCAGGACCGCCACCTCCAAGCGAAATCCAAATGTCATTGCTTGCTCTCCTTCAAACGATGCCGCATCCTCGCGGTCAGGCGGAAGCCATTGCTTCCAAGGCCGGAATGGCCCGCTCCGCCGCGGCGACATAGCGGTCCAATGCCTCGTCCAATTCGGCATCGCTGATGATCAGGGGCGGCGAGAATGCCGTCACCGGCATCCACGGCAATGCCCTGGTCAGGATACCCTCGGTCCGCGCATGGCCCGCCACGATCTTGTGGCCAGCCATGCCCGCAAAGTCCCGTTTCGCAGCTGGATCGGCCATATATTCGACACCAGCCATCAGGCCTACACCGCGGATGTCGCCGACGAAAGGATGGTCCTTCAACCGGCTCCTCAGCCCCGCCAGCAGGCGTTCGCCCTTGGCGGCGACCGGCGCGACTATGTCCTCGCGCTCCATGATGTCGAGCACGGCCAGCGCAGCGGCGCAGCAGACCGGATGGCCAGAGTAAGTGAAGCCGTGCATGAACGCACCAGCCGTAGCGGATGTGTGTTCCAGTACGTCCCAGATCCGGTTGCTGATGATCGTCGCGGAAAGTGGCAGGTAGGCGCTGGTGATCCCCTTGGCGAGATTGACGATATCGGGCTTGAGGCCATAGTGCCCAGTCCCGAACCAGCTGCCGGTCCGCCCGAAGCCAGTGATCACTTCGTCAGCCACGAACAGTATCTCATGCTCGGCCAGCAGCTTCTGAACGCCCTCGAAATAGCCGGTCGGCGGAGGGATCACGCCGCCCGTGCCCATCACCGGCTCCGCCCAGAATGCCGCGATCGTGTCTGGCCCTTCGCGTTCGATCGTCGCGCGCAAGTCGGCGACCAGACGAGCGGAAAAATCCGCCTCGCTCTCGCCTGGGCGCGCGCCGCGATAATAATGCGGCGCCTCCACATGGAGCACGCCAGGCGCAGGCATGTCGAACGCCTTGTGATATGCGTCGATGCCGGTCAGGCTGCCGGCGGCATAGGTCAGGCCATGATACGCGCCTTGACGTGAAATGACCTTCTTCTTCAGCGGCTTGCCGATAAGATTATGGTAATAGAGGACCAGCTTGTAAGCCGTGTCATTGGCGTCCGATCCCGACGAACCAAAAAACACACGCGCCATTTCCGGCGCATTGGCGCGCGTACGGAACAGGGTCAGCAACCTGTCGGCCAGTTCGATGGCTGGCACTGATGCCGCGCCACCGAACAGATGCTGGAAGTTCAGGCTGCGGGTCGCATCGGCAATCGCGTCGGCCACTTCGCTGCGGCCATAGCCAATGTTCACGCACCACAGGCCAGCGCCCATGTCGATATAGTCGCGGCCATGCTCGTCGGTGACGATGCTGCCCTTGCCCTTGGTGAGGACGAACGGGCCGGCGCTCGCATTGTCGGCGATCGAGGTGACCGCGTGAAACAGGCTGCGCTGGTCCTTCATGGCGAGAGAGGCGTTCATGCTATGCTCCATAGGGGGAAATAGGGCGGGTTTTGGTCTTGCATCGGACCATTTCATCATGTTGTCCCAGCGCTGGCGCAGGAACATTCAATTGCAGCGCTGCGTCACTGAAGCGAATGGGCGTGCGGACGCCGCTCGTTCCGCCCGGAAGGTCGATCCGCAAGCCCCTGGCCAGCACCTGCGGATCATCGAAAACATCGTCGAGCGCATTGATCGGGCCAGCGGGAATGCCAGCTGCTTCACAAGCCGCGAGAATATCCTGCTTCGTCCAGCCCGAAAACGCTGTTTCCAGTTCAGCTATCAGCCTGTCGCGATTGGCGACACGCGCCGGGTTTGTGGCAAAATCAGGATCGGATGCCAGTTCGGCGCGGTCGACAATCTCGCACAGGCGGGCAAACTGGCCGTCATTGCCGACCGCCAGAATGAAGTGGCCGTCGGCAACAGGGAAAGGCTGGTAGGGTGCCAGATTGGGATGGGCATTGCCCATGCGTCGGGGCGCGACCCCACTGACGAAAAGGTTCTGCGCCTGATTGGCAAGCACGCCCACCATCGAATCGAGCAGGGCGATATCGATATGCTGGCCCTTCCCGGTGCGCTCACGCAGCGACAGAGCGGACTGGATACCGATCACCGCGTAGAGCCCGGAGATTATGTCGGCCAGCGCGACGCCGATCTTCTGCGGTGGACCATCTGCGTCGCCGGTCAGGTCCATCATGCCGCTCATGCCCTGCACGATGACGTCATATCCGGCGCGGGCGGCATAAGGGCCGGTCTGCCCGAACCCGGTGATGGAGCAATAGACCAGAGCGGGATGGTCCTTTGCCAGCGTCTGGTAATCAAGACCGAAGCGAACCAGCCCGCCCACCTTGAAATTCTCGATCACGATGTCGGCATCGGCGACCAGGCGCTTTACGAAGGCAAGGTCATCCGGCTTGTTGAAATCGGCCAGAACGCTTTGTTTACCCCGGTTGCAGGCATGAAAATAGGCAGCGTCAACCTGCCCCTCCTCATTCTCGACAAAAGGCGGTCCCCACTTACGCGTGTCGTCCCCTTCCGGGCTTTCGACCTTGATCACTTCTGCACCCAGATCCGCCAGCGTCTGGCCAGCCCACGGGCCCGCTAGAATGCGGGCGAGTTCAACGACTTTGACGCCAGCAAGGGGCAAGGGACCGCCCGACATGCCTAGAATGCCGCCAGTCCGGTGATCGCTCGACCAAGGATCAGCGCATGAATGTCGTGCGTGCCTTCATAAGTGTTCACGGTTTCCAGATTCTGCGCATGGCGCATCACCTGATACGCCTCGCTGATGCCATTGCCGCCGTGCATGTCGCGGGCCAGCCGGGCAATGTCCAAAGCCTTGCCGCAATTGTTGCGCTTGATCAGCGAGATGAGATCAGCACCGGCGGTGTTGTCATCCAGCATGCGGCCGGCACGCAGCGCTGCCTGAAGCCCAAGGCCGATTTCGGTCAGCATGTCGGCCAGCTTCTTCTGGAACAACTGGGTCTGCGCCAAAGGTCGCCCGAACTGGCGACGGTCGAGGCCGTAACGCCGCGCCTGATGCAGGCAGAATTCGGCAGCGCCCATTGCCCCCCATGCGATCCCGTAGCGGGCGCGATTGAGGCAGCCGAACGGGCCCTTCAGGCCTTCGATGTCAGGAAGCAGCGCATCTTCATCCACTTCCACATCGTCGAGCACAATCTCGCCGGTGATCGAGGCCCGCAGCGAGAGCTTGCCTTCGATTTTCGGCGCGGAAAGACCTTTGGCGCCCTTTTCAAGAATGAAGCCGCGGATCTTGCCATCGTGGGCATCGGACTTAGCCCAGATGACGAAAACGTCCGCGATCGGCGCATTGGAAATCCACATCTTCGACCCCGACAGGCGATAGCCCGACGGCGTCCTGACCGCGCGGGTCTTCATGCCCGACGGGTCGGAACCGGCGTCAGCTTCGGTCAGGCCAAAGCAGCCGATCAGCTCGCCGCGGGCAAGGCCGGGAAGATAACGCTGGCGCTGCGCCTCGCTGCCATAGGCGTAGATCGGATACATAACGAGCGAGGACTGCACGCTCATCATCGAGCGGTAGCCCGAATCCACGCGCTCGACTTCGCGCGCGACCAGGCCATAGGCGACATAAGATCCGCCCAGGCCACCATAGGCTTCCGGAATGGTGACGCCAAGCAAGCCCTGCTCGCCCATTTCGCGGAAAATGGCGGGATCGGTGGTTTCTTCACGATAGGATGCAATGATGCGCGATTGCAGCCGGTCCTGCGCATAGGCGCAGGCCGCATCGCGGATCATCCGCTCATCCTCTCGCAACTGGTCTTCCAGCAAGAAGGGATCTTCCCATGAAAATGGGGCAAGTTGTCCGTTGTGGTTATGAGCGCCGGTCACGCGGCAATGCCTCCCACCAAAACATATTTGAGTTCGAGATAATCGGTGATGCCGTGGCGCGAACCTTCGCGACCAAGGCCGGATTCCTTCATACCGCCAAAGGGCGCCACTTCGGTCGAGATGACCCCTTCATTGACCCCGATAATGCCATATTCGAGCTGCTCCATGACCCGCCAGATGCGGGCCATGCCGCTGGCGTAGATATAGGCGGCAAGGCCGTATGGCGTGTCGTTGGCGATCGCTACCGCCTCAGCTTCCGTGGCAAAACGGATGACCGACGCCACAGGGCCGAAAATCTCCGACCGGGCTATGTCCATGTCCGGCGTCACGCCGGTCAGGATCGTGGGTGCGACGAAATTCTCGCCCGCGGGATGGCTGACGCCACCCGTGGCAAGGCTGGCACCTTCGGCGACAGCACCATCGATTAGCGACCGCACCTTGGCCACCGCGCGACCGTCGATCAGTGGGCCGATCTGCGTTTCAGGATCGGCGCCATCGCCCAGCCGAAGGGCTGCGACCCTCTGCACGAACCGGGCAAGGAAAGCATCATAGATCCCATCCTGCACCAGAATGCGATTGGCGCAGACGCACGTTTGCCCGGCATTGCGGAACTTCGCAACCATGATGCCGTCGATCGCCTTGTCGAGATCGGCATCGTCAAAGACGATGAATGGCGCATTGCCGCCCAGTTCCATGCTGGTGCGCTTGACCGTGCCCGCACATTGTTCAAGCAGCAGCTTGCCAACAGCGGTCGATCCCGTGAAGCTGAGTTTGCGGATGACAGGGTGCGTGCACAGAACCTTGCCCACCCCAGCAGGATCCGTCGTCGGGACCACGCGGAACAGGTTTTCGGGCAAGCCCGCTTCAAGCGCCAGATGTTCGAGCACCAGCGCCGAGAGCGGCGTGGCTTCAGCCGGCTTGAGGATCATCGGACAGCCTGCGGCAAGCGCGGGACCGACCTTGCGGGTGATCATCGCAATTGGGAAGTTCCACGGCGTGATTGCGGCCGTGGTGCCGATACCTTGCGTCAGGGTCAGGACGCGCTTATCGGGGGCGAAAGTCGGCGTGATCTCACCATAGATCCGCTTGCCGTCCTCGGCATACCATTCGATGAAACCCGCTGCATAGACCACTTCCCCCGCGCTTTCCGCCAGTGGTTTGCCGCATTCAGCGGTGCAGATCGCGGCGAGCGCATCCTTGTGCGCGAGCATGAGATCGAACCAGCGGCGCAGGATGACTGCGCGGTCCTTTGCGGTCCGGGCGGCCCAGGCGCGGCCCGCCATGTCGACCACGGGCACCAGAGCCTCGACCTCCGCCGCAGACCATGAGCGCACGGTCGCGATAACCGCGCCGCTGGCCGGATTGCTGACGGCAAGACCATGCGCGGCAACGCCATGTGCGAAAAGTTCAGCGTGGATCACGTCTTCAGCCCTTGGCTGCTGCATCTGCGATGGCGTGGCAGGCGGCAAAATGCAGTTGATCGACCCGGTTCTCGTCCTCATGGTCCTGCCCGAACGCTGCGTAGGCGGTGGTCTTGGCGATCACCACATCCTTTGCAGGGTCCACCCAGATCATCTGGTGATACACGCCAAGAGCGCTGTAGGCGCCGCTATTGTCGGGTATCCACCACTGATAGCCATAGCCCCAGGGGTAGGTTGATGTCGCCCGCTCGCCGGGCTTGAGGTGGTCCTTGGTCGCTGTCGAACAGGCTTCGATCCAGCCAGCAGGCAGAAGCTGCTCGCCCTCTGGAGAAAGGCCGCCGCGAAGCATGAACTGCCCAAGCTTGGCCATGTCGCGCAGCGTGACCTGAAGGCCCATGCCAGCGGCTTCCACGCCCTTGCCATCGATCAGGAAGAACGCATCATCCTCCATGCCGAGCTTGTCCCAGACCTGATGCTGGAGATAGTCGGTCAGGGGCTGGCCGACCGCGCGGCTCACGACCATGCCCAGAACATGCGTATCGCACGTATTGTAGCGGTTGAACGTCCCCGGTGCGTGTTCACGCGGCAGCGAGGCGCAGACCGCGTCGAACGATGCCGGTTCAAGATAGGCGGCGGCAAAGCGCGCGATGTCGGAATGGGGATCGCCATAATCCTCGTTCCAACGCACGCCGGAGGACATCTGGAGAATATCCTCTATCCGCACCCCTTCATAGCCCGAACCCTTCAGTTCAGGGGCATATTTGTCGGCGCGATCGTCAAGGCTGGCAATATATCCATCGCGCAGCGCACAGGCCACCAGCGTGGAAACGAAGCTCTTGGTGCAGCTGAAGATCGCGACCTGGGAATCGGCGCGGTTGCCTTCCCAATAATTCTCATAGACCTTCTCGCCCTTGTGCAGCACCAGCAGGCCGGTGGTCGTCACATCGTCTAGGAAGGTTGCAAGGTCGTGGGTCTGGCCGATGGCTTGAAAGGTTTTCGGCAGCGAAAGACCCTGCTTTGCCAACAGAAATGGCCGCGCGTGATCTGCGCGGTTTATGCGGCGGCAAGGCGTAACACTCGCCATGCGGCGGAAATGATCTGTTTGAGGCGTGCCCCGGAACAGGCCGGTGTCGCGGGTAGTCCAAACCATGCTACTGGCCCTTGTTAGTGAGTGCGTCTGATGCGGTCAGGTGAGTTGGCGGCCAGCCCAAGGGCAATTACCGCCATGACAGCCATGCCAAAGCCAACCAGATAGGCAGGTTCGACAGACTGTTCGGACACGAATAACGAAGAAACAAGCGGGCCAATACTCAGGCCCACCATCTGCGCAGCCGCCGTGAGGTAAAGCGCGTGATGCTTGCGCTCGATCTCGCAGATCAGCTTGATCGACAATGGCAGCAACGCAAGCCAGCAGGCGCCCATCAGGACATTGGCCAGAACGAATGACACAGCGCCCATGGGATGCCCCAGCCAGTATATTGCCCCTGCAAGCATGCTGCTGCCGATCATGAGGCTTTTGCCTGACGGCAGCCGATAGCCGACAAGCGCGATCGCGGTAGCGCCGGCGACCTGCGCAAGAATGCCAAGCGACGCCGAAAGCGCCAATGGTTGCGCACCGAGATTGGCGGCACGAGCGGTGGATTCAAGAAACACCCATGCGGAAAGCACACCGGCATTCTGCAATATGATGCCCAGGAGCACGAGCCAGGTCGCAAAGGGCCATGAGCGCCAGCTGCTGACCGGCGCGGCCATGGCTTCAGGCTTGTGGCCTACCGCAAAGATCATCACCAGGCCGAACAGGCCAAGACCCGCCATCAGCATGAACGGCCCCGGCGTGCCATAGACAGGCAAAATCACCGTTGGAATGATGTAGGACACGATGGCGATGACGGTATTGGACACAGCCAGAAACAAGGCGTTCATGCGATCGGGATTGCCGGTGTGGAACAGGACCACGAACGCTCCGGCGAGCACGCCGCCCTCTGCAAGCCCGCACAGCAGGCGCACAAGCAGTAGCCCTGTCGAATAGCCTGCATAGGGCGTCGCCACGTTGCAGGCGACAATCAGCGCCGCCAGAACGGCAAGCTTGAGCCGGAAGAAATTTCCCGTCAGCCATCCTGGCAGTATCGCCGATGTCAATGCCAATCCGGCTGTTTCCAGCCCGGCAATCTCGCCAAGCCTGCTCTCGCTCAGCCACCCGGCTTCGACCAACGGGCCAAACGCGAGGGGCTGGAGCGAGAGGATGGCGACGGCGCAAATGCCATATCCGATGGCCGCAGCGACATCTATGCGCCGTTTGGCAGGGTCGGGCGATTGCCCGCTCACCACCTGTAGCCCAGCGCGACACCAACCGAGCGCGGCTCACCATAGGTACGGTAAAAGCTCCCTACGCCGTCGTTGCCAGCGTCCGTGATATAGGCCTTTTCGAACAGGTTCTTGCCCCACACGGCGAGCGACCAGCCGGATTCATCGGCCAGCGTGATGCGACCATTGGCAACGCCATAACCCGGAACGCCGCGCAGCGCTTCATCCACCGCCGTCTGCCCAAAGCGCAGACGCGACCGGAAGTTATAGTCGCCCGCAAAGGTCAGGCTACGTCCAGCACCCAACTCTGCGCGATAGCTTGCCGAAAGGATGCCGCTCCAGGTCGGTGCATAGTCGAGCCGCTGACCTTCCCAGGGAATGACCTGATTATCCAGCGAGAAGAATACCTTGTCGCTGTCGGTAATCTTGGCCTTCAGATAGCCGACCGACGCCGCCAGCCGCAGGCCGCGCGCCGGCCGCGCCACAACTTCGAGTTCGGCGCCAAAATTATAGCCGTTGCCGATGTTGGTCAGGCGGAACGCGAACTGACCCGGTGTCAGCGTGCTGGGAAGCGTGGTGAAGGCCTGGATATCGTCATGGTCGTAATAGAAAACCGACCCGTTCACTTGTAGCGTACGATCAAGCCATTCGGTCTTGAAACCGCCCTCGAAGTTGAGGACGAACTCCTCGCCATAAGGCAGCGTATCTTCGGGTGTCTGCGGGAAACCGCCCGGTACGCCGCCCGACTTGTAGCCGCGCGAAATGGTGGTGTAGAGCGTGGCGGTATCCGTTGGGCGGTACGATAGCGTTGCCGAACCCGTCCAATGATCGCCAAGTTTATAATCACGGTCGATGTCGCCAACCGGGATAAGGTCGATGCCACCTGGCGCGGGGAAGCTGGTGATCTTGCGGAAGCCGGTACGACCGTTGCGGTATGTGGTCTTTTCATCGGAGTAGCGAACCGAGCCGCTGAAAGTCAGTTCCGGCGTGATGTCATAGTCGAACTGACCGTAAATGCCCCAATAGCGGGTCTTCTGGTTATAGGTCACATCAAGGAACAGGTCCTGATAGTCGACCCCGAAGATCGGATTGAAAGTGTCGAACAGGAGTGGATTGTCGGTCCAGTTAAACTCCTTGAACTCGTTGAACCGATAGTTGGTATAAACCACGCCACCCTGCCAGCGGAAGACGCCACTGGACGAGGATGCGATGCGCAGTTCCTGGTTGAAGTTGCGCAGTCCGGCCTGTTCGGTCCAACCCCCAAGGTTGAGCTGGCTTGCGTCATAATCGAAAGCAAAACCGAAATCGAAGCGCGTCAGTCCGGTGATCGACGTAATGGTGACACCGCCAAGATCAGCCGAGAGGTTGAGCGTGGCCGAAAGTTCTTCATTGTTGAGGCGGTTCTCTCCCTGGGAAAGGACGCGCTTGCCGTCTTTGCTTTGCGCTCCCGCGCCAGCCAGCGACGGGTCGATGCTCTGAGCCAGCGTGAGGCAATTCGCCTGATCGAGCCGCCCTGCGAGCAAGGCATCGCAAAAGTCCGGACCGGTCGGTGAATAGGCACCGGACGCTGTTGCCAACACCGTGTCGCTCTTGTCGCGCGCGTAAAAGACCTTCAACTTTGCAGTAACCGGGCCGATCTCGGAACGGAGCAGTCCGCGCACCGCCAGACGATCAGGCTCGCCCCATTTTCGCCCGCCGGCCAGGCTCTTCTGCCATCCGCCGCCGAAGCTGCCATCGTTAAGTACGGAAAGCCGGAACGCCGTATTCTCTCCCAGCGAAAGCGATTGCGCCGCTTCGATGCGGTAGCGGTTCCACGAACCATAGTCGACATTCACATAGCCGTCCGTGTCACCGGGCTTTGGCTCGTGCGAAATGATCTGCACGGCACCGCCCACAGAATTGCGGCCATAAAGGCCGGCCTGCGGGCCTTTGAGCACTTCGACGCGCTGGAGGTCAAAGATGCCGCCCGCTCCAAGCACCGTCGAAGGCTGATAGACGTCATCGATAAAGATCGAGGTGGACGGGCTGTTGTTGACGTTGAAATCGAATAGCGAAACCCCGCGGATCGTCCAGTTGGGCTGGCTGCCCCCCTTGTCCTGATAGATCTGCGTGTTGCTGACCTGGGTTCCGATTTCGTCGATGGTACGGATACGCTGATCGCGCAGGGCCTGCCCGGAGACGGCCGTGATCGCGATCGGCACATCCTGCAGATTCTGCTCCCGCTTCTGTGCGGTTACCACGATCGCATCGCCATCGGTCGGCGGACTAGTTTGCGCAAAGGCCGGGGTGGCAAGCAACGCGATCAGCGAGGCTGAGGTGGTAAGACGAAGTCGCATGTCATTTCTCCCCGATTAGTTTTTTGGATTTTTGTTGGTTGCTAAATGCCTAATTTGTCCCGCAACCCATAATACCAGGACCCGATGACGCAGTATGGCACGCGCAATAGCTTGCCCCCCACAAACGGAATGTAGGGAAGCCGCGCGAACACATCGAACTTGGTGAGTTGACCGTCGATCGCTTCGGCCAGCCGGCGGCCGAGCATCTGCGTGGTGGTCACGCCATGGCCGCTGTCGCCTTGCGAATAATACACGCTGTCGGACACGCGCCCCACTTGCGGATAGCGGGTCATCGTCAGGGCGAAATTGCCCGCCCACACAAAGTCGATCTTTACGTTCCGCAATTGCGGGAATGTCTGCAGCAACTGCGGCATGATCTTGGCCGTGATATTGGCCGGATCGATGCCGCCATAGACCGATCCACCGCCATAGATGATCCGGTGATCGGCGGTCCTGCGATAATAATCGGGAATGTAGCGTGTATCCTCGACCGCCGCATTGGCCGGGAAAAGTTCGTCCAGCAATTCCTTGCCCAGGACTTCCGTGCCGATGATCTGGCTGGATACCGGCAGGATGCGGCCAGAAAGGTCCGGCGCGGCGTCGCCAAGATAGGCGTTGCCGCACACCAGCACCTTATTGGCTACGATATGCCCCTGCGCGGTATGGACAACGGGCCGAGCCGAACGGTCGACCTTGGTCACGCGCGACTGTTCAAAGATGCGCCCGCCCAGTGCCTCAAATGCTGCCGCTTCGCCTAGCACATAGTTCAGCGAGTGCATGTGGCCGCCGCGCGGATCGTAATAGCCACCGACATAGCGATCGGAGTTGACGACCTTGCGGATTGCATCGCCTTCCAGCAATTCGACGTCGGTATAGCCGTGGCGGTGCCATTCCTCCACGCGACCACGCAGGAAGCGCATGTGCGCATCGTGCATGCCGACAATGCTGTTTCCGTCGCGCAGGTCACATTCGATGCCATATTTTGCAACACGTTCACGAATGATGTCCGATCCTTCGCGCGCAATTTCGCCAAACTGGCGCTCCGCCTCCGCGCCATAATGCTTGCGCACTTCGGAAAGCTGGCGGCTGTAACCGTTGACGAGTTGGCCGCCATTGCGACCCGAAGCCCCCCAGCCCACCCGTTCGCCTTCAACCACGATGACGCTATATCCGCGTTCGGCAAGTTCAAGCGCCGCCGACATGCCGGTGAAGCCCGCACCTACGACCGCCACGTCGCACCTTTCCTCGCCGCGCAGCTGCGGGCGTTCGGTCACGCGATTGGCGGTTGCGGCATAATATGAGGGCAGGCCGGCATAGGGCTTGCGGATCGGCGCATGTTCCATCGATCAGACCGTTTCTGGTTAGCTTTTAGAACCGCACGACAACCGTGCGGCTGGGAATAAGTTTGGCGGCAGAACGATCCGGACTCACGACTGCGCGTGGCACTCAATGGACTTCGTCACAGTAGATCATGGATCGTTGCATACTGCTATAATGTGATCACATATTAAGACATCCTTTGGTTGTCAACACCCATAGCGATGCGATAGAGGCGGGATGTTGGCATCACATTTTCCCGTGGCCGTCTGTTTGAGGTGAAAAAATTGTCTAGGATCGCCGAGATTGAGCCGGTGGACCAGGATGCTGCGGTCGACGTCGTGACTGTGCAGCAACGGGTTTACAGCGAGTTGCGGACCGACATCCTGCTCGGCCGGATCGCGCCCGGTGAACCGCTAACGATTCGCGGCCTGGCCGAACGACTCGGCGTCAGCGCCATGCCCATCCGCGAAGCGTTGCGCCGTCTTGCGGCGGAACGCGCCGTCGAACTGCTTGGCAACCGGCGCATTCGCATTCCGGTCATGTCGCCCGAGCGATTCGATGACCTGCTGGCGGCGCGCATAGCGCTGGAAACAGAGGCTGCGTCGCGGGCGCTGGGATATGTGGACGATGCCCTGATCGCAAAACTCGTCGAGTATAACGATGAAGTCGATGAGGGAGTCAGGATCAGGGACTATGATCGGTGGTTGGCCGGCAACTTTGCTTTTCACCGCACTCTATATTCGGCACAGCCCGATTCGGTGTTCGTACCGTTGATAGAATCACTCTGGCTGCAGATCGGGCCGTTCCTGCGCCAGGCATTGGTATATATCGGGCCTGAATTCACGGTAGATCGCCATGCCGAGGCGCTGGATGCCGTGCGCGCCCGCAACCGGATGGCCCTTCGCATTGCTATCGAGGCCGATCTTCGCGACGGCATCACTCACATCGGCAATGAACTGATGCGCTTCAATGCCGCAGCAGCAGCCAAGGATAGCAAGCCGCGAAAGCGCGGCTGACGCCCCCCTTTGATCAAGGGTTCAGCAATCGGAATATCGACAGCTGTACCGCCGGCTTCTCGGCAGTACCGCCCTGCCCCACGGTTCCGGTAAAAATATAGCGATTGAGCCATTCATAGCGACCGTCTGGCGCCTCCAACTGCGGAGTCGTCACCGCATAAGTTGCAGGCCAATCCCCGCTGGCGCTGTACCAAAGACCCTGATTTAACACATGAATCTGGACGCCGTCCGTAGTTTCCATGAAATAGTCAGCGGATAGCTCCCAATAGGCGTCCCGACGCAGGAGCTGCCAATCGAAGCCGCCCGGCAAAATGCGACCACTCATCTCCGGGCCGGAGAATGTGCCGCCGATGATCGGCACGCGAAAACGATCGCCCCGTATCGTCTTGCCCATCGGAATGTCCTTCTCAAGCTCCACCGTGGCGTCGTAGATCCACTCCGGGCGCGGCGCAGGTCGCGCTTTGCCGTGCGCCATGCCAGCCCAGGCAGCAGGGGTCGCGCCCGACGCACTGGCACTGGCACTGGCACCGGCAGCGAGCAACGATACGCCGCCTGCACCTGCCGCCGCCATCATCCTTCGCCTCGTCAATTGGGCCATGACATCCTCCTTGTGATCACTAACACGACAGTTGCGGTTGCAAACGGGTTTGAGCTGAGGCAGGATAATGTGATCACACATTGAGGTCTATAATGAAAAATATCCTTCTGATGGAAGGCAGCAGCCAGCCCGCCCGGGAACGCGCGGCGCATCTTGGGCAGGAGACGACGGCTGAAGTCTATGTCCGGGCTTTGCTCGCCGAAGACCCGAACTTGCAGATCGATGTCCTTTACGGCGCCGACGAAGGCGCGCAGCCGCCCCGCTCGCCTGAAAATTACGCGGGGTTTGTCATCTCCGGCTCTGCCCTGCACGCTTACGACAATGAGCCTGACGTCACACGCCAGATCGACTGGGTGCGGCGCGTGGCGGACGCAGGCCTGCCGATCCTAGGCAGCTGCTGGGGGTTGCAAATTTGCGCGGTCGCGGGGGGTGGCGCGGTCGAGCGCAACGACGCCCATGCAGAGATGGGCTTTGCACGAAAGATCGTCCCAACCACCGATGGTTTAGGCCATCCGCTCCTTGCCGACCGCGCTAGCGCGTTCGATGCGCCATGCATTCACTACGACCATGTCTCACGCCTTCCTGAAGGCAGTGTCTTGTTGGCCAGCAACAGCCGCTGCCCGGTTCAGGCCGCCGTCATTCCTCTTGGCAGGAGCATCGCCTGGGGCGTGCAATATCATCCTGAGTTCGATCTCCCGCATCTTGCCGAAATTTACGAAGGCTATGGTGACGACATGGTGGGCGGGCAATTTTTCGATACGCGCAATATGCTCGACAGTCACATCGCAGACCTGCGGATCGCTGCGGAGGCCGCGGTCGACGCACCCGTGGTCTGGCGGCTCGGGATCGACACCGACATTCTCGATGCCAGCATCCGCCGCACTGAACTGCGCAACTGGCTGCGCCATCTCGGCGAATAACAGCAAAGGGTCGCACGCCATGATTACTCCAGATGACGCCTTGGCGCATGTGTCGCAGCTCGTGCGTAGCCTGCCTCCGCAGCCGTTCGTCGACGGCGCTTTCCGCGCAACGGCGCATGGCGAAACGCTGGACAATGTCAGCCCGCGCGATGGCACCAGGATAAACCGGATTGCGCGGTGTACCACAGCAGACGTCGATCTTGCCGTGGCAAATGCGAAAGCGACTTTCGATGCGGGAGAGTGGCGCCACATGGCTCCGCGCGATCGCAAGCGCCTCCTGCTTCACTTTGCCGACCTGATCGAGGCGCAGGCGGAGGATTTCGCGCTGCTGGAATGTATCGATACCGGCAAGCCGATCAGCGCCACGCGCAGCTTCGACATTCCACAGGCGATCAACACGCTGCGCTACTATGCCGAGGCGATCGACAAGGTCTATGGTGAGGTTGGCCCGTCACCTGCGTCTCGCCTGTCCTATGCCGTGCATGAGCCTCTGGGCGTGATCGGCGTGATCGTACCGTGGAATTTCCCGCTTCATCTGGCGATGTGGAAGATCGCGCCCGCACTGGCGACGGGCAACACCCTTGTGGTGAAGCCGTCCGAACTCACATCTCTGACTGCGCTCAAGCTCGCCCGGACCGCGATTGAGGCGGGCCTTCCCGCGGGCGTACTCAATGTCGTTACGGGGCTCGGCCATGAAGCGGGTGACGCGCTGGCGCGGCATATGGACGTGCAACTGATTGCCTTTACGGGTTCTGAACGAACGGGCCGACAATTGCTGCGTGCCGCTGCCGATAGCAATCTGAAGCGGGTCAGCCTCGAACTGGGCGGCAAGTCGCCTCACATCGTCTTTGCCGACTGGCAGGATCTGGATATGGTGGCCACGCAGGCCGCCTGGGGCATCTTCTACAATCAGGGACAGGTGTGCACGGCAGGCTCACGCCTGCTGGTGGAACGTGCGGTGATGGAGACGGTGCTCGATCGCGTGACCGCCTTTGCCAGCAATATCATTCCCGCCGATCCGCTGGACGAGGCGACGAACCTTGGAGCGCTGTCAAGCAAGGGTCATCTCGAAGCGGTCTTGGCACAGGTCGACCGTGCACGGGCGGATGGGCTGAGTATCCTATATGGGGGGCAGGCCGCACGCACAGATACAGGCGGCTACTATATGCTGCCCACGATCATTGCCGATGTGCCGCCCGACCACCCACTGGCGCAGGAGGAGATTTTCGGTCCACTGTTGTGCGTCACCGCATTCGACACTGACGATGAAGCGTTGAGGATTGCCAACGGCACGCGCTACGGCCTTGCGGCAGGGCTCTGGACGGCCAGCATGAATCGGGCGCACCGCTTTGCCGACGCGCTGGTAGCGGGCATGGTATGGATCAACGGTTGGGACAGCTGCGACATCACCATGCCTTTTGGCGGCTTCCGCCAGTCCGGTTTTGGCCGTGACCGCAGCATCCATGCGCTCGAAAAATATTGCGACGTGAAGGTCATAAGCCACACGTTCGGCTAAGTCAGAAGCGATGCGTCGGCGCATCTTGGCGTCAGGACGCGAGCGCCTTTCGAATGTCTTGCGCCAGCTTTGGCATCCAAAGCTCTTTGCGCAGGTTTGCGGCTATATCGGGCCGCATTTCGCGCCAACTCACCAGTTGTAGCGACCGCAGGAGCAGGAACAGATCAAGCTGTTGCAGAATGTCAGCCTGCAACGCATGCTGCATTTCGTAGCCTGCCAGAAAATGGTCGCGGATCGATGCGAAGTCAGCATGACCCCAACTGCTGTGCAATGCCACGCACATATCGAATGCCAGCCACCCATAGCAGCAATCATCAAAGTCGATCAGACCAAAACGGTCTCCACTGATCAACACATTGTCGAGGTGACTGTCGGCATGGATCAGGCCGAACCACGCGCCGTTTGCCTGAAGTTCATATAGTCTAGCGGTCGCCCATTCCCGCGCGCTCAACAGCAAGCGTTTTTCCTGATCGTCGAGCAACGCGCTGTCCCAGAAGCGACCCCAGAAAGGCGTTTCGCCCACCAGGCCATCGATATCGAGCCGATGACGAACGAACCCTGAAGGGATCGCCCAATTCCGGGTATGGGTGTGCAATTCGCCAAGCAGAGCGCCCAGCCGGTGGAACCACGGCCAGGTTTCAGGCCCACGGTCCGATCCGATCCTGCTTTCCAGCGTTTGCCCTTCGTGCCAGATCGTCACCCCGGCATGGCGAAACCCACCGGGATCGGGCGTCGCAATGGGCACATACCAGTCGCCATTTGCAGCCCGTCTTCCAGTCGGTACGACCATGCCCTTATCGGCCAGGGCGGTTGTCCAGTCACGCTCGGAAACCAGAGTGTCCAGCGCATGATAACCCGGACGGTGCAACCGCAAGGCATAAAGCTGACCTGTTTGCGCCTCACGCAGCCGAAACACGACATTTTCGGTCATCGAGATCGGACGCAGTTCCGCAGCCTGGAGGCCAAAGGCATCAGCCGCCGCCCGCGCCGCGTCAGCATAGTGCTCGATCGTCAGCTTTTCAGGCATGGATGGACTTCATGACGACGTCGAACGCATCGAGAAACGCGGCGGCGTCGGCAGCCTGCAATGGCAGCGGCGGGCGGATCTTGACCATGTTGTTGAACGCCCCGTCGATAGAAGTGAGGAAACCATGATCGCGCAGGCGGCACACCACGTCGAAGGCGAGAGGCTTGTCTGGCGCGCCCCCGCCATCGACGAACTCGATCCCGATGAACAAGCCGACACCGCGCACATCCCCTATGCTATCCCAGCGCCCCATGCGCTCCATCAGCCCGGCCTTCAGCGCCGCTCCCACGGTGCGGGCATTGTCGATCATCCCTTCGGATTCGAGCGTGTCGATCACTGCAAGCCCGACCTCGCCCTGCAACGGACTTGCCGCAAATGTGTTGAAGTAGCGGGTTTCTGCGCGGAAAGCTTCGACCAGATCCCGGCGCGCGGTGGTGGCCGCCAGTGGCAGGCCCGCCCCCATGGGCTTGCCGGTGACGACTATGTCGGGGTTCAGCCCGACCGCGTCATAGCCCCACCATTGTCCGGTGCGCCCGTACCCCGCCTGAACCTCATCCGCGATAATGAGGCCACCGGCGGATTTCACCTCGTGCGTGGCCTTTGCCATGAAGCCCTCCGGTATGTCCGGAAGCCCCTCGTTAGCGAGGATCGGGCACAGGATCAGGGCAGCAATCCCTGCACCTTCGGCCTGTAGTTCATCAATCGCCGCGCGGAGCCGGGCGATATAGGCATCGGCCAGCGCTGCCCCCGATAAACCATGTTCGATCGGACGATAGGTTTCGGGAAAGGGTATCGACCGCAGGCCTGCATGGCGTCTGTTGTCCACGCTCAGATTGGTGAGTGCGCCAACAAGCGCGTTATTGCCATGGTAAGTATGGTTCGTGCAGATGATCCCGCGCGCTCCAGTAGCAATTTGCGCCATGCGTAGCGCTACTTCGACGGCCTCGGTGCCGCTGCAACTGAACACGGCGCTTTCGGTGACCCGTTGCAAGGCGGTAAGCCGCTCTGCAAAAGCTATGGCGCTTTCGTGCAGATAGCGACTATGCGTGTTGAGCGTGCCCTGCTGACGCGCCATAGCCTCTACAATGCGCGGGTGGGCGTGGCCGACGCAGGATACATTATTGTACATATCGACATAACGGCGACCGGCCGTATCGAACAGATACGCGCCTTCACCCCGCGTCAGGTGCAGCGGCTTTTCATAGAATAGTTTCGCTCCACGGCCAAAGGCAGCATCGCGGCGCTTGATCAGGTCGGCAATGGCCTGATCATTCATAGGCTCGTTCACGGCGTTGTTCCCTGTCCGGTGGGCTGGCACCAAAGCGGGCGGATCAGACGGTCTTGAGATACCAGTCGTAATCCAGCGAAACGACCTCGCTGAAGAAGCGATCCTGCTCGACGCGCTTTACGGCGCAGTACATGTCCACGAACCGCGATCCGAGATAATCCCGCAGGATGTCGGATTTGTCGAGCGCATCGATCGCTGCGTACCAGTTGCCCGGTACCTGGTGGGGCGAGCTTGCAGCCGCCTTATAGCCATCACCTTCGACCGGAGGGCCGGGATCGACCTGATTGATGATGCCATGGTGGACACCTGCCAGCATCGCCGCCAGCGCCAGATAGGGATTGGCATCAGCACCTGCGAAACGATGTTCGACATGGCGCGACTTGGGCGGCCCGGCCGGCACGCGCAACGAAACCGAGCGATTGTTCACGCCCCAGATCGGCGCTGTGGGCGCATAGGAATTGGCCCGGTAACGCCGGTAGGAATTGGCGTTGGGCGCGAAAATGCCGAAAGCTTCGGCCTGCGTTTCGCGCAAGCCGCCGATGGCATGACGCATCACGAGCGTGCCTTGTGGATTTTCGCTGGCAAAAATATTCTCGCCTGCATCATCGTTGATGCTGAAGTGCAGGTGCATGCTGCTGCCTGCCGAATGGGTAAAGGGCTTGGCCATGAACGTGGCTTCCATCCCCATCGTCGCCGCCACGCCGCGCGCCAGACGCTTGTACATCAGCGCCTCGTCAGCCGCGCGCAGGGCATCGGGGCCATGATGCAGCGTCAGTTCCACCTGGCCCGCAGCATATTCCGAAATTACCGCTTCAAGCGGGATGCCCTGTATGTCAGCCAGACGCCACAGTTCCTTGAAAAAAGGGGCATAGTCCTGAATGTCACGCAGGCTGAACACATCTATAAGTTCGGGCGGGTTCGCCTTGCCCGGCGGTGGTGCCAGGCGCAACTCGCCACGCGGTCCGCGCACCGGATCGACCAGATAATATTCGATCTCGCACGCAACCACCGGCGTCAGGTTGATCTCGGCAAAGCGATCAAGCACCCGCTGTAGCACATGGCGCGGATCAAGATCGTTGGGTGTATCGTCGAGATTGTACATAGATGTGATCACTTGTGCCACACCTTCACCCAGCCAAGGCGCCTTGACCAGCGTCCCTGGAACCGGACGCAGCAAGAAATCGGGATCGCCATTGCCCCAGACCAGTCCGGTCTCTTCGCAATCCTGTCCGGTGACATCAACCACCAGCATGGAGCCCGGCAGCAGCCGCCCATTTTCGTATATGTTGAGCAGTTCCGAGCGTCGCACACGCTTGCCACGCGGCACCCCTGCCATCGAGGTAAAAATGACCTCGATGAATTCAATCTCCGGATTCGCCTCTAGAAATTCCAAGGCATCGGCTGGTTGAGGAATGTTCTGCATGGCTTCCAAACTTGACTGACGCGGTTTTATACAGTTGCAAGTCAATATAGTGATCACATTATCGGCGTGTCAAGGCTATTGTCGGCACTGTGGCAGGCGGTGACACCCAAATGAATGACGCGTCGGCGTTTTGCTGAGCCGGAGGGCGTTATCGAAAATGTGCGAGCTTTCGCAGCTGCCGGTGCAGTTGGGTTGTGCGTTCTGGCTGATTCGGATTATAGGATGACCAGAGCACGCCAACTGATCATAAATTCGCTGCGACTGCCCACAGAGTATATCCACAATGCGAGGTCGAGAGATTATGGACCGATCCGACACCCGAAAGGCGCTCGCCCGCATTTCACGACCGGCTCTTCCATGTAAGTAAATGTTGCACAGCAGCATTGCCATCTTGTCGGCGGCCAGCGACCTTTTTACATGCGCCACACACATAAGATGAGGACGGAAATTGGCTGGCGAGCAGTTCGGTCTGCGGCATGCTGCCGCGTGGCTTGGTGAGATAGTAGGACCCGACAAGGGCTATGTGAATGTTGGCGTCGTCTACACGCTGGCCATTACATTGCTGTCACTGGCGACACCGATTTCGGTCCAGCTACTCATCAATTCGGTGGCGCGCACGGCCCTGGTCGCGCCGCTATGGATATTGTCGGGCGTCCTGCTGGTCCTGCTGCTCCTTGTCGCTTGCCTGAGCGCCCTGCGCCTCTACCTGCTGACGATGTTCGAGCGTCGGATTTTCGCACGGGTGGTCGCCGAAGTCACGGTTCGGGCGGTTCATGCGCAGAACCCGTTTTTCCTGGATGAGAGCCGGGGAAGCCTGTTCAACCGCTATTTCGACATGATTGTCGTTCAGAAAGCGGTGCCCAGCCTCGTCATCGGTGCCTTCACGATCATCCTTCAGGGCGCGGTCGGCCTGGTCGTGACGAGTTTCTACCACCCCTTTTTCCTGGCGTTCAACATTGTGCTGATCGTCACCTGCATTGCCATCTGGATGGTATGGCGTCACGGCGCGATCACAGGCGCTATCGGCGTGTCACATGCCAAGCATGAGGCCGCCCAATGGCTGGAGAGCGTCGGCGCATCGAACGGCTTTTATAAATCGGCGCGACATTTGACCTTTGCGATGGACCAGTCGGAGGCCGTGACGGCCAATTATATCCGCGCCCACCGTCGCTACTTCCGCTATAGCTTCGCGCAGGCTCTCGCCTATTTCCTGGTCTATGCCTTCGCTGCGGCCGCGCTGCTCGCGCTGGGCGGCAACCTTATCCTGGCAGGCGAACTCTCGATCGGGCAGCTCGTCGCCGCCGAACTCATATTGTCGGGGGTGTTCTACGGGATTGCGCAACTCGGCTGGTATCTCGACACTTTCTACGATCTGGTGGCAAGTTCGGAGGAACTGTCGCAGATTTTCGCCATTCCACAGGAGGCGCTGGACCTCAACGGTCAGGCGCCACCCGACGGTTCGGTCCGCTTTCGCAATGTGGAACTGGCCGGCTCACGCTTCAATTTTTCGATCGAGAGCGGCGAGCAGACCGTGATGCTGGCAGAGCCCGGCGTCGAGAGGCAGATCGCGTTGCTGCTCAAGCGTCACGTCAATCCTGACACCGGCCTGCTGACGATCGGTGGCAGCGACCTTGGCAGTTTTGACATGTATCTGCTGCGGTCCGCCGTGGTGGTGCTGAACCGGCCCAGCATCGTCGATGTGACCATCCGCGAATATCTGAACATGGCGGCCGGGGGCGATGCCGACAGCGCCGTCATCATCAAGGTGCTCGACATTGTCGGCCTCACGACGCGCATTTCGAGCCTGCCCAAAGGTCTGGACACGCAACTGGCAAGTTCCGGGTCGCCGCTCTCCATCTTGGAGGTAATGCAACTCAAGGCCGCCACCGCGCTGATCAGCCGGCCCAAAGTATTGCTGCTGTCACAGCTGTACGACATGATGCCCGACGGGCCCCTTCAGGCGACGTTACGGATGTTGCGCGAACAGGGCACGACGGTACTCTTGTTTACCGGAAGGCCCGAAGCCGTGCATCTCGACAGCTGCTATTGGCTGGGCGCGACGACGCAACATCGCTTTACCGACACGGCCGCCCTGTCAAGGTTCCTGGTTGAGAAGGAGGCACAAGCGTGACGATCAGCGCGAGCCACCTGACGCATTTCCGTTCCCTTGCCAGCCTCAACCCGCCACGCCTCGTCATCGTCGTGGCCTGGCTGATCTTCGTTGGCCTGTGCCTTGCCATCGCGATCCTCTTCGTTCCCTGGCGGCAGACTGCGCAGGGCGGCGGACAGGTCATTTCGCTCGACCCGGACGACCGGCCGCAGCAAGTGTCGTCGCTGGTGGAAGGCCGGGTGGACCGCTTCTTCGTTCAGGACGGGCAACTGGTCAAGGCGGGCGATCCGATCGTCAAGGTCGTTGATCTCGACCCCAACTTTCTGGAGCGCCTAGCAGCGGAAAAGGCCGAAGTGCAGGCGCAGATTGCAGCGGTCGAACAGGCCCGCGCGGTCGCCTCGATCGACGTTGGACGCACCGGCCAGCTATTTTCCGAAGGGTTGGCCGCGCGGCGCGACTATGAACAGACGCAGATCAAGGTTGCGGACGCCAACGCCAAGCTTGCTGAAGCGCGGGCGAAGCTCAAGCAGATTGAAGTCCGGCAAATGCGGCAATCGGCGCAGATCGTCACCGCGCCGCGCGGCGGACGCATCCAAAATCTGAACGCGCAAGCCGGCGGCGCTCTGATTTCTGCAGGGACGGTGCTGGCCACCATTGCGCCAGAACAGATTGAACGTGCTGTCGAACTGTTCGTCGACGGACGCGACATCCCCCTCGTCGACAGAGGGCGCCCCGTGCGACTTGAATTTGAAGGCTTCCCCGCGTTCCAGTTCAGCGGATGGCCCGCCTTCGCGGTCGGCATCTACGATGGTCAGGTCCGCTCTGTGGACCCGACTCCGCGCACCGATGGCCTGTACCGAGTGCTGGTCGAACCGCGGCCCGGAAAGCCGGCCTGGCCCGAGCGCCGTTTCGTCCGCCAGGGCGGCAAGGTGCTGGGCTGGATACAGGGTGACAATGTAACGGTCGGCTACGAACTATGGCGCCAGCTCAACGATTTCCCCTTGAACTTCGGGCAGGATCAGGTCGCGCAGAAGGCGCAGGAAACATCTGGCAAAAGCTCGATCGAAAAGAAGAAGTGACAATGCGGATCGTGATCGGCATGGCAGCATTGCTTAGCGCTGCCGTACCTGCGACTGTGCATGGCCAGGAGGGTTCGCCGCAGTCGTCGGTGAACGAAGCGGCCCGGCCGCTAACGCTGCAAGAAGTATTGCGGTCGTCAGCCCGTTCCGCGCCAGAAATCATCGCGGCACTGGCACGCAACCGTCAGGCCGAGGCGCGCGCGCTGACCGCCCAAGGCGCGTTCGACACTGTCTTTGCGGTCGAGGCGCGCAGCCGGACGCTGGGCTATTATGACGGCACGGAAATTGCCAGCAAGACCGAGCAGCCGCTCAGCAACAATGGCGGCTATGTCTATGGGCAATACCGCGCGTCGCGCGGCGACTTTCCCATCTATGAAGACAAATCCTACACCAACCGGCTAGGCGAACTGAAAGTCGGCGGGCTCTATTCGCTGCTGCGCGATCGGCTGATCGACGCGCGGCGTTCCGAGTTCAGGCTGGCCGCCAATGATATCGACATCGCCCGGTTTGAAACCAGAGCGACGAGCATCGGCGTCCAGGCCCGCGCGGTTGAAGCCTATCAGAAATGGGTCGCTGCTGGATTGAAGCTCAAGGCTTACGAAGCGCTGCTGGCACTGGCGGGGGGACGTACCGACGGAATCGAGCGGCAAGTGCAGCTTGGCGCCAAACCCGACATCCTGCTGACGGAGAATGAGGCGAACCTGGTAAGGCGGCAGGCTTTCGTGGTCGAAGCCCGGCAGGATTTCCGGGCCGCTGCGGTAAAGCTGTCGCTCTATTATCGCAGCGCCGATGGCACGCCGGTTGTTGTCGACGAAGCGCGGCTGCCAGCCGATGCTAACGCACTCGATGGCATCAGGTCAGATCCCGCCTTCAATCTGGAGGGCCGTCCCGACTTTGCAATCATGCTTGAGGAGATTGACAAGGCGACCGTCAAGCTCGCGCTCGCCCGCAACGACCTGATGCCCCGGCTTGACCTTGGCGGAGAGGTCGCCAAGGACGTTGGACCGGCGGGCCTTGGCGGCACGAACCGGACGCCGCTTGAAATGATCGTCGGCATCACGTTCAAGATTCCGCTCCAGAACCGCAAGGCCAAGGGCAAATTGGCCGAAACACGGGCGAAGATCGATGAACTGTCGGTCAAGCAGCAGTTTCTGGCCGAGAAAATCCGCGCCGAAGTCACCGCAATCGGCATAGAAGTGGACACGGCAAACCAGTTGGTCGCAACGACCGAAAAAGAGCTCGTGCTGGCGCAACGGTTGGCAAGCGCTGAACGCCGCCGCTTCGCGCTTGGATCAAGCGACTTTTTCCTGGTCAATCAGCGCGAGGAAAGCGCGACGAACGCCGAGGTGAAGCTGATAGAAGCCCAAGCCCGCATCGCCGCAGCGCGCGCTGAACTCGCTGCGGCGACTGCCGATGAAGACGCGCTCGGCCTGGCCGTCATTGCAGAGTGATGAGACAATATTGGCAATCGACCAATCGCTGCTGTGATGTCCTCCAGCAGGTCATGCAGCCCTCCGCGACCTTCTGGTTCCTTGCTTCAATATCTTTCATGCGATACGGACTCGAACCTAATCCGCCTATTAGCTATGCCGCTAATCGGCAAATAATCTGTGGACATTGCGATAGGTTATGAAATCCACCCACGCCTCCAGCCTCGCGGAACTGGCAAAGATCGCTGGGGTCTCTGTATCGACAGTGTCGCGGTCCTTGTCGGGCAACCCGATGATCGCTCGCGCCACCCGCGAACGGATCGAGGCGCTGGCGCAGGAACATGGGTTTCAGATCAACCGCGCGGCACGGAACCTGCGGCTTGGGCGCACCGGTGCGATCGGTGTGATCCTGCCCCTTGGCCATGAAACGCAGCAGCATCTGTCCGATCCCTTCTTCATGAGCCTGATCGGGCCGCTGGCCGATGCGCTGGCCGACCGTGGCTATGACCTGCTGCTCACGCGCGTCATTCCCACCGACGGTCAGTGGCTGGACCGGATAGTCGATGGCGGGCGGGTGGATGGCGCGCTGCTGATCGGCCAGTCAGACCAGATAGACGTGATCGAACGAGTAGCGGCGCGCTATCAACCGCTCGTCGTCTGGGGTGCAGCGGTCGATGGCTATGCCCAACTAACCGTAGGGTCGGACAATGTAGCGGGTGGCCGGATGGCGGCGGAACATCTGCTGGCGCAGGGCCGCAGCCATCTTGCCTTTTTCGGCAATCCCGACGTCCCCGAATTCGCCGCCCGCCATGCCGGTTTTCGCGCGGCGCTGGCGCAGGCTGGCAAGGGCGAAGGCCTGCTCCTTCCCGCCCATCTGACCACCCAGGCATCCTATGACGCCATCCGCGCCTTCCTGGCCGATCATCCGCCCGTTGACGGGATCGTCGCGGCGTCGGACGTGATCGCCATGAGCGCATTGCGGGCGCTGGGCGACGCCGGACTGCGGGTGCCGCACGACGTTTCGGTTGTCGGCTATGACGATGTGATGGTCGCGTCCCAGACCAACCCGCCGCTCACCACGATCCGGCAGGATGTCGCGCGCGGAGCGGCGCTGATGGTACAGCTTTTGTTCGATCGGCTGGCCGGAACGCCCGCGGAATCGGTCTGTATGGCACCGACACTGGTACAGCGCGCGTCCGCCTGACGATCAGGCCGGAATAGCCGCGCGCGCAGCCGGACGCTCCCGAATAGCCAGTGTCGCGATCGCTGCCAACAGCATCAACACCCCCGCAAGCATCAGCACGTGACGCGGATCGCCGCCCAGCAGCGGGCGGTAGATCAGCGGCATGGTCAAGCTTTCGATCATCATCGGGATGACGATGAACATGTTGAAAATGCCCATATATATCCCGGTGCGGGCCGGCGGAATGCTGTCGGCCAGGATGATATAGGGATTGCCCATCATGCTGGCCCAGCCCAGCCCGATGCCGATCATCGGGATGAACAGCATCGCCTGGCTTGAGCAATATGGCAGCGCCAGCATCGCGATGCCCGATGCTGCCACGCTCACCGCGTGCACAGGTCGCGCGCCCATCTTGCGGGCGATCGGCACCATGGCGAAGGCCGCGATGAAGGCTATGAAATTATAGAAGCCACCAATCTGTCCGTTGACCAGCACCGCCTGACGAAAGCCGGCGCTGCCTGAATCGGCCGTATCATAAAGCGAACGGGCGATGGCAAAGGCGACGAACTGCCAATAGCAGAACATCGCATACCATTGAAACAACATGGCGATGGCAAGCTGGCGCATCGGCACTGGCATCTCGACGATCGCCTGCTTCAGGTCGCGCAGCGTGGTCCGGGCGGACAAGGGTTCAGCCCGCATCGCGGCGATTTCCTCTGCGCTCAGCGGCAATTCCGGGACACGCAGCACCGACCAGAGGATGGTCGACAAGGACAGGACCGCACCGACGATGAAGGCGATCCGCGTGATCACCGGAATGCCCGACGGGTCGACCGCATCGGCGTTCAGCCCGCCCCAAACCAGCAAGGACGGCGCCAGATAGGAAAGCGTCTGGGCCAGCCCTGTGAACGCGCTTTGTGTCAAAAAGCCGAGCGGTCGCTGCGCCTGGTCCAGCCGATCGCTGACATAGGCGCGATACGGCTCCATCGTCACGTTATTGGCTGCGTCCAATACCCATAACAGGCTGGCCGCCACCCACAGCGCCCGGCTGTAGGGCATGGCGAACAGGCACAGGCTGCACAATATCGCACCGATCAGAAAATAAGGGGTCCGTCGGCCAAAGCGGGTGACGGTGCGATCACTCATCGCGCCGATGATAGGCTGGACAAGCAACCCCGTCATCGGCCCGGCCAGCCAGAGCAGCGGCAAGGACGCCTCGTCCGCGCCCAGATAGGAATAGATCGGCCCCATATTGCTTTGCTGCAAGCCGAAGCTGAACTGAAGCCCCAGGAAGCCCAGGTTCATCTGCACGATCCGCCCGAGCGAAAGGTGCGGCTTGCGGGGTGTCGGGTCGCTCATGCTCTTTACCTCTCCGGTCTGGCGGACTGTTGCCGTCATTACAAGCCCATCTGTATCAGTTTCTCAATCGATTGCAATTCCGCTTGCAAACGATTGAGAAAAATATCATCACAGGATCAGGCCGGATCGAATCGGCAGGGAGAGAGATGATGAAGATGCGGATCATGGGACTATTGATGACCTCCAGCATGGCAGTTACGGTGCCTGCCTATGCGCAGCAACAAACTCTAGCTGAGGATCAATCCACTCCATCAGACGAAATCGTCGTTACCGCGGTTGCCCGCGGCCAGAACCGGCTCAACAGCAGCGTCACGGTCAGTTCGCTCAGCAACGACGACATCGCCAAAGCAGCCCCGCGTTCGGTCGCTGAAATCTTCCGCAACCTGCCTGGCATTCGCTCCGAATCTTCCGGCGGTGAAGGCAATGCGAATATCTCGGTTCGCGGCCTGCCGGTCGCGTCGGGCGGCGCGAAGTTCCTGCAGTTGCAGGAGGACGGCCTGCCCGTGCTGGAATTTGGCGACATCACCTTTGGCAATGCCGACATCTTCCTGCGCTCCGACTTCAACATCAGCCGGGTTGAATCCGTCCGCGGCGGATCGGCCTCGACCTTCGCATCCAATGCGCCCGGCGGCGTCATCAACATGATTTCAAAGACCGGGGAGCAGGAAGGCGGGGCCATTCAGGCGACAGCGGGCATCGACTATCGCGACTATCGCCTGGACTTCGACTATGGCGGCAGGATCAGCGACAGCCTGCGCTTCCATTTCGGTGGCTTCTATCGCCAAGGCGAAGGCCCCCGCCAGGCAGGCTATGACGCCAACAAGGGCGGCCAGATCAAGGCGAACATCACCAAGGAATTTGCTGGCGGCTATATCCGGCTCTACGGCAAATATCTGAACGACCGCGCCATCGGCTATCTGCCCAATCCCGTGTTGGTGACGGGCAGCAACAGCAATCCCAAATATCAGGATCTGCCCGGTTTCAGCATCAACAGTGACACGCTCCATTCGCGTTACTTCCGCGACAATGTGACGCTGGACGGTCGCAACAATCTGGTCACGCGCGACATTCGCGATGGCCAGCATCCCTTGGTTTACGCAATCGGCCTGGAATCGCAGTTCGAGCTGGGTGATGGCTGGAACGTCACCGAACGCTTCCGCTATTCCGACGTGTCGGGCGGCTTCAGTTCGCCCTTCCCCTCCGCCGTCGACACCGGATCGGCCATCGCGACTGCGCTGGGTGGCGCCGGATCGACCCTGACCTACGCCAATGGTCCAAAGGCTGGTCAAGCCTTTGCGGGCAGCGACTATCTGGCACAGATTGTCCTGTTCGACGTCAAGATCAACAGCATGAACAACATCACGAACGACCTGCGCGTCAGTCGGGATTTCGACACCAGCATCGGCAAGCTGACCGCGACAGCGGGCTTCTACAAATCGCGCCAGACCATCGCCACGGATTGGCTGTGGACGTCGCATCTGTTTGAAGTAGCCGGCGGCGGCAATGCGGCGCTTGTCAATCTGACCAACGCAGCGGGTCAAGCGCTCACGCAAAATGGCACCTATGGCTATGGCGCCACCTTCTTTGGCAATTGCTGCCGCCGCAGCTATGATGTTGACTATAACACCAACGCTCCTTTTGCGTCCTTGAGCCTTGCTACTGGCGCTCTGACGCTGGACGGCAGCCTGCGTTATGATTTTGGCGATGCCAAAGGCACGATCGCGGGATCGGATCTGGGCGGCGGGCGCGTCGGCGTCACCAGCCGCGACATGAATGGCGATGGCGTGATTTCGATCCCCGAAACCAATGTTGCGGTGATCCCGACGCCAAGTGCGCCGGTCGACTATAGCTATGAATATCTGTCCTATTCGTTCGGCGTCAATTATCGCCTGGCCGACGATGTCGCGCTGTTTGCACGCTATAGCCGGGGCGCGCGCGCCAATGCCGACCGGCTGCTGTTCGGCCCGGCCGTCAGCACTGTCACCGGCAAGCTGACAGATAGCAGCGCAGCGGTCGATTTCGTCAAGCAACTGGAAGGTGGCGTCAAATATCGCAATGGCGGTCTGACGCTGAACGCCACGGCTTTCCACGCCAAGACCGAGGAACAGAATTTCGAAGCGACGACGCAGACGTTCTTCAACCGCAACTATCGCGCTTATGGTCTGGAACTGGAGGGTGGCTATCGCGCCGGCCCGTTCAGCATCTCGGCAGGCGGCACCTATACCGACGCCAAGATCGCCAGCGACGTGCTGAACCCTGCGGTGGTCGGCAATCGCCCGCGCCGCCAGGCCAAATTCCTGTATCAGGTGACGCCGCAATATGACGCGGGAATCTTCACTGTCGGCGCGAATGTCATCGGGACGTCGAGCAGCTACGCACAGGACAGCAACCAGTTGAAGCTGCCCGGCTATACGCAGGTCAACGCCTTCCTGACGGTCAGGCCAATGGATCGCATCCAGCTTTCGCTCAATGCCAACAACCTGTTCGACGTAAAGGGTTTCACCGAAGCGGAGGACGCCACCATTCCCGCCAACGGCATCGTCCGGGCGCGCTCTATCAACGGTCGCACCGTCTCCGCCTCGATCCGGTTCGACTTCTGATCCCCTCTTTCCGGGGCGTTTGACGCCTGCGGAAATCATGGTCTCCGCCGGTGACTGCACGCACCGGTGGAGACCATGGCCTGACCTCCCTGTCCATGGATGCCCGACAATGACTAGCCACTGGACCGCCGCCCATGTCGCCGCGATCGATCGCGAAACCATGGCTTGCGCGCCGCTCTTCCCCAAGCCGCAGCCCCTGATACCGGGGGTCGACCTTTGGGATTATTGGCCCGTGCAGGAAGAGGACGGCTCGCAGGCGGTGATAGCAGGCGGCACTTTGTTCATCCTGCTGTCCGCCCCCACATTACTGGATCCCGAAGCCCGTCATGGCATGGCCCGGTTGCGACTGATGCACCGGTTGGGCAACGTCTGGCGCGATCTTGGCCTGTTGTTTGAAAACGGCTTTTCACCGGGTAGCCGCGAATGGTCCGGCTCGGCGATCGTATCGGGCGACCATGATCATATCACGCTCTATTACACCGTTGCCGGCACGCGGGGCGAACAGGTGCTCAGCTACAGCCAGCGCCTGTTCGAAACACAGGCCGCCTTGTCGGTAGTTGGCAACGCCATCACCCTGTCCGCCTGGTCGACCCCGGTGGAGATGCTGGTTCCCGACGGTATCGACTATATGCGCGACATGGAAGGCGGCGGCGCGATCGGCACGATCAAGGCCTTTCGCGATCCCGCCTTCTTCCGCGACCCCGCCGATGGCGCGGCTTACGTCTTTTTTGCCGCGTCGCTTGCGCGATCGGCATCTTTCTGGAACGGGGCCGTCGGCATGGCTCGGCTCATGCCCGATGGCCAGTGGCAACGGCTGCCGCCCCTGATTTCGGCCGACGGCCTCAACAACGAACTGGAACGACCGCACGTCATCGTCCATGGCGGTCGCTATTATCTCTTCTGGTCCACGCAGCAAAAAGTATTCGCAGACGGCGGACCGACTGGCCCCAACGGTCTTTATGGCATGACGTCCGACAGCCTTGACGGGCCATGGCGGCCGATCAACGGCACCGGCCTTGCCTTCGCCAATCCTCCACGGGCACCCTTTCAAGCCTATAGCTGGTTCGTGCTGCCAGACCTGACAGTCCAGAGTTTCGCTGATATGACCGGGGTCGCGCATGTTCCGGTCGATCCGGCGGAGGCTCGCCACCATTTCGGCGGCGCTCCTGCACCCGACTTGCGGTTGCAGATAGAGGGGGACCGAGTATGGCTGGCATGATGGTGGGCGAACCGCTGATCGCGGGGATCGAATTGGGTGGCACCAAATGCATCGCCACGCTGGCGCAAGGCCGCGTCATCCTTCAGCAGCGACGCTGGCCCACTGGAACGCCAGACACGCTGAACCTCATATCGGACGCGCTGGCGCAATGGGCCGAACAAGCGCCGTTCGCCGCCATCGGCATCGCCAGCTTCGGGCCACTGCACCTGGACGCCCGCGCGCCGAACTTCGGCCATATGGGCAATACGCCCAAGCCCGGATGGGCAGGGTGCGACATTTATGGCCACTTCGCCCGCCGCTTCGACGTCCCGATAGCCATCGATACCGATGTTGCTGGTGCCGCGCTGGCGGAGGGCATGTGGGGCGCATCGCAAGATTGCGCGGTCCACGCCTATGCCACGATTGGCACTGGCGTTGGCCTGGGGGTGGTCGTGAACGGGCAGGCTGTCCATGGCCATTTGCATCCCGAAGCAGGCCATATGCGGATTCGGCGACAGCCCGGCGACCAATTCGCGGGCGCCTGCCCCAGCCATGGCGATTGCCTGGAAGGACTGGTTGGCGGGCCGGGATTGGCTGCACGCCTGCCAATGCCCGTGGCCGAAATGGCCGATGATGATCCGCATTGGGACCAGATCGCCGGCGATATCGCTGAATGGACGACGATGCTGATCCTGGCCCTGTCGCCGGAGCGGCTTGTCATGGGCGGCGGCGTCATCCAGGCTCGCCCGAAACTGCTGCCCTTGATCGCCCGGCAATCGGCCAGGCTCCTGAACCGCTATATCGAGGATCTGGACGCGCCCGCGCTGGAACAACTGATCGTGGCGCCAGGCCTGGGCGCAGATGCCGGTCCATTGGGCGCGATCCTGCTCGGCCAGCAAGCGGCGATAGCGCGAGGCAATGGATAGGCCAACGATGTGGGTGGCATTACAGAATGCATCGGTGCGCATTTCTCAGCCCAACAGATCAGCCGCGAAAGCTTGCGGGATCAATGCCCAGCTTTTGCAGCCGGTAGTAGAAAGTCTTTCGTGGCAAGCCGAGCGCAGCGCAGGCACGGGTAACGTCGCCCGCCGCCTCGCCCAGGGCCTCTTCGATGAGTTCGGTTTCGAACGCGTCTAGCCTGCTTTTAAGATCCGTCGGTCCGGCGCTGGCGCTGGCGCCCAGATCATGGTCGCCCAGGCCGAGTACGAAATTTTCAGCAAAGCGCATCAACTCGCGGACATTGCCGGGCCAGTCATGCTTTTCCAAATGCCTGAATGCGCGGGCTTCCAGCTTGGGCGGCGTCACGCCGAGCCGCGCCGCAGCCTGAAGAACGAAACGTCGGAAAAGAGGGGCTATGTCCTCCCGGCGCTCACGCAATGGCGGCAGCCTCAAGGTTACGCTGTTCAGCCGGTAGAATAGCGAAAGCCGGAATTGACCAGCCTTCGCAAGCGTTTCGAGATCCAGGCTGCTGGCAGATACGACCCTAAGGTCGATCGATCGCCCGGCGATCGCACCTACGGGCATCACTTCGCGGCGCTCCAGAACGCGTTGCACCGCCAGTTGCATGGAATCGCTGAGCGCGTCGATGTCATCCAGGAATATGGTGCCACGGTTGCCCTGTTCGAGCCGACCGGTGCGCGGCATGCGGCTGCCCGGCACCGCGTCAGCGACATTGCCGAAAAGCTCCGCCTCGACCAGCCCCGCCGGCATGGCGCCACAATCGATCGTGACGAGCGGACCACGGCGTCGCGAAGCCGCGTGCAGCATCTCCGCGACCAGGCCCTTTCCAGTGCCGGTTTCTCCCTGAATAAGAACGTCGACGCCGATCGGCCCGATCTGGGCAATGGTGCGCCGAAGCTGCACTATCGCAGGCGAATGGCCGACCAGCGGCCCCGCATCATCGACAGGCGCCGCCTGCCGAAGCTGCCTGTTCTCCGCAATCAAGCGGCGACGTTCCAATGCCCGTTCCACCGCAGCGACGAGTTGCTCGTTCGAATAGGGCTTTTCCAGCACATCATAGGCGCCCGTTCGCAGCGCCCCCATCGCGGTCGGCACGTCGATATGCCCGGAAATCAGGATGACGGGCATGTCGGGATCGCGCGCGATGACCTGCTGCAACAATTCCAGCCCGTCCATGCCCGGCATACGAATGTCGGATATGATGATGCCATCGAAACCGGCATCGACTTCCCGCACCGCCGCAGCGCCACTGTCAACGGCCCGGACATCATAGCCGGCAAGCGACAATGTTTGCGCGGAAGCCCGGCGCAAATCATCGTCGTCGTCGACAAAAAGGACCGTATTCGTCATGCCATCTCCAGGTCGATTACGAACGCCGCGCCCGCGATCGGCGCCGCTGCGACCAACGTCCCGCCAAAACCGGCCACGATGTCCCGGCATATCACCAGCCCCAGGCCAAGGCCGTTCCGTTTCGAGGTCTTGAACGGCATGAACAGCGACGCCCTGACCTCATCCGTCAGTCCCGCACCATCGTCTGCGACGGTAATCGCGACGCGATCTTTATGAGGGGCGACCGTAACCGTGATGGTCAATGCGCCGGCGTCCAGTGCGTTCTGGATAAGGTTGACCAGCACTTGTTCCAACCCGACCCGCTCGGCGCGAACCGCGACCATCGCGCCTTCAATCTCCAGCCGGGCACCAAGCATCCGCATGCGATCGCGCAGCAGCAGCGCCGTGCCTGCCAGCGCCTCCTTCACAGCCACCGGTTCGACGTCGCCCGACGATCGCCTCGCAAAGCCACGCAATTCGCGCGTGATGATGCCAATACGTTCGGTCAGCGCGCCGACCTGCTCGATCGCTTCGGATGCATGCGCATGGTCGCCGCGACGATTGAACGCCAACGCATTGCCCGCATAGGCAGAGATTGCCGCGAGCGGCTGATTAATCTCGTGCGCGACGCCCGCTGTAATCTGACCCAGCGTGGCCAGCTTGTTGGCCTGGACAAGCTGTTCGCGCAGCCCGGCCAGCCGTGTTGCTGTTTCCCGTTCGACGCGCGCTGCTTCGGCGCGGCGCCGCATGCGCCAGAGCAGGACAAGACCCACTAGGACGAGCGCAGTGATCGCGACAGCCAGCCGGGCGAAGTTCACCGCAACGCGGACAGCCCGCTCGGTCGGTTCCAGCACATGCACGCGCCAGCCCCCGCCCACATCCTCGCTCGCTTCGACATAGGCGAACTCCGGCGTTGCCCGGCCGCGCGGCGCGACTTCACCTGCAGCATATAGCGCATTCTGCACCAGCGGCACCGCGCCATATTCGAACGCGCGGCGCGCGCCCGACCGTTCTGACGCCGACAGGGGTTTGGTCGTCTGGAACTGCCATTCGGGGTTTGAGGATATCAGGATAATGCCCCGCCCGTCCGTGACAAATGCGCTGGTAGCCGTCTCGCGCCACTCACGCTCCAGTGACGAAAAATCTACTTTTACGACGAAAACGCCGAGCAACCGACCGCCAGACTCTACCCGGCGGGAGATATACAGGCCCGGACGGCGGCTCCGCTGGCCGAGCGCGAATTGCTGCGCGCTGCCCAATCGCGCCGCGTCGCGATAATAGGCGCGGTAGGCATAGCTGTCGCCAACAAAGCTGTCCGGTCTTTGCCAGTTACTCGCGGCGACCGTTACTCCTTTGGCGTCGAGAAGATAGACATTGCCCGCGCGTGTCGCATTGCTCAGTGCCTCCAGCTTCCGGCTGAGTTGCGACAGCCGGGCGGGATCGTGCGTCGACAAGGCCTCACGCGCTTCCTGATCGTCCGCCAGCACGATCGGAACCAACCTGAACTTGTCCAGCTCTCGACGGAAGCTGGCCGACAGCAGGATCGCGGAGGACTGGGCTCGGTTCGAAACGTCAGCGATGCCCTGCTGCTTGGCGACGCGGTCGGAAATGACGAAGGCCAGCGCCAGGACGAGGACCGCCGCTGCGATCAGGATCGATCGAACCACAATTGTCAGCTGAACGGTGCGCATGACAGGTGTTTGGAGAATATTGGCCCATCAGGCAACTACCCATGGGCAACTTTTTGCACACACAAACGAGGACCCTATGCCTAATTCATTGATATAAATACATTATATTGGTTTTCTGTTTTTGTTGCGAAGTTTCGCCTTTTCGAGGATTCAAAGTGGGACGTTCCGAAAGAGGATGCAGATGGAGAGGCACCGCCGACGGGATACCGTCGAAAACATGCCTCTCGCACGAACGATAACTGCCCCCTTGTTGGAGGGCGATAAATGGAGAGGCAAGGACATGATGAAGGGGCAACTGCTTACGGCATTGATGGTGGGCACGGCATTGACGGCGGCCGTGCCAGCTTGGGCTCAGGACGTTCCGGGGATGCGCCCGGCACCCGATGAACCGGCCGCGCCTGCCGAGGCCGCCATGCCAGAGGCGCAGGTCGAACCGCCAGCCCCGGACGCGCCCGCGGCTATGAGCGATCCGCAATCCAGCGACATCGTCGTGATCGGTTCACGCGGCAAACCGCGTACGGACGTGGACCGGCCGGTAGCGGTGGACGTGGTCAGCAATGTCGAACTGCGCGCCACTGGCCAGACCGACCTTGGCCAGCAAATCCAATTCACTTCCCCCTCTTTCAACTCGGCCAAATATGGCGTCAACGGCGCCACCAATTTCGCGGACCCTGCCTCGCTGCGCGGCCTGGCCCCCGATCAGGTGTTGGTGCTGGTGAACGGCAAGCGTCGCCACCAATTCTCCGCCATCAACCTCAACGTGGCGCCGGGCCTTGGCACCGTGGTTACTGACCTCAATTCAATTCCGACCGGCGCTGTGAAACGGACCGAGGTGCTGCGGGATGGCGCCGCCGCGCAATATGGCTCCGACGCTATCGCCGGCGTGGTCAACATCGTGCTGAACGATCAGGTCGGCGGCTATCTTGAGGCCAATGGCGGTATCTATCAGGAGGGCGACGGTTTCACCAACAAGATCAGCCTGAACCACGGCATTGCGCTGGGCAGCGGCGGCGGCTTCATCAACTACACGCTCGAATATTTCGGGTTCGAAGGCACCAATCGCTCCGACACCTACACCGGCACGCTCTATCCCGCGACGCCAGCCGACTACGCCTTGACCGGCCCGACACCCAATTTCCCCTACAGCACCGCCAACCCACGCGCCGACCGCGGCGTTTATCCGCAAACCCCCTTTGTCGTCGGCAATTATGGCGCGAACCGCAACCGCACTTATCAGGCGTTCGTCAACGCATCCTATCCGGTTAACGACGACACGAATATCTACGCCTTTGGCGGTTACAGCCGGAAGGACATTCGCGCGTTCGGCTTTTTCCGTTCGGCGGCGGTAGCCTCCAACGCCGCGCTCGGCATCTTCCCTGACGGCTATGTCCCGGTGCTGCCGGGCACGTCGATCGACTGGTCGGCTGTGGGCGGCGTGAACAGTGTGGTCGCCGACTGGAAAGTCGATTTCAGCGTCGGCTATGGCGACAACCATCTCGATCAAAATGCCCGCAACACCGTCAACGCATCCCTCGGCAATGCCAGCCCGACCGAATTCTACGTCGGGCGCACCGCCTTCAACCAGTGGACGGTCGACCTCAACGCGTCGAAAGATTTTGGTCCTGTGGGCTTCATCGGCAAAAGCCTGAACATCGCATGGGGCGGGCAATATCGCCGCGACAATTTCATCGTCAAGCGCGGCGATCCGGCCTCTTATGCCGTGGGCCCGCTCGCCGTGACAGGCAAGGCGCCGGGCGCCAACGGCCGCCCCGGCTACGCGCCCGCGGACGAGAATGACGTGAGCCGTCACTCGGTAGGCGCATATGTCGATGCAGAGGCTGAGTTCGACGACCGGTTGCTGGTCACAGCGGCACTGCGCTTCGAGAAATATTCCGATTTCGGCAACAATCTGTCTGGCAAGCTGGCCGGGCGGTACAAGATCACCGACCAGATCGCGCTGCGCGGCTCCTACAATCGTGGCTTCCGCGCGCCCTCGCTCCAGCAGACCGGCAACCGGGTCAATACCTCGACGGTCCAGAACAACCAGATCCTCATCACTCAACAAGTGTCGAGCGACGATCCGCGCCTCGCCGCGCTTGGCGTACCTGATCCGAAGGCGGAAATCTCCAATAGCTATTCGCTCGGCATAACCGGCGACCTGCCGGATGTTCTTGGCGGAAAAGTCACCGCCACGATCGATGCTTTCCAGATCGACATCAAGGACCGCATCGTCATCACCGAAGGCCTGCTTACCGCGCAATATCCGGCGGTCCGTGCGCTCTTCCCGCAATCGCGCGAAATCCGTTTCTTCACCAATCAGATTGATACCAGAACGCGCGGCATCGACGTGGTTCTGACCTACAAGACGCAGATCGGATCAGACCAGAACCTCACGCTCACCCTGGCCGGCACCCACGCGCAGACCGACGTGCTGCGCCAGCGGGCGACCCCCGCGCCGATCCTGGCCGGCGCGTCCGCTACGGCGCAGCAGATCCAACTGCTGGGCCAGACCGCGACCGAACTGATCGAGGTCGCGCAACCGCGTACCAAGATTCTGGGGTCGGCCAATTATGGCTGGGACAAGCTGAACCTGGGCCTGCGCGCGTCCTATTTCGGCAGTGTCAAGGCGTTCTCCACGGGTCTCTCTTCGCAGGACAAGAATGTGAAATGTGACGCGACGAACCGCTGCGTACAGACATTCCGGGGCAAGGCGCTGTTCGACGCAACGCTGAACTACGCCTTCACCGAATCCTTTTCGCTGACTGTGGGCGCGAACAACATCTTCAACACCTATCCCGACAAGTGGAAGAACAGGCGCGATGGCGATGTCGGTCAGGCGGCGTCCTATTCCGACGGTCAGACACCCTACACGCGGAACGCAAACCAGTTCGGTTTCAACGGATCATATTATTTCATCACCGCAGGCGTCAAATTCTGATGGAGGGCGATATGGCGCGCATTTTGCCTATGGGCACGATCACCAAGGAAGAGTTCGACCGGCTTCGCCGCTCGCTTCCCGCCGTCACCAAGGAAGGGGTCATGGCGACCTACGGCATCAGCCAGCACAGTTGGTATAAATTGCGGGACGGCAAACCAGTCAAGCAGAAGGTCATCGAACGGATGCGCGCGCGCTTCGCGGCGATGGCCGACCGCCCAAATCCGGGCCGATCCGCCCCTCCCATCGATCAGGACACACGCAGTAGCCTGATCGGATAACTAAAAGGTCGTTTGCGTGACAAAGCTTACAATGGATATGAATATCGGCGGCGAGGCGGTCGTCCGGCGGCCGTGGTATACCAGCCTGTATGTGCAGGTATTGACCGCGATCGTTGCGGGTGTCCTTTTAGGGCATTTCGCGCCGACCACTGGTGAGGCGCTGAAGCCGATTGGCGACGGTTTCATCAAGCTGGTGAAGATGATCATCGCCCCGGTCATATTCCTCACGATCGTGACCGGCATCGCCGGCATGCGCGACCTTGCTTCGGTCGCGCGGGTCGCAGGTAAGGCGTTCGCCTATTTCCTGTTCTTTTCGACACTGGCGCTGATTGTCGGGCTTATAGTCGCCAATGTCGTGCAACCTGGCGCGGGGCTCAATATCGACCCTGCTTCGCTCGACGCGTCCAAGGTCGCAGGCTATGCGGCCAAAGCGCACGAAACGACATTGGTCGGCTTTCTCCTGGCCAGCATTCCCGACACTTTTCTGTCGGCGCTGACTGCTGGCAACATCATCCAGACGCTGTTCGTTGCGATCCTGTTTGGCGTCGGCCTGGCCCTGATCGGCGATCGCGGCACCCGCATTCTGGGCGCGCTCGAAGATCTTTCGCTGGCGGTTTTCAAGGTCGTGTCGATCGTAATGAAGGCGGCCCCGATCGGTGCGTTCGGGGCAATGGCGTTCACCATTGGCAAATATGGGGTGGGCACGCTCGCCAACCTCGCGGCGCTCGTCGGCACCTTCTACCTGACATCGCTGCTGTTCGTGATCGTCGTCCTGGGCGCGGTCTCATGGCTCGCGGGCTTCTCGATCTTCCGTCTGATCGCCTATCTGAAGGCAGAATTGCTGCTGGTGCTCGGCACATCCTCGTCGGAAAGCGCATTGCCAAGCCTCATCGAGAAAATGGAACGCGCGGGCTGTCCGAAATCGATCGTGGGGCTGGTGGTCCCGACCGGCTATTCCTTCAACCTTGATGGCACCAATATCTACATGACGCTGGCCGCGCTGTTCATCGCGCAGGCAACCAACGTGCACCTGTCCCTTGGCGAGCAGCTGCTACTGCTTGGGGTCGCGATGCTGTCGTCCAAGGGCGCAGCGGGTGTCACAGGCGCAGGCTTTATCACCCTGGCCGCCACACTCTCGATCGTTCCGTCAGTGCCGGTAGCCGGCATGGCCCTGATCCTTGGCGTAGACCGTTTCATGAGCGAATGTCGCAGCCTGACCAACTTCATCGGCAATGCGGTGGCCACCGTCGTCGTCTCATGGTGGGAAGGGCGCCTGGACCGCGACCGCTTCAACGCAGCGATGGCGGGCCAGCCCCTTCCATCCGACGCTGTTGCCGCAGAATAGACCGCAACAATGCCTTTAAAGGACGTACAGATCGTCAGCGGCATTGTCGCGGCGCTGGCTGGCGCGACTTCTTCAGTCGCGCAGGCCGAACCGGCCGGTCCGGTCATCACAAGCTATCCCAGCGCAGCGGCAGGGGATGGTGCAACCATCAATGGCTATAACCTGTCGCGCTGGGCCGAAGACTGGAGCACATATCGCGACCCGGCCAAGCGCACCGATCCTCTCGACAGCCTTAAATATCTCCCGCTCGACGATGATGGCGACATCTATCTGACGATGAGCGGGGAGGCCCGGCTGCGCATGAACATGACCAGCAACCCGCAACTGATCGAAGGCCCGGAACAGCGGCAGGACATTATACGCCTGGTGGGTGGCGCGGACCTCCATGTCGGCGATCATTTGCGCTTCTATGGCGAAATTGCCCATGGCCAGTTGTCGGGCAAGAATGTCGGTACGCCGTCCGGATCGTTGCGCAACAAATTCGTGCGCCAGCAATATTTCGCCGAAGCCAAGGGGCGTGTCGGCGATGTGGACCTTGGGGTCCGCTATGGAAGACAGGAATTTACGGACGGGCCCAACCTGCTGATTTCGCAGCGCGACAATAACACGATCCGCTTCGTGCTGAACGGTACCCGTGCCTGGGCCCGGACGCCGACGATGCGGGCGACCTTGTTCGATTTCGAAACGACCGACCTTGGCAATGGCGGACTGGGCGACGATGTACCGGACAAAAACCGGCGATTTAGCGGCGTGTCCGCGGGGTTCGTGCTGCCCGGTCAATGGCAGGGTGGATCGAACCTCTATTTCGATCCGTTTTTCTGGCGGCGACGCAACTACGTAGGCACCTGGGGCGGCGTCGTATCGCCCGCCGTGCGCTATTATGCCGGTGCACGATTGTGGGGCAATGTCGGGAAGGTGGCGCTGGATTGGACGCTGGTTCACCAATATGGCCGTTTCGGCAATCGGCCTATCCGCGCCTGGCAGGCCTTCGCCGCGCAGTCGGTCCGGCTGGGGACGGACAAAAGCGCGCCCCGCATCGGCTTCCATGCCGATTATGGCAGCGGTGGGGGCGCCTTTGGCAATGGCACGCTGCGCAACGCCTATGCGCCATTCGGCAATAATATCTATTTCAGCTATGGCCTGTTTCTGACCGCCACCAATTTGATTGCCGTCGCGCCCAATATCTCCTTCCAGCCGATCAAGGGGGTGCAGGCCCGACTGGAATATCAGTTCAGTTGGCGCGACAATGTGCGCGATGCCGTCTATCGCGCCAACTACTCGCCCTATATCGGCACCGAACGGGTGCCGGGCAAGGCCGTGAGCCGCATCGCCCGTGCGCAGATCATCTATGCAATCTCAAGCCGGCTAACCCTGACCACGCGGGCGGAGTATCTACAGGCGCAGGACGTTCTGAGGGCGGCCAATTACAAGAATTCCGCCTTCCTGGCGACCTGGCTGAGCTTTCGTTTCTAGCGCACATCCAAGCTATGCGAACGAAATGCCCGACCTCCGGCGGCATTGGCGTAAAGGTCACCCCCAACGGGACCAGCGCGGCACTGCGCTGGCCTTGGCGAAAGAGGATAGTTAAGCGGCGGAATGCATCGGGCGTTTCGTCGTTTTTCCTACGATGACGACTGCTGTTGCGCTGGCGATTGTGAGGAAGGCTATGGGAAGCAGCGCCAGCACATAACTGCCGGTTGCCTCGTGGATCAGGCCATAGACGTTCACCATCAAACCGCCGCCGATCAGGTTGGATGTCGCATTGATCGCAGCGATCCCGGCGGCGGCAGTGCTGGCCGACAGCCAGGTCGACGCCATGCTCCAGAACGGTCCCTTGAAACAATAGGCTCCGACCAGAACGAAGGTCAGCAGCAATACCGTCGGGGCAAGGCCCGCCACGGCAAACGTACCGATCGTCCCGACCGCGATCAGAAGCAGCGGCAACGCCGTGTGCCAACGCCGTTCGCCGGTCTTGTCCGAATGACGGCCCCAGAACACCATCGCCAACGCCGCGACGCCGTAAGGCACCGAATTGACCAGACCCGTCTCAAGGTCGGTAAGGCCGAAGGATTTGAGCAATTGCGGCTGCCATACGCCCAGCACGCTGCCCGCCGCCGAAGCGCCGGAACAGGCGATGACCATCGCCCAGAAGGCAGGCGTACGGATCAGGCGCCAGGCCGATCCGCTGACCAGCGGCTTGTCGTTCCCCTTTGTGACCAAAGCGTCCGTGAGCCATGCGCGTTCTTCGGCGTCCAGCCAGTTCGCCTTTTCGGGCCGGTCCGTTAGCAGCTTGAGGCAGGCGAAGCCCAGAAGGACGGTGGGAATGCCTTCGCAAATGAACAGCCATTGCCATCCACGCAGTCCGGCCAGGCCGTCCATCGCCAGCAGCAAGCCGGACAGTGGCGATCCAACGAAGCTGGAAACAGGGATGGCGATGGCGAACATCGCCAATGTGCGCCCGCGATAGGCCGGGGGCATCCAGTAGGTGAGATACAGGATGACGCCGGGGAAAAAGCCCGCTTCGGCCGCGCCCAGAAGAAAACGCATGACGTAAAAACTGTGCGCGTCCCAGACGAACGCCATGCAGGTCGACACCATCCCCCATGTCACCATGATCCGCGCGATCCAGTAGCGGGCGCCAACCTTCTGCAGCATCAGGTTGCTGGGCACTTCCATCAGGAAATAGGCGACGAAGAAGAGGCTTGCGCCAAAGCCGAACACCTTGCTGCTCAGACCAAGGTCGGCATTCATTTGCAGCGATGCCATGCCGACGTTCGCACGGTCGATGAAGGCCATCAGGTAACAGAGCATGAGAAATGGCAGGAGCCGCCACGTCACCTTCCGCATGGTTCGCATCTCAAGCGCGTTGGGACTCATCATCGTCTCTCCTGCGGCCATCGCGATCCTGTGGCCTGCTTGTTAACCCATTAGGGCGATTTCAGACGCGCGCCATGGCGGCGTTGACATGATTGCGCGGGTCCAGCCGCCCGCTATCCAGATAGTCCGCGATCTGCTCGACGCAGCTTATGCCGACACGGATGCGGGCTTGCAGCGTATTGGCGCCCACATGCGGGCTGCCTACGACATTGTCGAATGCCCAAAGCGGATGATCCGCGCCGACCGGTTCGCTGGCGAACGTATCCAGGCCCGCGCCACCGATCGCGCCAGCGCGCAGCGCCTCCACCAACGCGTCCTCGTCGATCAGTTCACCCCTCGCCGTGTTGATAAGGATGGCACCATCCTTCATCTGCCCCAGAGCGGTCGCGCCAATCAGTCCACGATTGTCCGCGGTCAGGGGGCAATGCAGGCTGATGATGTCGCTGACCTGCAACAGCGTTTCCACGCTGTCGACGGCAATGGCACCTGCGGGCAAAGCGTCGCCGGGCAAATAGGGGTCGTACACGCGCACGGTCATGCCAAATGGTGCAAGCAGGGCAAGAAAGGCGCGGCCAATAGCGCCAAGTCCGACAAGGCCGATCGCCTTGCCGGTGAGTTCCGTCCCGGCGTAGGTCGACTTGTCCCAATGTCCGGCGCGAAGGCGGCGATCGAGATACGCCGTCGATCGGGCCACACTGAGCAGCAGCGCCAGCGCCTGTTCCGCCACCGACTGCGCATTTGCGCCGCCAGCGATGACGACGGGAACGCCGCGCGCAGCGGCTTCATCCAGATCGATGCCGTCCACCCCGACGCCATGCTTGGCGATGATCCGCAAACTAGGCAGGCTCTGCAAGGCTTCGGCCGGGACTTTGCCCATCCGGATAATCAGCGCCTTTGCATCGCAGGCGGTGACATGGGCAATCAGTTCGTCGACCGCAGGATATGGATCACAGGACGCCAGCATGAGCCCTCGCGCCTTGGCGACAGACATCGCCGCCGGTGAAATCTTGCCGCCGACAATCAGGGCGGTGGGGCTTGCCATTGTGACCTAAATCCTCGTCCCGGTGCACGATAATGCGTCGACTTTACTGTAGTCGACCTATTTTGCAACGGCGTTTCAAAACAATGTTGCGATAATATATGAGATTTTTTCGGGCGCTGGTCGCCCTGCTACTTCGCGGTCTCGACAACCTGCTTGGGGGGCTGACCGCTCGGGATGGGATTCAGGCTCCCCGGCGCGGCCTTGAACACCGCTTCGTCGATGTCTGCGCTGAGGCAGGCACGCCACTCAGCGTCATAGCGCACCACGCCCTCGCGACCGACGACATAGGGGTTGGGATCGCCAGCCTTGCGTTTCTGCAGCGCTGCGACCCTCACCAGACCGTCATCGCCCACAGTATGGTTCGACAGCACGACATCGGCCTGCATCAGGTCCGTATAGTCAGCGAAATGATTGAGAGAGCGGCGAAATTCCAGCAGCGACGCCACGTCGCGCGGCGAACCCTGGCCACCGAACAACGACGCCATGTGCGGTACGCCCTTGTCCTTGACGGGGAATAGCAGCGATACCGTGCCCGGCGTATGACCGGGGGTCAAAAGCACCGTCAGCGTCTGGTCGCCCAGCGTAATCGTCTGGCCATCGGTCAGGTAGAAGTCGTCCGCAGCCTTCACCGGCAGCGTCCCCCACTTCACCTCGGCAGTCCAGTCCTCCTCGCTCATCGCCAGTTTCGCGCCGGACAATGCCTTCAGATAGGCCGCCCCGCCAAAATGATCGAGATGATTGTGGGTCGTATAATCGCGGCCCCGTCAAGGACGATTTCGTACAGCTGTCTTTGATCTACGATTGCGGCATCGCAGATGGCATAGTGTGAGCGAGGTTGTCAGCGGCTTCAGTTTCGGTCGCGCCGGTACTACCGTTTGTCGGGTACAGGGTCGTTTACGCGGTCGAGATATGCCCGCCGCAGGATAGGTCTTCGTGGGACGGATCTTCCAATGTAATTAACGCACTTTGCTACCAGAATAGTGGCAAGCGCAGCCCACAAAGCGGAATGATCCTGTCCGCGTCCCGACAGGGACGGATCGACGCGTCCACGGCATGGACGCAAACGATAGGGAAGTTGAGTTCAGCGCATCATAGCGGTCCTTGCTGTCATGTTGCTCATGTCAGGCCTCGGCAGGGATCGAACGGTCGAACAGCTCACCCGTTCGAAGCATGGTATGCATGATCACGGCGAGTTTGCGCGCGACCGCGACGGCGGCTCGTTTGAAGCCGATCTTCTCCTTGAGCTTCAGCCCCCAGATACGCAGCGCGCTATCCGCCGTGGTGCGCGTGAGGATCACGGTCGCCGCTTCGTACAGCAGTCCGCGCAGATGGTTGTCGCCGCGCCGGGAGATATGACCGTCGTAATCAACTTCGCCTGACTGGTAGCGCCTGGTCGTCAAGCCGACCCAGGCACCGACCGAACGCGACTTCCGGAAGTTTTCAGGGTCCTCGATTGCCGCAACGAAGGAAGAGGCGGTCACCACACCGACGCCTGGAATCGACGAAAGCAGCTGGCATTGCTCGCTCACGCGCGCGGAGGCAATAAGCTGCTTGCTCAATTCGGCAGTACGGGCGCGGATGCTTCGCCAGGCCTCGAGCACCGGCAGGATGATCTGCTCAAGCCCGGCGTTGCTCGCCAGCAAACTGCGCACATGACCCTCGAACACGCGCCCGGCGCCTTTGGGAACGACCAAGCCAAACGTCTTCATCAGACCGCGAATCTGGTTTGACAGCTGGGTCGTCATCTTGACCAGCTGATTGCGTGCTGCAACCAGCGTGCGGGTCTGCATACTATCGAAGCTCTTCACGCGCACTGCGCGGTAAAAGCCGACCTCGGCAAGATGCGCCAGGCCGTCTGCATCATTCGCATCGGTCTTGTTCCGCGCCATATCGAGCGCCGGCTTGGCATGGCGCGCATCAATGCAGATCGCGGGCAAGCCTTCCTGCTTCAGCGCGTGGTAGAACCAGACTGACAGCGGTCCGGTTTCAAACACGACACGTTCCGCGTTCGGCGCACGTTTGCGGATGATCTCCGCTATCAGCTTGGGATCAGATGGGCATGTGCCGCGCCAAATCCGCTGGCCACCTTGGCGCACCGAGATAAAACTCTCTTTTAAAGACACGTCGATGCCGATAAACTGTCCCATGGTTGTCTCCCGTTTGATGCTGGGCCCGGTGTCAATCGTGAGCCCGTTTTTCATCCTATCGGGGGGCAACCACCCTTCCAACGCAACGCTGATCGCGCCGGTGTTCCCAACCCCGCGATTACTCTATGTGATGAGAATGATGCGGATGCGCTTGGGGTCCAGGCCCAGCGTCTGCATGTTCTTGACGATGACGTTCCTGGCGTCCTCCTCGGTCGTCAGCGCATCGAGCAGGATGATCCCATCCTTGGTATCGATCGCCCAGATATTATTTTCTCCCGTCCCTATCGAATAGACGTTGTCGAACACCGCAATGGGCTTTGGCATCGCCGCCCTGACGGGCTTGCGCGTTCGCACAGCCTGGCACCGATAGTAGAGCGTGACAGGCCAGAGCTTGCCGCCTGTTTCTGCGGCCATGTCTGCATAGGCGCGCGCGCCGGGCGCGGTATATCCGCCCATCTTGCGCATCTCTTCCACATTGTGGATTTCCGGCCGTCCGCCATTGGGGTTGACGGAGAAGGTCGATGCAGTGGTCTGCGCGACGGCGGGTGTCAGGGCCGTCGAAAGCGCGAGGAAGGCAGTAAGGGTTTGCCGGAAACGCATGGGGCTTCTCCTTTGCGGAAAGGGCTATCGGACCTGATGGCCCTCAATCTGTGCGATATGCCGGACGCGATCCGTCACGCGTTCGGCCAGCGACCGGCGCACCGGACGCCCGGCAATCAGCTTTCGCCATGTATTGTAGCTGATGCCGAACCGGTCATTGAGCGCCTCGTCGGTCTTTGCGGTCGCCAGCCTTTTCATCTGCTCGACAACCAAAGGGTCGATGAAGGTCTGGCCGCCCGGAATTTGCCGATGGTCGAGGATGTCACTCATTACGCCCACCGATCAGAACGTCGCGATCGGGTTGACCGGCACACCGGTCCCGGTCTTGACCCGGATCGGCGCGGCGGTGAACAAAAAGCTGTAGCGCTTGAGCCGCGCTGCCTCTTTCGACAGAGGCCCCAGATCGGCATTGTCGATCAACGGCATGCCCAACGCCACCAGCGCGAAATTATGCACCGGCAGATAATCGTCGGGATTGTCGATCTTCGTCGTTTCAGGAAATGGCACGACGCTAAGCGCGGATTCGCTGCCGAGCAGGGCGATGTCCCGCTTCTTGAGCCATGGTATCACGGACGCATCGAGCCCAGCTGCCGACTTTGCGATCTCCCATGGCCCCTTGTCGGCTTCCCGTTCCCAGCGGCCGGTGCGAATGAATACAGCGTCCCCCGGCTCGATCCGGACGCCGGAAAATTTCTCCCACGCTTCGAGATCCTCGGCATAAATGGGGGTTCCCGGCTCCAGATAGGGCACGCCTTTGAGAAGCGGCATGTCCACCAGCACGCCGCGCGTAAAAACGCCATCGGCGACCGCCGCGATGCTGCCGCGCGTCAGGCCCTTGTCCATCAGCAAATGCTCGCTGGCGGCAAAGCCGTTATACATCTTACCGTCGAACAGATGGTGGCCCAGCGCATCGAAATGCGTCAATGTATATCCGTGCGCCGCAATGTTAAGCTGATCAGTCGACCCGCTGGGCCGCTTGGGCGGTCCGGACAGCATCTTCTGTTGCACGGGCGCCCGCATTGGCGGGGCATCGCCTTCGGGCGGCAGAAGAACGGGCACGATTTCCCGCTCCATCGACACGGCGATGCCCTGCTTCACCAGCGCCGCGGCCTTCTTGCGGACCGCGGGGGTGATGAGGTTGAGCGTACCCTTCTCGTCATCCGGGCCCCATCGGCCCCAGTTGCTCTGGCTTTTCTTCCATTGATCCATCGTTGCCTGCGTGACGCTGTGATCGGCGGCGACCGCAACAGTCGCCGCACCCATCATCAACAGTGCCAGGATGGTCTTCGAGAAAGGCGTCATGATCCGTCCTTTTCAGAAACTGGCGCGCACGCCAAAGCGGAACATCCGCCCGGTGGTGTCATAGAGGAAGGGATTGGTCACAATCACCAGATTGCCCGCCAGTGGCGCGATCCGGGGATCGGTATTCAGGATGTTTCGGACATTCAGGTAAATCTGGCCGTTGCGACCAAGCTGCGGCAATTTGTAGCTGATCTGACCGTCCAGAAAGGCCTGCGCGGCGACGTCGCGGAAGCCAAGCTGGGCGGGGGAACGGGACTTGTCATAGGTTCCACTGCCGATATAGCGGCCGATCAGCGTTAGGTTTAGGCCATCCAGCGTATAATCCAGTTGCCCCTGCGCCCGCCAGTGCGGCTGACTGTCGACGATCGAACCCGCAACATCGCGCGTGACCAGACCCGGTGCCGACGTGGTAAAATGGTTCACCCGGTTGGCGACCGCGCGCAGGTTGAGTTGGCCCTTCCACCAGTCAAACATGCTCGCCATCGGCACGGCGTAGGAAGCTTCGATGTCGATCCCGCTGGTCAAAAGCTGCGAATAGTTGATGGGGGACGAACGGAACCCGGTCAGGTTGCCATTCGCATCGCGGGTGCTGAGGGCGCAGAAATCGGCCGATCCCTCAAAACACTGATCGAGCGCCACCTGGTCGGTAACGGTCGCGATCGCGCCGTCGATCTTGATCCGATAATAGTCGACGGACAATTGCAGTCCCGGCGCCCAGGACGGGCTATAAACGCCGCCATAGGTCAGCGTGTTGGCGATTTCCGGCCTCAGATTGGGATTGCCCGTCGTCAGGCTCGAAATATTCGACGCGATCACATTGTTGCGGAAAGGGTCGCGAACGGTCGAAACACTCTGCCGTCCTTTCGAAAATAGCTCGTTGAGGTTGGGCGCGCGGATGTCCCGCGACCGGGTGATACGCAACCGCAGATCCTCGATCGGCTTGTAAGTCAGGCCGCCCTTCCACGTCGTCACCGATCCGCTGGTGCTGTAATGCGTCCGGCGCACGGCGGCATTGGCTTCCACCAGGCGCAGCATCGGCATGTCATTGGCCAGAGGCACGACCGTTTCTGCGTAGAATTCGTGGATGCTGTAGGCACCGGACCAGGGCTGCTGGTTACCGATCTTATAGCCGCTCAGCAGCGACAGCGCGTCCGATTCCACGCGCGCCGTTTCGCGCCGATATTCGGCGCCAACCGCCAGAGAGACCGGACCGGCCCAGGTCGAAAAGGGTTCGCCCGACAGGTTGAGGGCTGCGGCCTGCTGGGTCGTGCGGATATAGGCGGGGCTGTCGCCATTTACATAGACCAGCGATGCCGAGGACGGACTGCCGACGCCGAAGGGATTGAACGGCACACAACCATTGCCGGGACTTGTCAGTGTCGAACGGCACACGATGCTGCCGTCAGGCGCCCGTACCGCGTCTGTCGCCAGATTGAAGTTGGTGATCTTGTTGGTGGTCTTGACGATGTTGGTGTTGCGGTTCTGCCCCCACTGATAATAGCCGTCGAGCTTCCAGTCGCCGATCCGCCCTTCAAAGCCGCCAACGAGCCGGGTGGTCCTGTTGCGGTTGTCGGTATGGGTTTTACCATCTTCCAGATCCCAGCGGGTCATGGTGAGGCTGGTGACGCCCGATGCGATCATCTGGTTGCGAATGCTGTCGGGCAGATAGGCATTGTCCTGACGGATCGTGATGAATGCAGTCTGCGCGGCATTGCTGTTATGGACATTGGGTCCGTTGATATAGTCCGACCGCACTTCGCCATAGCTGCCTTCTCCGAACAGCGACCATTCAGGCGTGATGTCGAAACTGGCGCGGGCGAAAATGGCCTTCCGGGTCAGCGGGCGGTTGATCTGCTGGATGATCGCATTGTCGACGCCCGATCCGCCGACCTGGGTGCCTGCCGTGGTCAGGGTGCCGAAATCAAAGGCCTGCGGTACGCCGCCGGGACCAAAGCTGATGCCCCGGAAGCTGGCGTTCGCGGCGGCCGTTCCCCCATTGCCATTCAGGATAAGCCCGCCATAGCTGGTGACGAGGCGGACGTTGGGCGAGAGAATCTGGGTCGGATTGGCTTCCGTTCCATTGCCGCTCGGATTTGTAATGACTTGATAGCCGCTGCGCGCCCAGTCGCGCGCGTCGCCACGAATGCCCTTGTTCTCGAAATATTCGCCGCTGACGACCAGATGGCCTCGACCACCGGCAAACGCCGTTCCCCCTGTCAGCGTCGCGACAAATTCATGATTGTCGTCATGCGATGTCAGGCCGTATTGCGCGCTGGCCTTGATGCCTTCGTATCGGCTGTCCAGCACGAAGTTGACCACGCCTGCCACCGCGTCCGATCCATAAGCAGCGGACGCGCCGCCGGTCACGACATCGACCCGTTGAATGAGGGCGGACGGTATAAGGTTGGCGTCCACGCTGCCGGTGATGTTCGTGGATACAAAGCGCCGTCCATCGACCAGCGTCAGCGTGCGGGTGGCGCCCAGCCCTCGCAAGTTCAGGAAGCTCTGGCCGCCCCCTGCGCTGCCTGAGTTGCGCTGCGTGCCGGACGTATTGGTGAGCGCAGGCAGCGTACGAAGCGCCTCCGACACGGTCGAGGGCGAGGATTTCGCAAGTTCGGCGCTGCTGAGCGCCGTCACAGGGGTAGGAGAGGTAAAGCCCGGACGCGCGACGCGCGATCCGGTGACAACGATGTCCGCTGCGCTAGGCCCGGCATCCGCTGCACCGGCTTCGGGGGCGCGCGGCAGCTGCATCGAGCTGTCGTCGTCCTGAGCAGGCGCGACTGCCGACTGGGCCGATGCAGGTGCGGAGCACATGAACATGATGGCTCCGACAGCGGTCGTGGCTGCCAGTGCGCGGCGAACAGGGGTCATACTGTATCTCCTCTCCAAACGCTCGAATTCGAGTCGGTCACGATCTCTAAGGCATTTTCACTGAAACGCAACGACGTTTCAAAATATGATTGCAATCACTTTCCTGGCGATTATGAGGGCGGCAATGGCAAACGCTATCGGGAGGAGAGGTTCATGAAATCGGCAGTCATTGCGTCCAAATTTGGAAAATCCTTATTGCTCGGCTCGGTCGCCGCATTCGTGGCAGTACCCGTCGCCTACGGCCAAGCGGCGCCGGACGCCGCTGCTGCAGCCTCATCCGAACAAGGCGCGATTGACGCAGGCGACACCGCGCCCGACGCTGGAACGAGTGACATCGTCGTTACCGGCTCGCGCATCGGCCGCACCGGCTTCACCACCCCCACGCCGGTCACGGTTCTCAACGCGGACCAGTTGAGCAAGGCTGCGCCGTCGACCATCGCCGATTCGCTTCGGACGCTTCCTGCGCTGACCGCAACCAGCGGCCCGCAGCGCGCGACCGGCACACAGGGCGGCGGACAGAGCTTCCTCAATCTGCGCAACCTGGGCGCGGTGCGCACGCTGACTTTGCTCGATGGCCGCCGCTTCGTCGCTGCCAGCCAATATGGCACGGTCGACGTCAACCTGCTGCCTGCCGGCCTTGTTCAGCGCGTCGATGTCGTGACCGGGGGCGCTTCGGCGGCCTATGGCTCGGACGCTGTTGCCGGCGTCGTCAACTTCGTCCTCGATACCAAGTTCGAGGGGCTGAAGGGCGAAGTTTCCACCGGCATCGCCGATGAAGGGGATAATCAGGAACTGCGTGGCTCGCTGACGGGCGGCATTGCGCTCGCCGATAGCCGGCTGCGCCTGCTCGGAAGCGCCGAATATTATCGGAACAAGGGCATTTTGGAAGGCGAACGGGCCTGGGCCCGGCGCGGGTCCAACCTCATCAACGGCCCGGCAGGCGGTCCTGCCCTGATCGCAGCGGAAGATGTGCGCGCGATTGGCAGCAACGGCGGCATGATCAGCACTGGCAACGGGGGAAGCGCGGCCCAGAATGCGCTGTTCCGCGGCATACAATTTGGCCCCGGCGGAACGGTGTTGCCCTATAATTATGGCTCATACACCACCGCGACACAGCAGATCGGCGGCGACGGCTTCAACACCGAATTCCTTCAGGAAATCAATCGTCCGCTGGAACGGGCCGCCTTTTTCGGTCGCGCCGAATATGAACTGACCGATCGGTGGTCGGTATTTGGCGAAGCGTCCTATGGCTGGACCTATACTCGCTATTCAACCTCGGCCAATCGCCATCTCGCGACCAACCCGATAACGATTCGTCGCGATAACGCCTTCCTGCCTACGCCGCTTCGCACGCTGCTGGACGCCAATCCGCAGGTCACCTCACTGACGATGCTGCGCTGGTCGATTGAGGGCGGGCTGGCGGACGTGTCCGTGGATACCAAGACCGATCGCTACGTCACGGGCTTCGCTGGCGAGCTTGGTGGGCTGAAGGTCAATGGCTATTATCAGCATGGCCGCACCCGCCAGCAGACTGACGTCATCAACAACGAAATCACGCCCAACTTCACCCGCGCGGTGGATGCGGTCGTCAATCCGGCCAATGGCGCGATTGTCTGCCGATCGACGCTGACTGACCCCACTAATGGCTGCGCCCCGTTCAATCCGTTTGGCGTCGGTTCGCCTTCCGCCGCGGCGCTGGCCTATACCCGCGGCCTCAGCCGCACCGATTCGGTTTTCAAGGAAGATGTCGCGGCCCTCAATATTTCGGGCACTTTGTTCGCAGGTTGGGCCGGCCCGATCTCCTTCGCTACCGGCGGCGAATATCGCAAGGAACAGGCGCAGTTGGCCGTCGATCCGCTCTCGCAGGCCGGCGCCTTCCTGTTCGCCAATCCCCAGCCTTGGTCCGGCAGCTATAATGTGAAGGAAGGCTATCTCGAAACCGTCATACCGCTGCTGAAGGATCTGCCCTTCGCCCGCGAACTCGAATTCAACGGCGCGGTTCGCTATACCGATTATTCGACCAGCGGCGGCGTCACCACCTGGAAGGCAGGCCTCAGCTGGACCCCGGTTAGCTCGCTGCGCCTGCGTGCCACCCGCTCCCGCGACATCCGCGCACCCAATCTGTCCGAACTCTTCACCAGCGGGCGGACCCAGTCGGCGACGGTGGTGGACCCGTTCAAGAACAATGTCCGGACATCGGGCATTTTCATCACCACGACCGGCAACGCCAACCTGCAACCGGAAAGGGCGGACACGCTGACGTTGGGGGCGGTGTTCCAGCCGAGCTTCGTTCCTGGCCTCAGCATTTCGGCGGATTATTACGACATCAAGATCAACGATGCGATCGGGTCGCTGTCGGCGCAGCAGGGCGTTGACCAGTGCTTTGCCGGCAACCAACTCGCCTGCGGCTTCATCACCCGTGACGCAGCCGGCAACATCTCGGCCCTGACGGCCTATCCGATCAACCTCTCCACGCTCGTCACCAACGGCGTCGATGTTGAATTGAGCTATCGCGTGCCTTTCGCGGATATGTCCAACTCACTGTCGCTGCGCAGCATCATTTCCTATGTCGGCAAACTTGCGACGACGACACCGGGGTCGCCTTCCATCGACCGGGCGGGCGAAGTGGGTATCAATTCCAACCCGCACTGGCGCGTCAACGCCCAGGCCGATTTCACGCACGGCAATTTCAACTGGTTCAACCAGCTGCGCTTCATCGGTGGCGGGCGTTACGACAATACCAAGGGTCCGCAGGCAGTCAGCCTGCAGCACATCAAGCCGCAAGCCTATTGGGACATGCGCTTTGCTTATCGGTTCGAAGATCTGGGCAAGGGCGCGGAGATGTATTTCAACGTCCAGAACGTCCTTGATCAGGAGCCGCCCTATGCGCCGGGCGACGGATCGATCGCGGTGGCGACCAACACCCAGCTCTACGACACATTTGGCCGCGTCTATCGCGTTGGCTTCCGTTTCAAATTCTGATCGCGACTGGAGATTTTATGAGCATCGGTTTCCGAGTATTGCCCGTCGAGCGTCGCGTGCCCGCCGATCTGGTTAAACGTGCCGCACAATTGCCGGTCGCGAATGTGAGCGACGCCATGAACCGTATGTTCGCTGGCGGCGCGGCGCTTCGCCCCATGCACGGCGGCGGCGTTCTGGCTGGACCTGCCGTCACCGTGAAGGCACGGCCCGGCGACAATCTCATGCTGCACCGCGCGCTCGATATTGCCGAACCGGGCGATGTGGTGGTGGTCGACGGCGGGGGTGACCTGACCAACGCGCTGATCGGTGAGCTCATGGTCGCCCATGCGGAAAGCCGCGGCCTTGCCGGCATCGTGATCTTCGGCGCCATTCGCGACGCCGCGGCGATCCGGGCGGGCAGCTTTCCGGTCTTTGCCGCTGGCATCACGCACCGTGGGCCTTACAAGGACGGCCCCGGCGAAGTGAATGTGCCGATTGCCATTGACGGCATGGTGATCCAGCCGGGCGACCTGATCCTTGGCGACGACGACGGCCTTATTGCCGTCAACATCGACGAAGCGGATGCTGTGTGCGCCAAAGCAGCGGCAAAGCATGCTGCCGAAACCGAGCAGATGGCCAAGATCCGCCGGGGCGAAAATCCGCGCGCCTGGGTTGAAGAAACGCTCAAGCGTTTGGGTTGCGAAGGGATTTGATAGCCTGATCCCTACCCGTCCGCTACAGCAGTCGAAGTTTCAGAGGGATTGCGATGGCGACGGACTTCAAGGATCGACCGGCACTGGAAGGCGTAGCCGCCCTTGAAAGAGGGCTGCTGCTGCTGACAAGCTTCAAACAGGGCGACGGCGTTCTTGGTCTTGCCGAGCTTGCCGAGCGCACTGGCCTGGTCAAAAGCACTATCATGCGCCTGGCCGTCTCGCTGGAACGCTACAATCTCCTGATCAGGATGCCCGACGGCCAGTATCAGTTGGGCAGCGAGGTGGCTCGGCTCAACTCGATCTTCAGGGAAGGCAACGATCTTGAAAAGCATGTCCAGCCGATTCTCGCCAAACTCGCCTTTGAAACCGAGGAAACAGCGACATTCTATGTGCGTCAGGGAGATGTGCGGCTTTGCCTGTTTCGGGTAAATTCTCCAAGCAATCTGCGGCTCGACGTCCAGCCAGGCACACAGCGGCCGCTCGACGGATCGGCCTCTGCGCAGTTGCTGCTTTTGTTCGAGAACTGGCCGGAGGTTAAACCCGCACTACCGCCCCTGCCCATCTATACCTCTGGCGTTACGACGCCGCATGTTGCCTCGCTTTCGGTGCCGGTGATCGGCCATGGCGACCGGCTCGTGGGCGCGCTCAGTATCGCAGGGCCCGAAGTACGCCTGTCTGGGTCGCAAAAAAGACTGGCACTGCCTTTGCTACACGCTGGCCTCAACCTGTGCCGTTCCCTTGGGGGCAATGCCGAGGCAATCTATCGGGTGCCAATCGCGCTGGCGACATAGTCCAGAAGATCGGGCCGCTGTCATTCCATTGATCGGACTGATCACGTTAAGCTGGGCAGCCGCGCCACGATGGTCGGGGCGTGACGGCCATCTTGCTGACTCCATTGATTCACGGCTTGGGCGGAACTGCCCGAATGCCGTCGATGGCTGAACGCACAGCCGCCCACACTATATAAAGAAACCTTTATATAACTCTTGACAATTATGCCTGAATGGCGTCAAACGAGCCTGTCAAGGTTCCCCGCCTCAGGCATGATGGCGGGGCTAAGACGGGAAGCCGGTGGTGCCTTTTCGAGGCAGAGTCCGGCGCTGCCCCCGCAACTGTAAGCGGCGAGCGGCGGTTCCATTTCGCGTCACTGGGTTTTTGCAAGAAACCCGGGAAGGCCGGAACCACCGCGATGACCCGTAAGCCAGGAGACCTGCCTTTGGCGCCATAACTTTCCTCGGACGGGGGTTCCTCCGATGGATCGCGCTTGAAGCGTTGCCCGTGCCGCAAAGCACTTTCCGGGTAATTCATGCCTTGCGCGTTCTTCTTTGGCCCTTCCGCCCGGCAAATGCAGGTGATCGGTCAATGCTTCCAATCCTGTTCCGCCTCATTCGCTACCGACGAATGCGTCCGCGCGCCGTGCCATCAGGCTGACCCCTGACGGAAGCGGCGCGCCGCCAATATTCCATCATTCAGCCCGCTAAAGACGGACGGCGCTCGCGCCGGACCGAAGGAGCCTTTGCATGCCCGTGACTTGCGCCAATCCTGCCCTTTCCCGCCACGACCACAGCACGCCGACCATCGCCACCGACAAGCAGCCATCAGGGCATCGGATCATGACGGGCGAGGAGCTTACCTTTTCCATCACGCGCCTTCGCTTTGACGACGATTATCGCCCGTCGGATACGACGCGTATCACGACCAACTTCGCCAATCTGGCCAGAGGAGAGAACCGGCAGGAGAATCTGCGTGGCGTGCTGAGGATGATCGACAACCGTTTCAACGACCTAGCCGATTGGGACAATCCCGATGGGGATCGCTACGGCATGGAACTGGATATCATTTCCGTCGCGATGAGCCTTGCCGCTGCCAACGGCCTCACGGCGTTTCCCATCATCGAAATTCTGAACACCAACATCATCGATCGCAAGACGGACAAGCGCATCGCCGGGATCGTCGGAAACAACTTCTCCTCCTACCTGCGCGACTATGATTTCAGCGTGCTGCTGGCGGAGCACAACCGGGACCGCGTCGGTTTCGACACGCCGGACGGCTTTGGTGATCTGCACGGCCGTCTGTTCCGCCATTTCGTGCAGTCCGATACGTACAAGGCCAATTTTTCCAAGCCTCCCGTCATCTGCCTGAGCGTATCCAGCAGCAAGACCTACCATCGCACGGAAAACCATCACCCCATTCTGGGCTTCGAATACCGGCAAAGTGAATTCTCGCCGACCGACGAATATTTCGCAAAGATGGGTCTTAAGGTCCGCTTTTTCATGCCACGGGGCAGCCGCTCGCCCATGGCCTTCTATTTTTCTGGGGATCTGCTCGGCGACTACAGCAACCTGGAACTGATCGGCACCATCAGCACGATGGAATCCTTTCAGAAGATCTACCGGCCCGAAATCTACAACGCCAATCGCACAGCGGGAACGCGCTTCCTGCCCAGCCTGACGCATCAGGACTTTTCGTCCACGCGCATTGACTACGACCGCGAGGAACGAAGTCGCCTGGGCATCGAACAGGGCCGGTTCGCAGAAGAGAATTTCATCAAACCTTACGGCCAACTTCTCTCGCAATGGTCCGCCACACAAGCACCCAAGAACATGATCTGACCCAATAGAAGAAAAGGCCATCCATCATGAATAGAATATTGCCCACATCGACCGCCGGCAGTCTGCCCAAGCCCTCATGGCTTGCGGAGCCTGAGAAACTTTGGTCGCCCTGGAAGCTGAAGGGTGATGAATTGGCCGTCGCCAAGCACGATGCCCTGCGCCTGGCCTTGGACGACCAGCGGCAGGCGGGGATCGACATCGTCGGCGATGGCGAACAGACCCGCCAGCATTTCGTCACGACCTTCATCGAGCATCTGAGCGGCGTCGATTTTGAAAAGCGCGAGACCGTCAGGATTCGCAATCGCTACGATGCCAGCGTGCCCACGGTCGTGGGCGCGGTCGCACGACCGAAGCCCGTTTTCGCCGACGATGCGACATATCTGCGCGCCCGGACCAGCCAGCCGATCAAGTGGACGCTGCCCGGCCCGATGACGATGATCGATACATTGCACGATGCCCATTACCGCAGCCGCGAGAAGCTGGCCTGGGAGTTCGCGACGATCCTCAATCAGGAGGCAAAGGCGTTGGAAGCTGCAGGTGTCGATGTGATCCAGTTCGACGAACCGGCCTTTAACGTGTTCTTCGAAGAGGCGAACGACTGGGGAATCGCTACTCTGGAACGCGCGATCGAAGGGCTGACATGCGAAACGGCGGTCCACATCTGCTACGGCTACGGCATCAAGGCGAATACCGACTGGAAAAAGACGCTGGGATCGGAATGGCGGCAGTATGAGGAGACCTTCCCCAACCTGCAAAAGTCCAAGATCGACATCATCTCGCTGGAATGCCACCGTTCCCGCGTTCCGCTGGACCTGATCGAACTGATCCGGGGCAAGAAGGTGATGGTCGGCGCCATCGACGTGGCGAGCGATGCCATCGAGACCCCGGAGGAGGTGGCCGATACGCTGCGCAAGGCTCTCCAGTTCGTCGATGCCGACAAGCTCTATCCGTCGACCAATTGCGGAATGGCACCGCTGTCCCGGCAGGTGGCGCGCGGCAAGCTGAACGCCCTGGGCGCGGGCGCCGACATCGTCCGCCGGGAACTTGAGGGCTAATGCTCCGCTAGTCGACCGCACGCGCTTCGCATGGTGGTGCGGACGAGACGGGTCATACGATGACCGCAATTCGCAAAATTCGCTGATTTGCAGAAATCCGTCCGCACCCCTTCGCCTTTTCAGCCATTTTCGTAAAGCCGCGCACCGCCGATAAGGCCCCCATGGCGCAGAATGGAGCGCCCCGACCCGATCCTGATGTCGACACCCTGATGGAAGACCCAGCGCCGATGAACGATGCCTATCGCAAACCGCTGCCCGGCACCGCAGTCGACTATTTCGACACGCACGCCGCGATCGAAGCGATCCGCCCCGGCGCTTATGTTGGCCTCCCTTATGTCTCGCGCGTGCTGGCAGAACAACTCGTCCGCCGCTGCGATCCTGCGCTGCTGACCGACGCGCTGACCCAGATCGTCGAACGCAGGCGCGATCTCGATTTTCCGTGGTATCCCGCGCGTGTCGTGTGCCACGACATTCTTGGCCAGACGGCGCTTGTCGATCTGGCAGGACTACGTGACGCGATCGCCGATCAGGGCGGCGATCCCGCCAAGGTCAACCCGGTGGTGCCGACCCAGTTGATCGTCGACCACTCGCTTGCGGTCGAATATGGCGGCTTCGCCCCCCAGGCGTTCGACAAGAACCGCGCGATCGAGGATCGCCGTAACGAGGATCGCTTCCACTTCATCGAATGGACCAAGAGCGCCTTCGAGAATGTCGACGTGATCCCGGCGGGCAACGGCATCATGCACCAGATCAACCTGGAAAAGATGTCGCCCGTCATCCAGCTGCGCGATGGCGTCGCCTTCCCGGATACGTGCGTGGGCACAGACAGCCACACTCCGCACGTCGACGCGCTCGGTGTCATCGCCATCGGCGTCGGCGGGCTGGAGGCCGAAACGGTCATGCTCGGCCGCGCCTCGATGATGCGCCTGCCCGATATTGTCGGCGTGCGCCTGACCGGCCACCGCAAGCCGGGGATAACGGCCACTGACATCGTGCTCGCAATCACAGAATTCCTGCGTCAGAGCCGCGTCGTCGGCTCCTGGATCGAGTTCTTCGGCGAAGGCGCCGACGGCCTTTCGATCGGCGACCGCGCGACGATCTCCAACATGTGCCCCGAATATGGCGCCACTGCCGCGATGTTCCACATCGACAGCCAGACGATCGACTATTTGTTGCTGACCGGACGCGATGCAGCGCATGTCCGCCTGGTCGAGGCTTACGCAAAGCACACTGGGCTGTGGGCCGACGATCTGCGCGCCGCCGAATATGAGCGCGTTCTGGAGTTCGACCTGTCCACCGTGGTACGCAACATGGCCGGGCCGTCCAACCCGCACCGCCGCCTGCCGACGTCGGCGCTGGCAGAACGCGGCATCGCCGGCGATCTCGTAGAGGCCAAGGCGCAGGAGCGCGAGGGGCTACTGCCAGACGGCGCCGTCATCATTGCTGCGATCACCAGTTGCACCAATACGTCGAACCCGCGCAACGTGGTCGCCGCCGGACTGGTCGCGAAAAAGGCGAATGCACTGGGCCTGGCGCGCAAGCCATGGGTCAAAACCTCCTTCGCGCCCGGTTCCAAGGTTGCGCGGCTCTATCTGGAAGAAGCCGGGCTGCTGCCCGAACTGGAAAAATTGGGGTTCGGCATCGTTGCCTATGCCTGCACCACCTGCAACGGCATGTCCGGCGCGCTCGATCCTGCGATCCAGAGCGAGATCATCGAGCGCGACCTCTACGCCACCGCCGTGCTGTCGGGGAACCGCAACTTTGACGGGCGCATCCATCCTTACGCCAGGCAGGCCTTTCTCGCGTCGCCGCCACTGGTGGTCGCTTATGCGATAGCGGGCACCATGCGCTTCGATATCGAAAATGATGTGCTCGGCGTGGCGGAGGGCAGAGACATCCGTCTGGCCGACTTGTGGCCGAGTGATGAGGAGATCGACGCCATCGTGGCAGCCTTTGTGAAGCCGCAGCAGTTTCGCGCAATCTACGATCCGATGTTTGCCCCGCGTAGCCGCGACAAGGCCAGCCCGCTCTACAACTGGCGGCCGCAATCCACCTATATCCGTCGCCCGCCCTATTGGGATACCGAAGGCGTAGGCGCGATGGCTGCCTTCCCGCGAACCTTGAAGGCCATGAGGCCGCTGGCGATCCTGCCCGACAATATTACCACCGACCATCTCTCGCCCTCCAATGCGATCCTCCCCAGTTCGGCAGCCGGCGAATATCTAGCGCGGATGGGGCTGCCGGAGGAAGACTTCAACTCTTACGCCACCCATCGCGGCGATCATTTGACCGCAATGCGCGCCACCTTCGCCAATCCGCAACTGGTCAATGAAATGGCCGTGGTCGATGGCGCAGTACAGAAAGGCTCGCTCGCCCGCGTAGAGCCAGAGGGCAAGGTCATCCGCATGTGGGAAGCCATCGAAACCTATCTGGATCGCCGCCAGCCCCTCATCATCATTGCCGGGGCAGATTATGGACAGGGCTCCTCGCGCGACTGGGCGGCCAAGGGCGTGCGGCTTGCGGGCGTAGAAGCCATCGTCGCTGAAGGGTTCGAACGCATCCACCGCACCAACCTCATCGGCATGGGCGTACTGCCGCTGGAGTTCCAGCCCGGCACCACCCGCCTGACGCTGGGCCTCGACGGCACCGAAACCTATGATGTGGAAGGTGAACGCTGCCCGCGCGCTACACTGACTCTGGTGATCCGCCATGCCGACGAAGCGATCACGCGCGTAGCTGTGACCTGCCGCCTGGATACGGCTGAAGAAGTCTCGATCTATGAGGCAGGCGGGGTGCTGCAGCGTTTTGCCGCCGACTTCCTGGCTTGCGAAACGGCGACCGTCTGATGTCCCAGATCGCCATCCCCGCCACCTATATGCGCGGCGGCACCAGCAAGGGCGTATTCTTCCGTCTGGAAGATCTACCTGAAGCGGCCCGCATTCCCGGCCCGGTCCGCAACCGCCTGTTCCAGCGGGTGGTCGGCAGCCCCGACCCCTACGGCGCGCAAATCGACGGCATGGGCGGCGCGACGTCCAGCACCAGCAAGTGCGTCATCCTTTCGCCCAGCGCCCGCCCCGGCCATGACGTCGAATATCTCTACGGGCAGGTTTCCATCGACAGCGACTTTGTCGACTGGTCGGGCAATTGCGGCAATCTCTCGACTGCTGCCGGGGCGTTCGCGATCCATGCAGGCTATGTGGACGCCGGTTCGGACGGGGTACGCACCGTGCGCATCTGGCAGGCCAATATCGGCAAGACCATTATCGCCCATGTCCCGGTCAACGGCGGCGCGGTGCAGGAGACGGGCCAATTCACGCTGGACGGGGTGGCCTTTCCCGCTGCCGAGATCGTGCTGGAATTTCTCGACCCCGCCGATGAAGGCGGCGCGATGTTCCCGACCGGCAACGTGGTGGACGATCTCGAAGTGCCTGACGAACTAGTCGGTGGCGGGCGGATCAGGGCCACGCTCATCGACGCGGGCATTCCAACGATCTTCGTGAATGCCAAGGATCTCGGCTATACCGGCACTGAACTGCGGGAAGCCATAAACGGCGATGCGGCTGCACTCGCACGCTTCGAGGCACTGCGCACCATCGGCGCGCTTAAGCTGGGCCTGATCGGGACGCCAGAGGAGGCGGCGAAGCGCCAGCACACACCCAAGATCGCCTTCGTCGCCCCGCCCGTCGATCATCGCACGGCAAGCGGCCGAAATGTGATGGCAGGAGAGATCGACTTACTGGTGCGGGCGCTCTCGATGGGCAAGCTGCACCATGCGATGATGGGCACCGCCTCGGTCGCGATCGCGGCGGCTGCCGCCGTGCCCGGAACCCTCGTGAATCTTGCGGCGGGTGGAGGAGAGCGCAAAGCAGTCACGTTCGGCCATCCTTCCGGCACCCTACGTGTCGGAGCCGAGGCCGCGTTGGTGGACGGCAATTGGACCGTTACCAAGGCGATCATGAGCCGCAGCGCCCGCATCCTCATGGATGGTCATGTGCGCGTGCCCGCCGCTATACTGGAAGGAGCACAGACATGATCTCCAACCGCCCGGAAAAGGGTCTCGACCTTTTCGGAGCCATGGTCAGCGCCGCCGCCGATCGCGCTTCCTCGCATCTGGTCGGCACGATCCGCTTTGCCAGATGCGAATCTATCCAGCTCAACGAAGGCTTCGCCTCGCCCGGCGTCGATCTCGAAACCTGGCCGGTCAGCGCCGATCATCAGGCCATAATCGTCGCGGTATTCGCGACCGCGACACAGGACGGCGGCCGGACCATAGCCGCCAGTGGCCGCTTCACTTTCACCACGCTCACCCACAAACGGGACTATGCCGCATGAACGCCGAAACTGCCTTCAAACCCAAAAAATCGGTTGCGCTTTCGGGCGTTGCCGCGGGCAACACCGCTTTGTGCACTGTCGGCAAGACCGGCAACGATTTGCATTATCGCGGCTACGACATTCTGGAATTCGCCGAGGGAGCCGAATTCGAGGAAATCGCTCACCTGCTGGTCCATGGTGAATTGCCCACTGCACCGCAACTGGCCGCCTACCAGGCCAAGCTCAAGGGTCTGCGCGGGCTGCCCCATTCGGTGAAATCAGCGCTCGAAGCTATTCCGGCTGCCGCGCACCCGATGGACGTGATGCGCTCTGGTGTTTCTGCCCTGGGATGCGTGCTGCCCGAAACGCACGACCACAACCAGCCCGACGCGCGCGATGTCGCCGACCGGCTGATGGCCTCGCTCGGCTCCATCCTGCTCTATTGGTATCACTTTGCCCACCATGGCCGCCGCATTGAGGTAGAGACCGATGACGACAGCATCGGTGGGCATTTCCTCCACCTGCTGCATGGCAGGCCTGCCCCTGCACGCTGGGTGCGCGCCATGCACACCTCGCTGATCCTCTATGCCGAGCATGAATTCAACGCCTCCACTTTCACAGCGCGCGTCATCGCCGGCACCGGGTCGGACATGTATTCCTGCATCGCAGGCGCCATCGGTGCGCTGCGCGGGCCAAAGCATGGGGGAGCCAACGAAGTCGCCTACGAAATCCAGAAACGCTACGCGACCCCTGACGAGGCCGAAGCCGACATTCGGCGCCGGGTAGAGGCCAAGGAAGTGGTGATCGGCTTTGGCCACCCGGTCTACACGATTTCCGATCCGCGCAATGTCGTCATCAAGCGCGTCGCCAAGGCGCTGGCGGACGAGGCGGGCGCCCAGCGCCAATATGCCGTCGCCGAACGGATCGAGCGCGTGATGTGGGACGCCAAGGCCATGTTCCCCAATCTCGACTGGTTCTCGGCGGTATCCTACAATCTGATGGGCGTGCCGACCGCGATGTTCACGCCACTCTTTGTGATTGCCCGCACGTCGGGCTGGGCCGCGCATGTGATCGAGCAGCGCGTGGACAACAAGATCATCCGGCCATCGGCCAACTATACCGGCCCGGAAAACCTGCCTTTCGTGCCGCTCGCCCAGCGCAGCGAAGCGGCTTGAGGAGACACCCATTGCCCTACCTTCTCGCTAACGACCTTCCCACCGAATCCGCCGGCAAGCGCTTCCGCGCCGCGCTGGCGCGTCCGGGCATCTATCGACTGCCCGGCGCGCACAACGGCCAGGCCGCGATCCAGGCGCGCAACGCCGGGTTCGACGGGCTTTACCTGTCCGGCGCGGCGATGACCGCCTCTATGGGCCTGCCGGACCTTGGCATTATCACCGTGGACGAGGTGACATTCTTCATTCGCCAGATTGTGCGCTCTTCCGGGCTGCCGCTGCTGGTGGACGGGGATACCGGCTATGGCGAAGCACTTAATGTCATGCACATGGTCCGCTCTTTTGAGGAAGCGGGGGCTGGGGCGGTCCATCTGGAAGACCAGATCCTGCCCAAAAAGTGCGGACACCTCAACGGCAAGGCACTTGTCTCCCCTGTCGACATGGCCACCAAGGTCGCCGCCGCGAAAAAGGCAAGCCGCGACATCATGATCGTCGCGCGCACCGACGCCGCCGGGGTCGAGGGCTTCGATGCCGCTGTGGATCGCGCCAGGCTCTATGTCGATGCCGGAGCCGACGCGATCTTCCCCGAAGCACTGAACACTCGCGAAATGTTCGAAAAGTTCGCCGCAGCCCTCCCAAACATACCGCTCCTCGCCAACATGACCGAGTTCGGCAAGACCCCATTCTACACCGCCGATGAGTTCGAGGCGATGGGCTACAAGATGGTCATCTGGCCAGTCTCCTCGCTTCGTGTCGCCAACAAGGCGCAGAACCTGCTCTATGCCGCGATTGCACGGGACGGCGGCGCACATGCGATGGTCGATGCCATGCAGACCCGCGCCGAGCTTTACGAGACGATCGGCCTCCATGCTTACGAAGAACTCGACGCGTCGATCGTGAAAACGATCGTGCCCGAAGCGGTCCCGCAGACCTAGACGCCTTCTGCTTTCCAGTATCCCTGCGTGAGGGTGGTCTTTCGATCTCAATGGATCGGAAGGTCGTTTCCATGCGTGCCAATCACGAGACTACAGGACCATCGCCATGACCGCCATAGGCCGCGACACCTTGGGCACCCGTACCACCCTGACCGTCGAGGCGCAGGGTTATGCTTATTACAGCCTCCCCCGCGCAGCTGAGCGATTGGGCGACATCAGTCGCCTGCCCTTCAGCCTCAAGGTGCTGCTTGAAAACCTCCTGCGCTTCGAGGACGGCACTTCGGTCACGGTCGATGACATCCGCGCCTTCGTCGAATGGCAGCAGGACTATCGCTCCACGCGCGAGATCCAGTACCGTCCGGCCCGTGTGCTGATGCAGGACTTCACCGGGGTTCCGTGCATCGTCGATCTGGCCGCCATGCGCGACACCATGAACCGATGGGGCGCCGATGCGTCGCGGATCAATCCTCAGATACCGATCCACCTGGTAATCGATCATAGCGTCATGGCAGATGAGGCCAGCACGGCAAATGCGTTCGATGCCAATGTCGCCATCGAATATGCACGCAATGCCGAACGCTACGAATTCCTCAAATGGGGCGCGGCCACGCTCGACAATCTGAAGGTCGTGCCGCCGGGCACCGGCATCTGCCATCAGGTGAACCTGGAGCACATCGCCCAGACTGTCTGGACCAGCGCGGACGAAAGCGCTGCACTGGTCGCGTATCCCGACACCTGCGTCGGCACGGACAGCCATACTACGATGGTCGGCGGCCTTGGCGTGCTGGGCTGGGGGGTGGGTGGGATAGAAGCCGAAGCCGCCATGCTGGGGCAGCCGGTGTCGATGCTCATTCCCGAAGTCGTCGGCCTCCGCCTGACAGGCGCGCTGACCGAGGGCGTGACCGCGACCGATCTGGTGCTCACCATCACCCAGATGCTGCGCGCCCATGGGGTGGTCGGGCGTTTCGTGGAGTTTTGTGGCGCCGGGCTCGATGCCCTACCGCTGGCGGACCGCGCGACCATCGCCAACATGGCCCCGGAATATGGCGCGACGTGCGGCTTCTTTCCGGTTGATCAAGCGACCATTGCCTACCTTCGCCTAACCGGGCGGGATGAAAGGCGGGTAGCGCTGGTCGAGGCCTATGCGAAGGCGCAGGGGATGTGGCGCGATGCGGCCAGCCCGGAGCCCGTTTTCACCGATCTGCTGGAGCTTGACCTGGCCTCGGTGCTTCCATCTGTTGCAGGCCCGCGCCGTCCGCAGGATCGCGTGCGGCTCAAGGATGTAGCCCACGGCCTGCGCACCGAACTGGCAGGCGCCTACGGCAAGGCGGACGAACTGAACGCTCGCGTGCCGGTTAACGGCGCGGACTTCACGCTTGGCCATGGTGACATCGCCATCGCTGCGATCACCAGTTGCACCAACACCTCCAATCCTTCGGTACTCGTCGCGGCTGGTCTGGTCGCTCGCAAGGCACGGGCGCTGGGTCTGATGCCCAAACCCTGGGTGCGTGCGACGCTCTCCCCCGGCAGCAAGGTGGTGACCGATTATCTTGTCCGCTCCGGCCTTCAGGAAGACCTTGATGCGCTGGGCTTCGCGCTGACCGGCTATGGTTGCATGACATGCATTGGCAATTCCGGTTCGCTGGAAACGTCTATCAGCGAGGCGATCAACCGCAACGGCCTTGTCACTGCTGCCGTGCTATCGGGCAATCGCAACTTTGAAGGCCGCATTTCACCCGATGTTCGCGCCAACTATCTGGCCTCGCCGCCGCTGGTCGTCGCCTACGCCCTGCTGGGTAGCGTGTCGCGCGACATTAGCATCGAACCGCTCGGCAATGGCGCAGACGGACAGCCAGTATATCTGCGCGACGTCTGGCCGTCCAACGCCGAGATCGCCGCCATTATCGCCACTTCGATCGATCCTGAGATGTTCGCCGCCCGCTATGCCGATGTTTACGAGGGCGACGCGCGCTGGAGGGCGCTGGCGGTCAAGAAAGGCGCCACATATGAATGGCCGACGTCCTCCACCTACATCGCGGAACCGCCCTTCTTCGAAGCCCTGGATCGTCAGCCTGCGCCGGTGACCGATATCATCGCGGCGCGGTGCCTCGCCATCTTCGGGGATTCGATCACCACAGATCATATCTCTCCGGCAGGATCGATCAAAGCTTCCTCCCCCGCAGGCCAATGGTTGCAGGAACAACAGGTGCTTCCTGCAGATTTCAACAGCTATGGCTGCCGTCGCGGAAACCATGAGATCATGATGCGCGGCACCTTCGCCAATATCCGCATCCGCAACGAGATGATGGGCGGTATCGAGGGTGGCAACACGATGTTGAACGGCGAAAGTCTGCCCATTTATGAGGCTGCCATGCGGCACAAGGCGGCCGGGACGCCCCTGATCGTTATGGCTGGCAAGGAATATGGAACCGGCTCATCCCGCGACTGGGCTGCGAAAGGAACTGCGCTACTTGGAATTCGCGCGGTCATCGCCGAGAGCTTCGAACGCATTCACCGCTCCAACCTTGTCGGCATGGGCGTCCTGCCGCTCCAGTTTACCGATGGGATGACCCGCAATCGTTTCTTCCTACGTGGTGACGAGCGATTTACCATTACCGGTCTCGCCGGACTGCAGCCGCGCCAAATCGTGACGGTCGAAGGGGAATGGGCGGATGGCCTGCGCTTCAGCTTCAAGACGCTCTGCTGCATCGATACGACCGACGAACTGGCCTATTACCTGAATGGTGGCATCCTGCCTTACGTGCTGCGCAATCTCGCGGCCTGAGCCTTTCGCAAACATTTCAGATTGCGACTAATGCAAAAATGCGCTGATATTCAACGAAAACGAGATCGGGGCCTGAGAATTTGCGAATAATGCGAAGAGCGACAGATTGATGCGCAAGGCATTTATGGGCGTGCGATTGCGGCGGCTGCGGGAGGAAAAGAAGCTCAAGCAGATCGAACTGGCACAAGCGCTCGGCATATCAGCCAGTTATCTCAACCAACTGGAACAGAATCAGCGGCCGCTGACCGTGCCGGTGCTGGTGAAGATCAACGCCGTATTCGGTATCGATGTCCAGCTCTTTTCCGACGACGAGGAAGCGCGGCTCATTACCGACCTGCGCGACGCCCTGTCGGATGGGTCGGATACAATCTCGCTGGCCGAAGTGCGCGAACTGGCGATGAACATGCCCGCTGTTGGTCGCACGCTCATATCGCTGCATCGGCGCTATCGCGAAGCCTCGGAACGATCCGAGGCGATGGCCGCGCAGCTAGGGGACGAATGGGTCGCCGGCGGCCCGCCGCGCATGCCTTTCGAACAGGTGCGCGATTTCTTCTACGCTCGCCACAATCACGTCGAACCGCTGGATGAAGCGGCCGAACGGCTTTACCTGCAAGCCGGTTTGACACCGCGAACCATTCATAGCGGCGTGATCACGTGGCTCAAGGAGCGCCATGGCGTACACGTCCTGTGTGACGACAGCGATGCTGAGAACAACTGGACGCAGCGTCGCTACGATCCGTTGACCCGCACGCTCCATGTTTCGGCCAATCTGAATACGGGCCAGCAAACCTTCCAGATGGCCACGCAATTGGGCTTCCTGGAACTGGGCCAAGAGATCGACCGATTGGCAGATGATCCGGTCCTGACTGGAGAGGAAGCGCGCAGGCTGGCGCGGATCGGCCTTGCCAACTATTTCGCAGGTGCGCTCATTCTGCCTTACGGCCCTTTTCTGGCGGCGGCGGAACAGGAGGCCTACGACATCGAGAAGCTCGGACGCCGCTTCGGTGTCGGCTTCGAAACGGTTTGCCACCGCCTTTCCACGCTGCAGCGCACGCAGGCACGCGGCGTGCCATTCTTTTTCATCCGGGTTGACCGGGCAGGGAATATCTCGAAACGGCAGTCCGCTACCGATTTTCACTTTTCCCGCGTGGGCGGCACCTGCCCGCTGTGGAACGTCTATGAAGCTTTCGCACAACCCGGTCGAGTGCTGACCCAAGTGGCGCAGATGCCGGACGGGCGCACCTATCTATGGGTGGCCCGCACGGTGGGCAGCGGCAACGCGGGTTACACAGAGCCGAGCAAGACTTTCGCTGTCGGCCTTGGCTGCGATATTCGCCATGCCTCCCGTCTGATCTACGCGCGCGGGCTGGACCTTGCCGATCCCGCCATGGCGACGCGAATCGGGGCCGGTTGCAAAGTCTGCGAGCGGCCAAACTGCCTGCAACGCGCTTTCCCACCAATTGGTCGCCCCGTGACGGTGGACGAAAACCGCAGCTCAGCCGCGCCATATCCGGTGGACTAAGGCGCGGCACTCAAACAGTCTCATCCACGCCAAGCCATCACCGGAGCAAATTGTCCGCACGCGGGATCGTGTCCGCCCCTTGTGATAAGTCGTCAGGCGGGTAGCAGGGCGCGATTGCCCTGTGCTTCGGCGCGGCCATGATCCACGACCGCCTCGCCTATCAACAATAGAGTCGGCTCCTTGTCGCTGACGGCCTGAACCAGGAAGGCGAGCGCGGAGAGTTTGCCCCGAATGAGTCGCTCGGTCGGCAGGGAGACGTTGACCGCGACCATGACCGGCGTGTCAGGGTGCCGCCCCGCATCGATCAGATTACGACTGATCTCGCTCGCCGCCGCGCGGCCCATGTAGATGCCAAGTGTCCCACTGCTCGCAAGCGCCTGCCAGTCAAGCGCGAGCGGCTCGCCAGCCATTAGATGGGCGGTCACCAGCGTCAACCCGCGCGCGACGCCGCGCAGCGTGAGTGACATATGGCCACTCGCTGCCGCTGCGCTCGCCGTGGTGATGCCGGGGCAGATATGGACAGGGATGCCTTGACGGCCCAGATGCGCCATTTCCTCAGCCGAGCGGCCAAAGATGGACGGATCGCCGCCCTTCAGTCGGACCACGCGCCGCCCCGCCTTCGCCGCCGCGAGCAGGAGGTGGTTGATGCTTTCCTGTGCCTTGCTGTGGCGGCCCGACCGCTTGCCGACACCCACCCGTTCCACGCCTGGCGGGATCAGGCCAAGCACCCCCGGCCCTACCAATGCATCGTAAAAGACGATGTCGGCAGCAGCGATCAGCCGTTCGGCCTTGCGGGTCAGGAGGTCTGGATCGCCAGGCCCCGCCCCCACCAGCCACACCTGTCCGGGCGCTATCGGGGAATCTGGCAAATCATTCAGCTGCATGAAGCGTCTCCTGTTGTGTCTGCGCCAATATGCTGGCCAGCGCGGGGCGGCATGACCCGCAATTGGTTCCTGCCCCTAAAGCTGCGCCGATCGCGGACACATCGACCAGACCCTGTTCACGAATGGCCGTGACGATCATGTTCAGGCCACTGTCGAAACAGACACAGATGATGGCTCCCTTATCGGGCTGGCTCCCCGGCCCGCGCGCCGCCAGCACCGATGCGCCGACTCCCTCGACCGCGAGTTGGCCGATCAGCCAGTCGCGGCTGGGCAATATGCCGTTACGGGTGACGATCAGTACGCCCGCCAGCCTGCCGTCGCGGATGATCGCGACGCGGCGGGTACCGCGCGCCCGATCGATCGCCTCGACCCGGTCACCCTTGGGCAAGCAGGCTTCCAGCCGTGCCGGATCGCCATTGCCCGCCACTTCGTAGAGCGCGCCGCCCGGCACGGTGATGCGCGTCGCCCACAGGCATGGCACGCGGACGGGTTCGGCCCCGCGCAGGATCAGAAAACCCTTCCATTCGGTGGCGAGCCTTTCGACCCGGACGGGGGTGGATTTGAACCCCGGCTGTCCCGAATGGGGATCGACCAAGGGGCGCGGCAGCAGGCCGGTGCGACCGCCGCTCGATTGCTGGTCGGTCCAGTGGATCGGCGTAAAGACTTCGCCGGGGCGCTGGCCATCGCTGATCCGCGCGCGGAACAGGCTTTCCCCCTGCGGCGTCGATACGCGGGCCAGATCACCATCGGCGATGCCCAGCCGAACGGCATCGTCTGCATGGATTTCGACCAGCGGCTCTTCCCGGTGTCGCGCGAGTTTGGGGCTTAGGCCCGTGCGGGTCATACTGTGCCACTGATCGCGGTAGCGCCCGGTGTTGAGCGTCATAGGCCAGTCCCTAAGCGGACCCTGCAGGTCCATTTGCGTCACCGGCACCAGCCGCGCCTTGCCATCGGGGGTCGAAAAGCGCCCGTCGGCAAAGGGCGTGTCGCCCCAGCGGAAGGGCTCCATCGCGTCATAGGCGTCATTGCCGATCGCCGCCTGAGCCCGCAGGTTCAGCAACCGCGCGCCATCATTCTGATAGGCAGTCAGCCGGGCATGTTCGCGCCAGATTTCGGCGGGACGATCATAGGCGAAGGCGTTGCGCCAGCCCATCCGGCGGGCAACCTGCGTCACGATCCACCAGTCGGGCCTGACCTCGCCGGGCTGCGGCATCAGCGCGCGCTGGCGGCTGATCGTGCGGTCGGAATTGGTGACAGTGCCATCCTTTTCACCCCAGGCCGCAGCAGGCAGGCGGACATGGGCGTGGACGGCAGTGTCGGTGGTGGCCATCACGTCCGACACGACCAGGAACGGCACCGTTTCCAGCGCTTCGCGGACGCGATTGGCGTCGGGCAATGAGACGGCAGGATTGGTCGCCATCACCCACAAAGCCTTGATCCGGCCTTCGTTGATGGCGCGGAACATGTCGACGACCTTAAGCCCCGGCTTGGTCGCCATGGTCGGCGCGGCCCAGAAACGCCCAACCCGCGCAACATTATCCGGTGCGAAATCCATATGCGCGGCCAGTGTCGAGGCCAGCCCGCCGACTTCGCGCCCGCCCATGGCGTTGGGCTGGCCAGTGATAGAGAAAGGCGCCGCGCCCGGCTTGCCAATGCGGCCCGTCGCCAGATGCACGTTCAGGATGGCGTTGACCTGATCCGTGCCACGGATCGACTGGTTAATTCCCTGGCTGAACAGGGTGACGGTGCGCGGCGTTGCAGCGAACAGCTCATAAAATTGCTGGAGCACGACGGGCGAGACATCGCAGGCCTTGGCCGTCGTCCACAGGTCATGGCCGGTGCGAATATGATCCCAGAAACCGTCGGGCACGCTGACGCTGTCGCACAGAAAGTCGGCGTCAATCAGCTTTGCCTGATCCATCCAGGCCAGCAGCCCGTTCATCAAAGCGACGTCGCTGCCGGGCCTGAGCGCGAGATGCAGGTCCGCGCCCTCGCAGCTTTCGGTGCGGCGCGGGTCTATCACCACCAGTTTCGTGCCGCGCGCGGCGCGGGCGGCCTGTATTCGCTGATAGACGATCGGGTGGCACCAGGCGGTGTTGGACCCGATGAGGACGATCAGGTCGGCTTTGTCCAGATCATCATAGCTGGCGGGCACCACATCTTCGCCGAAGGCTCGGTTGTGTCCCGCCACCGCGCTCGACATGCACAACCGGCTGTTGGTGTCGATATTGGCCGATCCGATAAAGCCCTTCATCAGCTTGTTGGCGACATAATAATCTTCGGTCAGTATCTGGCCGGAGACATAGAAGGCGACGCTGTCCGGCCCATGTCTGGCGATCGTGTCGCGGAACCGCTTGGCGACCAGATCCAGCGCCTTGTCCCAACTGGCCCGCCGGTCGCCGATCATCGGATGGAGCAGGCGGCCTTCAAGGCCGATCGTCTCGCCCAGATGCGTGCCCTTGGAACAGAGCTTGCCGCCATTGGCCGGATGCGCCTCATCCCCCCTGATCGTTACGGCGCGGCCGCCGGTCGGCGTCGCTGCGATGCCGCAGCCGACGCCGCAATAGGCGCAAGTGGTGCGGATCGCCTGACTCATCAGGCAGCCACCTTCGTCATTTCGGGCCGCGCGATCCATATACGGCCATCCTCCTGCTTCACCGCGATCGTCGGGGTGCAGCCCTTATCCTCGCCCTGCGCCTCGCCACTTTTCAGCGCGATGTTCCAGTTATGCAGCGGGCAGGCGACGCTGTGGCCATGGACGATACCCTGGCTCAGCGGCCCCTTTTTGTGCGGACATTCATTGACCAGTGCAAAAATCTGGTCGTCGCCGGTGCGGAATACGGCAATTTCTTTCTCGCCACCGATGTGAACGGTGCGGGCACCGCGCTGCGGAATGTCGGCCAGCGTGCCGATGTCGATCCAGTCGGTCATATGTCTCACTCCGCCGCGATGGAAATGGGGTCGAGATGCTGGTGAAGGTCGCTATGGACACCGGCTGCACGCTCCGCCCACGGATCATCCTGCATGAACTGCTGCGAAAACAGGAAGCGGGCGCGCAGCGCCTCGCGCCCGGCATCGTCCTCGACGATGCGCTGCTTTACATAGGCGATGCCAACCCGCTCGATCCACGGCGCGGTGCGCTCCAGATAGCGGGCTTCCTCGCGATACAACTGGGTGAAGGCGGCGCAATAATCGAGCGCTTCCTGTTCGGTCGCGACCTTGCACAGCAGGTCGGTGACGCGAACATGGATGCCGCCATTGCCGCCGACATGCAGTTCATAGCCTGAATCCACGCAGACGATGCCGAAATCCTTGATCGTCGCTTCCGCGCAATTGCGGGGGCAACCCGACACCGCAATCTTGAATTTGTGCGGCATCCACGACCCCCAGGTCATCCGTTCGGTCTTGACGCCTAGGCCGGTCGAATCCTGCGTACCAAAGCGGCACCATTCGGACCCGACACAGGTTTTGACGGTGCGCAGCGACTTGCCATAGGCATGGCCGGACACCATGCCTGCCGCGTTCAAGTCCGCCCAGACGGCGGGCAGATCTTCCTTCCTGATGCCAAAAATATCGAGCCGCTGGCCGCCGGTCACTTTGACCATCGGCGCGTCGTATTTTTCGACTACATCGGCAATCGCGCGCAATTCGCGCGGGTTGGTGAGGCCGCCCCACATGCGCGGGACGACCGAATATGTGCCGTCCTTCTGGATATTGGCGTGCATCCGTTCATTGACGAAACGGCTCTGCTGGTCATCGACATAAACGCCCGGCAGCGCACACAGCAGATAATAATTAAGTGCGGGGCGGCACGACGAACAGCCGTCGGGCGTCGACCAATGCAGCTTCTGCATCACTTCGGGGATCGAGCGGATATCCTGCGCCACGATTTCACGGCGGACATCGTCATGGCTGAAGCTCGTGCATTTGCACATCGTTTTGGGACCGGACTGCACCTCATCACCCAGCGTCAGCGCAAGGATATTTTCGACAATGCCGGTGCAACTGCCGCAACTGGCCGATGCCTTGCACCCTGCGCGGACCGCATCCAGGCTGCACGCGCCCTTTTCGATGCAGGCGACGACCTGGCCCTTGGAAACGCCGTTGCAGCCGCAAATCTCGGCATCTTCCGAGAGCGCTGCAACGGCCGCCTTAGGGTCCAGCGCGCCCCCTCCGGAGGCGAAGGCTTGGCCGAAGATCAGCAGGTCCCGAATGTCGGCGACATTTTCGCCGCGCTTCAACAGATCGAAATACCAGCCGCCATCCGCCGTGTCGCCATAGAGAACCGCGCTCACGACTTTGTCGTCTTTCACCACAACACGCTTATATATGCCGCGCGATGCGTCGCGCAGGACGATGTCCTCGCACCCCTCGCCGCCGGAAAAGTCGCCCGCGGAAAAAACATCCAGCCCCGCGACCTTCAGCTTGGTCGACGTGACGCTGCCCTTGTAGCCGCTGTGCCGGTCGGTCAGGCCATCGGCCAAGGCGCGGCACATATCCCACAGCGGCGCGACCAGGCCATAGACATTGCCGTCATGTTCGACGCACTCGCCCACAGCCAATATGGCGGCATCGCTGGTGACCATATGGTCGTCCACCTTGATGCCGCGCTCGACATCCAGCCCCGCATCGCGCGCCAGCGCGACCGACGGGCGAATGCCTACCGCCATTACGACCAGGCTGGCGGGGATTTGCGTACCATCCTTCAGGCGCACGCCCTCGACCTTGCCATCACCGTATATTTCGGCTGTGTCGGCACCAGTCAGGATCGTCTGGCCCCGCCCTTCCAACGCACTCTTGAGCAGCCAGGCCGCCGCTTCGTCGAGTTGCCGTTCCATCAGCGTGGGCATGATGTGCAGCACCGTCACCTTCATGCCGCGCAGGGTCAGGCCGTGCGCCGCTTCCAGCCCCAGCAGACCACCGCCGATGACCACGGCGTCACCGCCGCGATTGGCGGCATCAAGCATCGCATCGACATCCTTCATGTCGCGGAAACTGATGACGCCGGGCAGATCCTTGCCGGGCACCGGGATGATGAACGGGTCGGACCCCGTGGCAATCAACAGCCGGTCATAGCCGATGGTGCGACCTGACAGGCTGGTAACGGTCTTGCGCGCGCGGTCGATCGCCGACACCGGATCGGACGTGATCAGGGTGATGCCATGATCGTCATACCAGGCGCGGTCATTGATGATGATGTCCTGAAACGTCTTTTCCCCCGCCAGCACCGGGGACAGCATGATCCGGTTATAGTTCACGTGCGGTTCGGCGCCAAAGATGGTGACGCGGTAGCGCGCCGGGTCACGCGCCAGCAATTCCTCGACCGCTCGGCACCCGGCCATGCCATTCCCGACCACCACCAGATGTTCGCGCACATCGTCCATCGGGACGCCGATGTCGTCCCCGCTGTCCGTCACCGGACTTGAACCGCCCTGAAATTCCATCCTTGTCACTCCGGAAAACAAAAAAGCCGCCATCCTGACCCCCGGTAAGAACCGAAAGTCAGGATGGCGGCTTTGCCATCATATGCGCCTTGCCGATCCGCCTGTGGACCGCTTCGGCTATGGTAGGAAGGGCAGCATCGCCCTCTTGCGTTGCACCATAAACGGAATCGCCGATACGCTCAAGCGATTCCGTTCATGATCGATCAATAGGACCAATCAGCCTGAAACCACAATTTCTGCGTTTCCGTCGCCATGACCTTTGCATCATCGCGAGCGTAACGGACGGAGAGCGCCGTTTTCTTCAACTTCGCAGATGCAATAAGGTTGATCTCGTCGCCATAATGCTGGTCCAGCCGGTCGCTGTCGAACCGATGCCACACTGCCATCAATGCCGCACCGGAAAACGGGCCTAGCTGCTTCCAGCCGTAGCCAGCACCAACATAGATGTCGCGAATGCCGTTGCCTGGCGTCGTGAGGAATTTGTCGGCCCAGCCCTGAAATTTGAAATTGGTACCAAGTGGCGTCTGGAAACTGGTCAACGCAGCGCCGCTACTCGCGCCCAGGACTTCGTAACCAGCGTTGAGTTTCCAGCCCTTCACGTCCAGCGTCGCATCGGCCAGCCAATAATCCGCGCTGTAGTTATTGGGGTTGGCGTGATGGTCGGCCTGCTTGGCATAGCTCAGCTGATAGGAGAGTTTCGCCGCCTTGGACAAAGGCTGCGTCCCTGCCAGCCGCACGCCATAGGTCTGGCTGGACAGGCGGAATGCCTGCATCGCCGCTTCATCCTGATCGACCAGATAGGCAAAGCCGCTCAGCGTCCCGACCGGCGTGACATAGGACAGGTTGGCGAAGATATTGTCGCCGCTCACCGCCTGCTGCCGCGCACCCTTGCCCTGGAAACCCCAGATGGTGCGCACGCTCCACGCATAGGACAGGTCCAGTTTCAGCCCCTGCGCGGGGGTCAGTTCCATCCGCATCGCGTCGAATGTCTGGCCATTGTTGCGGAACGCGACATTGCCGACAAACCGTTCGTCGTCCAGCGCGACCCGCTGCCGACCGCCGGTCAGCGTGACCAGCTTGGTCTTGTATTGAAGCTGGGCGATATAAAGCGCGACATTCTCTGGATCGGCTATGATCGGCCGCGTCGCCGCCCCGTTCAGCCCATCATAATATCTGTCGACCACCGCCAGATTGCCCTGCCCGATGACTGTTGCGCTCAGCGCCCCGCTGGTCGCGACCAGCCCGGCACGGGCGCGGATGGTCAGCGCATCGGACTTGTCTATTGTCAACCCTTCCTGATCGGCATGTTCGTAACGCAGGCGTGCTTCGGCCACCGGCTTGATCCTGATGTCCTGGGCCTGGGCCGCGGACATGACGGTCCCTGCGGCGGCCGATATGGCCGCCGTCGCAATCATATATTTCATGGATGCCATCCCCCCTCGGATGATGGTGCGACCAGTATAAGGGGGCGGCCTTCCATGAAGGTCCGCCCCCTCCCCTCCAAACGTCAGCTCAGATGCGGGCGCCCGTGCTCCATGTCGCGCGCCACCGGGCCTTGACCAGCGCCAGCCCCGCAAAGGCGATCACCGCCAACCCCGCAAAGATCAGGAAACCGGCCGAAAAGCTGCCGGTCAGTTGCTTGGCAAAGCCCAGCGAACTGGCGAGATAGAATCCGCCAATGCCGCCTGCCATGCCGACGAGGCCGGTCATCACGCCGATTTCCGCCTGAAACCGCTGCGGCACCAACTGGAATACCGACCCGTTGCCCGTGCCGAGCGCCAGCATGGCGATGACGAACAGGCCCAGCGCAGCGCCCAGCGTGGTGGCGAAGGCAACCCCCGCCAGTGCAATCGCGGCGACGATATAGACCATCATCAGCGCCTTGACGCCGCCAATCCTGTCAGCCAGCGCGCCACCCAGCGGACGGACCAGCGATCCGGCGAACACGCAACCCGCGGTGCAATAGCCCGCCATCACCGGAGTCAGGCCGAACTGGTCGGTGAAATAGATCGGCAGGCTGGCGGCAAGGCCGACGAACCCGCCGAAAGTGACGGCATAGAAGGCCATCAGCAGCCAGGCGTCGGCCTGTTTGAGCGGCTGGAAATAATCGACCATCTTCTTGGCCGGGGGCGCATTGGGCGCGTCCTTCGCCATGATCATGTAGATGACAAAGACGATGCTGAGCGGGATGCAGGCAAGGCCCAGCACGGCGTTCCAGCCGAACAATTTGGCCAGGCCCGGCGCGAACAAGGCGGCCAGCACGGTACCCGAATTGCCCATGCCGGCCAGACCCATCGCCTTGCCCTGATGTTCGGCGGGATACCAACGGCTGGCGAGCGGCAATGCGATTGCGAAGCTTGCCCCGGCAAAACCCAGCACTACGCCCAGCGCCAGCGTGCCTTCAAAGCTGTTGATGCCCAGCGCCCAGGCGGTGAACAGGCCGATGATGACAATGACCTGACTGATCGCGCCAGACAATTTCGGGCCGATCCGGTCGACCAGCAGGCCGTTGACCACGCGCAGCAGCGCGCCCATCAGCGTCGGCGTGGCGACCATCAGCCCCTTTTCAGCGGGCGTCAGCATCAGCGTCTTGGCGATCATCGGGGCAAGCGGCCCCAACAGTACCCACACCATGAAGGCCAGGTCAAAATAAAGAAATGCCGCGATCAGGGTCGGCGTGTGGCCGGCCTTCCAGAAGCTGGTCGTGGCGACGGGTTGCTGCCCTTCGCCCTCCCGGTCCCAATATGCAGTTGCCATGATAGGTCACCCCCAGGTTCGAAAATGAACAAAAAAAGCCGCAGGCCGGACGTTTCCCGATGGGACGTCCGGTCAGCGGCTTTGCTGTGTGATAGATCGGAATGGCGGTCCCGACCTTGGGATGACGCATTCCTGTTCAACGCGCATCGTCGCGCGGTTACAATCTTATCTCGCGATTCGCGTCATGTTGCAAGGCACAATTTTTCGCCGGAAATCAACGCAGCGGCGCAAAACCGCTCAGAAATTCGTCGATTCGTTCGGGGTCAAACACCCGCTTGTCAAAGAAGCTGTCCGGCCCCAGCGTCAGTTCGCCCCGGCGCGATCCGACCGCCAGCGGCGCGGCGACCGCCCCTTCCAGCTTCATGCTGGCGCCGGGCATCGGCACATTGCTGTCGGCCAGCGCGCGGCGGAATATGTCGGGGCGGAACACGGCCCCGGCCCGCGCCGCCATATCCGGATCATGATCGACCATGCCCCAACGCACCAGCTGCGAATAGATCCACAACGCCTGACTGCGCCAGGGAAAGGGCGTTGCTTCCCGCCCGAACAGCATGAAATCGGGACTGACGATCGAGGGTTCGCCAGCCCGCGCGACAAGCGTGCCGGAGAGGGCGCGATCGATCAGATAGGCGGGCTGGTCGACATAATCCGGTCGGGCCAGCAAATGCGTCAGGTCGTCGCGGTGCGCTGGATCATCGCACCATGCCGCCGCCCGCACTAGCGCGCGCAACAGTCGGTCGACGGTTTGCGGATTCTCCTCCAGCCAGGATTCGCGGAAGGCCAGCACCTTTTCGACGCCGCGCCGCCAGATGCGTTCACCGATCGCCACGGTTTCAGCGAGGCCCGCTTCCACCGCCGCGCTGCCCCACGGTTCGCCCGCGATGAAACCGTCTATCTCGCCCGCGTGCATCGCCTCGACCGTCAGTGACGGCGGCAGAACGCGCAGCACGACATCGCGATCCGGGTCCACGCCCGCGCTCGCCAGCCAATAGCGCAGCATGATCGCATGGCTCGAAAAGCGGTGGACGACGCCAATCACGGGCTTACGCCGCCAACGGCCGATCGCGGCGGCAAAATCATGCGCGGTGCCCAGCGGATCGGCCAGACGGCTGGCGATGACCGGCTCCAGCGCCTTGGCGAAATCGCAGGCCATGACCAGCATATTGCCGTTGACGTTCAGCTTATAAGGCGCAGCCAGAGCGGCGGGCTGCTGGCTCAGCCCCAACGTCACCGCTACGGCCAGCGGCGCCAGCATATGCGCGGCCTGCACCTGGCCAAAGACCAGCCGGTCGCGCAGCGTCGCCCAACTGGTTGTGCGCACGAGATCAAGGGCAATCCCCTCCTCCTCGGCAAAACCCCTTTCCCGCGCCGCCACCAAGACGGCGGCATCGGTCAGCGGCAGGAAGGCGATGCGCAGCCCTGTCGTCATAGTCCTCCTCCCAACAGGTCGCTGGCGGTAATCAGCGCCTGCGCCACTTCCACGATTTTCTTGCCCTGATTCATCGCTGCCGTCCGCAGCAGCGCATAGGCATCCTGCTCGCTCAGCGACCGCTGGTTCATCAGGATGGACTTGGCGCGGTCGATGATCTTGCGGTCGGACAGGGCGCTGCGCGCCTCTTCCAGTTCGCTCTGGATCTTGGCAAAGGCGTTGAAGCGCCGCACCGCCAGTTCCAGCACCGGCTTGACCCGCTCCTTGCGCAATCCGTCGACGACATAGGCCGACACGCCCGCGTCGATCGCCGCGCCGATCATCGCCTCGTCCGACTGGTCCACGAACATGGCGATCGGCCGGGCAAGCGCACGGCTGACCGTCAGCATCTCCTCCAGCGTATCGCGACTGGGGCTGCCAAGGTCCATCAGAACCACATCGGGGGCCATGCGTTCGAGGCGCGCGACAAAGCCGCCGCGCGGCGGGACGATATGAATATCGTCATAGCCCGCTTCGTGCAGCCCCTCTTCGAGGACGCTGGCCCGCAGCCCGCTGTCATCAATGATCACGATTCGCATGGAGCTGACTCGCCGGACATGGGGACGGCAGGTCGGGCAACGGCAAGGCAAGGTCAAGAGGAGAAGCCACGGATGCGCAGCTTGACTTCACCTTACCAGAATATAACGTTATCTCATATCTGATCGGAGACGTGTGTCGCGAGCGGCGGCTTTGTTCTTTTGCCACGCCCTGGCGGTTTCCCGTCATTCAGCGGTCGCATCCCAAGATATGGAAAGTCCACTTTCCCGGCGGCTCACGAGCACCAGCCGCCATTCTTCTATACGATCGACGAGGCTCAACGACCAACAATGATGCCAGAGGCAAAATTTTAATCAGGATCGATGCTGGCCGCTGGTCGTTGACGAAATGCAGTTAAATTCGGGGGCGTTTATGGCCGATCTTGTGAAGACCTTTTTCAAGGCCGCTCGATTGGCGCGCAAGGGACGCCCGATCTCTGCGGCCCTGGCGATGAGCGATAGCGTCACCCCATCGGTCCGCCCGGCTCGCAAGCGGGCCAAGAAGGCCAAGCAAGCCTCGCCACGGAAGGCGGTGCCGGTCTTGCCCCGCCCCGCACCGGGCAGCTTCATCACGCAAGAGTTCCACTGCAAGCACGGCACGTTGGCTTATAAGTTTTACACTCCGCACGGTTCGGCTCGTCGACGCATGCCGCTCGTGGTGATGCTGCACGGCTGCTCGCAATCGGCTGCGGATTTCGCTGCCGGCACGGGCATGAACGCGCTCGCCGACGAACTTGGTTTCCTCGTGCTATATCCCCAGCAGTCTCAACGCGCGAACCTGGCGCGCTGCTGGAACTGGCACAATCCCGCTCATCAAAAACGCGGTCGCGGAGAACCGGCGGTCATCGCCGCCCTCACCCGCCACGCAATGGCCCTTGGCCGTGCCAATCCAGCCCGCATCTATGTTGCCGGGCTATCGGCAGGCGGTGCAGAGGCTGCCATCCTCGCAGCAGCCTATCCTGACATCTTTGTTGCAGTTGGCATCCATTCAGGCGTGGCGCATGAGGATGTCCAGTCCCTGCAAGGCGCGATTGCCGCCATGCGCGGCGATACGCGGCCTCGTCCGACAGGAAAGGTCCGGCGGCCTTTGCCGACGATCGTGTTCCATGGCGACCGTGATCGCGTGGTACACCCTTCCAATGCTGGCGCGTTTCTGCGCGATCTCGAACGCTCCAACCCTGGCCAACTTGTCACTAAATCCGTGTCTGGCCGTTCACAAGGCGGCCGGGAATTTACGCGCAGGATCCACAGATCAATGGCCGGGACCGTGCTGCTAGAGGACTGGACGGTCCATGGCGGGGGCCATGGCTGGTCGGGAGGACGCGGCGGCTCCTTCACCGATCCGGCAGGGCCTGATGCATCCAGGGCCATGCTAGACTTCTTCCTCGCCATTCGACGCAGGCCTTAAAATGACGTTTTTCTGCCGATTATCGCCCAAATTCCTGTCACCAAATGCAGTCCTTCCGCTTAGCTGGACCGGAGCGTGCTTGCCGACGATCTCTACATTCCATTCGGGGAAGTGCGGCTCGTTCGCTGGAGGCTTTGCGGGCTTGTTCAGTTCGATTGGAATCCATGTATGACCAATGTTCAACCCTCCATCGATCTCGATCGTCTCAGGCACATTATCGGCAGCCTGAGCGAAGGCGTAATCCTGGTAGATGCCAACCAGGCCATCATATGGGCGAACGAGGCAGCGCTTCGGATGCACGGCGTCGATGACCTGAGCGGACTTGGAAAGGATGTCGACGATTACAGGGAGCGCTTCCAGTTGCGGTATCGCAACAAGCATAGACTGGGAGAAGGCGATTATCCGATCGACCGCGTCATTGCTGGAGAAGCCTTTGATGAGGTCATCGTGGAAGTCATCCCGCGAAATGAGGAGGAGCCGCGATGGATTCACCAGATTCGCAGCCTTATCCTCACCGATGGAGACGGCAATCCTGACCTTCTCGTGCTTGTCATCCAGGATGTGTCGCTGCGTTTCGAGGCGGAGCAGCGCTTTGAACAGACATTCAATGTCAATCCTGCGCCTGCCGTCATCATGCGGCTGGCCGACCAGCGCTATGTGAAGGTCAATCAGGGCTTTGTGGACCTCACAGGTTATCAGAAGGATGAGGTTCTTGGTCGCAGCCTCTACGAAATCGATATCCTCAAGGACGCGGAAAATCTCGACGCGGCCAAGGACAGGCTACGCGAAGGGCGGACCGTCCCGCAAATGCAGGCGGATATCGAGCTGCCCGACGGCGGACGCAAGCTGGTGATCGTTGCCGGACAACCCGTCGAACTGGATGACGAGCCATGCATGCTCTTTTCCTTCGCAGATCTTGAGCCGCGCAGGCAGGCGGAGAACGAATTGCGGCACAGCGAGGAGCGGTTCGTCACGACGTTCCGTCTGGCGCCGATAGCAATGGCGATCACGACCTGCGACGAGGGCACATTATGTGACACCAACGACGCTTTCCACCAGCTTACCGGCTGGTCATCGGACGAGGCCATGGGCAAGACCATGCAGGCGCTCAATCTGTGGAAGGATGCGACCTTCCTGGACACAGCTGCGGAAGAGCTGGACGAACGGACGGCCTTTCGCGGCAAGGATGCAACGGTGCGCACGCAGGAAGGCGGCTTGACGGAATGCCTCGTCTCGGCCGCCTCCATCTCGCTGCGACGGGACACCTGCATCTTGTGGGTTATCCAGGACATTCATCAACGGCGTCATAGCGAACTGGAACTGATCGGGGCGATTGAAGCGGTGATGAAGGACACCAATTGGTTCAGTCGAACCGTCGTCGAAAAGCTTGCCAATTTGCGAGCGCCGCATGGCGCCCCTCGCCCGGTCGAGACCAGTGAACTTACGCGGCGGGAGAAGGATGTGTGACGACAGTTATGTTGGCCGCCTGACGACAAACGAGATGGCCGGATCGTGATACATTTGTGTCAGCTTTGCCCCCTGCGATCGCAGGGGGCAAAGCTGATGCCAGGTGAGTGGATCACGGACCGCCAGTACAGGCGGTATATGGAACGTAAACAGCAGGGTGACACGCAGGTCCTGGCGGCGAGCCGGGCAGGGATTAGTGAACGCAGCGCGCGCCGGATCAGCGCGGCAGCATCATTACCAAGCCAGTGTCGCAAAGCGCGTGGACGGACGCGGCTAGACCCGCTTGCGGATGTGTGGGACGAGATTGTCGTGCCGATGCTGCGCCAGGTGCCAATGCTTCGTGCAACGAGCGTGATGGAGGAGCTGGATCGTGAACATCCTGGTCGGCTGCATGAGCGTCATCTACGCACCTTGCAGCGACGGATTGCGACCTGGCGCGCGAGCGAAGGTCCTGAACGCGAAGTCATCTTCCGGCAGGAGCATCCGCCTGGTTATCAGTCGCTATGTGATTTTACCGAGCCGGCAGATTTCGACGTAACTATCGACGGCTTGCCGTTTGATCATCTGCTTTTCCATTTCTGGCTGGCCTTTTCAGGCTGGCAGTATGTCAAGGTGCTCGAAGGCGGCGAGAGCTTTACCGCGCTTACCGAAGGGATGCAGGAGGCGCGTTGGCAGTTGGGCGGCACGCCAGCGACCAACCGCACCGATCGCTTGTCGGCAGCGTACCGCAACCTTTCCCCGCACGATGACGCTGCAGCCGGGTACCAGGCATTTTGTGACCATTACGGCATCGAGCCGACCCGCAACAATGCCGGCGTCAGCCATGAGAACGGTTCGGTCGAGGCCGCGCATGGCCATCTCAAGCGGTCACTGCGCGAAGGGCTGGCCTTGCGCGGATCGCGTGATTTTGCCGATGTCGCTGCCTATCAGGCCTTCATCAGCGAGCATGTGGCTCGGCGCAATGCGCGCCGTCGTGGAGAGGTTGCGCTCGAGTTGGCGCAGATGAAGCCGCTGCCCAGCTTCAAGACGACAGACTTCAGCCTGGCAACCGTGACCGTGACGCGAACGTCGACGATCGCTGTACGCGATGTCCTCTATACGGTGCCCTCTCGCTTGATTGGCTCCCGGCTGCGGGTTCATATCTATGACGGTCGGCTCGTTTGCTATCTGGGCAACACACAAGTGCTGACACTGCCGCGACGCCGGCGTAACGCGCAGGGGCCAACCCATGTGGTCGATTATCGCCACATCATTGGGTCACTCGTCAAAAAGCCGCAGGCATTTCGCCGCTCGGTGCTGCGCGATGGCATGTTCCCGCGCGAGGTCTTTCGCCGCACCTGGGATATCCTTGATGCAACGCTGGAGCCTCGGCGCGCCTGTCGCGTCTATGTCGGCCTGTTGCATCTGGCAGCGACGCATGCCTGCGAAGCGCTGCTTGCCGATCATCTCGAGGCCGTACTGGCGGCAGGTGACTTGCCCGATGTCGAGGTCGCGCGAGCCGCTGTGGCGCCACCGCCAAGCGCATCGCCTGATGTCAGCATCAAGCAGACTGACCTGACCATCTATGATTCTCTCTTCCAGCATCAGGAGACCCCCGATGTCCAAGCCTTCTAATGACATTATGATCGACGCCGCCCGCCTTCCAGTGATGTTGTCGAGCCTACGGCTGCCAAGCTTTGGTCAGCACTGGCAGGGCTTTGCCGCACGCGCAGACCGCGAAGACTGGGGCGCTGCCCGGTATCTGGCAGCATTATGCGAACATGAGATCGCCGATCGTGATGCCCGTCGTATCGCCCGACACCTGGCAGAGGCGGGCTTGCCACGAGGCAAGACTTTCTCGACCTTTGATTTTGCCGCTGTCCCTACCATTCGCAAAGCCCATGTCATGGCGCTCGCCGATGGCGACGCCTGGCTCGACCAAGGCGCCAATATCCTGTGTTTTGGTCCCTCGGGCACCGGCAAGAGCCACGCGGCAGCCGCAATCGGGCATGCGCTCGTCGAGGGTGGCCGCCGGGTTCTGTTCATTCGTACCACCGACATGGTCCAGAAGCTCCAGGCTGCGCGGCGCGACCTGTCGCTGCCGGCCATGATCGCCAAGTTCGATCGGTTCGACTGCTTGATCCTCGATGATCTTGGCTATGCCAGCAAGGATCAGGCCGAGACCAGTGTCCTGTTCGAGCTCATCGCCGAACGCTATGAACGCCGATCGCTCATCGTCACCTGCAACCAGCCTTTCTCAGAATGGGGGCAGATTTTTCCAAACGCCGCCATGACGATCGCTGCCGTCGACCGCCTCGTCCATCATGCCACCATCCTCGAGTTCAACGCCGAGAGCTATCGCCGCCGGACGGCCGCCAAAAATGCCCAGCTCACACCGTAAGTGTCGCGGACTGTGTCGCAGGGTAATTGTCGTCGACAGTTGTCGTCGCGCCAGCATCGCGTCATGCTATTGCCATGTTCGCACCCGACGACATCATCATCCAGGCCGATATCCATATTGTCGATATCCAGCCTGTCATCAGCCGCCGGTTCGAGCTTCCCGGCAACCTCAACCTGGCTCAGCTCCATGAGGTGATACAGGCCTCGTTCGAATGGACCGACAGCCACCTTCATCAGTTCGATATCGGCGGCCTGACTTATGGTGCTCCCGAGTTCGACGAAGGAGACTGGTCTGATCGTCGCACCTTCGAAGCAAGCGACGTCCGCCTGTGTGACTTTGCAACCTATGGTCCAGCGCCGCTCATCATCTTCTACGAATATGATTTCGGCGACAGCTGGATGCATGTCATCGAACTCACCCGCAAAGCAAAAGAACCAGGCGTCAAATATCCGCGCTGTGTCGCCGGATCGCGCCGCGCGCCGCCCGAGGACGTCGGAGGCCCCTCTGGCTACTTCGATTTTCTCGAAGCTTGGCACGACACCCGCCACCAAGACCATAAAGATATGCGTCGATGGGCTGGAAGGACCTTCAACCCCGAACGCTTCAACCTCGACGTCAACAATAAGGCCATCGCCAAAGCCATCAGGCATTCAAAAGGCAGCTATCGCTTTCGTTTCGAACCATGAAATCCGGCCATCTCGTTTGTCGTCACCCGGCTACCGAATTTGTCGTTGCACAGAAGGAAGTGCTCAGCCGCTTGTGCGAAGGCGGTGATGACACGGTCATTGCCAGGGAGATGGGTGTTTCGCGCAACACGCTCCGCAACCATGTGGCACGCGTCTATGCCAAGATTGGGGTCAACCGACGTGCCCAGGCCGTGTTGTGGGCGCGGGAGCGCGGCTATCCGCTGAAGCTGCCGATAAACTGACTTATTGGTGCAGAACTACTATACGATTTGGTATTTCCATATCTGCCACGCTTAGGCTGCCTACCCTATTTCTCCATCATCGGCGCCGCTTTGGCGCGCCATGACGATGGAGGATCATATGAACGAGAACCGGATCAAGGGCGATGTGCGCCAAGTGAAGGGATCGATCAAGGAAGCGATCGGCAAGATCACTGGCGACCGTAAAACGCAGGCGGAAGGTGCTGCGGAAAAGATGAGCGGCAAGGCGCAGGCGAGCGCGGCCGAAACGATCGAGGCCGCCATCAAAACGCTGAAGAACAAGTAAGCGCCGCTTCTATCCCCCTCCCCTAATGATCAAAGAACAGGAGGCTTCCATGGCAACGACCATGAACGATCCGCATTTCGACGTCCGCGTCACCCCGCGCATGAGTTGGTCGGCGCTGCTCGTCGGCACCGTTGTCGCACTCTCGATCGAATTGATGCTGGGCTTGCTGGGTGCAGGCATCGGTTTTTCGAGCCTGGATCCAGCTGGCAATGATGGACCCAGCGCCGGCAGCCTGGGTATCGGCGCCATCATCTGGTGGACGCTGAGCACGATGATAGCGCTGGGCGCAGGCGCCTTAGTCGCCGCCACAATCTCTCATACACGGCGTCCGATTGACGGCGTCCTGCACGGCATCGCCATTTGGGGTCTAACCCTGCTGCTGACCTTCTACCTGCTCAGCTCCGCGATCGGCGGCCTGGTGGGTGGCGCATTCCGTACTGTGGGTAGCCTCGCCACCGCAGCAACGACCGGCGCGAGCGTCATTACGCCCACCGTGGCCAAGGCCGCAGGCATCGACAAGGCCGATATCGATGCGCAGGTCAGCGCATTGCTGGACGACGCCCCCGATAACCCCGCGCAGATGACGCCGGAGCAGAGCCGCAAGGCGATCGTCGCCGAACTCCCCGGCATGGCGCGCGGCGGCGCGGAAGGCCAGGAAGCGGAAAATCGGATCGCGGCGATTATCGCGGTCCAGCAAAAGATCAGTGAAAGTGATGCCCGCGCCAAGGTGGAAAAAGCCCGGCAGGACTTTCTCTCCGCCAAGAGGAGTGCCGTAGACACCGCGATCGACGCAGGAACGAAGGGTGCAGACTATGCTGCAGGTACCGCTTTCGCAGTGTTTCTCATCATGCTGCTTGGTGCGGGCACGGCCGCAGCGGGGGGTGTCGTCGCGACCCGGCGTAACCTCTAACCGATCCAACCATCCTTAAATCTGACTGGAGTATAATCATGAACAAGCACGACATAATGGGCACCATCAAGGACAAGGCCGGCGCACTGGAAGAGGGCTTCGGCACTCTGACCGGGGACAAGGCAACCCAGCTACGCGGGCAGACTCGCCAGCTTGAAGGGCAGGCGGAAGCGTTGCTGGGGACAGTGATCGACGAGGCTCGTGCCTTTTATCGGGCACACCCCGTCGTCAGCCTGCTCGCAATCGGGTCAGCAATGCTCGCCCTCATCCCTGCCCTCAGGGGCAAAGGCTGAAACATCTGATGGGAAGAAAGGACAAGACCATGAAGAAGATCACCCTCGCAATGGCGGCACTTGCCGCTCTTGGCCTCACCGCCTGCAACACGGTGGAAGGCGCAGGCAAGGATCTGCAATCCGCCGGTAGCGCCGTGACCGAGGCGTCCGGACAATCGGGGAAGTCCAGATAAGTCCTGATCCGCAAAATGGAGAAAACGGCGCGGGCCAATCGCGCCGTTTTTCTCGCTTGCGCGGCCTTAGCCTTTGCCTTTCCAGGCAAGGCGATTGGTTTGGTCCGCCCCCCCTATCGCCTTTCCCTGGGCTTCGTCATCCCAACGGGCGGCAGCTGATCCAACTTCATAATCAGATCGGCAAATATGTCGTCGCGCGAGATCGGGAAATGGCGTTGAAAGCCGTCGCCCAGCCTCTTTAGGTCCCGCTCGGTCAGGAACCCTATCGACACGATCCTGTCGGACATGATGCACTCTCCTCAGCCCGCCAACAGCTGACGTTCCTGGAAGTGCCAACGATTCCACATGCGTCATAATCGAACCGGCGAAAGTCTTGAGTCCCGCGCCGCGTCAGGCATGGCGATCGGTTGTACCGATGTGTTGTTTAACCGGGCGATATTCTGCAGAATATGACAAAACCCGATTATGCATCTCTCGCCGGTCAGCCGGCTGACATTTCAAGTGATGGCCAGACTGGGATCTCATCCTGTTCTTCAATCTCAGGTCTGCGGCCTACCTTTTGCCATCAGGTCTTGCCTATGCTTGAACCTTGGCTCGGACCCGTATGACCGAGCCAGGGTTCGAGTTAAAATGCCGCGGTCAGGGATGCTACCACGGCGCCGTCCGATATAGACCCCCGACCGTCCTGTCCCTTGCTGAAATTGGGTTGCAGCCTGGCTGCTTCGTTCGAGGAGATGTCGGTATCCATATAGGAGATATTGAACGTCAAATTGCGCCAGGTCGTATCCACACCAAACGACCAGTCCCAATATTCGCCCGTGGGCGCCACACTCGTGCCGTTCGGCCCGAGACCGGGATTGCCATTCGAATAGCCGATATGGGCCTTGGCCGTGAACGGCGTACCGGCGATTCCCGCTGCGCCATCACCCCAAAGATAGAGATTGTCCTGCTTCTGGCCGCGGCTGTCAGGATGATTGGAGACATTGGCCAACGCATATTGCTTGGGCGCGAAGGCCGCGCCAGCCGTCAACGTCAGCGGCCCGGTGGTCCCGCTAAGCTTGATATAAGGTTCGGCGAAATCGGTATCGTCCGCGCCACTGGGATACATGTACCAGGTAAGGCCGGCATCCAGCGTGGCGTTGTCGGCCAACGGCACCCGGTATCCCGCAATGAGATCCAGCTCCATATTGGCGCCGCCAAAGGTGCCCCAGCCAGACAGGTTCGAGGCCCATGTCCCGACATAAAGCCCGCTGTCATGCGTCACAGTCAGGCCGCCCTGGACCGCCATGCCCTTGTCGGTTTGCGAGACCCCATGGAAGCGATAGTCGGACGCCAGGGTCGCCGAACCCGATATCGTCACCGAAGACCCGCCGTCGTCCTGCGCGAATGCGGCAGGGGGAACGAAGCCGAACATGACCATCGGCGCGACAAAAATGAATTTCATGATGCCCTCTTGGAAAATTCCGGGCCGCTCGGCGCGGCTCGGCGAGGAGGGTCAACTAGGCCAGATCGACATTTGATATCGAGAGGAACTGAAGGCCGATCACATTGTATTTTCATTATTTTCCGCAGCAGATGCAGACGACGCCCTGCAAGGTTGGCCGGATTTCCGGTGACGAGCAGATCAGGCCGATCTCGTCATGGCACGCGGGTTGCCCAGCGATCCGAGACCATAACGGGCTCCAACAGCCCTGCACCGACGAACGTCAAAAGCAAGCCGGCACTTGCACTGGCGAATACAGCGGCGGCAAGCAGGCATTGGAGAGGGGAATCTTCCGCAGAAGCACTGGCCCTGACCATATTCTGTAACCAGACGCATGCCATCCAGGCAAACGCCAGAAGTCCTATGCCAGCGACCCTGAGGCCGATCCGCGCACCCAATTTTTCATGCCATGCGACCATGACGAACACCTCTTTGCAAGAGGCACTCCAAATACGCATCGGCGCATAGGAACTCGAGAGGAGGAAGCGGCATTTTGCATTGAGATTGCGTAGGAATTGACGGGTTTTGAGGCTTGCGCGACGCGATCATATGCAATTCATATGGGAATAGTGAAAAACCCATATGGAACCATAATGCGGCTTCGTGCGATAGCGGGCCTTCAACGGGGCGAGCGGAATATTGATGACGGACCAGCCGAGCGAAACGCCCGGTCATGAGGCAGGATCGCATGGCAAGCTCCCTGTCCTGGCGCTGGGCGCGCTGGGCGTGGTCTTTGGCGATATCGGGACTTCGCCAATATATGCGCTCAAGGAGAGCTTTGTAGGCCATCATCGGCTGGCAGTGGATGCAGACCATATATTTGGCGTGCTCTCGCTCATATTCTGGACGATGACGCTGCTCGTCACGGTCAAATATGTGTTCATCGTGATGCGTGCCGACAATAAGGGCGAAGGCGGCAGCATGGCGCTGCTGGCGCTGATTTTGCGCAAGCTGGGCGAAACGAAATGGACGCCGGCCGTGGCGATCCTCGGCGTTCTGGCGACCGCTCTTTTCTATGGTGATGCTATCATCACTCCAGCCATGTCGGTGCTGTCGGCGGTGGAGGGACTGACGGTCGTGAACAGCGGCTTCGAAGCCTATGTTCTGCCGATCGCGACGATCATCCTTATCGCCCTGTTCCTGATCCAGAAGCATGGGACGACCAAGGTCGGCTTGCTATTCGGTCCGATCATGGCCCTTTACTTTCTGGTTCTGGCCATTCTGGGGGTGATCAATCTCAGCAGCCATCCCTCGATCATCGGCATCATCAACCCCTATTGGGCCGTACATTTTTTCCTGATTGATCCAAAGCTTGCCTTTCTGGCGCTGGGATCGGTGGTGCTGGCGGTGACCGGGGCGGAAGCGCTCTATGCCGACATGGGGCATTTCGGGCGAAAGGCGATCAGCATCTCCTGGCTGTACGCCGCTTTCCCATGCCTGCTGCTCAATTATATGGGTCAAGGCGCGCTGCTGCTCGACGATCCCGCAGCGGCGGCCAATCCCTTCTTCCTGCTGGCGCCGGAATGGGCGCGTCTGCCTCTGGTGATCCTCGCAACCATGGCGACCGTGATCGCCAGCCAAGCAGTGATCTCCGGCGCCTTCTCGGTCACCCAGCAGGCCGTCCAACTGGGTTTCCTGCCGCGCATCCGCATCGCGCATACCAGTGCATCGGCGGCGGGCCAGATCTACGTGCCGCTGGTCAACTGGGCATTGTTGGCTCTCGTGCTGCTGCTCGTGATCGGCTTCCAGTCGTCGAGCAATCTCGCCGCGGCCTACGGCATTGCCGTTACCGGCACGATGGTCATTACGTCCTGTATGATGGGGGTGCTGACCTTCAATGTCTGGCGCTGGAACCCGCTGCTTGCGGGCGCTACGACCGGAATTTTTCTGCTGATCGACGGCGCCTATTTTGCGTCGAATGCGACCAAGATTCCCGATGGTGGCTGGTTCCCCCTGCTGGTAGCAGCCATCGTCTTCGTGGCGCTCACCACCTGGTCAAAGGGCCGCGCCATCATGTATCATTATATGAAAGAGGGCGCCATGGAGGTGCCTTTGTTCATCCAGTCCATATCCCATTCGCTCAAGCGCGTGCCTGGAACCGCCATCTTCCTGTCGTCGCGGGTCGAAGGCGTGCCGCCGGCGCTGCTGCACAATGTGAAGCATAACAAGATATTGCATGAGCGCGTCATCATCCTGACGGTATTGACCGAGGGTGTCCCGCATCTGCCGCTCGTGGGCCGTAGCGAGGTGACAGACTGGGGCGAAGGCTTCTATCGCATCGTCTGGCGCCATGGTTTCATGGAGGATGTGGATGTGCCGGCAGCGATGAAGTCGGTGGAAGGCTGTGGCGGCCCGATCAACATCAGCAGCACCAGCTATTTTCTGAGCCGCCAGACCCTGATCGCATCCGCGCGCCCCGGCATGGCACCTTGGCGCGAGAAGCTGTTCGCGTGGATGATGCGCAACGCCGAAACGCCGATGGAGTTTTTCAAGCTGCCGACCAACCGGGTGGTGGAACTCGGCTCTCAGGTCGAAATCTGAGCCGTTATTCGGGCCAAGTCACAAGCCGCGCAGCCGTGCTGATCGCGAACACCATGTACAACCCGCGCCCTGTCCCAAGCCAAGCCAAGCCAAGACTGGCATGCGGAGATGGTGCCTGCGTGCCTTGTTTCGTCGTCCCCAAATCAAATGTCCGATTGCGCTAGGCCCGGCTCATGACTTTTCGCCAGACCATGATCGATATTGCGATCCGCGCGGCTGTTCATGCGTCGCTGGGCGCGAATTCGTCGGTTTCGCCTTCGACATTGAAGCGCAGACGATAGCCGATCCCCAATTCATTGCCGATGATCCGTGGCCGCTGGGGATCGGTTTCCAGCTTCTGTCGCAACGTGCGGACCAGCACACGCAGATATTCGACATGATGCTCCCGCTCATTGGGCCAGACATGCGCCATGATCTGCTCATGCGTAATGACGCGGCCGGGGAATTTGGCGAGTTGCACCAGCACGGCATATTCCTTAGGCGTCAGGTGCACTTCCTTGCCCGCCTTGAGCACGGTGCGGGCAAGCAGGTCGATTTCCACGTCCCCGGCCCGCACCAGCGCCATGCCGCCATCCTTGGTCATGCGATTGCGCAACGCCACGCGCACGCGGGCCAGCAATTCCTCCGTATCGAAAGGTTTGGTGAGGTAATCGTCCGCCCCCAGGTCCAGCGCCGTCACCTTCTGGTCGGTCGCGTCGCGGGCGGACACGATGATGAGCGTCGTATCGGACTGCTGCTTGAACAAAGGCACCAGTTCCAGCCCGTCCCGGTCGGGTAAACCCAGATCCAGAAGGCTGATGTCTGGGCGTTCGTTCTTAAGCATTTCCAGCGCCTCTCGCGCATTCTCCGCTTCGACGGTCGCATAGTCGGCGCGTGACAGCGCGACCTGGATCAGCTTGCGGATATGCGGCTCGTCATCGACGATCAGCACCTTGTGACGGATTTTCATATGATATCCTCGTGGGGAAGCTCGGTGATGATCAGCGCGTGCGGGATGATGATAGTGAAGCAGGCACCGAACGGGTCAGGATTATTGGTCGCAGACACGCTCAGGCCCATCGCTTCGGCGAAACCCTTGACGATTGCGAGGCCAAGGCCGGTGCCATGCTTGACGCGATCCGACCCTTCCAGCCGTGTAAAGGTATCGAACACCCGGCTTTCCGCACCCGATGGGATGCCCGGCCCTTCGTCCAGCACGGACAGGGTGATCGCATCGGGCAGGCGCCGTCCGCGAACGATGACAGGGGTACCTGGATCGCCGTAGCGCCCGGCATTGTCGAGCAGGTTGATGAGGCAGTGGTGCAGCAGCGTTGGGTCCACCTGCACCAGCGGAATGTCGGGCAGGATGTCCACCTTCACCTCATGCCCGATCAGGGACTTGCGCGTGTCATGAACCGCGCCGGCCACAGCGTCGAAAAGGTCGGTCGGTTCCACCTTGAGCGGCAGGGCGCCCGCCTCTACCCGCGCCATGTCGAGCAGATTGGCGACGAAGCGATTGAGCCGTTGGGCCTCAGCATCCACCGTGTCGACCAGTTCGGACGGATGTTGTCGCTTCAATTCATGCATGGCGGAGATGATGGTGGTGAGCGGCGTGCGCAGGTCGTGGCTGACCGACGACAGCAGCGCTGAGCGTAGCCGGTCGCGCTCGCGAATTTGCCGCGCGTCCAGCATTTCCTCTTCAAGTGCCATGCGATCGAAAGCGATGGACGCCTGATCGAGCAGGCTCATGAGCAAAGGTATCTGGTCGGACCGCAGCGGCGCGCCGGCATCCTCACGCGCCAGGCCCAGCACGCCCAGCACGCCCCTGGTCGTGCGCAGCGGATGAAAAAGCCAGTCGGATGCGGTCAGCGTGGACGAACCGCGCCCTGCGGGCTGTTCATTGTCCATCGCCCATTGTGCGGCGGCCCTCTCAATCTGTTCCAGCCGGTCTTCGGGCGGGAAAGCCGCACGCAGTTCAGGACCATCGCGCGACGGCAGAAGCAGCACAGTGCGAACGGACAACAAGCGCGATACTTCGGCGCAGATGGTCTGCATCAGCTCTTCCTGACTGGCCGATACCGTCAACTGGCGCGAGAAGCCGGCAAGCGCCGCATTTTGACGCGCACTCGACTGGGCGAGATCCGCCTGTGCCCGGACGCGTGCGGCGAACTGGCTGGTCACGATAGCGACACCCAATAACACCAGAATGCTGATGACATTTTCGGGATTGTTGACAGTCAGCGTGCCGGTGGGCGGCAGGAAGAAGAAATTATAGGCGAGGCTGGACAGCAGCCCGGAAAACAGGCCTGCACGCAGGCCGAAACTGGCCGCAGCGAACATGACGGGGATCAGGTAGAGCAAGGCGATATTGCCCAGATCGATGATCTCTATCAGGAGCCGACCAAGCGCCGTCATGCCCATGATCATCAGCGTCGACCAGACATAGTCGATCGGCTGGCCCCAACCCTGCCCGACCATCTGGGCCAGGCTGCGCGAGCCGCGGCCCGGATCGTCGCCGGGCAGCACGTGGATGGCAACATCGCCGACCTCGCGCACCAGCTTGTCGACCACGGAGCCATGGCGCAATTCAAACCACCAGGAGCGCGTCGACTTGCCGATCACGATCTGGGTCGCGCGTGCGTCGCCGAGATAGTGCCGCAGCCCCTCCACTACCGATGGCGCGGGAATAGTCGCTGTCGTCGCGCCCAGCCGGGAAGCGAGCGCCATGGTGTCGGCCAGTTGCTCGCGTTCCTGCGCTGTGAAGGCCAAGCTGCGCTGCGTTTCAATATGCACTGCCGCCCAGGGGGCCTTGAGCGCGTCAGCCAGCCGCTTGGCAGCGCGCACCAACCCCTGCGCGCTCGGCACTTCGCTGATCGCGACAAGGATGCGCTCGCCCGCCGCGAAGCTGCCCGCGAGTGCATGGGCGCGGACATAGTCGAGCATCTGCGCATCGACCGCCTGCGCGGCACGGCGCAGCGCCATCTCGCGCAGCGCCGTCAGATTGGACTTGGAAAAGAAATGGCCGAGCGCCCGCGTCGCTTCCTGCGGGATATAGACCTTGCCGTCTTTCAACCGTTCGATCAGTTCGTCGGGCGGGATGTCCACCACCTCGATCTCGGCCATCTCCAGAATCGAGTCCGGCACCGTCTCTCGTACCCGAACGCGGGTGAAGGAGGCGACGACGTCGTTCAGGCTCTCCACATGCTGAATATTGACGGTGGAGTAGACATCGATACCGGCATCGAGCAGTTCCTCGACATCCTGATAGCGTTTGGGGTGGCGGCTGCCGGTCGCGTTGGTGTGGGCGAGTTCATCGACCAGAACGAGCGCTGGCCGCCGTTCCAATATGGCGTCGATGTCCATCTCGCCCAGCCGATGGCCCATATGGTCGATAGAGCGTCGGGGAATGATCTCATGACCCACGAGCAACGCCTCGGTCTCCTTGCGACCGTGGGTCTCCACGACACCAACCACGACATCGATTCCGGCCTTGCGCCGCTGCATCCCGTCGGTCAGCATTTCATAAGTCTTGCCCACGCCGGGGGCCGCACCAAGAAATATCTTGAGGCGGCCACGACCTTCCTGCGCCGCCTGGCGCAGGAAGGCTTCGGGATCTCGGCGATCAGGATCGTTCATTAGCGCTTGGTAGCGCCGATCTGGTCCAGGCGTCGATTGATTTCCAGCACATTGACCCGCGGTTCGCCAAGGATGCCGAACAGCGGCTGTTGGATTCCGGCTTCAACCAGCGCACGAACCTTGGCAGTTTCGATTCCGCGAACCCGCGCGATCCGCTCTACCTGATAATAGGCGCCTTCTGGGCTGATGTCGGGATCCAGGCCCGATCCGGATGCCGTCACCAGATCGACGGGGCTCGGCTTGCCCGGATTGGCCTTGGCCAGCGTTTCACTATCCGTCTTCACCCGGTCCACCAGCGCCGCGCTTGTCGGACCAAGGTTCGAGCCGGAGGAAGCGAGACCGTTGTAGCCATCGCCAGCCGCGGAAGGGCGCGAGCTGAAATAGCGGTCGGACGCGAAGCCTTGCCCGATCAGCGCCGAACCCACGACCTTGCCGTCCTGCTCGATCAGGCTGCCATTGGCCTGAGCGGGGAACAGCATCTGGCCGACGCCGGTCAGCGCCATCGGATAGGCCAGACCGAGTAGAATGGCGAAGAGGATCGTCATGACCAGCGCGGGCCGAAGTGATGTGATTATGTCCTTGTTCATGTTCTTGTTCCTCAGGCGAGGCCAAGGCCGTTGACGGCCAGGTCGATGAGCTTGATGCCGGCGAAGGGGGCCATCAGGCCGCCAAGGCCATAAATGGCGAGGTTACGCGCCAGCAGCGGCCCGGCACCGATCGGCCGGTAAGTGACGCCCTTCAGGGCCAGCGGCACCAGGAAGGGAATGATCAGCGCGTTAAAGATGATCGCGGACAGGATCGCGCTTTGGGGTGTGGCGAGGCCCATGACATTGAGCACCCCCAGCCCCGGATAGAGCACCACGAACATGGCCGGGATGATCGCGAAATATTTCGCCACATCGTTGGCGACCGAGAAGGTGGTCAGCGCGCCGCGCGTCATCAGCAATTGCTTGCCCAGACCCACGACTTCGATCAGCTTGGTTGGATCGCTGTCCAGATCGACCATGTTGCCCGCCTCGCGCGCGGCCTGCGTGCCGGTGTTCATTGCGACACCCACATCCGCCTGTGCAAGCGCCGGCGCATCGTTGGTGCCGTCGCCGCACATGGCAACCAAGCGCCCCCCTTCCTGTTCCTTGCGGATCAGGGCCAGCTTGTCCTCCGGGGTTGCTTGGGCGAGAAAATCGTCCACGCCCGCCTCGGCCGCGATGCTGGCGGCAGTCAACGGGTTGTCACCGGTGATCATCACCGTGCGGATGCCCATCTGCCGCAACTCACCGAAACGCTCGCGAATACCGGCCTTGACGATATCCTTGAGGAAAATGCAGCCCAGCAGTTCTCCATCCTTTGCGACGGCCAGCGGCGTGCCACCAGCGCGGGCAATCTCGTCGCTGACGCGGCGTAGTTCGGTTGCGGCGGCTGTCGTTGCGGCGGCAGGATAGGCGCGCAGGATCGAGTCCACCGCCCCCTTCTGGATGGTCGAGCCATTGAAATTGACACCGGATACGCGGGTTTGCGCGGTGAAGGGAATGACTTCCGCCCCCGCAGGCAGCGCAGTGGCCGTCTGGCCGAACTTGTCACGCGCGAGGACCACGATCGAACGGCCTTCAGGCGTTTCATCGGCCAGGCTGGCGAGCAGCGCGGCCTCGGCAAGGCCCGCCTGCGACGTGCCGCCCACGGCTCGGAATTCGGTCGCTTGGCGGTCGCCCACCGTAATCGTGCCGGTCTTGTCGAGCAGCAGCACGTCGATGTCGCCGGCTGCTTCCACTGCACGACCCGACTTGGCGAGCACATTGAAGCGCACCAGGCGGTCCATGCCAGCAATGCCGATCGCCGACAGCAGTGCCGCAATCGTGGTCGGGATCAGCGTGATCAGCAGCGCCGCCAGGATCGCCACCGGGATCGATCCGCCAGCATAGCTGGCAAAGCCCGGAATGGTACCGACCGCGATCAGGAAGATGATGGTGAGGCCCACCAGCAGCAGCGTCAGCGCGATCTCGTTGGGCGTTTTCTGACGCTCCGCGCCTTCCACCAGCGCAATCATCCGGTCGAGGAAACCCTGTCCCGGATTGACAGTGACGCGCACCCGGATCTCGTCGGAAATGACGCGCGTGCCCGCCGTCACGGCGGAACGGTCGCCGCCCGCCTCGCGGATCACCGGGGCGGATTCGCCGGTGATGGCCGCTTCGTTGACGGAGGCGACGCCGGATACGACTTCGCCATCGGCGGGGATAAGGTCACCGGTCTGCACCAGCACCACGTCACCCATCTTCAGGACGCTGGCGGCGACGCTTTCGTGAGCGTCGCCATCGCCCTTCAGGCGCTTGGCAATCAGTTCCGCCTTTGTCGCACGCAGCGAGGCGGCCTGCGCCTTGCCGCGCCCTTCAGCCAGCGCCTCGGCAAAGGTGCCGAACAGCACCGTGAGCCAGAGCCAGATGACCAGTTGCAGCTTGAAGCCTGCGGCCAGCCCGTCCTGCCCGACTGCGAGCAGGACGGTCAGCAGCACCGCCACCACGGCGGTGGTGAACATCACCGGGTTGCGGATCAGTTCCCTGGGGTTGAGTTTGCGAAATGCGTCGCCGATCGCAGGCACGATCAGGTCAGCGGTAAAGAGCGATTTGGACGCAGTGCGTGCCATTTATGGGCTCCAATCCTTAGAAAGTCTGGCCGTTGATCATCGCGACATGATCGGCGATGGGGCCAAGGGCGAGGCTGGGCAGGAAGGTGAGGCCGCCTACGATCAGGACGATGCCGACCAGAAGGCCAGTCCACAACGGTCCGGTCGTCGGAAAGCTGCCCGCCGTTTCGGGCGCGTACTTCTTCGCAGCGAGGCCGCCTGCGATCGCCAGCATCGGCACGATGACACAGAAGCGACCTATCCACATCGCGACGCCCAGCATGCCGTTGTAGAAGGGCGTGCCCGACGTCAGGCCGGCAAAGGCCGAGCCATTGTTGCCCACAGCGCTGGTGAAGCCATAAAGTATCTCGCTGAAGCCATGCGGCCCCTTGTTAAGCGGTCCGGCAAGGCCAACCTCCAGCACCGAAGCGATGGCGGTGCCCCCCAGGATGATGAGAGGCAGCACGGCAATGGCGAGCACAGCCAGCTTCACCTCCCGGCTCTCAATCTTCTTGCCGACATATTCCGGCGTCCGACCCACCATCAGGCCCGCGACGAACACGGCCAGAATGGCGAACAGCAAGAAGCCATAGATGCCAGCGCCCACGCCACCGATCACGACTTCGCCCAACTGGATGTTGAGCAGCGGGATCATGCCGCCCAGTGCGGTGAAGCTGTCATGCATCGCATTGACGGCGCCGCACGACGCCGCCGTGGTCACAACCGAAAAGAGCGCCGAAGCAGCGATGCCGAAGCGGACTTCCTTGCCCTCCATATTGCCCCCGGCGATGCCGAGATTGTGGAGGATCGGGTTGCCAGCCGCTTCCTGCCAGTAGACGATGGTGACGCCGACCAGAAAAATGGTCATCATCGCAGCGAGGATCGCCCAACCCTGGCGGACATTGCCGACAGCCTTGCCGAACGTGTAGGTCAGGCCGACACCGATCGAGAAGATCGACAGCATCTGTACCAGATTGGTGAGCGCGGTCGGGTTTTCGAACGGGTGCGCGCTGTTCGCATTGAAGAATCCGCCACCATTGGTGCCTAGCATCTTGATCGCTTCCTGACTGGCGACCGGACCCAGCGCCAGCGTCTGCTTGACGCCTTCCAGCGTGGTGACGTCGACGGATGCGGCAAAGGTCTGCGGCACGCCACTGGCGATCAGATAGATCGCATAAACGATGCTGATCGGTAGCAGCAGGTAGAGCGTCACGCGGGTCACGTCCGCCCAGAAATTGCCGATGCCCTTGGCTTCCCGACGCGCAAAGCCGCGAAACAGGGCGAAGGCCAGCGCAATGCCGGTGGCGGCCGACAGGAAGTTCTGGATCGTCAGCGCCAGCATCTGGCTGAGGTTGCTCATTGCCGCCTCACCCGAATACCATTGCCAATTGGTGTTGGTTGTAAAGCTGACGGCGGTGTTGAACGCTCCGTCCGCACCGATACCCGCATAGCCAAGCCCATTGAGCGGCAGCACGCCCTGAAGGCGCAGTACCGCATAGGTGAAGAAGAGCAGCGCCGCGTTGAAAATCAGCATATGCACCGCATAGCGGCGCCAGCCCTGCTCCTCGTTCGGGTTGATGCCGGCGAGCTTGTAGATGCTGCGTTCGATCGACCCGAAGACCGTGTGCAACGGTGTGCGGCGCCCTTCATAGAGGGCAAAGAGCCACAGGCCCATGGGCTTGGCCAACGCCAGCAGGATGCCGACAAAGGCCAGGATCAATATCCATCCCTGGAATGTCATTACGTGCGCCTCCCGATCAGAAGCGTTCGGGGCGTGCGAGCACGGCCACCAGATAAAGAAGAAGACCGACTGCGGTAATCGCGGCTAGCCAGAGGTCGATGGTCATGGCCTGCCCCCCTATGCATTATCGCAAAGGGCTGCATAGCCAAGCGTCGCCGCCAGCAAGCCCAGGGTGAGGCCGATCCAGAGGATGTCCTGCATGTAAAATCTCCCGCACGGCGTCGGGGTCGCAGGAAGCGCGGCACCGAGTCGTGTGCAGCGTTTCAACTAGGGCAGGGCCGCGTTTGAATTCGAGAGCGGGAAAATAGCAAACGCATAGTATTTGCATATGATCGGCATATTTTCGTTACGAAGGTCGCTAAGATGGGGCGTTCTGCCGCAGCTTTTTGACCGATTGGCCGCTGGGGCGGTGCCCAGCAAAACCAAGATTGGTCGGTTGGGTTTCACGAGCGGGACGGGATGCCTGGGTCCGATCATATGACCTGAGATGCCGTTTCCAGTCTGCTAATGCAAATGACTTGCAGAATCGGATGTGCATGGTTAGGCAGCGGGAAACCGAAAGGGGAACTCGCTCTCTCATGCCTGCCTTGCTGACCATCCTCGCCGCCACCGCTGCCGCCGTCCCGGCCGCCGAAGCTCCCAATGTGCCTGGGGAGACGGAGATCATCGTCACCGGCGCGCGCACCGAGGGGCAGGATGATTATGCGGTGAAGAAGCAAACGACGACGATGCGCTTCCGGCTGTCACAGCGTGAAACGCCGCAGTCGGTCAGCGTCGTTACCCGCGCGCAGATCGAGGATTTCCAGCTCAACGACATCAACGATCTGCTCAAGACTGTACCGGGCGTTCAGGTGCAGGCGCAGGAGACCGACCGTATCTATTATTCCGCCCGCGGTTTCGACATCCAGACCTTCCAGATCGACGGCATCGGCCTGCCGTTCGCATTCGAGGTGCAGACAGGGTCGATCGACACGGCGATCTATGATCATATCGACGTGGTGCGCGGCGCGCCGGGGCTGCTCTCCTCCACTGGCAACCCTTCCGCCGTCGTCAACTTCATCCGCAAGCGCCCGACCAGACTATTTCAGGTGAGCGGCAGCGCCCAATATGGTTCCTACGATCATCTGCGCCTCGACGCCGATGTCAGCGCTCCCCTGACCAACGACGGCAGCATCCGCGCCCGCGCGGTAGGCGCCTATCTGGACGAGGACAGCTATCTCGACCGCTACGGCCTGCGCCGCTGGACTGGCTATGGCATCGTCGAGGCCGATCTTGGCCCGCAGACCACGCTGACGCTTGGCTACGGCCATCAGGACCATCAGAGCCGCGGCGCGACCTGGGGAGCGCTGCCGCTCTACTATACCGACGGCACCCGCATCGACCTGCCCCGATCGGCCAATAGCGGCCCCGACTGGGCTGGCTGGAACGTCATCGACCGTCAGATTTTCGGCGACATCGTCCATCATTTCAACGACGACTGGCACGCCAAACTGACCGTCGTGCGCCGCGCGGTCAGTGAGGATGACAGGCTCTTCTACGTCTATGGCAATCCCAGCGCCGCCTTCCCCGACGGCATCGACCCGGCGCTGAGCGATCCTGCCATTGGCGGAAATATCCGCAGCTATCCCGGCGCGTTCCGGGCGGAGACCCGCAACCTCACCATCGACGCCTATGTCGCAGGCAAAGTAGCGCTGTTCGGGCGCGAGCATGACGTGATGTTCGGCATCAATCGCAGCGCACAGCGTTATGTCCAGACGTCGGGCTATGATTATGGTGCGATCAACCTTGAACTTTCGATCGACGATGTGTTGAGCGGCAACACGCCCGAACCGAACTTCCCGTCGGTCTTCAACACCAGCTTTCTGGAAAGCGGTGACCGCACCACGAAGCGCGAAACCGGCTATGGCCTCATCCGGCTCAGCCTCACCGATCCGTTGAAGCTCATGCTCGGCGGCAACCTGACGCATGCAACCAGCAAGGGCTTTTCCTACGGCGCGAACATGGCCTATGACTGGACGCGCTTCCTTCCATTTGTCGGCGCGACCTATGATCTGACGGACAATATCAGCGCCTATGCGAGCTTCGCGACCATTTTCAACCCGCAGACACAGACCTCAATCGACCGCCAGCTGATCGCGCCTATCAAGGGCGACAATCTGGAAGCCGGCTTCAAGGGCGAATGGTATGGCGGACGTCTCAACGCCAGCATCGCCATTTTCCAGGCGCGCCAGAACAACACCGCCGAAGCCGCAGGCTTCGATCCAACCATCGGCCAGACCGTCTATCGCGGCGTCGACGCCAAGTCGCAGGGGATCGAATTCGAATTCGCCGGCATGATCGCGCCGGGGCTTCAGGCGACCGGCGGCTATAGCATCATGCGTCTGCGCGGCGAGAACGACCAGCCGGTCCGCACCTTCGTCCCCCGCCAGCTCGGCCGCCTGAACCTCACCTATTCGCCGCCGACGCTGCCCGCGCTCAAGGTCGGCGCGGCAGTACAATATCAAAGCAAAATCTATCTCGAACCCGGCACCATTTCGACCACCACGGACCAGCCGATCCGCATAACCCAGCCCAAATATGTGCTGCTCGACCTGCTCGCCAGCTACAAGCTGACCGATAACATCCAGATCAGCGCCAACCTCAAAAATGTGACCAACGCCAAATATCTGACCGCACTAAACTATGATCAGGGCTATTATGGCGCGCCGCGCACGATCCTGGGCACGATCAGCCTCAAATATTGATGTTGGGAGAAAGGGCATGACCGCCACGACGCGCCGCTGGATACGCATCGCCTTCGCTGGACCCGGCGCAGTGCTGATCGCGCTGGTCATGATGGCCGGAATGGCGCTGTGGCTGCCGGGTGGGGCGGCGGGCATCGACAATCTGGTGCTGCCCCTCATTCTCGCGCCACTGATCTGGGCAGGGCTCTTCTTCCACGCCTGTCTTGATAGCCGCCTCTGGCGGGTGGCGATCGTTGCGCTGGGGATGCTGCTCATCCATTCCGCCCTCATCGCAGACAAATATCTCGATAAGAGCGCAGCATCCACGGAGGCGCACCGATGATCCATCTGGCCAAGGATAAGACCAAGGCCATGGTCGCCGTCCATGGCTGGTCGGGCATATTGCTCGGCTTGCTCCTCTATGCCGTGGTGCTAACCGGCACCGTTGCCGTCTTCGCAGAGGAAATCGGCGCATGGTCGGCCGGCCATGTGGCCACCCGTTCCGCCTTTCAACGTCCCATGGCCGACACGCTGCGCCAGCTTGGTGACGAAACGCCCGCGAAATATCGCGAGGCAGTCGACCTGTTCGAGACGGGCGACCATGATCTCGGCCTCTTCTTCCACCGGCATGAGATGGACGGCGGTGAGTTGATAAGTCGCGGCATATTCTATGTTGTCGGGCAGGACGGCCGCGTCGTCCATCGCCAGACCGGCACCAATGAAGATGTCTATGGCGCGCGCAACGACAATGCGCTGAGCGCCTTTCTGGTCGACACCCATGTCCGGCTGCACGTCCCCAATCCATGGGGCTTGCTGCTGACCGGCATACTCGGTCTCTCGATGCTGGTGGCGGCCATCTCCGGCCTCCTCATCCACCGCCATCTCTTCAAGGACATCTTCACTCTGCGCCGCTCAGGCAGCCCAGTGCTGGCGAACCGCGACGCACACAGCGTTGCGGGCACATGGAGCCTGCCCTTCGCCTTCGTCCTTGCTTTCACCGGCAGCTTCTTCTCCTTCTTCGGGACGATCGGCGTTCCAGTGGTGGCGATGGCGGCGTTCGGCGGCAATGTGCAGGCACTGACCGAAGCCGTCTACGGCAACCCCGGCAAGCCCGATCCGCGGCCCGCCGCGATCGGCAATATGGACCGCATCAACGCCGACGCCATTGCGCGGGCAGGCGCGATCCCCACCTTCGTCACGATCGAGAATTTCGGTCGGGCCGATGCGAAGGTCACCACTTATCATCCGCCAAAAGCTGGCGCGATCGCGCCCATGTCGCTGCTCTATGACGGCGCGACCGCTGCCTTCGTCCAGGAAAAGCCGCTGATCGGGCCGAAGCCGTCGACCGGCGGAACCCTGGCCGCGATCATGTCGCCGCTGCATTTCGGCAATTTCGCCGGGCTATTGTCCAAGGCGATCTGGTTCGGGCTGGGATTCGCGATGTGCTACGTCACCTGTACTGGCATCCGCCTCTGGCTTGTCCGGCGGGAAGGCGGGGTGCGATCCTTCGCCTGGCTGGAGCGGACCAATATAGTCGTGGGTCTCGGCCTTCCCTTTGCGCTCGCCGTCTCCGCTGCCGCCTTCCTCCTCGCCATGCCGATCGGCAGCGCGACCTGGTGGACCCCGGCGGGCTTCCTGATCGGTGCCGCGCTCGTGATCGCAGCAGGCGCGATCGCGCCAAGCGCCGTCCGGCTCAGCCGATGGTTGCGCGGCGCGACTGGCATGCTGTTAATCCTGTTGCCGCCGCTACGCCTCCTCACCGGAGGCCCAGGCTGGGACATAGCGATTGCCGCCAACCAGCCGATCATCGTCACGCTCGACATCGCCTTCCTGCTCGCTGGCGGGTGGCTGCTTTGGCAATTGCGCGGCAGGGCAAGCGCGCCAAGTCAATCCGTCGCGTTGCAACCGGCAGAATGATGACTCTCCTCACCCTCGCGGCAATCCTGTTCTCGGCCAGCGTCGTCCTGCTCCTTGGCCTCGGCGATCCAAAACGCCGCCGCTCCGCTCGCGCGGGAGCGGGGCATCGCGCGACCGTACGTCAGTTGCTTTCCTTGTTGGCCTTGCTCCCTGGCATGGCTTTCCTCGTGCATGGCGATGCCGCCGCCTTCCTCCTTTGGCTAGGTGGAGCCGCGGTTGCAGGCTGGGTTGTTGCACTGGCGCTGGCAACCATGAGTGATCCAAAAGACGTGCGCCGCAGAGACTATTAAAGCAGGCAAGAAGCACAATCGGCCGACTGATGGCCAAGTGCGATACATCTGCGCGTGTTTGATCTGATTTCTGGGAGTAGTAGATACCAAAGACCCGCTCGATCATCGATTTTTATCGCCCGAGCTACTCCATCCTCCGCACAGTCGAAATCCATCGTGAAGCAATTGCTCGAACTGGCTTTCGACAACAGGGGGAGCAAACAGATAGCCTTGACCTACCGAGCAACCCAGCGCCTGCACGATCGTGCGTTCCGCCTCCGTTTCGATACCTTCAGCCACAACGTGAATATCGAGTGCAGCGCCAAGCTTTACGACACTTTCCACGATAACGCGTTTGGCCTCACTGTGCGCCACGTCGCGGACGAAACTGCGGTCGATTTTTATCTCGCTGAGCGGAAAGCGCTCCAGGTACCGCAGGTTGGAATAGCCGGTGCCGAAATCGTCGACCGAAATATTGACGCCAAGGCGCCGTAGCTGTTCGAAAGACCGGCGCATGTCGTCGGGCTCTGGGATCATCAAATTCTCGGTTAGCTCGAGCGTCAGCCATTGCGCCTGACAGCCAGTCTCTTCGAGCTGCTGCTCGACGAAAGCGGCCATATCGCGCCGCATAAATTCAATGACAGAAACATTCAAGGCAAAGCGAACTGGGGTGTCACGCCTTTGATTGATGCGCGCGGCATAGGCTGCGATCGTGCGCAGACCCCACGCGCCGATCTCCATCATCGCGCCGGTTTCCTCCGCGACACCGATGAACCGGGCGGGAGACTGTAGCCCGAACGCGCCGTGGTTCCACCGCAACAGCGCTTCGGCGCCAACCAGAACGCCCGATCCTAGATCCACCTGGGGCTGATAATGGAAAAGCAGTTCCTCGTTCGACACTGCGGTCTGCAACTCGTTCGCCAACCGGATGCGATTGCGCGCATCACGCTCATCACTCGCCGCGAACGGATGCGGCGAATGACCGGGCGTCGCCTTGGACCGTTGCAGTGCCGCCCCTGCCTGCCGCACAAGCTGAAGCGGTTCGGAACATGCCACGCCGATCGTGAAACCGGCAGCGAATTGCACCGCAAGGGATGTGCCAGGAAGGATGAAGCGCGGTCTCAGAAGGTCGAGGACGCCCTCAACTATTCCCGCCGCGCGACTGGCATCGTCCAGTTCGAAAGCGAGCGCGAAATTGTTGCTGTCCGCCCGCGATACGGCCGCAGCAGGGAGAGTTGCCAGACGCGCGGCCACCGCACGAAGCAGCGCGTCGCCGACATCATAGCCGAACCCGTTATTGACATCATGGAAACGCAATATGTCCAGTTTGATGACCAGCAGAGCACAACCAGGCGATAGTTCGAGCTGTGCCAGTCGGTCGAGTAAAGCGTATCGGTCGAGCAAGCCGGTTAGACGATCGATACCGGCGGCATGCGTCACATCGCGGATCAGGCCGACGAAATGCGTCAGATTTCCTTCATGGTCCCGAAGCGGCTCCAAACGCAGTGCATTGCGAAACATAGTCCCGTCCCGCCGGTAGTTGCGCAGTGTCGCGGCGCAAGAGCGTCCTTCGGCAAGGGCGGCGCGGATTTCGGCGATTTCGGGTTGAAGGCGATCGTTGCCCTGAAGGTAGCGGCAATTCTTGTCGATGACCTCGGCGGCTGAATAGCCAGTGATTGTCTCGAACGCAGGGTTCACCTGCACGATCGGATGCCCCCTCAAGCGCATGTCAGCGATCAAAACGCCATCGCTGACATGGTCGAGTATCAGCGAGCCCGCGTCGCCCGGAACGGCTGTTGCAGTCGATCGCCCTGTCAGTCGGTGCCAACGCGCAGGTTTGAACATAGGAGGCTGAGACGCTGGAATCATCCGATCTGTTTCATGCGTCATTGCGCGGCTGTGGTCCCAAAGTGACCATCGCGTTCCAGAAGTTCCATTCCGCGGTATCCGCGATTTTCCGTTCGCATATGACGACCTCCCGCAACGACGATGAGGCCCGGACGTCGTCGCTGCAATCGCGCATGAGCGGCAATTCAGGACAAAATGGCGGCCTTTTCGTCCTCGCTGGGATGACCCGATCCGGTTGTCTGAAAACGCAGGCGATATTGAAGCGGGGTAACGCCCAGCCTGCGCAGAAATGCCCGCCTCAGCGTGGTCGTCGATCCGAAGCCCGCGGCATGGGCAATAGCCTTTATCGGTGCAACTGTGTCCTCCAGCAGCGTCCGCGCGATGTCGATCCGCACCGCCTCGACATAGGCAAGCGGGGTAACGCCCAGTTCAGCCCGAAAAAGGCGGGAAAGATGACGTGGACTGACACTCACCACGTCAGCAAGCGCTTCAAGGCCGAGCTCTGCACGAGGATGCTGAAGGATGTGCATCCTTATCCTGTCGATCGGGCTGGTAGTTGCGGCTTGCGCCGTCAACGCGGCACTGAATTGCGACTGACCGCCCGGCCGCTTCAGGAACACGACCAGTCGGCGAGCCACCCAAAGGGCAAGCGCACGGCCATGATCTTCCTCGATCAGCGAAAAAGCGAGATCGATTGCAGCAGCCACCCCGGCCGAGCTGAACACTGGTCCATCGCGTATGAAAATACGGTCCGGCTCTACCTGGACATCGGGAAATTCGGCGGCCAAGCGCTCGGCATATTCCCAATGCGTCGTTGCGCGGCGGTTGGCCAGCAGACCAGCATGGGCCAGCAGGAAGGCACCCGTGCATGTAGATCCATAACGCCGCGACTGGCGTGCCTGAACCTGGAGCCACTGTGTCACGGCTTCGCTTGGCTGAGCAGGCACGCCATATGGTCCCGCTACGATCAACGTGTCACACGGCTCGGTCGCATCCTCAATCCCAGCATCGGGCACAAAGGTCATGCCCGACGCGCTTACTTCCGCCACGCCGCGTTCGGTCACCAAGTTGACGCGATACCGGTCGGCGGACGCCATCTTGCAATTCGCCTCGAAGAGCGCGTCCCTGACCCCGGCAACTTCAAGCAAATGCACTTTGCTGGGCGCGAAGATTGTTATGAGCATGGCGCCGACTCCGAGCCATTACGGGAAGCCTTCCCCGATGGGAAGCAGGATACGCCTTCCTCTGCCGGTTACATAGGCGTTTGCAGAAGTAGCCAGTGTCGCCGACGCCCTCTCACCTCTTTGCCGCTCAGCTTCGCGATTAGGCTCAGGATATGATCGACCCTTTGTCGTCATACATATGCCAATTTACGGTCCCAGACCCTACCCCGTCCTCGGGGAGCAGCTTAAGCGGCACTCCAGCGCGAACTGCCCGCCATCTTGAAGAGCCGAATTAACGCTACTCACTACCGTTACCAACCGTAACGAACGAGACGGCGCGGCATCAATCCGCAATCAATCTCTACGCAACCCGTGGGGGCCCGCATCGCTCTGGGGCGCTTTGCCGCTGAGGGCGACAATCGGGTCCGCCCGTGGCGCTTATTCTACGATCAGGCTGATGTCGGCACGGGGACAGATCCGGCCGATGCATGGGGCGCTCCACTGGAGTGTTCTTTCGTGCCGGACCGGCCGCACTGACAAAATCGAAAAAAGGGAGGAGCATTATGATTTCCAGAAGAAAGGTCTCACAGGTGGCATTGGCGATAGCCTTGTCCGGCGGCTGGTTCAGCCTGGCCAGCGCGCGGGAGGCCGATGAGACCATCATCATCACTGGAAGAAGCCTCGAGGAAACTCTGCCGCAGGAATTGTCGCATTACGGCCATGACGTCGTGACGGTCGATACAAAGCAGATCAAGGACGGTGCTGCGCTGGACGTCGCGCGCGCGCTGGAAGCCGTGCCGGGCCTCTACATCCGGTCGCAGTCCGGCCCGTTCAGCTATGTCGATGTGGCGCTGCAAGGCTCACGGACGCACGACGTGCTCTGGACGTGGGATGGTATCCGCCTCAACAACCGCCTCTATGGCACGACGTCACCGAACGACACATTGCCGGCCAGCATGATCGAGCGGGTCGAAATATTGAGAGGTGGCGAAAGTCTCTTCTACGGCACGCAGGCAGCGGCAGGAACGATCAATATCGTGACCCGTGATTTTACCGATGATTTCGACGGCCAGATCAACGGAAGTGTCGACAGCTTCGCAGGAACAAGCGTGGATGGCTATGCGCGCGGCGCGGTCGGGCGGCACAAGTTCGTTGCCTATGCCACGCACAATCAATCTGAAGGTTACAGGCCTTATAGCCGGATCGAACCCAGTGCGACGGATCGCAAGCGCGGCTACGATCTTTGGTCGGCGGGGCTTAAATATCAGTTCGAACTGGCTGAGGATCTCAAGCTCAACGCATTCTGGCAACACACAGAAGCCAGGATCGACAATCTGTCGCCAGCGCGAGTGAACGAAAGCCGCAACGATCGGAACGAGGAGATTGCCAGCCTTCGCCTCGATTACACCGGCAGCGACACGGTGCAGTTCTTTCTCAAGGGCTATTTCCACGACTGGAAGACCGCTTACGTCAATATCCGCAATCCTGTTCCAGCCGGGCCGCCGGTCGTCCTTTATCCGCCCGGCACCTTCTGGGGTTATCAGGATTATGGCGGTAGCGCTGTCGTGAAGCTGCGTCCCCATCGCGGCCTCGAATATCTGGTCGGCTATGACTATCAGCGCTTCAACGGTCGTGACGATGTGCTTCTGATCGCCCCGACCAACGAGAAGGTGCATGCGGAGATCCTGCAGGTTCGCACGACCGATGACCTTTCGCGCAAGGCGCGTATCGCCGCCGGCGCGCGCTACAACAGGGCGCAACAGGCCGAAAAAACGATATGGATTGTCAGCGGCCGCTACGACTTTAGCGATGCCTTGTTCGCGGAGGCGAATGGGGGCACATCCTTCATCCTGCCCGATGCGTCCCAACTCTATGGCAATGATCCCTGCTGCGAGTTTGGAAATCCCAAGCTGAAGGCAGAGGAAAGCCTCAATCTCAACGCAGCGCTTGGCGGCAATCTCGCCTTCAGTTCAGGCCGTTTGCAGTGGAAAGCCGCCTATTTCAACCGTCGCATCACCAATCTCATCGATTATGACTATGATGATCCCGCCTTCCCGAATGGCACCTACATCAACGTGCCCAATAAGGTGAAAGCCCAGGGTGCAACGCTGGAACTGAACGCGACGCTCGATAAGGGTTTGACGGCCAGTGCGAGCTACACCTGGTCAAGGGTCCGCAACCCCGGCAGCAGCGTCCAGCGCGACCGCAACCCGGAGCAATATGGGCGCGCGGCGATCGGCTATGCGCCTACCGACAAGCCCTTTGGCGCAAACGTCGCAGTCCTCTGGACGGGCGATGTCTATTCGACCCTGCCCGGGTTTGGACGGCGCAACTACGGCAATTATGCCATCGTTGATGCCGGCGTTTATTTCTATCCGGACGTCCGACGAAAACACCGGCTCGGCATTAATGTCGAAAATCTGTTCGATAGGGAATATGCCAGTGGAGGTTTTCGGCGCGCGGTCAGCGACGCAGGCGTCCTGAACGGCACCAACACGCCGTTCCTCTACTATCTGCGCGGCGTGCCCCGGACACTTCGCGTGAGCTACGGCATCGGCTTCTAGGGCGATGCTGAGACCAGTCCTGTTCCTGCATCGATGGTTGGGCATCGCGGTGGGATTCCTGATGACAATCTGGTGCTTGTCAGGTTTCGTCATGATGTATGTGGACTATCCGCGGCTATTGCCAACCGAGCAGTTGCACGGGCTCGAGCCCCTGCAACTACCCGATGCAGCCCGGCTTCAACATATCGACCTGCCACCCGATCAGGCGCTGTCCCGGGCAAGCATCGAGATGATGGTGGGACGGATAATCGGTCCGCCAATCGGTGGTCTGATAGTGACTTACCTGGACTGGCGCTGGATCTTCTACATCAACGTGCCCATAGGATTGGTCGGCCTTGCTCTGGCGATCTGGCTGATACCGCAGATCAGGATGGACAGGGCAGCGCGGGTGGATTTGCCGGGCTTTTTTCTGTCGGGTATCGCGCTCGGCTGCATCGTCTTCGGCCTTGAATTGGCGAGCCATCCTGTTCCCGCGACCCTCATTGTCGCACTCCTCATCTGTGGCTTCCTGTTTGGCCTCGCCTATGTCCACCGCGCGCGAAACGTCGATGATCCTATCCTCGACCTGTCATTGTTGCGAACGCCCACTTTCGGTCTTTCCGTTGCGGGAGGGACACTCATCCGCATCGCCCAGGGGGGCATGCCGTTCCTCCTGCCTCTCCTCTTTCAGCTCTGCTTCGGATTGTCCGCCGCCACGGCCGGCACGATCATGATGGCCAATGCTCTGGGCGCTCTGGCGATGAAGCCGCTTGCTCCTATGATCATCCGGCGGTTCGGCTACCGCCACAGCCTAACCGCTGCCGGCATCGGGGCTGCGATGGCGATCGGCGGTTGTGCCCTGTTCAGCCCTGATTGGCCTCACTTGACGTTGGCGGCTGTCCTGTTTGCGGCCGGCTTGTTCACGTCGCTGCTGTTCACCGGTTATAATGCCCTGGCCTTTATCGATATAGACCAGACGAAAATGAGCGCGGCCACCAGCCTCTATGCCACGTTTCAGCAACTTAGTCTGTCGTTGGGGATTTGCCTTGTCGCCTCCTTGCTGGAATTGGCCGGAGCGGTGTCAATCGACGCCATTGCGGTAGCTTTTGTCGTTATTGGCATCACAGCCTTCTGCGCGACGTTCACAAACCAACTCCTGAAATCGGATACCGGGAACCCGCTCACAAACGCAGATGAGTAACAGGGCTGGCTTAAAATGACGGGCATTGCTCGACAAAGTCGGCAAATTGCGCCCTAGCATTGCCATTTGGCATTTATTTCATGTATGATGCCAGTTGGAGATGAGTATGAGCATGTTACAACCCATTGAGACGGTCCCGGCGCCCTTCCGGCCAGAGCCGGTCACGCCGGATGAGGGCCGCGCGATGTTTCGTGCGGCCCTCAACCTCTTCGCGAAATGGGGGGTGACGGACGAGCAGGCTGCCATGCTGACCGATATGCCGGTGCGCAGCTTCCGTCGCTGGAAGGCCGAAGGACCAGGTCGCATCTCGCGTGACGGGCTCGCCAGGCTCTCCAACATCATGGGCATTCACAAGGCCTTGCGGATCATCTTTGAGGAGCCGCAGCGCGGCTATGACTGGATCAAGGCGCCCAACGCCGCCTTTGAGGGCGCAAGCGCGCTGTCGGTCATGCTGGGCGGCGAACTGACTGACATCATGCGGGTGCGGCGCTATCTGGACGCGGAGCGCGGCGGCTGGTGACGGCGATTGATGGTCCGCCGGTCAACAGGATCGAATGGGAAGGTGCGGTCAGGATCATCCGCAGCATCTATCCTCCCATCGATCTGTTCGAGGATATTGCGGACCCTGCCGACTGGCCACTCCTCATTTCCGCCGAACAGAAGACGAACCCGCGGATCATGACGGCGGTCGGCAATATCGATCTTGTCCCACCCGCGCGACGGGTCGGCGGCGTTGGCGCCTCCTATCTCATGGCGTCATTCACTCATGTCAGTCCCGATCGACCAAGCCGGTTCTCCGCCGGACATCATGGCGTGCTCTATGTCGCGCGCAGCTATGAGACAGCGCTTTTCGAAACGATCCATCATCATGCGTGCTTCATGGCCCTGACGGCCGAGCCTGCCGGATGGACGTCGCAGTTTCGCGAGATCATTCTGAAAGTCGATGCCGATTTGCATGATCTCAGAACGCACCCAGAGGCATTCGACTCTTGCCTCGATCCTGACAGCTACGAAGCAGCGCAGCAACTCGCCGCCACGCTGCGCGGTTCAGGCTCAGACGGTATTGCCTATCCAAGCGTCCGCCAGCCCGGCGGCGAGTGCGTCGCGCTATTCTATCCTGACTGCGCCTCCAGCCCTGTTCAGGGTCGGCATCTCGACTATCACTGGGATGGCAGGCGGGTCGATCTTGTTCGCGATGCGGGCAGCGGCGCTGTGTTCAGGGTGATCGAGGGCGCATAATCGGACAAGCCGCCAAATGAACGATGCCACCAGCGATCGTCACGCTGGCGGCCCGCCTGTTAGGCATGCATCCAGATTATCGGGTTCAGCGGCGCCTCGCCCCTGTCACGCATTTCCATGCAGCAAGTTCTCATGCCTCCAGCCGTATCGGGCTTGCGATCCATGTGAAGGCGACTAGGCTGGACCGACCGGATCATCGAGCTGGCGATCCCGCGTTTTCGGTTTGATGGGCACGGGCGGATCATCCAGGCCGGGATGCTCCGGGTCTGGCGGGATGATCCCAGAATACCGATCGATCCAAAAATCACCAGCCTGACTGATGCGACGTTGCAGAGCAGCAGAACGAAGGAACGGGGCGGTGAACATTCTCTCATCCGCCGATTTGATCGTTGCGCACAACGCCGCCTTCGACAGGCCGTTCGTGGATCGTCGCCTGCCTGTCATCGCCGGCAAGCATTGGGGCCTGCTCGGAACAGCAGACCTACAGGCTGAATGCCATCTACGCGCTTTTCGATGCCAAGGACTAGCTGAAATCTCGCGAATATCACTGGAATGCCACCATGCGCCTCTGATGGAGGATTCTCAGAGAAGAAGACCACGAATTGAGCATCGGCTGACCAGGGCGTACCCGCTTGGACAAACGGCTAAGCCGAACGTATGGTGCGACCCATCAAGGAAGCGACCGTCAAAACCTTCCATTGCCGAGTTGCGGCGTCACGTCCCCGACTGTCCGATAGCCTATAATTTTGTCAATCAGCTCAAGGAGCTCAAGTTCAAAACCCCTGCGAGGCAGTCGAGGATCTTTGGAAATCAAAGCCAGACGTTTTGTCATCAAGCCGAATCATCACATGTTGGGACTAAACACCTAGGCCATCGTTTAGACGAATAATAATCCGCCATCTCCACCGCCGTCTAGCGGTCGTGCCAGTGCCAACATGTATGAAGGTCAAGGCATCGACCTCGCCTCAATGTCCTAGCGCGACGCAAAGACATCGTCCCCGAACCGCTTTGCAGATTAACCGCGACGAGGCCCGCATAGCGGCGTTGACGGGCGCCGTTCGGGCTATGATAAATCCCCACCGCCTTCCAGTAACTGCCTTCCGCCTTCAAAGCGGCGAGAAAGATCCAGCGCGCCGCCTTGACGTTAAAACAGGGATCAAATTGCAGCCAGTGCCGGACCTCCCCTTCGCGCCTCGACAGTAGCGCGGCAATCCTTGGCACCCACCAACTGTTGATCTGGAGCGGCCCCAAATCGTGGCTCCCATTGCTGTTCACGATCTCCGCACCGATCCGGCCGGCTTCCTGATCGCGCAGCCCCCAAAGCGTCTTTTCAAGCCAGACCTGGCCGCGTGCCGCCTCTCGAATGCAACGAGCCACCTCTGGTTCTGGCGGCTTCGCCGCCAGTGCGTCTTCCCAAGGTTAAGCTGCAGTCAGCGTCAACGGGACAAAACAGATCCAGCGTCGATCAGCGATCCAGGCCACATCTGCTCTCCCTTTCATTGCCGCGATTCTGCTGCTCGCGTGCGGAAGCAGGCGTGTGCCCATTGCTGCGACCGCCGCTCAGCAAAGAATGAAGATTGTGATCGAGCGCCTCGAAAACCTTTTGAGCCCGACCAGCGAACTTGTCCGCTAGGCCTTTGGGTTTTGCATTGCGGGTCCAAAGCTCTCGCTCCAACCGGTGGTCGCTCCGCAAGAGTCCCTTCCTATCCTGATCTTCCTTCAGTTGCCGGAGATGCGGTCCTTGCCTAGCGGCCATTTGTACACGATGATCACGCTCCAACCGCCCCAGGCCTTCAAGGCTTGACGTCTTCTCGCCCGACCGGTCTTCGAGCCGCTCGACCAGTTTTTTCGGATCCTGGGTCCAGAGCTTTACACCATATCGGGCGCGGGTGATCGCGGTGTAGAAATTCTGCGCGCTCACCAGCGGCGACCCAACAGGCGCCAGGACATAGACCCGGTCATAGGTCTTGGACTGAGCAGAATAGATGGTCTCGGCATAGCCATGATCCCAGGTCCTGTGCCGGGAAAGATCAATCGTCTGAACCCGCTTGCCGCGATCCCAGCGGATCGTTGCCAGTGAGCCCTCGAGCCTCTCAATCGTACCCCGCTCCGCATTTTTGAGTTGGAGTTCGCGCGAGACCAAGCGCCACTGGATGCGGTCGCCTTCGCTGAGGTCTCTCTTCTCTTCCATGAAGACGTTGACCTGCGCGGCTTTGGTCGAGCGCGGATCCCACAGATGGACGCCGCCCTGCCCATCGACCAACCGGACCAGTTGCCGACCTCGACCGTCCCGCACCATCCCAGCGACGCGGTATTCGCTCGTCAGCCCCAATCCCGCTCCTGGCTGATCGCGGCCGAAGGTCACCACCTGTCCCCTTGAATAAAAGCGCGCCATGCGCTTTTCCTGATCGCTCAGGCCACCAGGTGTAAGGACTGAAAGCCGGGTCTCCTCCGCCGCGACGACGCCCTCGCGTTGCAGGACATCCCTGATATTGCTGTTCACGATCAGGCGCGACGCATTGTCGAGAACGAGAATGTTGGTCGCGGCGCGGCTCCTCGGGCTAAGCCGGGTCCATTCCGCGACCACTCCTGCAGCCAGCGTAGCGGCATCCTCACCGCCCACCACCTTGTCGAGCCGACCAATCGAGGCTGCGTAATCCCCTCCTCGCGCATGCGAGACAGCCTTTCGCATCCCCTCGGTTTCCTGCCGGCGCGACTCGGTCAGTTCGGCCGTTTCCATGCCTAGTTTCTGCATGAGCCAGAAGGCCTTGCCCTGCTCGATGGCGCCCGTCTGCTTATTGTCGCCGAGAAGAATGAGGCGAGCTCCAGTAGATCGGCTGATTTCCAGCACCCGCAAAGCCTGGCGGCTTCCCAACTGCCCCGCTTCGTCGAGAACCAGCACATGGTTGCCTCTGATCTCGTATCCACCACCCGCAAGAAGGCTGGCAACGGTACGCGACTCGATCTGCGCCCTCTCGCCCAATTCGGCAGCGGCGGAAGATGTCGGCGCCAGGGCGATGAATGTCTTACCCGGCAGCGCCGCATCTTTCAGTGATCGGATGAGCGTCGATTTTCCTGCACCCGCGACGCCGTGAAGGCCGGTGACCCGGTCACGCGAGGTAGCTATGTCCACCAACGCCCGTTCCTGCGCGGGAGAAAGCCCCGCCTGTTCCAATATAGGAAGCAGGCGATCGACGCTCGCCACGGGCCGACCGTCCCCGACAGCAAGCGCCAGATGCATGGCGAGCGACTGCTCGAGCCGCACAGTGCGCCGGGTCGTCCGTCCCCGTGTCAATATGTCATCCCCTGTCTGTCCACGGGTAGCGAGGAGCTTGCGTCGTTCTTCATGCGCATCGATCAGGGGCCGCAGATCCTGAAACCGTACCTCCCCGACATGGGAGGCTAGCCCCGTGGTATAGAGACGGCTAAGCGGGTTCACGGCCTCCTTCCCCTCCGATTGCCTTATCCCAAACAGAGCTGCTCGGGCGGCATCGGCGCGGTCGACCGGGACGGGATGCTCGCCCGATCGCGCGGCGCCCTCTCTCACCGCTTCAAGCGGCTTTTCATATGGCCCCAGCCGCCCGCGCCACTGGATGAGCAGCGTATCGATCCCGGTTTTCACCTTGGCGCCGCGGGTGGCGTAGAAGGATTGGCGGCGCGACGCCTGACCGACCAGACCATGCTGCTGGGCATGTTCATTGATCTGCTCGGCCCGCTGCGACATCTCCTCGATGAGGGCCTTGGGAACGCCCCTGATTTCGAACAGACCCCGGCGCGGATCAAAGTCTATCTCATAGCCAAGCTCGCGCAGGCCATGGGCGAGTTCGTTCCGGTAAATCTGCCCGCTGGTCATCTGCTCGGCATACATGGCGCGGGTTTCGAGGCTTGCCATCGGATCGCCCGATTGCCCGTTGGTCATGTTGAGGACGACGACATGGGTGTGGAGGTGGGGATCAAGTTCGCGGCTCACATGTTCAGTGAAGCGCGCCCACAGCAATCGGCCCGTCGTCTCATGGACGATGTTGCCCTCCTCCCGTTTTCGCAGCTGGGCATGCTCTTCGAGATAGGCTAGCGTCACATCGACCGATCGCTCATGGAGCTGTACGATACGGTCGTCGCCCAACGCGAGCCCCATCACTGACACGGATTTTGGCGCACTGATCGCAAAGTCCCAGCCAGGATGATGCTGGATGCCGTCGGCGCGATGACGGCCCAACTGTTTGCCTGCAACCTTGCCAGCCAGCAGGGAGCGAAAAGTTTCAGGATCGACATCTCCTGAAAGGTCGAGTTCGCTCGCCAGGGCACCACCCCAGGACGACCGCCCCGCCTCCCCCTTCGTATAATAATCGCCGATCGCGTAATAGCGAGCAATGTTACCGGGCGAACCCTTCAGGCGGCGCGGATGCATCATGCCGGCCTCGCCTCACTACGGTCGCCCGATACGCGCCCGTGTTGTCGAAGGCGGAAGCCGCTCGCCCTTCCAAGGAGCCTCGGCAGCGCTCTTTCTCCGTTTTCATTTTCACCCTCCGCAGGATTAGATGAGTAGCCATGCACACTGATCTCGTCATGCGCGGGCGTGCTGCCCTTGTCCGCTCCGAGGGGGAGCTCGGGAGCTTCCGATTTCCTCGCTCGCCGACGCTTGGATCGCGATCCTGAAGATTTCGGAGGAGACTTGTCGCCCTCATCCGGGTCGAGACGAACGAGCGGAACTAGCCGCTCGACGAATGCGGCCTGCAGGCTGGGAAGCGCATTATAATTATCGGTGAACCGCACCACGGGAAGGTTCCGTCCGAACCGAAGGAAACCCGCGAGATTGGGAAGATTGGTGACCTCGGTATGCATGACCAACGGGCGGGTCACCTGCATCCGCGACAGGTTGACCCCATCCCGCATGTCGTTGACGCCGTAGGACATGCCCTCATTGGCCTCGACCTGCTCGACCTGCCCTAGATTTTCCGAAACATGCTTGGCGGTGGGAGTGTCGTTGGCGCGCAGCGCCACCCAGGTCGAGCAATAGCCGGTGATCGCCGCGGCATCCTGGATGCCGTAGGTCGCCTCAAGCTGTGGGTAGGACTGAAACCCCAATATGCCGCAGCCGCCATATTTTCGCGCGCGGGCGAGAAAGTCGCTTAGCGATGGCAGTTTCTGAAGTGTGGGAAGCTCGTCGATGACACAATAGAGGCGGCGCTTACGGTCGGGCGGGAGGCTCATGATGGCGCTTATCGCGATGTCGAGCCAGACGGTGACGAGGGGCCGGAGGGAAGGGAGCTGATCCGCCTTGACGGTGATGAAGAGCCAGCTGTCATCCTGCTCATTGGCGACCCAGTCCCGGATGGAGAAGCCGTCGGCCGTGTCATCGAGATAGGAGAAGCTGCGCATCACCGAGGCCAGTTCCGCTCGGATGCCCGCAGAAGTGCGGTCGCCTTCCATCGAGATGAAAGCCGCAGCATCGGTGCCCTCCGCAAAACTTGCCAGCGTCTTCAGAGGGCTGCGCACCACCGTTTCTAGGAGCACGGAAACCAGCGTCCCGTCATATCTGGCAAGCTTGCGCAGGACCGCCACCAGCGTGCCGCGGGCCGCCTTCGCCCAGAAGGGATCGCCACCTTTGTCTGGGATCGTCGATTCCGCGATCTGATCATAATGATAGTCACGCGGAACATCGACCCAGGGCGACCAGAAGTCGGAGCGGTTATCCAGCGGATTGAGCAGAATGTCGTGCCCAGGCCGGTAGAATTTCTCAACGAAGGTGCCGGCGGTATCATAGACGATCGCCCGCTTGCCTTGCTTTCGCATGCCGTCCAGCATCTTCACGATGATGTTGGTCTTGCCCGTGCCGGGCGCACCACAGATGAGGATATGTTCAGGCTCGAACGCATCGGGAACGGGCACGCCGCCGATAGCAAAGCTGCCCTTCCGGCTGCGCCACAATTGCCGCCGCAGCTGACGCGCAGCGCCAAAGCGCGCGCCGCGCAGGAACTGATTGGAACCAAGGCCCTTCCCCGTACGGGTGAAATAGAACCATGCCCAAACCAGCATCAGGAGGGCAAAGGCGCCCGCAAGTGCCGCGCCGAACACCAGATGATGCTCCATAGCCTGCATGGTCTTCCTGGCGATGGGGGAGCCCAGCAAGGCATCGGACGTCGTCCAATATTGGCGACCCGACGGGGTCCGAAAGAGCAGCGGCGCGCCGCCGGGCACATCGCTTTTGAGCGTCGCCTCAGCGATCTTGACGGCAACAAAGCGCTGATAGTCGGTCGACTTCTCCAGTACATACCAGAGGGTACCGCCGACCCAGATGGCGATCCCCGCCAGCAGGGTCTGGAAGAAGACCTGCGTGGTCATGCGAACATTGTGGACGATGGCCTGACCGCCCCTGGTCCAAGAGCCCAGTGTGTCGTTACGGAAGATGCTCACTAGAGTACCTCCTCGGGATCGAGAAGGCCTCTTTCCAACAGCAGGGCGCGCGCATCGTCCATGCCCTTCTGTAGGATATCTGGCCGACGCGTGCCGACTGACGCGGCGAGGATGGCGAAGACCTGGATGAGGGTCGCCTGCACTTCGTCGAAGCGGCCATGATAGCCCGCCGCGTCCATGCCTTCATAGCGGTTGAGAATGTCCCGGACATAGTCGGGGATGGTCGTGCCCGCTGCTTGAGCACCTACGACGAGACGCCCGAAGAGGGCGTCCTTGAACCTGATGGTAATTCTGGGCAAGCGCCGAACTCCTGTTCGTCGCCTGGCCAATCGTGATGAAGCGCGTCCCTTATAACCGGATTTCAGTCCGATCTCAATTGATTACATGTGTTCAGAGTGGCAGCCAAATGGTGCCAAGGCAGATCAAGGACTTAACTATTCGGCCCTCTTAAACGACAGCCAAAGCGTGTCGGGGGGCGTCAATCAGTGCCATCAGCGTAAGACCTGTATTCGGCCGGAAAATCGCGCAAATGCTGGCGATTCTCGCCCGCAGCACCCGTGCGTACGGTGCATTACAAATTACGCCTTTCAGGCGTGCGTCTGAGCTTTCGCATGAGCTTGCGAATGCGCCAGATGAAAGTTCGATGGGGCGGGCAACCTGCTGATCCACAACGGCAATCCAAAGCCGGACGATGATCGGTGACAGCCCTGCTCTAAGAGCGATGCCTGTTACGAATCGATGCCGCCGATAAGTTCCCCGCGTGTCCTGGGGAACATACCCCGGACGCGCTTCCACCGGCCCGCAAGGCGCCGGAATTGTGGAGCCATATTGTCATGCCCAGTGGCACGAAAATCGATTTTGATGCGACGGATATTCTTTCGATTCCCCTCCCCGCGCGCGGAGAAAAGTTACTCTACGACGCCAAGGCGAAGGGTCTCATCCTGCGCCTCCGCGCTTCAGGTGCCCGCACCTGGATTGGCGTCGAACGGGTGGCGGCGCGAACCCTCCGCACAACCCTTGGCGACGCACGACACCTACCCTTGGAAGTCGCACGCCGTCTTCTTGCCGCCGGGCCGCAGGACCGATCCACCCCCACGGACGACACCCTCTTTGGTCCTGATGCAACGATAGCGGAGGTGTTCCCCCGCTTCCTCGCTTCGGGTGAAACCGGACGCTGGAAGCCCGGCACAATCCGCAACATGAAGGCGGCTGCAACGACGCACATCCTTCCCCATTTGGGGGGGCGGAAGGTCCGCGCGCTGACCCCGGAAGAGGTGAACCGCTGGCATCTGGACATCACCGCGAAGAGCAGCGCCGTTCGCATGGCGCTGTCCACTCTTTCGGGGCTGATGCTCTACGCGGAGGACCATGGAATGCGCGAGCCGGGTTCAAACCCCTGCCGTGGCCTACGCAAGAAACAGCATAGCAAGCGCGGCAAAATGATGTCTCCCGATGCTGTTCGGAGGCTTTGGAGAGCGCTCGATGGATTGCAGGATCGGATGCCCGATGCCTGCGATGCGGTCCGCCTCCTGTTCCTGACCGGCGCCCGGCGCAGTGAAATCCTCTCGCTCAAATGGAGCCGGATAGTCGGTGCCCGCGCCGTTCTGGAAGACTCCAAGACCGGTCCCCGAACGATCTGGCTGAACGTCCCTGCCCGCGACTTGCTCGCCGCCCGCAAGGGAGTGGTAAAGGGGCGGTTCGTATTCCCGGCACCAAAGAGCGATGGGCCGATGAAGGTACTGGATTACGCATGGGCATTGATCCGGCGAGCGGCAGGCCTGGAGAATATTCGCGTCCATGATCTGCGTCATCATTTCGCATCGGTCGGGGTATCGAACGGCATCGACCTGCGACTGATCGGCCAGCTTCTCGGGCACAACGACATTGATAGCACTATAGGCTACGCGCATCTTGCCACCGATGCATTGACGCGCTCGGCGTCGAAGGTGTCCCGACGCATCGAACGCTCCCTTCGCGACGCTGGGCCTGAACGTTCCGCCCGCAAGCGGAAGGCCGATGCGAGCGGAATAGACTGCGCGAAGGAGGCCGCCCATGCTTAACCTCCGCCTCTCCCTGACCGACACCCTGTGCGCCCGCGCGGAACCTGGACAAAAGGAATATGCCATGCGCGACACCCGCCTGCCCGGACTCGCCTTACGGGTGCAACCCGGCGGGTCGCGAAGCTGGGTTGTCCGCGCCCGCGTCGGCGGCAAGGCAGTCCGCCGGTCGTTGGGTTCGTTCCCGGAAATAGGCGTGAAAGCGGCTCGCGCGTCCGCCCGCGCCGTTCTCGCGGGCGAGACTTTGACTCCGACGACGACGCCTACCGTTCCGCACTTCGCGACGTTCCAGATTGAACATGAACAACGCTGCGGTGCCTTCTACAAACCGCAGGGTTTGCGCACTTACCGCACCTATGTGCGATGCGAATTGTTACCGGCCTTCGGCCACCAGAGGCTAGATGCCATTTCGCGTCAAGATGTAATCCGGTGGTTCGAGGGGTATAGCCTGAGAAGGCCGGGCGGGGCCAATCGCGCCCTTGGAATTCTGGTGCAGATGCTCGGACGCGCGCGCGCCTGGGGCCATATGCCGGACGGCTGGCGCAATCCCGCGAAGGGGATCAGGATGAACCGCCGCAAGGTTATCGGCACCTTCCTCGGCGTTGAGGAGATGGCAAGGCTCGGCGGCGTACTGGACAAACGGATCAAGGCAGGATGCACGGCATCCGCCCTGCTCCGCTTCCTTACCATGACGGGTTGCCGGGTCAGCGAAGCCGTCAATCTGGAATGGCAGGATATATTGCCCGATCGGCTTCGACTGCGTGATAGCAAGACCGGCCCGCGAGATATTCCCCTCGGCGTGCCAGTCCAGCGCTTCCTGAAATCCCACCGTGCGAACCTCCAGAGAAATGGGAGTGCCGGGGTTCACCACGTATTCCCGCTTGCCGGTCGCCAGCAGTATGAGGGCGTCCGTTCGATCTGGGTCAGTGTCCGCCGTGAAGCAAAACTGCCGCCGAAATTACGCATCCACGATCTGCGGCACAGCTTCGCGAGCCATGCGGTGATGTCGGGGGAAACACTGTTCACGACCTCCCGGCTCCTCGGTCACAGCAGGATTCAAATGACCGCGCGTTATGCTCATCTGGCGGACGATGTTCTCGCGGCGACCTGCGAAAAGCTTGGGGCACTTCTCATCGGCCAAACCCGGTAGCCAAACGCCGCCCGAATAATAATCACTCACGCATGAATGAGCGGCGCGGCCAGTTGGGCCGCGCCGTTTTTATCGATTATGCCGCTTCCCACACCTGATTGAGAATCCGGGCGGCCATCGCCGCCTTGTCCTGCGGCAGGAACCGTCCGTAATGCTTCGCTACCATGTCCGGCGTATCCTGGATCGCATAGCTCGCCTGCTCGAATGAACCTGTCTGTTTGAGGATGTGGGTCGCCAGCACGTCCCGCACATTATGCGGGCCATGTGGCAGCAGCCCCTTGATCGCGCCCCGACCAGTATAGGGATTGAAGACGCCATAGCGCTGGACCACCAGACGCCATGCCTCATAGAAGGTGTTCTGGTCGTAGGACGCATCGCGGCTGTTCGTTTTCACCGTCTTCACGAAGAATGTGCCGGGGTCGTCCGCCCCGTTAAGCAGGATGGCCCGATGCTTCTCCACATAGGCATCGATATGGTCATGGAGGCCGCCCAGATCGGGAAGAAGCAGCCGGAAGGGTTTGCCCGCGAAGAAGGAAGAATGGGCGTTCTTGAAGGAAACCGCTGGTACAAGGACTTCCCATCCCTGATCACGCTCACTCCAGCGGATTTCGCCTCGTTTCATGGTTTCGAGCTGACGCTCTGAACGCGGCAGATGTCCGCGCGGGCAGACCATCATTTGCCGCAAATTCTTCTGCCGAAGTCCAAGATGGAGGCCCAGCCGGATCAGGAGATAGGACCGGACAACTTCCGCCGCAGCCCTCGGGTACCGCCGCCCGTCAGGGCGGAATTTCAATATCTCCTCCGCGATCTTCAGATATTCCGCGACCGGGCTGGGTGCCTCCAATATGGGCAGGATCGGTTCGAACGGGTCGCGATGGATGCGCGCGACCCGCTCCACCTCCCGGACGCGCGCACTGGCATGTGCGTGCAGAATGTCGCAAGCCTGCCGCCAGTCCGCGCGCGCCGCGCCGATGTCATCGGTGGATATGAGGCCTTCCATCGGCACAAGACGATCGGCCAATTCGGGATGTTGCCGCAACCAGCCGGTATCAGCCCGGACAAGGGCCATCGCATTCCGTAACATATCACATTCCCAGCGGGTAAAGAAACCGCGTCGCCGCTCACGCCACTGGACATACCAGTCCCACACCCTCGGGAAGACCAGCATGGCGAAAGTGATGTTCCTGAGCGGCACGCCACACCCCTCTACGGCTCCACGCGGCGACGCGGCCAATGCGCCGAACATGAGGCCAAAATGCTCGATCTTCTGGCTGGTCGTTTCCTCTCCCCATACGCCGTTTCGCTGAAACCCTATGTCGGTCAGGGTAGAGGTTTTGAACCTGACGAGGTCAGCCATCTCCGACACAAGGCGAGCTGGCGCATCCACCACGCCCTCATGATCCATATCATCGTCGATGCCGGGTGCCTCCTCACTCGTTTGGACTCCTCGAATCCTTTTGCCGGTGATCGCCGGAAATCGGATCGCGTACCGCAGTTTCATGGCCTGCGCCTGAAACCGGCGATATTCGGTGGCACCCGAAATCACCACCTCCCGGACCCATTCCAGAATCTCCGCCTGCTGCTTCAACGACCTTGCGTTGAAATCGTCGGGCAGGTGCCACGCCAACCGCCGCTGCTCAGCCTTGGTCACGCCCTTGATATTGATCCCGGACGGCGCACGCGCCGGGTGGGGCAGTTTCGATCGGAAATAGCCGGAAGGTAGATCATAGCGGCACTCTATGCGGGTGAGAATTTCCAGGCTGGCCGCGCTTTGCGGCGTGCGGCGTCCATCCGCCCAGGATTTCAATGTCGCGCGATCCAGCTTTTCGCCTGGTTTGATGACGGACCTGTGAAGCTGATAATAGCTTTCCGCATGACGGCCCATATGGAGGATGAGGGATTCGCGGAACCCTGGCGGGTCGATCCATTCGGTGGAGGTTGGAACCGGCTTTTCCACGATCGGCAGGGGTTTACGGCCTCGCTTGAGCAAGGGAGATTGGGTCGCGTCGCGGCTGGCGCGGCGTGAGTTTGATCGCATTACAGAAATTATCCATTGTTGGTATTGGCCCGACCAGCGGGTGCGCGTCGGCGCAGGTCAATTCTACAACGAACAGAAATTTATCAATATGATAGCGGATTTCAGGCGGCGTCCGGGCGCGCTTCCAACTCAGCGATCCGCGCGTTGCACAGGTCGCGCACCACCTCTTGCAGAAGCGCGACCCTTTCTCCCAGCCATGCAAGCTCCTCATCGCTGATGCTGAATTCACGCGAGTAGCGCGCCCTGATATACGCCTCGCGCAGCAGGTTATAAGCGCGCTTGTGGAAACGGCTATCAGTAGGCCAGACGGCGCGAAGCTGCGGCTCAAGCTGCTCTGTCAGTGCCCGAAGTCGATTAAGGTTGTGGGTCTTGGGGCTGTAAAGGGTGCGCACAAGGAAGACGCAATGATAAAGCCGTTCGGTCGCCTGATGAAGTTCAAACGCTGCCTTTTTGAATCGCCGCTTCTCGAAGTTTGATTGAAAATCGTCCATAAACTCTGCGGCGCTTTCAAACCATTCTTCGAAATATTCCCGCATTTCCCGCAGCGCTTCGCCTGATGATAGCTGTTTCGGCTCCGCAAAGGGATGGTTCGGCTCCTCGTGCAGGACAATGCCGTCCTTGAGTATGTCCATGAAGAAATAGCGACCGAGCCGCAGCTTCTCGTTTACATCGTCCAGGCTGTGATAGATCAGGCTGACCTGCGTGCGCAACGCTCTCCCCTCGGCCAGTTCCTCCAGCAGCCGTTCTTCGGTTTTTGCCCAGAATTCTAGAATGTCGGTCAGGTCTTCATGGTCGACAACCACCAAAAGGTCATAATCCGAGAAATAGCGGCCTACGGGGTCTTCGACCCAATCGCCCCGCGCATAGCTGCCGAAGAGAATGATTTTGAGAATCTGGCCATTGCGGAAACGCGGCTGCGTCCGATGGCGAATGGCGCGCGCGAAACCCTCGCGGATGATCTGAACGACATGGCTAAGCTCCCGACGCTTGGCGTCGGGCAGTTGCACATCGGGATCGTCGAGCCTTCTCATGATGGCGCGTAGAATCGCGGCAAATCATCGCCTTGCCAAGCCCCTTCGGCCTCGCAAGGCGAACGAGGCTAATTTTAGCGCATTTCACGGGCGATTATTCGGATCGCGCGGAGCATGTGGCGCCGTACTTGCCAGAGAAACAGCCCTTCTCGTTTGGCGATCTCGACGTAGCTCAGACCCTCCACCTGACTTAGAAGGAATATCTCGAGCGTTCGCTTGGGCATGCGCCCGAAAGCGGCTTTCGCCTTCTCGATTTTCGCAGGATCATGCTTGTCCATCGTCGCCTCCCGTGTGATCGGTAAAGGCAAGGATGAAATCGGCTGCCCTGCTTGCGAGGCTCGCGGCGCGGAAGATTGCTTTGCTATCCTCCCGCAAAACGCCCAGCCATGAACCGATATAGTCGGCATGACGGACGGTCGGCACTATCCCCAGCTCCGCGCAGAGGAAGGCGCTGGCCATCTCGGCGCAAAGCTCTTCCCTTGCGTAATCCTCACTGCCAAAATCCGCGCCGGTCAGCCGGTCCAATCGGCTCTGATGCCCTGTCCAGTGCCCCAGCTCATGGAAAACGGTCCGATACCAGTTAATACGATCGTGATAGGCGCTTTGGGGCGGCACGCGGACATAGTCAGGGCCGGGCGCGTAAAAGGCGCGTTCTCCCCCGATACGCACATCCGCGCCGCTCGCCTTGATGAGACGATGCGCCAGCGGCACAATTTCCTCGACATCCAGCGCGACGGGTGCGGCAGTCAATTCATCGGGCAACCCTTCGCACTGCTCGACATTAAAAACCGTGAAGCGTTTGAGAAACGCAACCTGACGCGCCTCGCGCACCTCATCCCGCGCTCGCTCTTCCTCGTCCTTCGGCACAAAGCGATCAGCGTAGCAGACCGTCGCCCCCTCCTCGCCGCGCCGTACATGCCCACCCAGCGCCAGCGCCTGCCGATAAGTCAGCCAGCGCTGCGCGCCATATCCTTTCTCAAAAAGACGCGACCACAGGATCAGCACATTTATGCCCGAATAGCAGCGCCCGGTTCCCGCATTGCGCGGCAGGCCGATAGCCGCCTTGCCGCTGTCCCAAGGCTGCACCCAAGGCAAGCGCCCCTGCTCCAGCTCCGCGATGATACGATCCGTCACCTCTACGTAGAGCGACCCATGATCCTTACGCATATTCACTTCTCCCTGCCGTCACAGCACCGGCCGCCGGAAAGGCGGGGTGGGCGGCAGGAGGCGCACGGAGGGGACGGGCTATGAGCCGGGCCGCATCCGAAGGACCGGAACGCAGAGGAGGAGCCGGAACGGCTTGCGGCACGGCGGCACGGCCCCAGAGAAAGCCGACGCCCACCCCGCCATTCTGGTGGCCCAAACCAACCAAACGTCAACGCGCCCGAAGGCGCGATGGCTGTCGGTGCTGCGAAGCAGTACCCTGCGTCAGCGATCGTTGCCCGAAAGGGGCGAGACAGCATCGCTGGCTCGATGCAGCGCAGCGGAACAGAGCGCGCTCCTCCGTCCGGAGGAGGCGCCAAGCTTGACATCGCTCCAACGTCAAAATTTTACATGTCCAAAATGACGTAGAAAGAAAATGGAGAAATCTTTACACGTGGAACAGACGTGCTAAGGATCAGGCAGTTTCTTTACTCAAGGCGATCGACTTGCTCCGACCCAGCTACGACCTGCCCGATCTGCCGCCTCCGGGAGCGATCGAAACAGCTGCGGTTCTCAAGGCGCTGACCCGTGCCCATCGCTATCTTGCGGAACTGAAAGGCCGGGCCGGGACAATCCCCAATCAAGGAATTTTAATCGACACACTTTCGCTTCAGGAAGCGAAGGCCAGCTCCGAAATCGAGAATATCGTAACCACCCAGGACGAGATATTCCAGATTAACGCCTTCCCTGAAAATCCGGGGCCACCTGCGGCAAAAGAAGTGGCTCGCTATCGCGACGCGCTTCACCATGGTTTCAATGAACAGCGCCGACTAGGCGGACTGCTGACCAACAACATGATCATCGCCATGTTTCGTATCCTCAAGGGGACTGACGGTGGTTTCCGCGAAACCCCCGGAACGGCACTTAAGAATGAGGGGACTGGCGCTGTGGTCTATGTCCCCCCACAGGATGCCAACGCGCTGCGTGATCTGATGAGCACGCTGGAGCGCTTCATCCATGTCGAAGACTCGGAAAGTGATCTCGATCCGCTCACCCGCATGGCCATCGTCCACCACCAGTTCGAAAGTATCCACCCGTTCCCCGATGGCAACGGACGGCTTGGCCGGATCATCAATGTGCTATTTCTGACCCGCTGTGGTCTGCTGGATATTCCAATCCTCTATCTCAGCCGGTTCATCACGCGAAACAAGGCAGACTATTACAGGCTTTTGCAAGCTGTGCGCGACACGGGCGAATGGGAGCCTTGGCTGCTCTACATATTGCGTGGCGTGGAAGAGACAGCGATCGAAACTCTGCGCCTGGTCGAAGGCATCCGCACGCTCATGGCGGATACCAAGAAGCGGCTGCGGGAGGAACATCCGAAGCTATATTCGCAAGACCTCCTGAATAACCTTTTCCGTCATCCATATACACGTATCGAGTTCGTTCAGCAGGAGCTGAACGTGTCGCGCCCCACTGCGACCAAGTATCTCGATGAGTTGGCGGAAAGTGGAATGCTCCACAAACATCGCGCTGGCAGAAATAACTACTACATTAACCAGCCGCTCATCGAACTTTTCGTGGAACGAGAAGTCCAAATTTTCAGTGAATGATTGAGATTGACATATCGGTAGGCCGATTTGATGCCTGTTATCCGTCAAATCGCTATTTTTGTTAGGTGGGGGAAGTGTGCAAATCGCCTTAGTTGCAATGGCCATATACACACTTGTCTGGATATTTACAGAAGGTGGCGGCTATCTGCTGCTGCTCGCGATGCTATTTGTCGTAGCAATCTATGCTGCGGTCCTATGGGGGATTTCACGAAACCCCCAGTTGAAAATTCATCTCGATGAAGCCGAAGCGTCTTTGAAAAAAGTGAAGCCGCGTCGGACAATGCCCAACGCACGCAAGGCAACAAAGGGGATCGTAAAGGCTCTTGCCAAGGGGCCAGTTGAAATGAGGGCTTCAAAATCACCCGCTGACCACCCGATTGATGACCGGCAACAAACTATCATCGAAGCGCTGATGGCTCTGCCGGATCATATCAAGCGGCAGTCTGGGGCACTTTTCTACACTGGTGCAGACGCATTCTCTCAGCCGTCATCGATTTATGTGCTTGGGCTGAACCCTGGCGGTGATCCCGGCACGCAGGAAGCTAACACCGTCGCGAAAGCAATCACCGCATTCGAGAAGGCGCCCGGCCAATGGTCAGCCTATCAGGATGATAGCTGGGAGGGAGCAACGCCGGGGACATCGGGGATGCAGCCCCGCGTTCTACACTTCTTCAAGATGTTGGGGTTGGATGCCCGTTCGGTCCCGGCAAGCAACGTCATTTTCGTACGCAGCACAACCGAAGGTACCCTGACCCTGGATAAAGACGAACTGATTTCCGCTTGTTGGCCCGTCCATCGGACAGTCATTCAGCGATTAGGTGTCACGACCATCATCTGTTTTGGCATAACGGCAGGCAAGTGGGTGCGGGAGCAGGTCGGTGCCAACAATCTTATCGGCGAGTTTCGAGAAACGAATGCGAGAAGGTGGAAAAGCCAAGCGCATCAGAATCGTGAGGGTGTTGATTTGCACTGAGAAGTGACCCGGGAGGGTTAT